>NZ_JBLTYX010000029.1:0-61179 GCF_048066115.1 Niveispirillum sp. KHB5.9 | reverse complement strand
CAATACCCTATGCGACGCGGCCCCGGTAATGGATCAGCCGGCCCAGCCAGGGCAGGTCGATGGGGATATCGAAACTGAAGGCGTCCTCTTCCTGCCGTTCCACCGCCGGGCAGCGGGGCGCCAGCCAGCGCGGCATGGGCACGCCCAGCGAACGGCAGCCCACCAACGTCAGGTGCAGCGCGTCGGGGGTGGCCGTGACCTGGAAGAGGTTGGTGACCAGCCCCATCCGTTCCACCAGCAGCCCGGCATCGCGGCCTTTGCCTTCGGTCAGGATGCTGGCATAGCGGCGGCCGGCGAAGCGGCGTTCCCAGCGCTCCCCGTCGGCTGTCGCTTCGAAAATGATGGTGACGGGCACGTCGCGGCCGGGTGCCGGCAGGCCCAGCAGAGCGCAGAGCAGCCAGGGGATCGGACCCGGCCTGGTGTCGATCTGGGCCAGACCGGACAGTTCCAGCCGGCCGGTGCGGTCATGGGTACGGCGCACGGCGTCGGGCAGTTGGTCGATGGCGGGGCCCAACAGGCGGCGGAAAAGCGGGATGTCTTGCGTCATGATCAAAGCTCCGGCTTGGCGATCATCAGATAGAAGATGGCGAGCACACCAATGAAGGCGGGCCAGCCCAGGGCGAACCACCAGGCGGCGTAACGGTGGTAAAGCGGCGGCAGGTCGGTATCCGCCGCCAGGGCGGCTTCGGCCATCCGCCGCATGCGGATCTGCAGCCACACCACCGGCAGCCAGCAGGCGCCGACCAGCAGATAGAGCAGGATGGCCGCCAGCAGCCAGCCGCTATCCATCGGATATCCGGTGATATGGGCCAGCCAGACGCCTGTCACCGGCTGGGCGATGACGGCCGGTGTAGTGAAAATCCAGTCGGCCCACACGACATTGCGGTTGACCACGGCGGCTGCCGACAGGTTGCCCGACCGGTTGGCCATCCAACCATGGAAGGCCGTGCCCAGGCCGGTGCCGAACAGCAGGGTGGAGCTGATGATATGGACATATTTCAGCAGGATATAGTCATCCATGCTCCGCCTCCATCGCCATCATGGCCAGCGTGGCGCCGGCCACGGCCAGGTTCTTCGAAATCGCCCCGAACGGGTGCAGCCACAGGTCGGGCAGGTACAGGCTGATCAAGGCCGTGTAGACGGCCATCAGCGCCAGCTGCGCCGCCCCAATGGCGACGGGCCGCCAGCGCAGCAGCAGCGCCAAACCCAGACCCAAATCCAGCAAGGCCCCGCCATAAAGCGCCAGGGTCGCGGATAATCCCGTCAGGCCCAGTGGGGCCAGCAGGGCGTAGCTGCCTTCCACCGGGTAAAGGCCCAGCGAGACGATGCCCGTCCAGATCCAGATGGCGGCCAGCAGCAGGCGGATGGGTGTGGCCAGCGGCAGCAACCGTGCCCGCCAGCGGTCCGCCGCCATGGCGGGATGGCGTGCCAGCGCCTGGGCCAGCGGCCGGGCGGGCCGGCCCAGGAACGCGCGCACGGCGCTGTCATCGCCGACATTGCCCGCCGCCAGCATGGCCAAGCTGTCACGCGAGGCGGGACCAAACCCGAACCTGTCACCCAGTGCCGCTCCCAGGGCCAGCAGCGGCCGGGGCAGGGGCAGGAAGCGGGCGGGCGGCAGGCCCAGCCAGCGGCGCAGCGTCAGGGTCAGCGTATCCGTCGTCATCGGTTCCGGCCCCACCAAGTCCAGCCGGCCCGCGAACGGCTCCCTCCGGTGCAGCAGGCGGATGATGATCACCACCAGATCATCGACATGCAGCGGCTGCACCCGCCAGTCGCCGGGACCCAGGCGCAACGGCAGGGGTGCTGCTGCCAAGGCCGCCAGCATCTCCGTGCTGGCCCCACCGCGTCCGATGACCAGCGACGGGCGCAGCACCGCCCAGTCCATGCGCCCGCCTTCCGGGTCCAGGGAAGCCAGATGGTCGTCGGCGGCCTTCTTGCTGCGATGATAGGCGCTGGTCCCCATTTCGTCCGCCCCAAGGGCCGAGACCTGGATGACACGGCGGACACCGGCGGCAAGGCAGGCATCGAACAGCGCCTTGGCCCCCTGTTCGTGCACGTCATCGAAGCCACCAGCACCATCACGGATCAGACCCGCCAGATTGATGACGGCATCGATGCCGGCCAGCCGGGGCAGCCAGTCGGCCGCCCTGTCACGGGACAGGTCGCATTGCTGCACGGGACAACCGGGGAACAGGCGGCGCAGACGGTCGGGCGAACGGCCGGTGGGGATGATTTCCATCCCTTCATCCCGCAGGTTCGGTAGCAGGTGCCGGCCGACAAAGCCGCCGGCACCAATGATCAGGACACGCATCACGGCATCTCCCGGCGGATGGCGGCGACCACGTCCGGATGGACGGGTTCGGGATAATGGCCATGATTGTTCTCCGGACGCGGCGTACGCGTCCAGACCGCGTATCCCATGCCCAGCAGCGCCAGCACGATACCCCCCACGGCGTAAAAGATGATACCGCG
The DNA here is from genome assembly GCF_048066115.1 of Niveispirillum sp. KHB5.9. Classification (NCBI taxonomy): domain Bacteria; kingdom Pseudomonadati; phylum Pseudomonadota; class Alphaproteobacteria; order Rhodospirillales; family Azospirillaceae; genus Niveispirillum; species Niveispirillum sp. KHB5.9. The sequence goes on along the minus strand of NZ_JBLTYX010000029.1, from coordinate 58,707 downwards.
CAGCACCTGCACCGCGTCGCCCTCCAGGTCCATGGCCGACACGGTCAGCAGCGGCACCAGCATGACCATGGCTACCGACCAGATGGTCCAGAAGCGCGAGCGCTGCTCGGTCCCGCACAGTTCACCCAGCAGCACCAGCAGCGGGCGCCATAGCGCGGCCGCCGCCAGGGCCGACAGGGACAGGGTGATGCACCAGCCCAGAAGGGTCAGGGAAAGCGACGTCATGACAGTCTCCGTTGCGTCCTCTCGGGCCAACCCTGTGTCGGCCCTCGGGTCCCTTATTGCGATTGGCATGCCATGTGCTGTTCAGGCGTTGTGAAGGCCGGTTTCCGGTGCTTTCGGCCCGATCGGGCCTGGAGCACTGTTAACGGCGTGAACGGTTCCTGATAGGATACTGTCAACGATGTTTACAGAAACCACGATCCCCGTCCTGTCCTATGTCGCGGCTTTGGCACTGTCGGCCCTGGCCGGCATCGCGCTTGCCCTGCTGCTGTTGCGCAAGGCGGCACCCGTGCCGGGCGCGCGGCTGCTGGCCCTGTTCCTGCTGGGTGTGGCGGTGTGGAGCCTGGGGCAGGCCCTGCCGCCGCTGATCGGGCCGGACAGCGATGCGCTGGTCGGCGTGCTGGTGGCGTTGGCACCGCTGCCATCGGCGGTGTTCGTGCATCTGGTGCTGGCCTTCGTGCGATGCGGGGCGGCGGGGCCGCTGGCGCGCATGGCCTATGGGCTGGCGGGGGCGGCGACATTGCTGGGGCTGCTGGTCGATCCGGGGCGGGTGATGCAGTGGCGCGGCTTTGCCGGGGTCTTCATCCCCAGTGCCGCCGGCTGGGTGGTCGTCGGGGTCTGCGGCCTGCTGTCCATCCTTGGGCATCTGCGGCTGTTCCAGGGCTGGCTGCACCTGACGGGGCAGCGGCGGCGCCAGGCACTGGCCATCGGTGCCTCCAGCCTGGTCGGGCTGGCCAGCCTGACCGGTTTCGCCTTTCCGGCGCTGGGCATCGATGCCTATCCCTGGCCGGTGCTGGGCATGCCGCTTTACGGCGTGGCGCTGGTCTATGGCATCCTGCGCTACCAGCTGATGGATGTGAACCTGTGGGCGCGGCGGACGCTGGTCTGGCTGCTGCTGATGGGGCTGATGGCGGCGGGTGGCACCTTGGTGGGTGTGCTGCCGGTGGTGGCCGGGGGGATGCGCGGCATCCTGGCCGATGGGTTCGTGGAAATCTGGTTGCTGATGCTGCTGATGACAATGGCCGGGGTGGCCGCCATGGCACCGCTGCGCCGGCTGGCCGACCGGCTGGTGTTTCCCGGTGGGGAGGTGCGGGCCGGTAATCTGGCGGAATGGCGGCAGGATCTGGCGCGGCCCACGGATTGGACGGAGTTGCTGGACAAAGCCGCCACCCTGATCGGCGGGCGACTGGGACTGCCCGTCGATGTGCGGCGGGAAGCGGTGGGGTCGGTGCCGGCCCTGGTGCTGTCGCGTGATGAGGCCGGCTGGCGCTGCGATCTGGCCGGCTGGGATGATGCCCCGCCGGGGCCGCGTCATGCCGCCGGCCTGTTCGCGGGCTGTCTGGCCGATGCGGCCGGGCGGCTGGACCATGCCGAGGTCCTGGCCAGGGCGGAGCGCCGGCGCCAGCAGGAGGCGCGGTTGGTGGAACTGGGGCAGCTGGCGGCCACGGTGGCGCATGATCTGCGCAACCCGTTGAACATCATCGCCATGGCCGCGGCCGGCACCGCGCCCGACGTGCGGGCGGAGATCGCGGAGCAGTTGGGTCGTATGGAGATGCTGGTGCGCGACGTGCTGGATTATGCCGGTACGGCGCGGCCGGACCTACACGACATGCCGGTGGCCGATGCCGTGGATATGGCCCTGTCGGGGCTGCCGGGCCTGAAGGTGGAGCGGGAGATCGATCCGGCCCTGACCATCCGCGCCGATCCGCGCCGGCTGCGCCAGGCGCTGGTCAACCTGCTGGAAAATGCCGCCGCCCATGGCACGCGGCTGGCGGTGATCGCGGAGCGCGCGGCGGGAGCGGTGCGCATCATGGTCTGCGATGATGGGCCGGGCGTGCCGGCGGATATCAGCGACCGGCTGTTCCAGCCCTTCGTATCGCGCCGGCCGGGCGGAACGGGCTTGGGGCTGGCCATCGTCGCCCGCATCATGGAGGCCCATGGCGGATCGCCATCGCTGGTGACACGGCCGGGCTGGTCCACCTGCCTGTGCCTGACATTTCCCGATGGGACGGAGGACCGGACATGAGCCAGGCGCGCATCCTGCTGGTGGATGATGAACCGGCCTTCCAGCGCCTGGGGGCGGCCTGGCTGCGCGGCTTCGGGCATGAGGTGGCGGTGGCCGGTGACGGGGCGGCGGCCACCGCCGCGTTCCAAAAGCAGCCGGCCGATCTTGTCCTGCTGGACCTGTCCATGCCGCCGCACCATGACCCGGTGGCAGGGTTGGAACTGATCCCCCGCTTCGCGCCGGCACCGGTGGTGGTGATCACCGGCCATGCCGACCATGCGCTGGCGCTGCGGGCGGTTGAGCGTGGAGCCTGGGACTTCCTGGGCAAGCCGCTGGAACCCGACCTGCTGCGCGTCGTCGTGGAACGGGGGCTGGAGCGCGGGCGGCTGGTGGCGGAGCTACGCCGGCTGCGCGATGCGGCGGGCGGTGCCGATGATCTGGGCATCGTGGGTATCAGCGCCGCCCTGGCACGGCTGCGCGACCTGGTGCGCCGCATCGCGCCCACACAGGTGCCGGTGCTGGTGCTGGGGCCCAGCGGCACGGGCAAGGAACTGGTGGCCCGTGCCCTGCACCAGGGCGGGGGGCGCCGCGACCAGCCCTTCGTTCCCGTCCATTGCGGGGCCATCCCCGCCGAACTGCTGGAAAGCGAGCTGTTCGGCCACCTGAAAGGCAGCTTCACAGGTGCGCATGCCGACCGGCCGGGTCTGGTGGAAACCGCCCATCGCGGCACCCTGTTCCTGGACGAGGTGGGGGAGATGCCGGCACCGATGCAGGTGAAGCTGCTGCGTTTCCTGCAGGAAGGCACCTATCAGCCGGTGGGCGGGCGCGAGCCGCGCAAGGCCGATACCCGTGTCGTCGCCGCCACCCATCGCGACCTGGAGGCGATGGTGGCGGAGGGGCGGTTCCGTGAGGATCTTTATTACCGGCTGCGCGGCATGGTGCTGCGCACCCCGCCCCTGGCCGAACGGCCGGAGGATGTGCCGGTGCTGGCCACCCTGTTCCTGCGCCGCATGGCGGCAGCACCCGCCCGTTTCACGCCCGATGCGCTGGACTGGCTGGCGGGCCGGGAATGGCGCGGCAATGTGCGCGAATTGCGCGCCCTGGTGGAATGTGCCGCCGCCCTGGCCGGACCGGGGGATGGCGGTGAGCGGCTGCTGGATGCCGCCGATCTGGCGTTTGCGGCGGGGGAAGAGGCGGCAGTGCCCGCCGCCGAAGCCCCGCCCACCGGACGACGCACGCTGGAGCATGAGGTGGCGGCCCTGGAGCGCCGCCTGATCATCCAGGCGCTGGAGGAGACGGGCCATAACCACACCCATGCCGCCCGCCTGCTGGGCCTGTCGCGTGTGGGCTTGCTGAAGAAGCTGGACAGGATGGGGCTGCGATGACCACGGAGATGGACCCGGCCGTTCTGGACCGGCTGCTGCGCGGGCCGACCTGCCTGTTCGACGGGGTGTGCAATCTGTGCAACGGATCGGTGCGCTTCATCCTGGCGACGGAGGCGGATCAGGAAATCCTGTTCGCGGCCGTGCAGTCGGCGGCGGGGCAGGCTGTGCTGGCCGCCATCGGCATGCCGCACCTGACCAACAGCTTCGTCTATATCGAGGGTGGGGAGGCATCGTTGCGGTCGAAGGCGGCCTTCCGGCTGGCCCGGCGGCTGCGGGCCCCCTGGTCCTGGGCCAGGGTGTTCGGGCTGCTGCCCCTGGCGCTGACCGACTGGCTCTATGACCGGCTGGCCGATAACCGTTACCGCCTGTTCGGCAAGCGGGAACTCTGTCTGGTGCCGTCACCCGCACAGGCGAAGCGCTTCTTCGACTGAAGGGAGTGTCAGGCGAAGAACAGGTCGCTTCCCTGGAAAGAAGTCTGGAAGGTCACCCGGCGTGACAGGTAGGAATATTGCCCTTCGCCCGCGATGACGGCGTTGCGCAGCGCGTCCAGCGGGGTCGTGCCCCAGACGGTGACCGGCCGCATGAGGGGTTCGAAATGGACCATGCAGGACCAGCCCTTGGTGCCCTGCGCCACCAACCCGTCGATGCGGAACAGGGCCTGGATCTCCTTCGTCCCGTCGTGACAGGTGATGGGGATGGCGACGGAAACCTGCGGCGGCGACATTGCGGACGGACCCTTGGGGAAAGGTGGGGTTATGCACCCTAACAGGCCCGTCGCAGCCTGTCCCACCGCTTTCCCTGTTGCTTCCCGGCACCGGGCCGGGCACGATCCGGCCCGCGACGGTGCCCCGGCGGCCAAGGCCGGGGAGAATAGGGAATGCGGTTCAGGGCCTTACGGCCCGATGCCGCGGCTGCCCCCGCAACTGTAGGCGGTGATGCGCTTCACCCACCCATGCCACTGACCCCGCCAGGGTCGGGAAGGCCGGATAGGGCGCTTTGACCCGCGAGCCAGGAGACCTGCCGGCGCATGTGATGCAATCCAACCCGCCGGGGCGGCGGGCAGAGGAGATGTCCCATGTCGCGTACCCAACCGGCCGGCAAGGTGCCGGCCACCATCGTCACCGGCTTCCTGGGCGCCGGCAAGACCACGCTGATCCGCCATCTGCTGGAGAATGCCGATGGGCGCCGGCTGGCCCTGATCATCAATGAATTCGGCGATGTCGGTGTCGATGGCGCCGTCCTGCGCGGCTGCGGGATCGAAGCCTGTGCGGAGGATGACGTCATCGAACTGGCCAATGGCTGCCTGTGCTGCACCGTGGCCGATGATTTCGTGCCGGCGATCGAGAAGCTGCTGGCCCGGCCACTTCCGCCCGACCATATCATCATCGAAACCAGCGGGCTGGCCCTGCCCAAGCCGCTGGTCCAGGCCTTCAACTGGCCCGACGTGCGCACCCGCGTGACGGTGGATGGCGTCGTCGCCGTGGTGGATGCCGATGCCGTGGCGGCCGGCCGCTTCGCCCCCGATCCCGCCACCCTGGCGGCGCAGCGCGACGCCGCCGGCATCGTCGACCATGACACGCCGGTGATGGAGGTGTTTGAGGACCAGCTGCTGTGCGCCGACCTGATCGTGGTGTCGAAGACCGATCTGGTGGCCCCGGAAACCCTGCCGGCGATCGACGCCCTGGTCCGGGCCGAGGTACCGCGCAGCCGCATCCTGCACGCATCGGAAGGCCGCATCGATCCGCGCGTCCTGCTGGGTGTGGGTGCGGCGGCGGAGGATGATCTGGCCAACCGTCCCAGCCATCATGATGGCGAGGATGACCATGATCATGAGGATTTCACCAGCTTCACCGTCGATATCCCGGCTCAGCCCGACCCGGCGGCGCTGGCGGAAAAGCTGGCGGATGTCGCCGACCGTTTCGCCATCTTGCGCCTGAAGGGCTTTGTCGAGGTGCCGGGCAAGCCTATGCGCCTGCTGGTCCAGGGCGTGGGCGGCCGGGTGCAGGCCGGTTTCGACCGGCTGTGGCGTCCGGGGGAGGAGAAACGGTCGCGGCTGGTGGTGATCGCTGAACACGGTATCGACCAGGATGCGGTGACGCTGGCCCTGGCCGGCTGATCCCCCATGCATCTGCTGCCGACCCGAGAGGTCGATCTAGCGGCACCGCCGACGACCGAGGATCTGGAACAGAGCCCGGCCACGCTGGTGCTGCTGTCCTTTTCCAGCAGCGACCTGTCGGTGACGGCGGCGGCGTGGCGGCGGGAACGCCATCGCCTGCCCGACCTGCGGCTGGCCAACCTGTCGCGGCTGGGCCATCCGCTGTCGGTCGATCTCTATCTGGACAAGGTGGTGGCCGGGTCGAGGCTGGTCATCCTGCGGCTGAATGGCGGGGCGGGGTACTGGCGCTATGGGCTGGAACGGCTGACGGAGACCTGTCGCCACCATGGGGTGATGCTGGCGGCCCTGCCGGGGGAGGATGCGGCCGATGCCGCACTTGATGCAGCAGGCACCGTTCCGCTGCCGGTGGCGCGGCGGCTCTGGTCCTATTTCCAGGAGGGCGGCATCGACAATACCGCCCATATGCTGGCCTATGCCGCCAGCCTGACGGGGCATGGCGCGCAATGGCGGGAGCCGGCGCCGCTGCCCCGCTTCGGTCACTATACGGGCTGGTCGGGGGCGGTGGCGGCGGAGGCGCCGCCCGTGGCCCTGGTCTTCTACCGCTCCCACCTGCAGGCCGGCGATGTGGAGCCCGTGCATGCCATGGCCGATGCGCTGGCGGCGCGCGGGCTGGCGCCGCACCTGTTCCATGCCGCCAGCCTGAAGGATGTGGCGGCGGCACCCTGGCTGGCTGGGGAACTGGCGCGGTTGCGGCCCGCTGTCGTGCTGAATGCCACCGGCTTCTCCGCAATCGCGCCGGGGGCCGACATCTCGCCCCTGGATGCGGCCGATGCGCCGGTGCTGCAGATGGTTCTGTCCATCGGCACACAGGAAGCGTGGCGGGCGGGCACCGCCGGACTGGGGCCGGCCGATCTGGCGATGAATATCGTGCTGCCGGAGATGGATGGGCGTTGCCCCGGCCCGGCCGTGGCCTTCAAGGCGGAAGCTTTGTTCGATCCCGACCTGCAATATGCGCCGGTGGTCAGCCGGCCGCTGCCCGACCGGATCGACGCCCTGGCCGACCGGGTGGCGGCCTGGGCCCTGCTGGCCCGTACGCCCAAGGCCGAAAGGCGGCTGGCGCTGGTCCTGTCCAACTATCCGGGGCGGGGCGGCGTGGGCTATGCCGTGGGGCTGGACACGCCGGCCAGCGTTGGGGCGATCCTGACGGCGTTGGGCGCGGCGGGGTATGATGCGGCCCCGGCGCCGGACGGTATGATGGTGACGCTGGCCGGTCCGGCACCGGATTGGGCGGCGCTGTCGCTGGCGGATTATCGCCTGCTGGCCGGTGATGGGGTTCGCGGGCGTATCAATGGCACCTGGGGAACTGAGGAAAGTGACCCGCTATTCGCCGGGGACGGGTTCCGCTTCCCCGTTGTCCGCTGCGGCAAAGTGCTGGTGGCGGTGCAGCCATCGCGTGGGCATGGACTGCTTTCCAGCAGCCAGCATCACGATCCCGATACCCCGCCCAGCCATGGCTATCTGGCCTTCCATCTCTGGCTGCGCCAGCGCATCGCCATCCATGCCATGGTGCAGGTGGGGGCGCATGGCACGCTGGAATGGCTGCCGGGCAAGGCGGTGGCGCTGTCGGCGGATTGCTGGCCGGAATTGGCGCTGGGATCGGTGCCCTGCCTCTACCCGTTCGTGTTGAACAATCCGGGTGAGGGGGTGCAGGCTCGCCGCCGGCTGGGGGCCGTGCTGGTCGGGCACCTGCCGCCGCCGCCGATGCCGGCGGGGCTGCATGGCGATCTGGCCGCCCTGGAACAGGCGCTGGATGAGTTCGCGCAGGCGGCCAGCCTGGACCCGCGCCGCCTGCCGCCGCTGCGTGACCGTATCCTGGAACTGGCCTGGGGCACGGGCGTGGCGGCCGATCTGGGCTTCACGCCCGATGCCGATCCGGAATCCATGCTGACGCGGCTGGATGCGCATCTCTGCGATATCAAGGATATGCAGATCGGCGACGGGCTGCATGTCTTCGGCCGCCGGCAGGAGGCGAAGGGCGAGGCAAGGCTGCTGGCCGCCCTTGCCCGCTTCCCGCGCGGACGGGGGGAGGGGGCGGACGCCGCCCTGCCGCCGGCCCTGGCGCTGGATATGGACCTGACCGATGATGTCGGCGCCCTGATGTCGGCCCCGCCGGAGTCGTCATGGATACAAGGGATACCCATGGCGTTGGGCGCCTGGGTGGAGGGTGTGCCCCTGACCTGCGGCCGGGTGCGGGCGGGGCTGGAAAGGCTGGCGGCGGCGCTGCTGGACGGTACCGCCCGACCCGATCCCGGCTGGGACCGTGTGCCTTGCATCCTGGCCGGGCTGCATGACCGGATCGCACCACGCATCGCCGCCAGTGCCGATGCGGAGATGGCGGCGCTGCTGGCGGGGCTGGACGGGCGTTTCGTGCGGCCGGGTCCGGGCGGGTCGCCGTCACGCGGCCGGGCCGACACGTTGCCCAGCGGGCGCAACCTGTTTGCACTCGATCCGCGTGCCGTGCCCACGCCCACCGCCTGGGCCCTGGGCTGGAAGGCGGCGGATGGGGTGCTGACCCGGCATTTGCAGGACCAGGGCGATTGGCCCAAGCGGCTGGTGGTCGATTGCTGGGGCAGTCCGGCCCTGCGCACGGGTGGGGAGGATCTGGCCCTGGCCCTGGCGCTGCTGGGCGTGCGCCCCTGCTGGGAGGGGGCGTCGGGCCGGGTGACGGGGATGGAACTGCTGCCGGCCGGAGTGCTAGGCAGACCGCGGGTGGATGTCACCCTGCGCATCTCCGGCCTGTTCCGCGACATGTTTGCCCAGCAGCTGGCGCTGTTCGACCGCGCCGTGGCGGCCGTCGCTGCACTGGCGGAGGGGGAGGACATCAACCCGCTGGCCCTGCATGTGCGGCGGGAGGCGGGGGATCTGGTGGCAACGGGCCTGCCGGTGGATGTGGCCGAACGGCACGCGACGGCGCGTATCTTCGGTGCGGCGGCCGGTGCCTATGACGGGGCCGTGGGCGCGCTGATCGCCGATGGCGGCTGGCATGGACGGTCGGAACTGGGGGCCTCCTATCTGGATGGTTCCTGTCATGCCTATGGGCAAGGGCTGGACGGTGTACCACTGCCCCTGCAATGGCGCCGGCGGGTACAGGGCAGCGACGCCCTGGTGCATGCCCAGGACCATCACGACAATGATATCCTGAACAATGACGGCATGATCGCGTTCGAGGGCGGGTTCGCGGCGGCGGCGGAAAGTCTGGGAGCCGATCCGGCCATTTACCATCTTGATACTGCGGACTCCGAACGAACTACGGTGCGGACCCTGGTGGAGGAAGTGACGCGAACCCTGCGCGGCCGCGCCGCCAACCCGCGCTGGATCGCCGCCATGACGCGCCATGGCTATGCCGGAGCGGCGGAGATGGCGGTGGCCGTGGACAGCGCCTTCGCGCTCGCCGCCCTGGCCGGCGCCGTGCGGTCGCACCAGTTCGACCTGTTGTTCGATGCCTATGTGGCCGATGTCGCGGTGTCGGATTTCCTGCGAGCGGAGAACCCGGCGGCAGCCGGGCACATCGCAACCCGGCTGGAGGAAGCCATGCGCCGCGGCCTCTGGCATCCGCGCCGCAACAGCACACGCGCCGATCTGACCCGGTTGAAGGCCGGTTACGGTGACTGAAGCGGCGGCAGGCGGGCGATAAGGCCTTTTTTCAGGGCCGGCGGTCGCTCGCGCCAGGGCAGCAGCCCGTCCGTCGATACCGCCAGCAGGCGGGCGGCGGCCAGCAGGTCGGCGGGGCCGGTGACGGGATCGATTTCCCCGAACAGATATTGCCAGCGCCCGGCACATTGCAGCGCCACCGAGGGGCCGCGATTGCAATTGCCCAGGCAATCCACCACCTGCACCGCAACGTCACCGGGCTCCACCGCACACAGGCCCTGGGACAGCACCACACCCGGCCGCTGTTCGGGGGGCAGGTCGGGATTGCTTCCCCGGCAGGACCGGCAGACAGAAACGGTGGGGCGGGGGGCGTTCGGGTCGGTCATGGGCCGGCAATAGACCGGTGGCACTCCCGCTTGTCAACCATGCCGGGTCCGGTCCATAGTGCCGCCGCTTCCAACGGTTGCCGGTTTCAATACCGGCATGAAAAGGGAACGCGGGACGGGCCGGACCTCCACCAGCCTTGCGCCGCGGCTGCCCCCGCAACTGTGAGCGGCGAGCATCATGTCCATCATGCCACTGGCCCCTTCAAGGCCGGGAAGGCGGATCGGGTGCGCCATCAGCCGCAAGCCAGGAGACCTGCCGGTGGAACCATAGCCAAGACCGTCCTCGGAGGGAGGACGCAAAGGAGGAAGTATGTCGCTTCTGTTCCGCCGCGCCACGGCCTGCGGCGCCGCCTTGTCCAGTGTCGTCCTGGCTGCCAGCCCGGCCTTCGCCCATCACATGATGGATGGCGAAATGCCCGCCACCTTCACCCAGGGTCTGCTGTCCGGCCTGGGCCATCCGATCATCGGGCCGGACCATCTGGCCTTCATCCTGGCCGCCGGTCTGGCCGTGGCCGTTGCCCGGCTGCCCCTGATGCTGCCGGTGCTGTTCGTGGCCTTGTCCTGCCTGGGCGTGGGCGTGCATGTCGCAGGCATGAACCTGCCGGCGGCAGAGATCGTCGTGGGCCTGTCGGTGCTGGTGGCCGGCGGGGCGATCGCCAGCGGCCGGGCCCTGCCCGTGGCGGCCTGGGCCGTGCTGTTCGCGATTGCCGGCCTGTTCCATGGCTACGCTTACGGTGAGTCGATCTTCGGGGCGGAGACGACGCCGATCGTGGTCTACCTGCTGGGGCTGGCGGTGATCCAGTCGGTGATCGCGCTGGGTGCGGCGCTGCTGCTGCGTCACCGCGCTTGGATCGCCGGCAAGCTGCCGCGCCTGCTGGGCGGGGCGGTTGCCCTGGTCGGGCTGGCGGCGTTGGCCGGTCAGGTCTGAGCGGGCAAGTCTTCCGCGATGGCGACAAGCGCCTCGGCTTTCACCACCACGATATGCTGACGCGCGCCGGCGGTGACGCCGGCACTTTCCCAGGCGGACAGGATGCGGCTGACCGTGTGCAGGGTGGTGCCGGTCAGCTCCGCCAGATCCTGGCGGGTGAGGGGGAAGTCGATCTCCACCCCGACTTCCACCGCCCGCCCGGCCTGCCGCGCCAACCGCAGCAGCGTATAGGCGACGCGGCGTTCCACCCGCTGGGTGGATAATTGCCTGACGCGGGTGTGCATATCTTCCAGCCGGTTGCCCAGCATAGCCATGGTGTTCAGGGCGATGCGCGGGTGGGCCAGCATCAGTGCCTTCATGCTGTCCACCGACCAGACCAGTTCCACGCTGTCGGTGACGGCGATGGCGTCGCCGGGATATCCGGACAGGAACATGGCGAGCGTGCCATACATCTCCCCCGGCCCCACGAACTGCACCACCACCTGCTGCCCGTCGGGACCGGTCTGCTGGATCTTGATGCGCCCGTCGATCAGGGCGTGGCAGGTGGTGGCCACGTCGCCCTGCTTGAAGACGATGCTGCCCTTGGGCACCAGCCGCGCCTGGCCCTGCGCCATCACCGCGCCCAGGACCTGTTCATCCAGGCCCGCGAACATCTGCATGGCGCGCAGCAGGGAAGGATCGGGCTTGGGCTTTTCCATGGGGTCATCATACCGGCTTGCGGAAGCGGCCAGCATAGACGAAACGCCATGGGCTTTCACCCTGGCCGACCATCGGCGCGCGGCAGGACCAGGATCGGAGCATAGACCAGCAGGTAAAGCCCGAAAGCCGCCAGCCAGCAGGTGCCGGCGATGGCATGGGCCAGCATCGGGTCGGGCAGGACGGGTGCCGCCACCCGCACGCCCGCCGCCAGCGTCAGCAGCAGATAGGTCGCCACCGTGGGCCTTGCCGCCACGATATCGCGGCCGGTATGGCCCAGTGCCGCGCGCGACATCACGGCCAGGATCATGGTGGCGAAGGCGCCCGCCGTGATGGCATGCGTCCAGGCCTGCCCCAGCCCGATCCCCACCAGCAGCCAGGCCGCCTTTAGCAGCAGCCCCACCGGTATCCAGGCATAGGCCAGGTGCAGCACCCACAGGATCGGCTGGCCCAGGGTCTTCAGCCCATGCCAGCGCGACAGGCGCAGCCCATGGGCGATGGCGGCCACCAGGGCGGCGATGCCGGGCAGGATACCGTCAGGCTGCACCATGTCGGCCACGACCATCAGCACGATGCCGGCCAGCGCCGCCCTGTCGACCCAGCCGAAGGGGGCGATCTCCACGGGTCGTCCGATCCGGCGCAGGGCGCTGCTGGTGAAGGAGGGGACGATGCGGCCACCGATCAGCGACACCATCAGCAACACCATGCCGATGCCCAGCGCCTTGCCATGGGTCCAGGCCCCCGCCAGCAGGTTCAGCCGGTCCAGGTGGTAGAGCGCTCCGGCCACCGTCAGGAACCCCAGCAACAACACCAGCACATAATTGCGCTTCGTCCGCGCCTTGATGATCGACGGCAGGACCAGGGCGGCCAGGGAAGGGAAGAAGGCCAGATCGATGATCGCGGCCGGTACCGCCGGCAGCGGCGCCAGCGGGTTCAGCGCCAGCCGGCCGGCCAGCCACAGGCCGGCCAAGGCCATCAGCCGTCCGCCGGCAAAGCCGCGCTCCCCCGTCCAGTTCGGCACCGCCGTCAGCAGGAAGCCGGCGATGGCGGCCGCAGCGAAGCCGAACAGCATCTCATGCGCATGCCAGGCCACGGGATCGCCCAGCCCCTGTGGCCTGGCACCGGTGCGCAACACGATCAGCCACGAGGTGACGGCGGCCACGGCATGCAGCCCCGCCGCCAGGAAGAAGGGCCGGAACCCATAGGCGAAAAGCGCCAGCCGGGCGGGCGGTGGAGACGAGATATCTTCAAAACGGGCGGACATTCCGGGGCCTCGGGGGCTATAAGGACAAGCCCCATCCTAGGCCGGGACGCATCGATCGAATTTGCGCCAGCGCAAACAGAATCATGCGGGCGGGGAACGGTTGGGACCCGTCGGCATCATTTCTGTTGCCAAAAATTATCATACTAATCATACCCAGGTAACGATCTCAGATAATCAATTCGGGGGGAGATGATGTCGCGTTCCGCATACCTGTCCGGTCTGGCCCTGGCCGTCGGTTTCGCCACCGGAGCCTATGCTGCGCCGGAGCCCAAGGTGGAGCCGGTGCAGATCGATCCCTCCCGCCCCGATTGGGAGAACCCGGTGGTCAATGAACGCGGCCGCCTGCCGGCCAGCGCCACCATGTTCCCGTATGAGACGCGGGAAGCGGCATTGGCCGGCAACCGGGCGGCATCGGCGCGGCATCTGTCGCTGGACGGGCTGTGGAAGTTCAACTTCTCCCCCTCCGCCCTGGCGCTGCCCGCCGGGTTCGAGAAGCCGGATTACGACGTCTCCGCCTGGAAGGAGATCAAGGTGCCGGCCATGTGGCAGGCCGAAGGGTACGATCAGGCGCGTTTCAACAATGTGATCTATCCCCACCCGCCCAACCGGCCGCTGATCCCGCATGAGATGAACAGTGTCGGCTCCTACCGTCGCGATTTCGACCTGCCGGCAATCTGGGACAGGCAGGATGTCATCCTGCATATCGGTGCCGCCGGTGCCGCCTATTATGTCTGGGTCAACGGGCAGAAGGTGGGTTACGCAGAGGACAGCAAGCTTCCCAGCGAATTCGACGTCACCCGCTTCCTGAAGCCCGGTCGCAACATGGTGGCCATCCAGGTGTTCCGCTGGTCCGACGGTTCATACCTGGAGGATCAGGATTTCTGGCGGGTATCGGGGATCGAACGCTCCGTCCGGCTGGTTGCCGCACCCAAGACCCGTGTCCGCGACCTGTTCGTGCGCGCCGGCCTGGACAAGGATTATCGCGACGGCATCCTGTCCGTCGATGTCGCCATCACCCCGTCGCAGCAGACTTCCACGGCGCGCGTTACCCTGTTCGATGGCGGGCGGGAAGTGCTGGTCAAGCAGGTGAGGGTCGGGTCGGGCAAGGCGGAACGCACCGTCACCTTGAACGCGACCGTGCCGGGGGTGAAGTCCTGGACGGCGGAGACGCCCAACCTCTATACCGCCCTGGTCGAGTTGCTGGACGCGCAGGGCCGCGTGCTGCAGGCCACGCCGCAGCGTGTCGGCTTCCGCACCGTGGAAATCCGGGACGGTCAGGTGAAGGTGAATGGCAAGCCCATCACCATCCGCGGCGTGAACCGGCATGAACATGATCCGGAGACGTTCCACATCATCTCCGAAGAGAGCATGCGCCGCGACATCGAACTGATGAAGCAGAACAATTTCAACGCGGTGCGCACCTCGCACTATCCCAACGATCCGCGCTGGTACGAACTGGCCGATGAGTACGGCCTCTACGTCATGGGCGAGGCGAATATCGAGAGCCACGCCTATATGGATTATGCCAACAAGAACCCGGAATTGCGGGAGAAGCTGCAGATCGGTTTCGATCCCGCCTGGGATCAGGCCCATATCGACCGCGTGGTCAACATGGTGGAGCGGGACAAGAACCATCCCTCTATCATCTTCTGGTCGCTGGGCAACGAGGCGGGAATCGGTCCGGCGTTTGAGAAGGCCGCCGCCGCCGTGCGCAAGCGCGATCCGGGCCGCCTCGTCTCCTACCTGGGCTGGGGCACGCTGGATTGGGACCACCGGCCCAACACCTATGTCGATATCTATGCGCCCATGTATGACGATATCGAGAAGATGGTGGACTGGGCCACCGATCCGGCCCGCACCCAGCCGATGATCCAGTGCGAATATGCCCATATGCAGGGCAATTCTGGCGGCAATTTCAAGGATTACTGGGATGTGATCTATCGTTATCCGGAAAAGCTGCAGGGCGGCTTCATCTGGGATTGGGTGGACCAGTCCATGTATCGCTACACCAAGGATGGCAAGCGTTACTGGGGTGATGGCGGCGAATATGGCCCGAACCCCGGCGGCGATATCGAATTCGGTGACGGGCTGATCCAGCCCGACCGCACGCCCAACCCGCATCTGTATGAGGTGGCCAAGGTCCAGTCGCCCGTGCAGTTCGAAGGCTTCGATCCCGCCACCGGCCGCGTCACCGTGCTGAACCGCCACGATTTCCGCGACCTGTCGGGCTTCAGCCTGGATTGGGTGGTGGAGGTCGATGGTTCGCCGCTGGCCAAGGGGGAGGTGGAGACGCCTGCCATCCCCGCCCGTGGCCAGGGAGTGATCACCCTGCCGCTGCCCAAGGTGAAACCGGTGCCGGGGGTGGAATATCTGGTCACCATCCGGGTCCGCGCCCGCGAAGGGGCCATCCCCCTGGTACCGGCGGGCCATGTGGTCGGGTGGGACCAGTTCACGCTCGCCACCTCCCCGGCGGAGATTGCCGCGCGGTCGGGCAAGGTCGCACTGGAGCAGCGGGATGAGGAGGTGCGCCTGTCGGCCGCCGGGGCGGAACTGGTGATCGACAAGGCCACGGGCCTGGTGAAGCGCTATGGCAAGGATGGGCGCATATTGCTGACCGGCGGGTCGCCCAATTTCTTCCGGGCCGAAACCGACAATGACACGGCCACCGCCATCGTGGCGCAGCAGCGCGGCTGGAAGCGGATGACGGAAGCGCGCGATGTGCGCAATATTGCCGCCGGCAAGCAGGGTGATGGCGCCATGGTCCGCGTTGATCATGGGTTGGGGGCGGGTGCCGCGCGCTTTGCCACCACCTATGTCATGGAAGGTGACGGGTCGGTGCTGGTGACGGGTGAACTGACGCCGCTGAAGGATGACCTGCCGCCGCCGGTGCGCGTGGGCCTCTGGTACAATACCTCAGACAGTCTGAAGGATCTGCGCTGGTACGGGCGCGGGCCGCACGAAAGCTATGTCGACCGTAAGAGTTCCGCCGCCATCGGCCTGTGGCAGGGGGCGGTGGCCGACCAGAACCACGACTATATGCGGCCCCAGGATACGGGCAACAAGGTGGATGTGCGCTGGCTGGAACTGTCGGGTGGCGGGTCGGGCCTGCGCGTCACGGGCGACAAGCCCCTGATGATGAACGCGTTGGCCTTCCCCTATACCGACCTGTACCGCCGGCCCCCCGGCACCTGGAAATCCAGCGACATCGTCCCGCATGGTGACGGCACCTTGCTGGTCGATGCGGTGCAGTGGGGCGTGGGCGGGGATACGACCTGGAACCATGTCGGCCAGCCGCATTTCCAGTACCGCACGAAGCTGGAACCGACGCGCGTGTCCTTCCGCATCGAACCGTTTGTGAAGTGATCAGCCGGCCGCGCGCGTGGTGGCATAGCGGGCGACATGGTGGTCGACGGTGCCGAACTGGCCCTCGATCACCGTCGCGCGCTTGAAATAATGGCCCAGGCGCAACTCGTCGGTCATGCCCATGGCGCCGTGTAGCTGCACGGCATCCTGGCCGATCTGGCGGATGCTGTCGCCGATCACCGCCTTGGCGGCGGACACCGCCCGCGTGCGGGTAACCGGGTCGGCGCCCAGCCGCAGGGTGGCGAGGTAGGCGGCGGAGATCGACTGCTCCAGCGCCATGTACATGTCCACCATCCGGTGCTGAAGCACCTGGAAGCCGGCCAGCGGCTGCCCGAACTGCCGGCGCTGCTTGGTATAATCCACCGTGTCGGTCAGCATGCGGCGCATGATGCCCACCGCTTCTGCGCACAGGCCGGCGATGGCCGTGTCGTGGGCCAGTTCGACCAGGGGCAGGGCGTCCCCTTCGCTACCCAACAGGCTGTCGGCGGGCAAATCCAGATCGTGAAAGGTCAGGTCGGCGGCGGGGCGTTCATCGATCAGGCGATAATTGTGCCGTTCGATCCCGGGATGGTCGGTGGGTACGATGAACAGCGACAATCCGTGCCGGTCGCGGCGTTCGCCGCTGGTGCGGGCGGTGACCAGCAAATGGCTGGCATGGGGCGCACCCACCACGACATCCTTCGCCCCGTTCAGGCACCAGCCGTCGCCTTGGCGCTGCGCGCGCGTCGTCACATCATGGACGGCATGGCGCGATGTCTTCTCCCCGAAGGCGGGCACCGGCCGCACTTCCCCTGTCACGATTCCGGACAGCAGCCCATCCGCCGCCACGCCACCCGCCTGGGTCAGCAGTGAACCGCAGAGAATGACGCTTTCCAAATAGGGTTCGGTGACCAGCGCCTCTCCCGCTGGGACCTGGACAAGCCGGTGATCGCCGCCGTGAATGGCGTGGCGATGGGCGGTGGATTCGAGATCGCGCTGGCCTGCGACCTGATCATCGCGGCGGAGAATGCGACATTCGGTTTGCCGGAGCCCAAGGTGGGGCTGGCAGCCATTGCCGGCGGCCTGCTGCGCCTGCCGCGCCAGATCGGGCTGAAACAGGCCATGGGCATGATCCTGACCGGAAGACATGTGGGCGCTGCCGAGGGCGAACGGCTGGGCTTCGTGAACGAGGTGGTGCCGCAGGCCGAGCTGATGGCGGCCGCCCGGCGCTGGGCCGATGCCATCCTGCAGCTCAGCCCCATGTCCATCCGCGCCTCCAAGCAGGTGGCGATGCGCAGCCTGGATGAGGCGACGATGGTGGCGGCCTATGCCAACCAGCGCGACTATCCGGCCCTGCGTGCGCTGCTGAAATCCGACGATATCAAGGAGGGACCGCGCGCCTTCGCGGAAAAGCGTGCCCCCCGCTGGAAAGGGCGTTGAGATGATCAAGACCAGATTCACCGAACTGTTCGGGGTGGAACATCCCATCGCCCAGGGCGGCATGATGTGGATCGGCCGGGCGGAGCTGATCGCCGCCGTGGCCAATGCCGGGGCGCTGGGTTTCCTGACCGCCCTGACCCAGCCGACGCCGGAAGCGCTGTCGACGGAGATCGCGCGGGTACGCGACCTGACCGACAAGCCGTTCGGCATCGACCTGACCATCCTGCCCTCGATCAAGCCCCCACCCTATGCTGAATACCGTCAGGCCATCATCGAGGCCGGGGTGCGCATCGTGGAAACCGCAGGTTTTCAGCCGCAGGAGCATGTGGCGCATTTCAAGGCGCATGGCGTGAAGGTCATCCATAAATGTACCGCTGTCCGCCACGCCCTGTCGGCGGAACGGATGGAGGTGGACGCCATCTCCATCGACGGGTTTGAATGCGCCGGCCATCCCGGAGAGGATGACGTGCCCGGTCTGGTGCTGATCCCGGCGGCGGCGGACAAGGTGACGGTACCGATCCTGGCATCCGGCGGTTTCGGAGACGGGCGCGGGCTGGCGGCAGCGCTGGCGCTGGGGGCTGACGGCATCAATATGGGCACGCGTTTCTGCGCCACGGCCGAGGCACCGCTGCATGAGAATTTCAAGCAGGCGATGGTGGCCAATGACGAGCGGGCGACGGAACTGATCTTCCGTTCCTATCGCAATACCGCCCGCGTCGCCCGCAACGCCATCAGCCGGGAAGTGGTGCGGCTGGAACGTGACGGGGCGCCGTTCGAGGAAGTGGCGCATCTGGTCAAGGGGGCGCGCGGCCTGGACGGGCTGGTCAATGGCGATGTCGACCATGGCATCTGGACGGCCGGACAGGTGCAGGGCCTGATCCATGACATCCCCACCGTCAAGGAACTGGTGGACCGGATCGTCAAGGATACGGAAACTGTCATCAATCAACGGCTGGCGCGCATGCTGGGGGGACCGCGATGAACCTGGACTGGAGTGCGGATGAACTGGCCTTCCAGGCGGAGGTGCGGCAATTCCTGACCGAAAAGCTGCCCCCGGATGTGGCGCGGGCCGGCCGCCTGATGACCAGCGTCTATGCCGACCATGACAAGGGCATGGAATGGCAGCATATCCTGCATGAGAAGGGCTGGGCCGCCCCCGGCTGGCGCCCAGAGCATGGCGGCTGCGACTGGACCACGGCGCAGCATTATTTGTTCAGCCGGGAGCGGGTGGCGGCAGGCGCCCCGCCCTTGTCGCCCTGGGCATCCACATGGTGGCCCATGTCATCATGGAATTCGGCACGCCGGCGCAGAAGGACTTCTTCCTGCCGCGCATCCTGACGGGGGAGGTGTTCTTCTGCCAAGGCTATTCCGAACCGGGATCGGGCTCCGATCTGGCATCACTGCAGACCAGTGCCGTGGCCGATGGCGACGACTTCATCTGCAATGGGTCGAAGATCTGGATCACCCATGCCAATGATGCCAACTGGATATTCTGCCTGGTCCGCACGGCCAAGGAGGACCGGCCGCAGAAGGGCATCACCTTCCTGCTGATGCCGATGGACAGCCCCGGCATCAGTGTGCAGCCCATCATCATGACCTCGGGCGAGCATGTGCAGAACCAGGTGTTCTTCGACAATGTCCGGGTGCCGAAGGCCAATGCGCTGGGCCCTGTGGGCCAGGGCTGGAACGTCGCCAAATACCTGCTGGAATTCGAACGCGGCGGTCCCTATGCCCCCGCCATGCAGGTGATGGCCGACCAGATCGCCCGCAACGCCGCCCAGGTTCCGGGCGATGCCACCGACCGGCTGATCGACGATCCGCATTTCGCGCACAAGCTGGCGGCCCTGTGCATCCGCCTGGATGTGCTGGAAGTGCTGGAATTCCGCCTGCTGTCGGAAGCCGGCGAGGGCAGGAGCGTCGGGGCGCTGGCATCGATGCTGAAGGTGCTGGGCACGGAACTGAGCCAGAAGCTGACCCATCTGGCGCTGGAGGCGGCGGGCAGGCCGGGCATGGCCTATCAGCCGCACGCCACCGCACCGGGCGGCGCCATCCCCGGTTACACCCCGCCCGCCGACGGGCATGTGGCGGGGGAGGAATGGCAGGCGTTGGCCCCCCTGCGCTATCTAAACGACCGGGCCGGGTCCATCTATGCCGGGTCCAACGAGATCCAGCGCAACATCCTGACAAAGCACGTGCTGGGGTAGGGGGAAATACCAGTCTGTGATGTGTGGAATGCATCATAGACTGGTTGGCGCGTTGAGCGCCTGCGCGCCCATGCGCGTGCAAGCCAAGCCCACGGATGTGGGCGCCCGGCGCTTGAGGGCGACAAGCATTAACTTCCCAACGCATCGACAATCGCCTGACCGCATCCGCGCGTATCGGCGGGACCACCCAGATCGCGGGTGCGGTATTGCGGCTGGGCCAGCACATCCTCGATGGCCTTCAGCACCATGGCGGCCGCTTTCGTCTCCCCCAGATGGTCCAGCATCAGGGAGGCGGACCAGATCTGCCCCACGGGATTGGCGATCCACTTGCCGGCAATATCGGGGGCGGAGCCGTGCACAGGCTCGAACAGCGACGGGAAGCGCCGTTCGGGATTGATATTGGCGGCGGGCGCGATGCCGATCGTGCCGGTGCAGGCCGGCCCCAGGTCGGACAGGATATCGCCGAACAGGTTGGAGGCGACGACCACGTCGAACCAGTCCGGATGCTGCACGAAATGCGCGGTCAGGATGTCGATATGGTACTTGTCCCAGCGGATGCCGGGATAATGCTTGGCCATGGCCTCCACCCGCTCATCCCAATAGGGCATGGTGATGGAGATGCCGTTGGATTTGGTGGCCGAGGTCAGGTGCTTCTTCGGCCGCCGCTGCGCCAGATCGAAGGCGTATTTCAGGATACGGTCCACGCCCACCCGGGTCATCACCGTTTCCTGCACCACCACTTCGCGGTCTGAATCCGGGAAGATGCGGCCGCCGATGGAGGAATATTCACCTTCCGTATTCTCCCGCACCACATAGAAATCGATATCACCGGGTTGGCGGCCGGCCAGCGGGCTGGGCACGCCGGGCATCAGCTTCACCGGCCGCAAATTCACATACTGGTCGAATTCGCGGCGGAACTGGATCAGCGACCCCCAGAGGGAGACATGGTCGGGCACTGTTTCCGGCCAGCCGACGGCGCCGAAGAAGATGGCGTCATGGCCGCCGATCAGCTGTTTCCAGTTATCGGGCATCATCTTGCCATGCGTCAGGTAATAGTCGCAGCTGGCGAAATCGAAATGGTCGAATTCGAAGCCGATGCCGCATCTGGCGGCCACCGCCTCCAGCACGCGCAGGCCCTCGGGCACCACTTCCTTGCCGATGCCATCGCCGGGGATGACGGCGATGCGATGGGTATTGGGCTTGCTCATCGGGCTTCAGGCTCCTCTATCAGGATGGCGCGGAAATCATTGACGTTGGTCAAGGTGGGGCCGGTCACCAGCAGGTCGCCCGTGGCCTGGAAGAAGCCATAGGCATCGTTGGCGCGCAGACAGGCATCGGGCTTCAGCCGCCCGGCGCGGGCCATTGTGCCGGCATCGATGATGGCGCCGGCATTGTCCTGGGTCCCGTCGATGCCGTCGGTATCGGCGGCAAGGGCCGAAACGCCGGTCATGTCGCCCAGCCCGGCCAGCAGGCCCAGCAGGAATTCCCCGTTTCGTCCGCCACGCCCGTTGCCTCTGACGGTGACCGTGGTCTCCCCACCCGACAGCAGCACGCAAGGGCACTTGACCGGCTGGCCATGACCCCGGATCTGCCGGACGATGCCGGCATGGACCAGCCCCACCGTCCCCGCTTCCCCCTCGATGGCATTGCCCAGGATCAGCGGCGTACAGCCGGCCCTGGCCGCAACATCGGCTGCCGCTTCCAGCGCCATCTGTGCCGTCGCAACCATTGTGACGCGGCTGTTCGGAAGGTTGGTGGGCGGCGCGCATCCAGGCCCTTCCAGCCAGGATTGCACACCGGCCGGCACCTCCAGCCCGTATTTGGCGATGATCGCCAGCGCGTCCTGGGGCGTCGACCCATCCACCACCGTCGGGCCGGACGCGACGATGGCGGGATCGTCGCCCGGCACGTCGGAAATGATCAGGGTTTCCACCCGCGCCGGGCTTGCGGCGGCGGCCAGCCGTCCCCCCTTGATCAGCGACACATGCCGGCGCACGCGGTTCATCTCCGCGATGGTGGCGCCGGAGCGCAGCAGGGCACGGGCCAGGGCCTGTTCATCGGCCAGCGACACCCCGTCCGGCAGTGCCGGCAGCAGGGCCGACCCGCCACCGGAAATCAGGCAGAGCACAAGATCTTCCGCCGTCAGGCCGGATACCGTATCCAGGATGGCGCGTGCCGCCGCCACCCCCGCCTGGTCGGGCACGGGATGTGCCGCCTCCAGCACCCTGATCCGGCCGCAGGGCACGGCATGGCCATAGCGCGTGACGACAACGCCTTCGATGTCCCCTTGCCAGTGCCGTTCCACCGCCTGCGCCATGGATGCCGCCGCCTTGCCGGCACCGACGACAATGGTGCGGCCCTTCGGCGGGGCAGGCAGGTGGGGCGGGACACAGCGATGGGGCAAAGCGCTTCCCACCGCGGCATCGAACATGCCGCGCAGCAATTCTCTTTGATGCATGGAAACCTACTTCCCGCGCCCGTCGGCGACGATGCATTCGGCGGCGGGGTCACCCCCGTCCAGCACCGCCACCACCGACCGCGCCGCCACCATGTTGGTGCGGTCCAGCCCCTCGCGCGACGAGGCGGCGGAATGCGGTGTGGCGATGACATTGGGCAGCTCGATCAGCGCCTGGGTTACCGGCTTGAATGCCGCATCGGCCTCACTCAGATAGACATCCAGGCCGGCCCCGGCGATCACGCCCATCTGCAGTGCCTTCAACAGCGCCTCGTCATCGACCAGCCCGCCGCGCGCGGCATTGATCAGGAAGGCGGTGCGCTTCATCTTCACCAGCGCGTCCCAGCCGATGATGTGGCGTGTCTCCGACGTCAGCGGCGCATGCAGGCTGACATAATCGCTTTGCGCCAGCAGTTCGTCCAAGCCGACACGCCTGATGCCGGCCCCGTCCTCATAGGCCGCATCATGATGGCCGCCGCAGGTCAGGATTTCCGCCTCGAACCCGCTCAGCCGCCTGACCAGGCTTCGGCCGATGCGGCCCAGGCCGATGATGCCCACGGTTTTGCGGTAAAGATCGCTGCCCAGCAGGATCGACCAGTTGCCCCCGATCATCTGTTCCTGGGTCTGGCGGAACCGGTGGCCCACCGCCAGCATCAGGGCGATCGTATGGTCGGCTACCGATTCATGATTGCCGCCCACGGCGATGCACACCACCCGGCCCAGGTCACGCGCCGCATTCAGATCGACCCGGTCATAGCCCACGCCCCGGCGGGAGATCACCTTCAGATCGGGCAGGTCGGCCAGCAATTCCCGCGTCACCCTGGCATGGCCGACGATCCAGCCGGCCGCACCCTGCAACCGCTCCCGCAATTCCACATGGGTCAGGTTGCCATCGGCCTGACCGGGGGGAAGGTCGGCCTGCACCACCTCGCACCCCGCCGCTTCCAGATAATCGATGGTGGCCTGGTCGAAAAACCGCTGGGTGACGACGACGCGCCGGTTGCCTGATGCCATCTTCCGCTTCCCCCATCGAAGAACTGTTAAGTCTTAACTACCGGTCGCCACCGCCCACAGCCAATTCGGAGTTCGCATGAATCCATGCGTCCGATATAGTCGCGACCCGGTGTCGGCCTGGGTTATCGAGTACGCCATGGACAGTGACTGGCTTGTGGATTTCCTCGCCCTTGTCGATTGCGGCGGCTTCTCGCGCGCCGCCGAACAGCGGGCGGTCAGCCAGCCCAGCTTCAGCCGGCGTATAAGATCGCTGGAGGAATGGGTGGGCGCCACCTTGGTCGACCGCAGCACCCACACGATGCGCCTGACCCCCGCCGGCGAACGGTTCAAGGTGGTCGCGGAGGAAACGCTGCGCCGCCTGCATCTGGGCCGGGAGGAGGTGCGGGCGCTGTCCCGCGCGTCGGTGGAAACCCTGCGCTTCGCCGCCACCCATGTATTGTCGCTGACCTTCTTCCCGGCCTGGCTGGGCCGGCTGGAGGCGAATGCCCCCACCAATGCCACGGTGGAACTGACCGCCGACAATATGGTGGCGTGCGAGCGCATCATGGTGGAAGGCCGCGCGCAGTTCCTGCTGTGCCACCATCATGAGGCGGCGGCGACAAGGCTGGGGTCGGATTTCCGGTCGGTGCGGCTGGGGGCGGACATGCTGCTGCCGGTCATGTCGCCAAAGCTGGCGGAAACTGCCGATATCGCTAGCGCCCCGCATCTCTGCTTCACGGCGGAATCCGGCATGGGCCGCATCCTGGCCGCCGACCGGGTGGTGAAGGGGCTGGCCCCGCTGCCGCAGCCGGTCTTCACCTCCCACCTGGCCAGCGTCCTGACGGCGATGGCACGGGATGGCAGGGGCGTGGCCTGGACCGCGCTCAGCCTGGTGGCCGACGATCTTGCCGCCGGCACCCTGGTCCGCGCGGCGCCGCCGGAACAGGATGTGCCCATGGAAATCCGCCTCTGGCGTCCCAAGGCGCGGCAGGCACCGGTGGCCGAGGCGCTGTGGGCGCGGATCGTGAAGGCCGGATAATCCGCTATCTTTTCGCCGCCAGCGCCGCCACGACGGCCAGCAATTCGGCCTCCGTGAAGGGTTTGACCAGGCAGACCTTGTCCCTGTGTCGGGCGCGCAGGGCCTCGCGGCCATGGCCGGTGGTGAACAGGAAGGGGATGTGGCGGGCGGCCAGGGCGTCGGCGGCCGCGTCGCTGCGATCGCCGCGCAGATTGACATCCAGGATGGCCAGGTCGATGCCGCCTTCATCGGCCAGTGCCACGGCGGCTTCCACGCTGGCGGCGGGGCCCAGCACGTCGGCCCCCTGTTCCAGCAGCATCTCCTCCGTCACCATGGCCAGCAGCGGTTCATCCTCCACCAGCAGGACACGCAGGCCTTTCAGGATATTCGTCATCGCTCCGGCTGCTCCGTTCTCGGCGTCATCGACCTATGGTTCCGTGTAACCGCCGATCTGGATATCAATGGAACCGGCCTGCACGGGTTGCGGGAAATGGAACATGCCGCGCCGTACGGCGTGGGCGGCGACATAGTCCAGCGTGATCTGCTTGTCCGGGATATCGCGGGGGGCCAGCGTGGCATTCACCGTCACCCCGGTCGCCGCCTCGTCACCACGGTTGACGATGGCGACCGTCACCAGGGTGCCATTGTCCAACCGCTCGATCCGCTCGATGGCGACCGCCAGCTCCGCGGGGCCGTTCACGGCGAACAGCGCCTGGTAGCCCAGGAAGGCGACAAGGCACAGCACCGCCACGCCGGAAGCCAGCCCGAAGACCCATTCGATGACGGGCCTGTCATGATGTTGGACGGGTTCATCCATGCCACACCTCACAGGATCAGCCGGGCCGCCGCGGCACCGATGGCGGAGGGGAAACCCAGGACGACCATGGCCATGACCACGCCTTCCGAACCCATGCCGTCGGTGCGGCCGAAGACCCAGAGCAGGAAAAGGCTGATGGCGAGCGCGATAACATAGCCGGGCAGGGTGAAACGGACAAAGGCGCTCCAGCGTGGCTCGCCGGGCGCGATCTGCGATCCGCCGGCAAAACCCACAGCGAAGACGAAGCCATGCATCAGCACCAGCGACAGCGCCACCAGGGCCAGCGCATGCCATTCCGACATCTGATAGGAAATCAGCATCATCTCCTCCGTCGGGGCCAGGTTGAAACCCAGGAACAGCGCGCCGATCCCCATCAGGAACAGTTCACCGCCATAGGTCTCGTCGCGCTTGGCGATTTCCTGGTCGCCCTCGTCCCTGGCGGCGGCGAACTCGCTTTTCGCCAGCAGCGCGCCGATGGCGGCAGGCACCATCTGGACCAGGATCTTGCCGGCGGCCTCCTCCGGGGTTGTGTCGGCCTTGATGGTGGCGAACAGCACCAGCAGGGTGGCGCAGATGATGGCGGCCACGCCCAGGGCGATCAGGCTGTCGATGATGTCGTCGCTCAGGCAGGTCGTGCGCTCGAACCCGATATGGCGCGCCAGCAGCACAAGCACCGGCAGGATGGCGACGAACAGCAGCAGCAGCCGTGTCCTGTCCATGGCCAGGCCAAGCCACCACATCTCCATGGTCATCAGCATGGGCAGGGAGAAGACCAGGGCACCACCGGCCGCCCGGCCGAAATCGCGCATCGCCTGGCTGTTCGCATTGTTCGGATGCTTGTCGAAGCGGTTTGGCACGATGGCTGGTTCCCGGTTGCATCGCGTGAATTGGACATTCCCGGATGCAGAACGTCCGAACCACCCGTCCAGGTTCCCGGCAGCCTCGAATCCAACGGTCATAATTTATGACCGTTAGGCCGGCGACTGCCCGCCCGCCGCACGTGCGGCGTGAGCCAAGCCGCCGGATGGCGGCGCCCGGCGCCTGAGGGAACAAAAATACCGTATTACTGCACCGAGGCGCGGCGGTGCAGGGCGTCCTTGATGTCGATGATATTGTCGCCGCGCGCGTCCAGGGTACGGTGCTGGCGGTGGGCGCCGATGACCTTGCGGCGCCTTTCGATCATGGACAGCAGCTTGTCCGGCACCGGATGCCGATCGCGCCTGACCAGGGACTCCAGCAGGCGGCCGGTCGTGGTTTCCGGCGGGCTGGTGTCGGGCTGCTTGAAATGGCCGGCCGCATCGTGCACCGCATCGCCATCGCGCAGGGTCCAGAACAGGATGGCCTTGCCGCGCGGGTCCAGCATGACCGCCCGTTCCCGCCCGTTCAGCCGCAGCCGGGCGATGCCGACGGCGTCCGATGCCTTCATGGCCTCGCGGATGATGGCAAAGGCGTCCTCGCCATCATGATCGCCGGGAACCAGGAAATAGGGCGTGTCCAGCCAGATCCAGTCGATCAGGTCGCGCGGAGCGAACAGGTCGATATCGATGTCGCTGGCCTCTTCCGGCTCCCCATCCTTCAACCCGACATCATCGGCTGCACGCTGCGCATGGTCTTTCCCGTTCACGGCCACCAGGGCGACCGGACAATCGACCATCGACAGTTTCAGATATCCCTTCCAGAAATGGCATTCACCCATGTTCCCCCCCAATTGCCTTTTATTTGGTCCTGCCCCGACCGGTCACGACGGTACCCAACGGGTACGCAGTTCCGGCGGATCGGATCGACGCCTGGGGAAGGGGGGGTGCATGGCCGGGGTACTCCGTTGCGGCATTTTCCCCTTAAAATGCCGCTGCGCGGCCAATGTTCCGTCGGCCGGCACAAAAAGCGTTTCCGCTCTCAACCCTTGGCAAGTTCCAGCGCCACCTCGCCGACCAGCGACCGCAGCCAGCGATGGGCCGGGTCGTGGCGGTAGCGGACATGCCAGGCCATCTCCACCGGGAAGGTGCCCAGGTCGACGGGCGGCGGCACGACCTTCAGCCGCTGGTCGCGCGCCAGATGGCGGCAGATCAGGCGCGGCAGCGTCGTGCAGTAATCCGTCACCGCGATCAGTTCCGGGATGGCCAGGAAATGCGTGACGGAAACCGCCACCTCGCGATGCAGCGCCTGGCGTTCCAGCGCCTTGAACAGGCCATAGCGCAGCCGGCCCGGCGGCAGCATGTTCACATGCTTCATCCGCTCATATTGTTCACGCGTCAGCGTGTCGCCGACCTCCGGATGATCGGCCCGGACGACACAGGCCAAGCCGTCATCCATGATATGCTGCACGACCAGATTGTCGGGCGGATCGATGATGCGGCCCAGCACCATGGCCGTACCGCCGGAGATGACGCCGGTATCGGCCAGATCGGTACCGAACGGGGTCAGCCGCAGCTTGATGCCCGGCGCCCGTTCCCGCAATCGTGCCACGATCACCGGCATCAGCACGAATTCGACATAGGAATTGGGGGCGATGGTGAACAGCAGGTCGGCGCGTTCAGGTTCGAAATCCTGCTGGCCCAGGATGACATCATCGATGGTGGCCAGGGCCGCGGCGATCACGGGGGCCAGTTCCTGCGCCTTCTGCGTCGGCTGCATGCCATAGCGTTCACGGATGAACAGCGGGTCGCGCAGCATGGTACGCAGGCGGGTCAGCGCGTTGGACAGGGCTGGCTGCGTGATGCCCAGCCGTTCCGCCGCGCGGGTCACGTTGCGTTCCTCCATCAAGGCGATGAAGGTCGGCAGAAGGTTCAGGTCGTACCGCATGCACCCATGATTTCATGTGAATATCTGAAATCAAGGGAAATAAATCTGCGGAATATGTGGGGGCGTCAGCGCGGCGCGGGTCCGCTGGATTCCCCCACCACCAGCGTCAGGGGCTGGTGCAGTTCGCGTTCGACCGGCGGGTCCAGATCCTCGATCATGTTGATCAGCCAGGTGGTGGCCAGTTGCGCCATGTCGCCCAGCGGACGGTGCACCGTGGTCAGGGCCGGCGTCAGCATCTCCGCCAGGACACTGCCGTCGAAACCGACCACCGACAGGTCACGCGGCACGGTGATGCCGCGCGCGGCCGCGGCCTTCAGCACGCCGGCCGCCATCACGTCGTTGGCGGCGAAGATGGCGGTGGGGGCGGGGTCCATCGCCAGCAACCGATGGGCGGCGACGACGCCGGAATTGAAACCGTAATCGCCCTCTACCTCCCCCGTCAGCCCATGGCCGGCCTTCAGCAGGGCGGAAACGAAGCCGGACCGGCGTTCGCGCGCCGAATGGGCATTGGCGGGGCCGGAGACCAGGGCGATGCGCGTGTGGCCCAGATCGATCAGGTGGCGCGCCACCTCCGCCGCGGCCGAACGCTCATCGGGAACCAGGATGCCGGCGAAGCCCTTCAGCTTGGTGGGGGACAGGGCCATGGCTGGAACCTTGGCGGCGGACAGCGCCTCGGGCAATCCGGCCACCGTCGATACCGGCGACAGCACGACCAGCCCGTCGACCCGTGAGCGGCCCACGAAATCCAGCACATCGTGGATGGAGCTTTCATCGGCGGTGGGCGTGGGGTGGATGACGATCTCATACCCGCGGCGGGTGGCCTCGCGCACCATGCCCCGCTGCACACTGTCCAGCACCAGGGCGTTATGGTCGTTATGCACCATGCCGATCAGGAAGGACCGGCCGGTTGCCAGTCCCCGCGCCCGGGCACTGGGCCGGAAACCAAGCGCCTCGATCGCCGCCTCCACCCGTTCCTGGGTCAGGGCATTGACCTTGGTGGAACGGTTCAGGACCCGCGACACGGTGCGGATCGAAACACCTGCCCGTTCGGCAACATCGTTAATGGTTATATCCACAGTATTTTCTCAGTCCCGAAGACTTATATAACATTGCGAATACTGGCTACCCGAAGATGAGCAGACCGGTATTTGATAGGCCGATCCCGATGCCATGGCAAGCGGCCCGTGATCGCGCCGCTGCCATCTCCATAGCGGGTCTTCATGTATTTCCAGCGGAGTAATCGCCATTTCCCAATATATGGACGAACGCAAATCAGCGCAGCCCATATTGCAGGACATTGTCGCCTTATCCGTTATCGTTGTGTTGCCTGGCGTGCAGGGTGGATGCGTCCGGCCTGTGCATCTTGTGTTGCTGTGCGGTCAATAAAACATGAATCATGTGTGTATTTTGTGAATTCACAGCAGATTTCGGACATTTCCGCTATTTTGACGGATGTGGCATGATAATTGCCAAAACCTCCATCGGCAATCACGCCCACCATGGAGGTTCCCATGCGTATCGTCGGCCTTTCCGGCAGCCTGTCCCGCGCGTCGCGCACCACGTCGCTGGTAGAGGATATGGTGTGTCGTCTGGCGATACAGCTGGGACCGGCGCAGACGCGCCTGGTGGAGGTGGCGGCACTGGCCCCGGCGCTGGCCGGCACGCTGCACCCGCGCGACGCGCTGCCGGCCTTGTACAATGCCTTCGCGGCGTTGCGCACGGCCGACGTGCTGGTGGTGGGCACGCCGGTGCAGAAGGGTTCCTATACCGGGCTGCTGAAGCATTTCCTGGATCTGCTGGACCCCGATGATCTGGCCGGCAAGGTCGTGGTGCTGGCCGCCACGGGGGCGGCGGGGGACCAGTTGCCGGTCATCGACCATCAGCTGCGCCCGCTATTCAGCTATTTCGGCACCCATACCGTGCCGACCGGCCTGTTCGCCCGCGACGGCGATTTCCAGCTGGGCGGCGATGGCGGGTTCGAGCTGACGGCCGCCGGCCCGCGCGCCCAGGCCGACCGCATCGCCGAGGAGGTGGCCCGCCTGACCCGCGGCGCGCTCTCCGGCGCCGTGGCCGTGGCCTGAGGGCGGAGGGGATGATGGGTTCGATCCAACGCCGTCTGCTGCCTTTTGTCGTGCCGGGCCTGATCCTGGCCGCCTGGATCCAGGCCACACAGGGGGCCGACTTCGTCTCCCAGGTGCTGGTGCCGCCGCAGGCCGTCATCGACAGTTTCAACGAATTGCTGGCGACCGGAGAACTGGAACAGCATCTGCGCGCCAGCCTGGGCCGGCTGGCGATCGGCTTTTCCATCGGCGCCGGGCTGGGCGTGGGGTTCGGCATATTGCTGGCCCGGTCGGCCCTGGTTGCGGCCCTGACCGGGCCGCTGTTCCAGGCCGTGCGCCAAGTGCCCTCCATCGCGTTCCTGCCCATGCTGATCCTGCTGCTGGGCGTGGATGAGGGGTTCAAGCTGGCCATCGTCGCCAAAGCCACCTTCTTCCCCGTGGCACTGGCCACCCATGACGGGGTCAAGGGCATCGCCAAGGGCTGGCTGGAAGTGGCTGCCCTTTACCGGCTGTCACCCTGGAAGGTGCTGGTCGGCCTGATCCTGCCGGCCACGGTGCCGCCGGTGCTGACCGGTCTGCGCCTGGGCCTGATGCGGGCCTGGATCGTGCTGGTCGCGGCGGAGCTGATGGCGGCGGAAAACGGTATCGGCCAGATGATGGAGATGGGCCGCCAGATGTTCCGCATCGACACGGTGATGGTGGGCGTGGCCCTGACCGGTCTGATCGGTTTCGCCCTGGACCAGGGGTTCCGGCTGGCCGAACGCCGGCTTGTCCGCTGGAAAGCCGCGTAAGGGGAGGGAATATCCATGTCGCTGATCGCAGAATTCCCGCCCACCTTCGTGCATGCCGACCGGATCGACGATGACGGTCCGCCACCGGCCTGGCTGGTGGCCCTGGCCCGCCGGCTGCGCGGCCTGCTGTTGCCGGCCCTGCTGCTGGGCTTCTGGCAATGGGCGTCCGGCATCGATGCCAGCACCGCCTATGCCTTTGTGCCGCTGGATCAGGTGTGGACCCGGCTGCTGGAACTGCTGTCCACCGGGGAACTGGCCATCAATGCCGGGTCCAGCCTGGGCCGCGCTCTGACCGGGCTGGCCTTGGGCGGTCTGTCGGGCGTGGTGCTGGGCAGCCTGATGGCGGCGTTCCCGCTGGTGGAACGGCTGTTCGGGCCACTGTTGCAGGCATTCCGGCAGGTGCCGTTGCTGGGCTGGCTGCCGCTGGTCGGGCTATGGCTGGGCAGCGGGGAGGGGGCCAAGCAGCTGCTGGTGGCGGTGGCCGCCTTCCATCCGCTGCTGCTGAATTCCTATGAGGGCTTCGCCCAGGCGGAGAAGAAATATCTGGAAGTGGGGCGCGTGCTGGTGCTGAGCCGGTGGCGCGGTTTCCGCTTCATCCTGCTGCCATCCGCCCTGCCGTCGATCCTGACTGGCATCGGCCAGGCGCTGGCCTTCGCCTGGATTTCCACCATCGGGGTGGAGCTGCTGTTCGGCACGGGTGCCGGCCTGGGTTCCCTGATGCACACCGCGCAGATGGCGGGCGACATGGCCGTCGTCCTGCTGTCGGTCATCGCCATCGGCCTGATGGGCTATGGCCTGAACATGATCCTGTCGCTGGTCCGCGCGCGTCTGCTGCGCTGGCGCGTCACCGGCTGAAGAAGGAAGAACGATATGAATGCCATCATCGATCCCCGTACCCTGCGGGCCGAGGGTGATGCCCCGGCCGGCGGGCTGTCCATCCGGCATGTGGCAAAGGGTTTCGACATTGACGGGCGCCGCCTGTCGGTGCTGGACCATATCAACCTGACCATCGCACCGGGCCAGTTCGTGGCCATTGTCGGGGCCAGCGGCTGCGGTAAATCCACCCTGCTGCGCCTGATCGCCGGGCTGGAGCGCCAGGATACCGGCGAAATCCTGCTGGACGGCAAGCCTGTCGACGGTCCCGGCCTGGAACGTGGCCTGATCTTCCAGGATCACCGCCTGTTCCCCTGGCTGACGGTTGAACGCAACATCCTGCTGGCCCTGTCCAACGGCGACCTTTCCGATGCCGACAAGCGGGCAAGGGTTGCGGGGCTGCTGACCCTGGTGGGGCTGGACGGTTTCGACCAGGCCTTCCCGCACCAGCTGTCGGGCGGCATGGCCCAGCGTGCGGCCATCGCCCGCGCCCTGGCCACCAGCCCGCAGGTCCTGCTGCTGGATGAACCGCTGGGGGCGCTGGACGCGTTGACCCGCCTGCGTCTGCAATCGGAACTGCAACGCATCTGGCTGGCCCGGCGATCGACCATGGTCATGGTGACCCATGACGTGGACGAGGCGCTGTTCCTGGGCGACGTGATCGTCGTCATGCAGCCTGGCCGCATCGCCCGCATCCTGCATGTCCCGTCCCCGCATCCGCGTGACCGTGCCGAGGCGGGCCTGGCACCGCTGAAGGCCGAGATCCTGTCCCTGCTGCATGCCGGCTGAGCCGGCGTTTCAAGGAGACCCGACATCATGACCATCGCCGCACCGGCCAATATCGATACGCTGTGGTACACGCGCTGCTCCGTCCCCACGCCCTTCGGGCTGGCGGCACAATTCGCCTGGTTCGAACAGGAATTCGCACCCGACGGCATCATCGTCAAGGCGCTGCGGGAGAGTGCGGATCCCACCGAACAGGCCTCCCACTTCACCCATTCATTGCAGCATTCCTTCCGCCAGGGCGGGTCGGTGCCGCCGATCTGGGCGCGGGGCAAGGGGGTGAAGACCAAGGTGATCGGCATCACCTGGACCGATGAATATCAGGCGATCATCGCCCTGCCGCAATCGGGCATAAGGTCGGTGCGTGATCTGCGCGGCCGCCGCGTCGGTATCCCGCACCATGGCAATCTGGTCGACCATAACCGCATCTCCGCGCTCCGCGCCTTCACCGTGGCGCTGGAGACGGAGGGGCTGAAGCTTTCCGACATCGAACTGAAGGATCTGCCGGACGAGGCGGTACCGCTGGCCAATGATCCGCGTGCGCCCGACGCCACGGTCACCTTCGCCGGTCGCCGCCGCCGCCATTCCTACACCAACGAGGTCTATGCGCTGGTGCGGGGCGAGGTCGATGCCGTCTATGTCAAGGATGTGCGCGGGGCGGAGGTGACGCAGTTGCTGGGCGCCGGCATCATCCTCGACCTGGGCTTCCATCCCGATCCCTATATCCGCGTGTCCAACTGCACGCCCCGTCCCCTGACGGTGAATGCCGACACGATCGAGAACCATCCCGACATCGTCACCCGGTTCCTGCGCCAGGTGGTGAAGGCCGGCGAATGGGCGGCCCTGCATCCCGACGACACCACCGCCCTGGTGGCGCGGGAGACGGGCTGGTCCGAGCGCTGGCTGCGCCGCGCCTATGGGGAACAGCTGCACCGCTCCCTGTCCATCGAACTGTCCGACGACAGCATCAAGGGCCTGGGCGTGTTCAAGGATTACATCGCCTCCATCGGTGCGCTGGACCAGGATTTCGACATCCATGAATGGATCGATCCGCGCCCGCTGGCCGAGGTGCAGGCCCGTATCCGTACGGCGGCCTGATACCAACGGTCATAATTCATGACCGAAGGTAGGGCGGCGACTGCCGCCGCGCGGCACATGCCGCGTAGCCAAGTGCACGGATGTGGGCGCCGGCGATTGAGGGGCTGAAAGTATTGACCATCGGTCAATACTTTCAGCCGCCAGTATGAGGAGACCAGGACCATGATCGATCGTCGATTTCTGCTGAAGGCCGGGCTGGCCACGCTTGCGGCCCCCGCCATCATCGCCCGTGCCGAGACACCAAAGGCGATCCGCATCGCCGGCGGGGTGAATTTCGCGCAAGGGCAGCTGCAACTGACCGGCTATGCCGCCATCATCCAGCACCAGGGCTGGCTGGCGGCGGAGTTGGACAGGCGCGGTGTGAAGCTGGAACCGTTCGCCGTCTCGCACAAGGCGACAGGGCCGCAGATCAATGAGGGCTTCGCCAACGGCTCGCTCGAATTCGCCTCCTATGGCGACCTGCCGACCATCATCTGCAATGCCAATGGCGTGCAGACCCGGCTGCTGGTGCCCAATGGTATGGGCGGCAGCGGTGATACGTTCCTGGTGGTGCCCGCCGGTTCCACGGCCAAGGACGTGACGGACCTGAAGGGCAAGCGCATCGCCGTGCATCGCGGCCGGCCCTGGGAAATCCCCTTCTTCCGCCTGCTGGCGGCCAAGGGGTTGAGCCCGTCGGATTTCACCATCCTGAACATCGACCCGATGACCGGGGCCGCCGCGGTGTCGGCCGGCAAGGTCGACGGGCTGTTCACCATGACCGACGCCTATCTGCTGGAGGAGAAGGGCGTGGCCCGCATCCTCTGGTCCAGCAAGGGGCTGGCGCCGGAATGGAAGATGCGGACGGAGATGTTCGGGCGGAAGGATTTCGTTGAGACGCAGCCGGAACTGACCCAGCTGGTCACCACCGCCTATGTGAAGGCCGCGCACTGGGCATCCGACCCGGCCAACCGCGACATGTTCCTGGAATTCCAGGGCCGTACCGGCACCCCGCGCAGCGTTCTGGACCGTACCTATGACGAGCAGGGGACGCAATGGCGCCAGCGCTGGGCCCCGCTTTTCGCGCCGGACCTGGCGGAACGTTACCAGGAGACGGTGCAATACGCGCTGGACAACAAGCTGATCCGCCAGAAGATCGATGGCGGCAAGCTGCTGGCGCCATCCTTCACCGCCAAGGCACTGAAGGATCTGGGCCTTGAGGGCTATTGGCAGGCGGCGGCGTAGGTCACCGGTGAGACAAAGCCGCCCCCCTTGCCTGAAACACAAACCCCCGCCGGTTGCCCGGCGGGGGTCTGCTTGATCGTCGCCGATGGTCGGGCCCGTCACCGGGCCCTTCCGCATCAGACGCTGTAATACATCTTGTACTCGATCGGGTGCGGCGAGGTTTCGAACGCCAGCACTTCCTGCATCTTCAGCTCGATGAAGCTGTCGATCATGTCGTCCGTGAACACGTCGCCCTTCTTCAGGAAGTCGCGGTCAACCGACAGGCTTTCCAGGGCTTCGCGCAGCGAGCGGCAAACCGTCGGGATTTCCTTCAGTTCGTCGGGCGGCAGATCGTACAGGTTCTTGTCCATGGCATCGCCCGGATGGATCTTGTTCTGGATACCATCCAGACCGGCCATCAGCATGGCGGCGAACGCCAGGTACGGGTTCGCACCCGGATCGGGGAAGCGGACCTCGACGCGCTTGCCCTTCGGGCTCGACACGTGCGGGATACGGCAGGAAGCCGAACGGTTGCGGCTGGAATAGGCCAGCAGCACCGGTGCCTCATAGCCCGGGACCAGACGCTTGTAGCTGTTGGTCAGCGGGTTGGTGAAGGCGTTCAGCGCGCGGGCATGCTTGATGATGCCACCGATATAGAACAGGGCGGTTTCCGACAGGTCGGCATACAGGTTGCCGGCGAACAGCGGCTTGCCGTCCTTCCAGATCGACTGGTGGCAGTGCATCCCCGAGCCGTTGTCACCGAACACCGGCTTCGGCATGAAGGTCGCGCTCTTGCCGTACTGGTGGGCCACGTTGTGAACCACGTACTTGAACAGCTGCATGCCGTCGGCCATCTTGACCAGCGTGCCGAACTTGACGCCCAGCTCATGCTGCGAAGCGGCCACTTCGTGGTGGTGCTTCTCCACCTCGACGCCCATCTCGCCCAGCACGGTCAGCATCTCGGCGCGCAGGTCCTGGGCGCTGTCGATCGGGGCGACGGGGAAATAGCCGCCCTTGACGCCCGGACGGTGACCCAGATTGCCACCCTCGTAGGAACGGCCGGAATTGTACGGGCCTTCCTCACTGTCGAACTCGTAGGACACCTTGTTCATCGAGACTTCGAACTTGACGTCGTCGAACACGAAGAACTCGGCTTCCGGACCGAAATAGGCGGTGTCGCCGATACCGGCCGAGGCCATGTACTTTTCGGCGGCCTTGGCGATGGAGCGCGGGTCGCGGCTATAGGGCTGGCGGGTGGAGGGCTCCAGCACGTCGCACAGCACGGTCAGCAGCGGCTGGGCCGAGAACGGGTCCATGACGGCCGTGGACAGGTCCGGCAGCAGGGTCATGTCGGACTCGTTGATGGCCTTCCAACCGTCGATCGAGGAGCCATCGAACATCACGCCGTCGGTCAGAAGATCCTCATCGACCGTGGAGAGGTGCTGGGAAACGTGGTGAACCTTCCCCTTGATGTCGGTGAAGCGGAAATCGACATACTTGACGTCGTTTTCCTTGATCAGGTCGAAGAACTTGTCCAGTTCAGACATAGCCTCTGCTTCCGTGGTTTGAGGTTTGTCGCGGTAAAAACCGGTCCCGGGGTGAGGGGGACGCCGGTGCTGGCGTTACCCCATCCCTGGTCCCTTTGAAAGAAAATTCTGAACCCTGTCGTCGGGCGGCACCGGATGTTGCCGGAATGCCCGTGGAACGGTCAGATGGCGTCGGGACCACGCTCGCCGGTGCGGATGCGGATCACCTCCTCCACCGGGGTCACGAAGATCTTGCCGTCGCCGATGCGGCCGGTGTGGGCGGCCTGCTGGATGGCCTCGACGGCGCGCTCCACCAGGCTGTCATCCATGACGACCTCGATCTTCACCTTGGGCAGGAAGTCGACGACATACTCCGCCCCCCGGTAAAGTTCGGTATGCCCCTTCTGGCGGCCGAAGCCCTTGGCTTCGGTCACGGTGATGCCCTTGATCCCCACTTCGTGGAGGGCTTCCTTCACCTCGTCCAGCTTGAAGGGCTTGATGATGGCTTCAATCTTCTTCATCGCGTCCCGCAGCTCCACATTTCGGCGCCGGCCCGGCCGTTATGGGCCTGACCAGCGCGGCCTCCCTATAAGCATGCCCCATGCCAGTCGCACCGATCATGGGATCGCTGGCATTTGATCATGTTTTTTCCGGATAATGGTCAAAAAACAGGCAAATAGCCGTTCATATTTTGGGCGTCAGGCAAAAAAACTGCGCATTAACCATGCTAAGCGCCTCGATAGGGGCATTTGGCTGCTTCATAATATGGCGTGCACGAAACGGGTAGGTGGCCACGCATTTTTTCTGTATCGAATGCTTGACGCCAGGAAACGTCTGGGGCATACAGCGGCTCCCGGCGGCGGTGGTAGCTCAGTTGGTAGAGCTCTCGGTTGTGGTCCGAGTGGTCGCGGGTTCGAGTCCCGTCCATCGCCCCATTCTCCTCCTTTGTGGGGAGTGAAACAAGGTCGCCTTCGGGCGGCCTTTTTCGTTTCCGGCCCCCATGGTCCCTGGCGCACAATGCCTCCCGTGAAATCCCCTTGCGGATGAAGGGCATGGCTTTGGAAATCCTCACCGTCAGCCAGATGTACGAAGCCGACCGGGCCGCCATGGATACCGGCATCTCCGGCCCCGCCCTGATGGAACGCGCTGGCATGGCGGTCGCCCGCGAAGCCATCGCGCTCTGCGACGGGCGGCCGCAACCGACCGCCATCCTCTGCGGTCCCGGCAATAATGGTGGCGACGGATTCGTCGCCGCCAGGCATCTGGCCGCCGCCGGCTGGCCCGTGCGGCTGGGTCAGCTGGGGGATGCGACATCTTTGCAGGGGGATGCCGCCTGGGCGGCCGGCACCTGGAACGGCACGGTGGAATCGGCGACCCCCGCCTTGTTCCATGGCGCCTTCCTGATCATCGATGCCCTGTTCGGTGCCGGCCTGAACCGGCCGCTGGATGGTGTGGCATTGGAAATGGTGCGGGCCATGGGGCAAGGGCATGCCCGCGTCCTTGCCGTGGACGTACCCAGCGGCGTGTCGGGCGATGATGGCGCGCTATTGGGCACCGCCCCCATGGCCGATGTCACGGTCAGCTTCTTCCGGCCTAAACCCGCACATTATCTATATCCCGCCCGTGCCCATCGCGGCCGGCTGGTCATCGCCGATATCGGCATCCCTGAAAAGGTGTTGGGCCCCATCGCCCCGCCCCTCGCCGCCAACGGTCCCGCCCTCTGGCGCCACGTCTTCCCGCGCCCCCGGCCCACCGGCCATAAATATGGTCGCGGCCATGCGCTGATCCTGGGCGGGTCCGTCATGACCGGTGCCGCGCGGCTGGCGGCCCGTGCCGCCCTGCGCGCCGGTGCCGGTCTGGTGACCCTGGCCTGCGAGCCGTCGGCACAGCTTGTCTACAGCCTCTCCATGCCCAGCCTGATCGTGCAGCCGCTGGAGGGGCAGGGGGCCTTTGCCCGCTTGCTGTCCGACCCGCGCCGCAACGCCCTCCTGCTGGGCCCCGGCTCCGGCCCCGGTCCGCTGCTGCGCAACGCCACCCTGGCCGCCTTGGTGTCCGGTCGGTCCGGCGTGCTGGATGCCGACATCTTCAGTGAATTCGCCGGCGACCTGGCTTCATTGCGCCGGGCCGGGCTGGACGAGCGCTGGGTATTGACCCCGCATGGCGGCGAATTCGCCCGTCTGTTCGGCGATCTGCCGGGCTCGCGCCTGGAAAAGGCACGCCGTGCGGCCGCTGAGTCGGGTGCCATCATCCTGCTGAAAGGCCCGGATACGCTGATCGCCCATCCCGATGGCCGCATCCGCATCAACCATGACGCCCCGCCCGACCTGGCGACGGCCGGCAGCGGCGATGTGCTGGCCGGCCTGATCCTGGCCCTGCTGGCCCAGGGCATGGACGCTTTCGACGCTGCCAGTGCCGGGGCCTGGCTGCACGGTGCCGCCGGCCAATTCTGCGGCCGGGGCCTGATCGCCGACGATCTGCCCGAAGCGATACCTGCTGTTCTTCGTCAGTATGATTTATGAATTACAATGGGTTGTGATCATATCCTGATGTTGCTTGTGAATATCGGAGCCGCACATTCCGGTCCCCGGCCCGGCCATCGTTTCGTACCGGAAACCATTGGCATCGCCGATTCAAGCTTGGGTATCGTCAGAAAGATATCCTATAGAGGCCAAGATGTGCCGGCCGGGTTTCACTGATTTGCCTAAAATCCTCGATAATTGCTGGGAAGATAATCGCAATATTTCACTTCGCATCGTTGCGTAACGCGTTTGAATGCATTAACTTCTGCCTATTCAAGAGGCGGTACCACTTTTGGGAAACGGGCCATGCGATGTGCAAAGGCCCGGCATGAACCGAAATGGGGGGCGTTGAGATGAGCGTGTCGTTGTTCAAGCGTTCCAAACCGGTCGCCGAACCCGTACCCGGCGCCGTCTATCAGCGGACGATCTTCAACACGGTGGAGACGGCCCGCGTCCTGTGCATCACCCAGGACGGTTTTCCGCTTCCCCATGTGCGCTATCTGGCGCGCAACGATGTGGTGGACGGACCGGACCCGCATGGGCTGCGCCGTGACAAGGGGGCCGTACGCACCCTGTCGATCGACAGTTTCACGCGCCTGTTCGGCAATCCGTGCGCGGGCTGATCGTTTCACCTGATACGAATTTGCTGGTATAAGGCGGCGGGGCCTTCCGCTGCCGCCTTCTGTTATCGGCTTGGCAACGGTCGGCCCTTTTCCCTGGCCATCCGGAACGCCCATCATGCCCGACATCCGCCCCGTTCCCCCGCGCATCGCCATTGACGACCGCCGTCTGGCGCATCTGCGTGCCCTGGAACGCAAGGCATTGTGGCTCAGCAGCTGGATGATCCACAATGCCAACCATCTACGCCCCTCGCGCGACGGGCTGAAGGTTGGCGGGCACCAGGCGTCCAGCGCCTCCATGGTCAGCCTGATGACCGCCCTGTTCTTCGACGTGCTGCGCCCGCAGGACCGGGTGGCGGTAAAGCCGCATGCCAGCCCGGTCTTCCATGCCATCCAGTATCTGATGGGCCGCCAGACCCAGGCCAAGATGCAGGATTTCCGCGCCTTCGGCGGCGCCCAATCCTATCCCTCGCGCACCAAGGACACGTCCGATGTGGATTTCTCCACCGGTTCCGTGGGCCTGGGCGTGGCCGTCACCGCCTTCGCCAGCATGGTCCAGGATTATGTCCGCCTGAAAGGGCTCTCCGACCAGCCGGAAGGCCGCATGGTGGCCCTGGTTGGCGATGCCGAGATGGACGAGGGCAATGTGTTCGAGGCCATGCTGGAAGGCTGGAAGCACGACCTGCGCAATGCCTGGTGGATCATCGATTACAACCGCCAGAGCCTGGACAGCGTCGTCTCCGACAAGCTCTGGGAACCGATCACCGGCATGTTCCGCTCGCTCGACTGGAATGTGGTGATCATGAAATATGGCCGCCTGCTGGAGGCGGCATTTCTGCAACCCGGCGGCGATGCGCTGCGCCACTGGATCGACACCTGCCCGAACCAGCTCTATGCGGCACTCTGTTTCAAGGGCGGGGCGGCGTGGCGCGAGGCGCTGATCCGCGACCTGGGCACCACCGGCGGCATCAGGGCGCTGCTCGACACCCATGACGACGGCATGCTGGCCGGGCTGATGACCAATCTGGCCGGCCATTGCCTGCCCACCATCCTGGACACGTTCCACAACGCCGCCAACGGCCCCGACGCCGAACAACCGGCCTGTTTCGTGGCCTATACGGTGAAGGGCATGGGCCTGCCCTTCCAGGGGCACAAGGATAATCATTCCGGCCTGATGAATCTGGACCAGATGGCGGGCTTCAAGGCCCAGTGCGGCATCAAGGACGGACAGGAATGGGAACCGTTCGCCGGCCTGGACGTGGATGTCGATGACCTGAAGCGCTTCCTGGCCGAGGAGGTGCCGTTCACCCGGACGCCAACCCGCCGCCTGTCCGCCTCGACCGTACCGGTTCCGGAACGTCTGGACGTTGCGATCTCGGAACGGATGAGCACGCAGGAGGGATTCGGCAAGGTCCTGGCCGATCTGGCCAAGGGCGACACCGACCTGGCGGCGCGTATCGTCACCACCAGCCCCGATGTCACCGTCTCCACCAACCTGGGTGCCTGGGTCAACCGGCGCGGCCTGTTCGACCGCCATGAACGTCACGACATCTTCAAGGAACAGAAGGTAGTGTCCGCACAGCGCTGGCAGGGCGATCCGCAGGGCCAGCATATCGAACTGGGCATCGCCGAACATAATCTGTTCCTGATGCTGGCGGCCCTGGGCCTCAGTCATGACCTGTTCGGCGCCCGCCTGCTGCCTGTGGGCACGCTTTACGACCCGTTCGTCATGCGTGGCCTGGATGCGTTCAACTATGCGCTCTACCAGGATGCCCGCTTCATGCTGGTGGCCACGCCCAGCGGCGTGACCCTGGCACCCGAAGGCGGCGCGCATCAATCCATCGCCACGCCGCTGATCGGCATGGGCCTGCCCAAACTGTCCAGCTTCGAGCCGGCTTATGTGGACGAGTTGGCCGCCATCATGCGCTGGGGCTTCGACCATATGCAGAAGCCGGATGGCGGCAGCCTCTATCTGCGCCTTTCCACCCGCACCCTGGACCAGCCCGCCCGGCCGCTTGACCCAACGGCCGTCATCGATGGCGGCTACTGGCTGCGCAAACCCGCCCCCGACACCGACCTCGCCATCCTCTATATGGGGGCGCTGGCACCGGAGGCGCTGGCAGCGCATGGGCAGCTTTTGGAGGATGTGCCCGGCTGCGGCCTGCTGGCCATCACCTCCGCCGACCGGCTCTATCAGGGCTGGATGGCGGCGCGGCGTGCGCGTCAGGCGGGGCAGGGGGCCATGGCCCCGGTGGAACGGCTGCTGTCCGCCTTGCCGCCAACGGCGCGTCTGGTGACCCTGACCGACGGCCATCCGGCCGGCCTTTCCTGGCTGGGCGGGGTGCGTGGGCACAAGGTGGCGGCCATGGGTGTGGAGAGCTTCGGCCAGTCCGCCGACCTGCCCGATCTCTACCGCGCCCTGCACCTGGATGCCGACGCCATCATCGATGCCGCGGCACGGGTGCTGCTGGAGTAGCGTGCAAAGGCACCATCCCCCCAGATTCCGCGCTTGGCGAGCCCGTTTTCGCTTGCTATACGGGTCGCTCCCACGGGCGGACCCTAAGGTTTGCCCGGCGGGCGGGCGTGGCGGAATGGTAGACGCGCCGGATTTAGGTTCCGGTGTCGAAAGACGTGGGGGTTCAAGTCCCTTCGCCCGCACCAGTTTTGAGTGTTGAGTTTTAACCCGCAACCCACCGCGGCCGCCGGTTTCCGGCCCACCCGCGGGAGCTTCGGTACCCTGAATGGCAGACGGGACTGGGGCGAACAGACAGAAGACAGGCATTTCGTCCCATGCAGATCACCGAGACCAGCGCTGAAGGCCTTCGTCGCGACTTCAAGGTCACCATCACGGCCCAGGACATCGAATCGCGGGTGCAGACCCAGCTGATCGAAGTCGGCAAGACCCTGAAGATCCCGGGCTTCCGTCCCGGCAAGGTCCCGATGCCGATCCTGAAGCAGCGCTATGGCCAGTCGGTCATGGGCGAGGTTCTGGAAGCCGCCGTCAATGACGGCGCCCAGAAGGCCGTTGCCGACAACAACCTGCGCCCGGCGCTGCAGCCCAAGATCGAAGTGCTGAAGT
Source organism: Niveispirillum sp. KHB5.9 (assembly GCF_048066115.1). Classification (NCBI taxonomy): domain Bacteria; kingdom Pseudomonadati; phylum Pseudomonadota; class Alphaproteobacteria; order Rhodospirillales; family Azospirillaceae; genus Niveispirillum; species Niveispirillum sp. KHB5.9. The sequence goes on along the minus strand of NZ_JBLTYX010000029.1, from coordinate 16,434 downwards.
TCGATCCGGGCCAGGACCTGGAATTCGCCGTGCAGGTCGAGCTGCTGCCGGAGATCGAGCCCGCTGACCTGTCTTCCGTCGAGATCGAGAAGCCGGTCGCCACCGTCGCCGACACCGAAGTGACCGAGAGCCTGGGCCGTCTGGCCAAGGGCCGTCGCACGACGGAGAAGGTCGAGGATGACCGCGCCGCTGCTCTGGGCGACATCCTGCTGATCGATTTCGACGGTTCCGTCGATGGTGAGAAGCGTCCCGGCATGAAGGGCGATGATTACGAGCTGGAGCTGGGCTCCGGTTCCTTCATCCCCGGCTTCGAGGAGCAGCTGGTCGGCGCCAAGGCCGGCAGCGACGTCACCGTCAACGTCACCTTCCCGGCCGAATACCACGCCGCCGAGCTGGCCGGTAAGGTGGCCGTGTTCGAGGTGAAGGTCAAAGAACTGCGCGTCGGCAAGGACGCGGAGCTGAATGACGATCTGGCCAAGAGCTTCGGCTTCGACGATCTGGAGGCCCTGAAGGCCGCCATCAAGGAGCGGACGGAGAGCGAGTACGGCAACACCTCCCGCCTGCGCGCCAAGCGCTCGCTGCTGGACAAGCTGGCGGAGCTGCACAGCTTCGAGGTTCCGGCCGGCATGGTCGAGATCGAGTTCGAGCAGATCTGGAAGCGTCTGCAGGAAGAGCTGGCCAAGGGCGGTGCGGACGCCGAGGACGAGGGCAAGAACGAGGAAGAGCTGAAGACCGAATACCGTGACATTGCTGTCCGGCGTGTTCGTCTTGGCTTGCTCCTTTCCGAAATCGGTCGCCGTAACAATATCACTGTGACGCGCGAGGAGCTGAATCAGGCCATGTTCGACGAGGTTCGTCGTTATCCGGGCCAGGAGCAGCAGGTTTTCGAGTTCTTCAAGAAGAACCCGCAGGCCGTTGAAAGCCTCCGTGCGCCGATTTACGAGGATAAGGTTGTCGACTTCATCCTCGGAACGGTTAAGGTGAACGAGGTCGCCGTGTCGGTCGAAGAGCTGATGCGCGATCCGGACGAGGACGAGGTCGCGGCCGCCTGAGGTCGTTGAAAGAGTAAGGCGGGGCCCAATCCAGGGTCCCGCTTCTGTCGCGTAGGAGCGAAGCAGGGATCATGATCGAACCGCAGATGAACGCGCTGGTTCCCATGGTGGTCGAACAGACCAATCGCGGCGAGCGGGCATACGACATCTACTCCCGCCTCCTGAAGGAACGGATCATCTTCCTGGTGGGTGGCGTGAACGACGCCGTGGCCAGCCTGGTCTGTGCCCAGCTTCTGTTCCTGGAAGCGGAGAATCCGACCAAGGAGATCTCCTTCTACATCAACTCGCCGGGCGGTTACGTGACGGCTGGGTTGGCGATCTATGACACGATGCAGTATGTCCGCTGCCCCGTGGCGACCATCTGCATGGGCCAGGCGTCCTCCATGGGCGCCCTGCTGCTGGCCGGCGGTGCCAAGGGCAAGCGCTTCTCGCTGCCCAACAGCCGAATCATGATCCACCAGCCCTCGGGCGGTGCGCAGGGTCAGGCGGCGGATATCGAGATCCAGGCCCAGGAAATCCTGCGCCTGCGCGAGAATCTCAACGAGATTTTCGTGAAGCACACGGGCCAGAGCCTGGATGTCATTGAAAAGGCTGTGGAACGCGACAAGTTCATGAGCCCGGATGAGGCCAAGGCCTTCGGGATCATCGACGAGGTGATCGCTGGCCGTCCGGGTGGTCTCACCCAGGTGGCGTAAAGCGGAAGCGGTGGCGAACAAGTATATATTGATCCCGCCGCTTTTCGTGTTGTTGAATAGGTGTAGAGAGGGCGTCCATTGTCAGCCCTGGGGTTCCACCCTCCGCCACCGCGGATGGCTTGAGCGAACCGGAGAAGGCAAGGGCGCCCCCTGAGGCAGGCATCCCCGAAGGGGATGTCGGGGCGTATCGGTCGGGGGCCAGCCGGGCCACCTTCCATGCGCCATCCGGTGATGTACGGAGCGCAAATGACCAAGTCGACCGGCGGCGACAGCAAGAATACCCTCTACTGCTCTTTCTGCGGGAAGAGTCAGCATGAGGTGCGCAAGCTCATTGCCGGCCCCACCGTGTTCATCTGCGATGAATGCGTCGAGCTGTGCATGGACATCATCCGCGAGGAAAACAAGACCACGCTGGTGAAGTCCCGCGACGGTGTGCCGTCCCCGCGCGATATCAGCACGGTGCTGGATGATTATGTGATCGGGCAGGAGCATGCCAAGCGCGTGCTGTCCGTGGCCGTCCATAACCATTACAAGCGCCTGGCCCACGGTGCGAAGCACAATGACGTGGAGCTTGCCAAATCCAACATCCTTCTGGTCGGGCCGACCGGTTCGGGCAAGACGCTGCTGGCCCAGACCCTGGCCCGCATCATCGACGTGCCCTTCACCATGGCCGACGCCACCACGCTGACCGAAGCCGGTTACGTGGGCGAGGATGTGGAAAACATCATCCTGAAGCTGCTGCAGGCCGCCGACTACAATGTCGAGCGGGCGCAGCGCGGCATCGTCTATATCGACGAGGTCGACAAGATCAGCCGCAAGTCCGACAACCCGTCCATCACCCGCGACGTGTCGGGTGAGGGCGTGCAGCAGGCCCTGCTGAAGATCATGGAAGGCACGGTCGCTTCCGTGCCGCCGCAGGGCGGGCGCAAGCATCCGCAGCAGGAATTCCTGCAGGTGGACACGACCAACATCCTGTTCATCTGCGGCGGCGCCTTCGCCGGCCTGGAAAAGATCATTGCCGCGCGCGGCAAGGGCACGTCCATCGGCTTCGGCGCCGATGTCCGCGGCCCGGACGAACGCCGCATGGGCGATGTGCTGCGCGAGGTGGAACCCGAGGATCTGCTGAAGTTCGGCCTGATCCCCGAGTTCGTGGGCCGTCTGCCCGTGCTGGCCACCCTGCACGACCTGGACGAGGCGGCGCTGATCGAGATTCTGTCCAAGCCCAAGAACGCCCTGGTCAAGCAGTATCAGCGCCTGTTCGAGATGGAGGACGTGAAGCTCACCGTGCATGAGGAGGCGCTGCGTTCCATCTCCAAGAAGGCGATCGAGCGCAAGACCGGTGCCCGCGGCCTGCGCTCCATCATGGAGACCATCCTGCTGGACCCGATGTACGACCTGCCCGGCCTGACCGGGGTGGAGGAGATCGTGGTCAACAAGGAAGTGGTGGAGGGCCGCGCCAAGCCGCTCTACATCTATTCCGACCGCGCCAACCAGGCGGCACCCGGCGCGTAAGCGTCGGTGCACCGGTTCCTTTGAAAAGGGCGGTTCCGCAGGGAACCGCCCTTTTTCTTCATTCGCCCCTTTCCGTCACCCCGGCGTGCGCCCATAGGCGCTAACTTAGGCAATTGAGCAGACCAATTCCGCTCTCACTACCGTCGCCCCGGCGGAGGCCGGGGCCCAAATCGTAGAGCGAAGCGCTTGTCACTTGGGCCCCGGCCTCCGCCGGGGTGACGGTAGAAAGGGCTTCTACCGCAGTGCAAATCCCTTAAGTTAGCGCCCATGGGCGTGCGCAGGGATGACGAGGTGACACCACCCCCTCACACCCCCGCCGGTGTAAGTGCGCGCATCACGGCCCAGGGTGTGGCCGCGCCCCGCCATTCGAATTGGGCGAGCAACTGGTGGATCTGGCCGCCACCGCGCAGCCAGTCCGGCATGAACGGCATGTGCCCACGCGGATGGATGATCTCCACCGCATGGCTGTCGGCGAAGCGGGCGGGGAGGATGTCCAGCGTATGGCCCTGCTCGATCGGGTGCAGTTCCACCACTATGTCCATGCCCACCAGCGCCGGCGACAGCGCCGGTTCCAGCAGCGTGGCCTCCGCCCCCTCGATATCGCACCAGACCAGCGTGCGGTGCCCCGCATGGGCCGCGAAGCCGTCCGGATCGAAAACCCCGCCGACCTGGATATCCACCTTGTTCAGCGCCGCCATCAGCCGGCATTTCTGCTGAAGGCCGGGGTCGATGTCATGGGCCCATACCGCCACTTCGGGCATCAGGCGCTTCAGCCCGACGGCATAATAGCCGTCGCCGCTGCCGATATTGATCACATGCCGATATCCTGCGGCGGGGAGGCCCCGCACGACATCATGCAGTTCCTCCTCGTAACACCCCAGCAGATGCGGCGCATACATGCCGTTGAATGGTTCGACCAGTTCCATGCCGGCGAACGGCCCGCCCAGCACACGGGTACCTTCCTTATGAACGATGGTGTTGCTGAGCTGCAGGCATCGGTAATGCAAAAGGAAGTCGAAGACCTTCTCAACCGACTTTTCCGTCGGACCGTCACTGGCCAGGATATCTTGGATATGGTCATGGATACGCTGATGTATCGACATCGGTTCGACTTCATGGTCGGTGGGGCACGGCGGCGATGCCCTTCACTATGCCTGAAGCTTCCATGCCCCGGTGTGGAAATCGGCGGTGGCAACGCTCCGCGCATCTGCGATTCGGGGCCTCCTGTCGGCATTTCGCCCATTGTTCCGGGCGCAACGCCTGTCAGGTCCATTTCATCCTTTGTACCGTGAATTTATTCTTCCGTAAGCGTGTGTCGCTGGCGATGAAGAAACGGCTATATCCGAAGGAATAGGTCATAGCGGATAGATCCACTTTGGCCCCAATCTTTGCTGAATTGTATCAAAGTGTGCCTATAAAGATAAATCGGTTAATATTTTATTTACAATCCTCATAATTGACAATGTTTCCATATTAACATTGGAAAATCCAAATGGAAATTGGCCAAATTCTTTGAATACACCAAACATGTCAAATTTCAATTATTTCAGATCTGTAAGCATCGTTGCAGAACAGTCACATAGTGGACTCAATTTACTTGTACGGATGAAGTGCCGTTGCGCTGTCGTGCCGCTGCGTCATGTTTCTCACTCCAATTGGACCTAGACCGATAGATATAGACGGCGGGTCTCAGCAATCCGGAGAGGGACTAAGATGAAGATGGTTCAGGGGCGTGCGTCGCGCCGTTTTCAAAGGGGGCTGCTGCTGGGTGCCGCCATCGGACTGGCGGCAACCGGCATGGCCGGCGCGCAGGATTTGCAGCTTGAAGAGATCGTGGTGACCGGTTCGCGCATCGCGCGTCCGGAACTGACCAGCTCCAGCCCGGTTACCGTCGTCGATGCCGCCGCCTTCCAGCAGGCTGGCGCGGCCACGGTCGACAGCGTGCTGAACGAGCTGCCGCAGATCATCCCGGCGCTGGGCGCCTTCTCCAACAATGGCGGTAACGGTTCGGCCACGGTCGATCTGCGTGGCATCGGCTCCCAGCGTACCCTGGTGCTGGTCAATGGCCGCCGCTACATCCCCACCAACGGCACCGGCACGGTCGATCTGAACAACGTCCCGGCCTCGCTGATCAAGCAGGTGCAGGTGCTGACCGGCGGTGCGTCGGCCGTGTACGGTTCCGACGCCATCGCCGGTGTCGTGAACTTCATCCTGCAGGATGATTTCCGCGGCGCCCAGGCCGGTGCCCGCTATGGCATCACCAAGGAAGGCGACGGCAAGGAGCGCAACGTCAACCTGACCATCGGCGCCGGTTCCGAGGATGGAAAGTCCAACCTGACCCTGTTCGCCGAATACAACAAGCGTGACGAGGTGATGGCCGGCGATCGCGATTATTCCAAGCAGGCGATCACCGAGGGCGTGGTCAATGGCGTGCCCACCATCCTGCACAGCGGTTCCTCCACCGCCCCCGGCGGCCGTCTGGCCCGCGGCACGACGGTGCTGACCTGGGATGCCAACGGCGTTCCCCGTAATTTCGACAGCACCCGCACCACCACCAGCGCCGGCGACCTCTATAACTTCTCGCCCGTGAACTATCTGCGCGTGCCGCAGGAGCGCCTGTCGCTGTTCGCGCTCGGCAATCACGAGTTCAACGAGCATTTCAAGGTCTACGAGGAAGCCAACTTCGTGACCAACCGCGTGCCGTTGCAGCTGGCCGAAACCCCGGCCGTGATCCCGCAGCCGCGTCCCGGTGTGCCGCCCATCCGCATCAACCTGACCAACCCGCTGCTGACCGCCCAGACCGTGGCGCAGCTGCGCGCCCTGTACCCGGCCTCGGCCGATCCGACGTTCGTGGCACCGGCCGGCTTCACCGCCAATGACTATGCCTCCATCACCACGGCCAATGCCCTGTCGCGCCGTATGACGGAACTGGGCCCGCGTGAGCAGGACAACAACCAGAACGCCTTCAACACCACCACCGGTGTGAAGGGCGATCTGGTCGGTGGCTTCAGCTACGACACCTACTTCACCTTCGGCCGCGTCACGCGCGACGTCATCGTCCGCAACGACGTGTCGTCCGCCCGTCTGCGCCAGGCCCTGAACGCCACCCGCGACGCCTCGGGCAAGGCCATCTGCGTTGACGCCACGGCCCGTGCCGCCGGCTGCGTGCCCATCGACATTTTCGGTCCGGGCCGCATCAGCAAGGAAGCCGCCGCCTATATCAAGACCGATACCAACCGCGTTCAGGAATTCGAACAGCAGGTCTGGAACGGCTCGATCAATGGCAGCCTGTTCGAACTGCCGGCCGGCGATGTCGGCGTGGCGTTCGGCGGTGAATGGCGCAAGAACAAGTATTTCGACCGCGTCGATGACAGCATCCGCACCGGCGACATCCTGGGCTTCAACCCGGCTTTGTCCTCGTCCGGTTCGTTCGACGTGTGGGAAGGTTTCGCCGAAACCTACATCCCGCTGGTCGCCGACCAGCCCTTCTTCGAGAACCTGTCGGCCGAAGCAGCCATCCGCTATTCCGACTATTCCTCGGTGGGCGCGGTGCAGACCTGGAAGGCCGGCCTGGAATGGTCGCCCATCAAGGATATCGGCTTCCGCGGCCAGTTCCAGTCGGCCATCCGTGCGCCGAACGTGCTGGAACTGTACCAGGGCGGTCAGGTCGGCTTCCCGACCCTGAACTCCACGGTCGATCCCTGCCTGCTGTCCACCGCCGCCGGCTATGACGCCGCCTTCTGCCGCAGCCAGGGTGTCCCGGCCGCGTCGGTCGGTACCGCCGCCTTCAACAATGCCCGCCCGACGCAGTTCCAGAGCCTGACCCAGGGTGCGTCGGTCGCCGGCTTCACCCTGACCGAGGAACAGTCCAAGACCTGGACCATCGGCGCCGTCCTGACCCCGTCCTTCCTGCCGGAACTGACGGCCACGGTCGACTGGTGGCAGATCAAGCTGGACGACCAGATCGGCGGCTTCGGCGGCGGTGCGGCCGGCGTGGTCCGCGACTGCTTCGTCAACAAGAACCTGCAGAGCGCCACCTGCCGCGCCATCGCCCGCACGGGTGACGGTTACCTGGCCGTGGTCCAGGTCCCGACCGTCAACAATGCCGGCCTGAAGACCTCGGGCGTCGATGTCGGCTTCACCTGGCGCCAGGACCTGCCGGAAAGCCTGACCATCGACGGCGACGGCCAGTTCCGCGTCAAGTCGGATGTGGCCTGGCGTGACAAGTTCGACGTGCAGCCGGCTGTGGGCGGCACCGTCTATCACTGCGCCGGCTATGGCGGTCAGAACATCTGCGGCGAGCCGATCCCGGAATGGAAGGCCACGACGACCTTCACCTACCAGAGCGGCCCGCTGACGGCCTCGTTCCAGTGGAACTATATCGGTTCCTGGAAGAACGATGCCATCCTGTTCGGTACGGCGGCCAACACGCTGGTCTATCCGAAGGTCGGTTCCTACAACCTGTTCGATCTGTCCGGTTCTTTCGAGGTTGTCGAGGGTGTCTCCGTGTCGGCCGGCGTCACCAACCTGTTCGACAAGCAGCCGCCGATGCTGCCCGACACGATGATCGGTTCCCAGCAGAACAGCTTCACCAACACGTATGACGCGTTGGGGCAGCGGTTCTTCATCTCGACGTCGGTCAAGTTCTGACCGGTTTCGTCATCTCTGCTTCATCACTTGGCGGCGGGCTCCCTGGGGCCCGCCGCTTTTTCTCTGTGGGGCAGGGGACGAAGCGTTACGCCACGATCCCCCGCAGGATCAGGTCCCGGTGCAGCACCGCCAGTTGCTGCGCCGATTTGCGCCCCGAGGGCTGGTACCAGTTGCAGATGCCGGTCAGCATGGACAGGATGGCGTAAGCCGCGATCGTCGGCTCATCCACCCGCAGGGTGCCATCCTCACGCCCCCGGCGCAGGATCTCGATCAGCACCCCCTCGTACCGCTTGCGCAGGGCCACGATCACGGTGTGATTACCCGCTTCCAGGCTGCGCAACTCCGAATTGGCAATGAACACCTGTTCGCGCCGGGTGATATGATAGCCGACATGGAAGGCAATGAAGCCTTCCAGCTGCGCCAGCGGCGGGGCCTCTGCCGGCACCGCCTGCTCCACCTCCGCCAGCAGGGTGGTCATATGGTCGTGAACCAGGTCGAACAATATGTCCTGCTTGTTGCGGACATGGTTGTAGAGCGATCCCGGCTGAATGCCGACCGCGTCGGCCAGCTGACGCAGGGTGATGGCCTCGTATCCCTTGCGATAGATCAGGGACAGGGCGGCCTTGCGGATCGCCTCCATGGTTTTCGGCCCATGGCTGCCGGCGGTACGGGCCATGTGAACGGCCTCTCTTTCTTGACGGGAATCACTGTTTGGCAAACTGCGGCGGGCAGGGGGCTGCCGTCAACTGGAATCCGCGTATGTATCATGCGGCGGGACCCGCAGGATTCCTTGTTGAAACGGCGAATAAAAAAACGTATGACCGTTTCTATAAAGACCCAACGGAGGAAGCTTCCATGCTGAGCAACAGCCTGCCCATGTTCGATTTCGGCCTTGGCGAGACGGCGGATGCGCTGCGCGACGCGGTCGCTTCCTTCTCCGCGGATGAGATCGCGCCGCGCGCGGCGGAGATCGACCGCACCGACCAGTTCCCCATGGATCTGTGGAAGAAGATGGGCGATCTGGGCGTGCTGGGCGTCACGGTGGGCGAGGAATATGGCGGCGCCGGCATGGGCTATGTCGAGCATATGGTGGCGATGGAGGAAATCTCCCGCGCCTCGGCCTCGGTCGGCCTCAGCTACGGCGCCCATTCCAACCTGTGCGTCAACCAGATCCGCCTGAACGGCAACGAGGACCAGAAGCACCGCTTCCTGCCCAAGCTGGTCAGCGGCGATTTCGTCGGCGCCCTGGCGATGAGCGAGCCCGGCGCCGGTTCCGACGTCGTCTCCATGCGTCTGCGCGCCGATAAAAAGGGCGACCGCTACGTCCTGAACGGCACCAAGATGTGGATCACCAACGGTCCGGATGCCGATGTGCTGGTGGTCTATGCCAAGACCGACCTGGAAGCCGGTCCGCGTGGCATCACCGCCTTCCTGGTGGAGAAGGGGTTCAAGGGCTTCTCCGTGGCGCAGAAGCTGGACAAGCTGGGCATGCGCGGCAGCCACACCGGCGAGTTGGTGTTCGAGGATTGCGAGATCCCGGAGGAGAATGTCCTGGGCCGCGTCAATGGCGGCGTCGGCGTACTGATGTCCGGCTTGGATTACGAGCGCGCGGTGCTGGCCGCCGGCCCCTTGGGCATCATGCAGGCGGCGATGGATGTGGTCGTCCCCTATATCCATGAGCGCAAGCAGTTCGGCCAGTCGATCGGCGAATTTCAGCTGATCCAGGGCAAGGTGGCGGACATGTATGTCGCGCTGAATTCCTGCCGTGCCTATGTGTATGCGGTCGGCCGGGCGGCGGACGCCAAGAAGATCACCCGCAAGGACGCGGCCGGCGCCATCCTGCTGGCGGCGGAAAAGGCCACGCAGCTGGCCTTGGACGCCATCCAGATCCTGGGCGGCAACGGCTATATCAACGAATACCCGACGGGCCGCCTGCTGCGCGACGCCAAGCTCTATGAGATCGGGGCGGGCACCAGCGAAATCCGCCGCATGCTGATCGGGCGCGAGCTGTTCAAGGAAACGGCGTGAGCGTCACCCGATTTCGTGTGAAGGCGCCGTAGCTCAGGTCGAGGGCGAAGCCCCGAGCCCTGACGGACGACGGTGCCTGTGAGGTGTCAGGGCTCGCCTGCAGCTCGACCTGACCTACGGTTACAAGACCCTATAGCGAGGCACCCATGCCCGTCCTTCCCACCAATATCGACCCCCGCAGCCCAGCCTTTGCCGAGAATGCGGCTTCCATGAAGGCCCAGGTCACCGACCTGCGCGCCACGGTCGGCCGCATCGCGCTGGGCGGTGGCGAGAAATCCATGGCCAAGCATCTGGCCCGTGGCAAGCTGGCGCCGCGTGACCGCGTCCGCACCCTGCTGGACCCCGGCACCCCCTTCCTGGAATTCAGCCAGCTGGCGGCGCATGAGGTTTATGGCGATGACGTCCCCGCCGCCGGCATCATCACCGGCATCGGCCGCGTGGCCGGACAGGAATGCGTCGTGGTGGCCAATGACGCGACCGTGAAGGGCGGCACCTATTATCCGCTGACGGTGAAGAAGCATCTGCGGGCCCAGGATATCGCGCGGGAGAACAACCTGCCCTGTGTCTATCTGGTGGATAGCGGCGGCGCCAACCTGCCCAACCAGGACGAGGTGTTCCCCGACCGCGACCATTTCGGCCGCATCTTCTATAATCAGGCGACGCTGTCGGCCAATGGCGTGCCGCAGATCGCCGTGGTCATGGGCTCCTGCACGGCCGGTGGCGCCTATGTGCCGGCCATGGCGGATGAGAGCATCATCGTCAAGAACCAGGGCACCATCTTCCTGGGCGGCCCGCCGCTGGTGAAGGCGGCCACCGGTGAAGTAGTGTCGGCCGAGGACCTGGGCGGTGGCGATGTCCATACCCGCATCTCCGGCGTGGCCGACCATCTGGCCGTCGATGATAGCCATGCATTGGGCATCGCCCGGCGCATCGTCGGCAACCTGAACCGGGTGAAAAGCCCGGAGGTGGATATCAAGCCGGTGCGCGAGCCGCTTTATTCCGCCGACGACATCTATGGGATCATCCCGACCGACACCCGTAAGCCGTATGACGTGCGCGAGATCATCGCCCGCATCGTCGACGGGTCGGAACTGGACGAGTTCAAGGCCAATTACGGCACCACCCTGGTCTGCGGCTTCGCCCGGCTGTGGGGCATGCCGGTGGGCATCATCGCCAATAACGGCATCCTGTTCAGCGAGAGTGCGGTCAAGGGCGCGCATTTCATCGAACTGTGTTGCCAGCGCAAGATCCCGCTGCTGTTCCTGCAGAACATCACCGGCTTCATGGTCGGCCGTAAATACGAGAATGCCGGCATCGCGAAGGATGGGGCCAAGCTGGTGACCGCCGTGGCCTGTGCGAACGTGCCCAAGATCACCCTGATCATCGGCGGCAGCTTCGGCGCCGGCAATTACGGCATGTGCGGCCGGGCCTATTCCCCCCGCTTTCTCTATATGTGGCCCAACGCCCGCATCTCGGTGATGGGCGGGGAACAGGCGGCCACCGTGCTGGCCACCATCCGGCGCGACGGGGTGGAAGCGGCCGGAAAGAGCTGGAGCGAGGAGGAGGAGGCCGCGTTCAAGGCCCCGATCCGCGAACAATATGAGAAGCAGGGCCACCCCTATTACGCGTCGGCCCGCCTGTGGGACGACGGCGTCATCGACCCGGCGGATACCCGCTCGGTCCTGGGCCTGTCCCTGTCGGCGGCGCTGAACGCGCCCATCGGGCCGGCGAAGTTCGGCGTGTTCCGGATGTGAGGGCGGAAATGAACGAGATACTGACCGGGATCGACGGGCGCGGCATCGCCACCGTCACCCTGAACCGCCCGGAAATCCACAATGCCTTCAATGATGAGGTCATTGCTGGGCTGACATCATTGTTCCGCGACCTGGGTGCCAACCCGGCGGTGCGGGTCGTGGTGCTGCGCGGGGCGGGCAAGAGCTTCTCCGCCGGCGGCGACCTGAACTGGATGCGGCGCATGGCTGGCTACAGCCGGGAGGAGAATTACGCCGACGCGGTGGGGCTGGCCACCATGCTGCGCACCCTGAACGAATTGCCGAAGCCGACCATCGCCGTCATCCATGGCCATTGCTTTGCCGGGGCCGTGGGGCTGGTGGCGGCTTGCGATATCGCAATCGCCGCCGATCCGGTGCAGTTCGCCCTGACCGAGGTGCGGCTGGGCCTGATCCCGGCGACCATCGGGCCGTATGTGGTGGCGGCCATGGGGGCCCGTGCCTGCCGGCGCTATTTCCTGACCGCCGAGCGGTTCGGGGTGGCCGAGGCGCACCGGCTGGGCCTGGTGCATGAGGTGGTCGGGCTTGACGGGCTGGACGATGCGGCCGAGCGGCATATCGAACAGTTGCTGCTGGGCGGGCCCCTGGCCCTGGCCGCGTCCAAGGACCTGATCCGCGCCGTGGACCGTCCGCTGGATGACGCCGTGATGGCCGATACCGCATCGCGCATCGCCGATGCCCGCTCGGGTGACGAGGGCCGCGAGGGTCTTTCCAGCTTTTTCGACAAGCGCAAGCCGGGATGGGTGAAATGAGCCGCATTACCTCCGTTCTCATCGCCAATCGCGGCGAGATCGCTGCCCGCGTCATGCGCACCGCCCGCCGCATGGGGCTGGGCACCGTCGCGGTTTATTCGGATGCCGACGCAAATGCCCTGCATGTGGCCAGCGCCGACCAGGCCGTGCATATCGGCCCGGCCCCGGCGCGCGAAAGCTATCTGATCGGGGCGAAGATCATCGAAGCCGCCAAGGCGACCGGCGCCAACGCTATCCATCCCGGCTATGGCTTCCTGTCGGAGAATGCGGGTTTCGCCGACGCCGTGGCCGCCGCCGGCCTGATCTTCATCGGCCCGCCGGCCAGTGCCATCCGCGCCATGGGCGGCAAGTCCGAAGCCAAGGCACTGATGGAAACGGCCGGCGTGCCGCTGGTGCCGGGTTACCATGGCGAGGACCAGGATGATGCGCTGCTGGCGGGCGAGGCGGCGCGCATCGGCTTCCCCGTCCTGATCAAGGCCTCGGCTGGCGGCGGCGGCAAGGGCATGAAGGTCGCCAATTCGGCGGACGAGTTCCCGGCCGCGCTGGCGTCCGCCAAGCGCGAGGCCAAGGCCAGCTTCGGCGACGATCGGGTGCTGATCGAGAAATACCTGGCCCGCCCGCGCCATGTGGAAATCCAGGTCTTCGCTGACAGCCATGGCAATTGCGTCTATCTGTTCGAGCGGGACTGTTCCATCCAGCGCCGCCACCAGAAGGTGGTGGAGGAGGCGCCGGCACCGGGCATGGACCCCGCTGTCCGCGCCCGCATGGGCCAAGCCGCCGTCGCGGCGGCCAAGGCCATCGGCTATGTCGGCGCCGGCACGGTGGAATTCCTGCTGGATACGGATGGCTCCTTCTATTTCATGGAGATGAACACCCGCCTGCAGGTGGAACATCCGGTGACGGAGAAGATCACCGGCCAGGACCTAGTGGAATGGCAGCTGCTTGTCGCGGCCGGGGGACCGCTGCCGCTGACCCAGGAACAGTTGACCATCAACGGTCACGCCATCGAGGTGCGGCTGTACGCGGAGGACCCGGCCAAGGGTTTCCTGCCGCAGACCGGCACCCTGGCGCATCTGCGCTTCCCCGAACAGGGGGACCATGTGCGCGTCGATACCGGCGTGCGCACCGGCGATGCCATTTCCATCTTCTATGACCCGATGATCGCCAAACTGATCGTCTGGGACAAGGACCGGCCCAGTGCCGTGCGCCGGCTGGAAAAGGCGCTGGCGGAGACCGAGGTGGCGGGGCTGAACGCCAATGTGCCCTTCCTGTCCGCCGTCGCATCCCATCCGGGCTTCCTTTCGGCCGATCTGGATACCCGCTTCATCGAGCGGTACGAGGCCGACCTGCTGCCGGCTTCGGTGGCGCCGTCGGCGGAGGTTCTGGCGCTGTTCAGCCTGGGCCTGACCCTGTCGCGCCGGTCGGGCGGCAACGACCCCTGGGACGCGGTGGGCGGCCTGCTGCTGAACCTGCCGGCCGTGGACAGCATCGAATGGCGGGAACCGGGGGAGGAGGGCGCCAGCCACAAGGTCGATGTCACCTGGGCCAGGGCCGGCTTCACCGTCACCGCCATCGGCCGCACCCTGCCGGTTTCCGGCCGGCTGGCCACCGACGGCACCCTGTCGGCCAGCCTGGATGGCAGGAAGGTCACGGCGCGCTGGGTGCGCTGGGGCGATCATGTCACCCTGTTCCATGCCGGCGGCACCCACAACCTGACCCTGGTGGACCCGCATGCCGGCGCCCATGCCGACCATGGCGGCCATGGAAGGCTGACGGCCCCCATGCCCGGCAAGGTCATCGCGCTGTTGGTGGAGGAGGGGGCCACCGTCACCAAGGGCCAGCCGGTGATCGTGCTGGAGGCAATGAAGATGGAACACACCCTGAAGGCCCCGTCCGACGGCACGGTCACCCATCTGCGCTTCCAGGTGGGTGAGCAGGTCAGCGAGGGTGTGGAACTGGTGGGATTCGAGGCGGGGTGAGGGGGACCTGAATTTACCCCCCTCCACCGTCATTCCCGCGTACGCGGGAATCCAGCGTGAGGCGCGGTCAGCGCCGATATGGCCATATCGCGGCAGAAGCCGCTCTTGCTGGATCCCCGCTTTCGCGGGGATGACGGCGTAAGGGTTGAAACGGGACCACCCGAATGACCAATAGGGAAGACATGCAGGATTGCATGAAAAATTCATCCGAGCCCCCGTTCAACTTCGTTTCCATGCCGGCAAAAGCGGGTTAAGCTCTATGTCCAAGACGGGAACGGTGAGGAACCGCCATGTTCTCTCGCAGGACTTTCCTGGGAGGACTGACCGCCGCAGCGATGCCACCCTTGTGGCGTTCAGCGGTTGCCCTTCCTGCAACCTTCCGCATGGTCTATTTCGGCGACTTCGCCCCCTTCTCCCAGGTCGATGCCGCGGGCAGGGTGCGGGGCATGTTCGTGGATGCCACGGACAATATCATGCGCGACAAGCTGGGCCAGCCGGTGGAGCATCAAGCCTTCCCCTGGGCCCGTGCCCAGGCCATGGTCAAGGGTGGGGAGGCGGACGGGTTCATGACCGTGCCGACGCCCGAACGCCTCACCTATGCGCTGGCCAGCGCCAAGCCGGTCTATTCCTTCCCCATGTGCATCATCGCCTCGCCGGACAATCCCAAGCTGGAGGCGCTGCGCCGCGTGCGCACGCTGGAGGATTTGCGGCCGTTCCGGGTGGGGCATTATATCGGGTCGGGCTGGGCCGATGTGAATTTGCGGCCGCTGGGCCTGGATATCCAGTGGGCGGCCGATCTGACCGGGGCCATGCGGCTGGTGGCCAATGGCCGCGTCGACGCGCTGGTCGACAATGCCGTGTCCATGCGCCTGCGCCTCACCGGCCCGGAATTCCACGGCAAGCTGGTGGAACTGCCCAACGCCCTGGCGCGCCAGCCCTATCATTTCTGCATCGGCCGGGAATCGCCCTTCGCCGATCTGATGCCGCAGGTGGACATGCTGCTGGCCAAGCGCCCGGCGGGTCCGGGCAATCCCTTGCCCTCGGCCAAGGCCTCCTGATTTTCTTCCTCCTTCCATCGGTTGAGTGATCATGCACGACATCCGCCTTGTCGAGGTGGGCCCGCGCGACGGGCTGCAGAATGAGAAGACCCTGGTGCCGCTGGCCACCAAGGTGGAACTGGTGAACCGCCTGTCGCGGACCGGTCTGGGCATCGTGGAGGCCGGCGCCTTCGTCAGCCCGAAATGGGTGCCGCAGATGGCCGACAGCGCCGAGGTGATGCGCACAATCACTCGCACGTCCGGCGTGACCTATCCCGTGCTGGTCCCCAACGAGAAGGGGCTGGAGGCGGCGCTGGAGGTCGGCGTGACCGAGGTCGCGGTGTTCGGCGCGGCCTCCGAAGCGTTCAGCCAGAAGAACATCAATTGCAGCGTCGCCGAAAGCCTGGAGCGGTTCCGCCCCGTGGTCGACCGGGCCCGGCTGGCCGGGGTGAAGGTGCGGGGATATGTCTCCTGCGTGCTGGGCTGTCCCTATGAGGGGGCGATCGATCCCGGCAAGGTGGCGGATGTCGCGGCCCGCCTGATGGCCATGGGCTGTTACGAGGTCAGTTTGGGCGACACGATCGGCGTCGGCAACCCGCGTGCCGCCCGCGCCATGCTGAAGCGCGTGGCGGAGGATGTGCCCATGGGCCGCATCGCCCTGCATTTCCACGACACCTATGGCCAGGCGGTGGCCAATATCCTGGCCTGTATCGATATGGGCGCGCGGATATTCGACGGCGCCGTGGCCGGCCTGGGCGGCTGCCCCTATGCCAGGGGCGCGTCGGGCAATGTCGCAACGGAGGATGTACTGTACATGCTGAACGGCATGGGCCTGTCCACGGGCGTGGACCTGGATGCGCTGGCCGCCATCGGGGAATGGATCAGCCGGGAACTGGGCCGGCCCAACGGCAGCAAGGTGGGCCGCGCCCTGGCGGCACG
>NZ_JBLTYX010000028.1:0-61951 GCF_048066115.1 Niveispirillum sp. KHB5.9 | reverse complement strand
ATGGCATCACCTATCATGAGTATGTCACCGAGCTGACCTATCTGCTGTTCCTGAAGATGCTGGCGGAAACGGGGGGCGAGAACCAGTTGCCGGTGGGCCAGCGCTGGGACGACCTTCGGCAGCGGGAGGGGATGGAGCAACTGAACTTCTATAAAAAGTTGCTTCTGGACCTGGGCACCCAGGGGCGTGGGCTGGTGCTGGCCATTTTCGCTGAAGCGCAAAGCCGCCTGAAAAAACCCACCAACCTGAAAGCGCTGGTCGAGGCCATTGACGGGCTGGACTGGTTCAGCGCGCGGGAAGAGGGGCTGGGCAACCTGTATGAAGGGCTGCTGGAAAAGAACGCGGCGGAGAAAAAAAGCGGTGCCGGGCAGTATTTCACCCCCCGCCCCCTGATCGACAGCATCATCCGCCTGATCAAGCCGCAGGCGGGGGAGGTGATCCAGGACCCCGCCGCCGGGACCGGGGGCTTTCTGGTCGCCGCCGACCATTACATCAAGGGCAACACGGACAAACTGTATGCCCTGCCCGAGGCCCAGCGCTTTTTCCAGCGCAACAACGCCTTTGTCGGGCTGGAACTGGTGCCGGATACACACCGCCTGTGCCTGATGAACCTGATGCTGCATGGCATCACCGGCGACAGCGGTTCTGGCGTGCAGCAGGGTGATACCCTGTCGCATGAGGGGGAGGCGCTGGGTCAGGCCGATGTGATCATCACCAACCCGCCCTTTGGCACCAAGAAGGGCGGCGGCAGGCCGACGCGCGGGGATTTTTCCGTCACTGCCGATGTCTCCAACAAGCAGTTGGCCTTTGTCGAACATATCATCCGCGCCCTGCGGCCCGGTGGCCGCGCCGCCGTGGTGATCCCGGATAATGTGTTGTTCGAGGATAATGCAGGCCGCGCCCTGCGCCAGATGCTGCTGGACTGGTGCGACCTGCACACCATCCTGCGCCTGCCCACGGGCATTTTTTATGCCCAGGGCGTCAAGACCAACGTGATCTTCTTCACCCGTGGCAAGGCGTCCAGGGGTAACACCAAACAGACCTGGGTCTATGACATGCGGGCCGACATGCCCGCCTTTGGCAAGACCCGACCGTTGACGGACGTGCATTTCAAGGATTTCGAGACCTGCTTCGGCGACGACCCGCTGGGCCGTGCGCCGCGTCATGGCCAGGGCGAGACGGGGCGCTGGCGCGCCTTCACCCGCGCCCAGATCGCCGAACGCAATGACAATCTGGATATCGCGTGGCTGCGCGATGACAGCGGCGACCCGGAAGATGGTTTGACCGAACCGACGGACATCGCCGCCGCCATCATGGCCCACCTGCAAGCGGCACTGGAGGAGATTGCCGCCTTGACGGAGGAAGTGGGCGGGGACGCGGCGTTGGTGCAGGAGGCGGCAGAGTGAGCGGGGAATTGCCTAAGGGGTGGGCTGAGACGACGCTTGGGGCTATCACAGTTCCGTTTGATACCATCGACCCAACTAGAACGCCTGATAAGGAGTTCCAATATATCGACATAGGTAGTATCGATAACGAACGCTTGGAGATTCGGTCACCAAAATCATTTTTGGGAAAAGATGCACCTTCTAGGGCGCGTCGATTGGTTGCCAAAGGCGACACCCTTTTTGCGACGGTGCGGACCTATTTGAAAAATATTGCCCTTGCCGGAGATTCTCATGATGGGAATTTAACTTCAACGGGCATTGCAGTTCTACGCCCCGCGAACGGTATTGAACCAAAATTTCTTTTCCGATATGTGTCTTCTCAGCCTTTCGTTGACGCTATTAGCCAGGGCATGGATGGAACCATGTATCCTGCAATCAACGATGGCGATCTTGGACCCCGTCCAATGCCGTTGCCGCCGGAGCCGGAACAACACCGCATCGTTGCCAAGATCGACTCCCTGTTCGCCCGATCATCGCGGGCACGGGACGAACTCGCCCACATCCCCAAGCTGATCGAACGCTACCGCCAAGCCGTGCTGGAAGCCGCCTTCCGGGGCGACCTGACGGCAGACCTACGCAATGATCGGGAAGCGTTTCGAAATGGTGAACTACCGTCAGGATGGCGCCTTTGCAGCCTTGGTAAGTTGATTGAGGATGGGCCGCAGAATGGTCTGTACTTGCCAAAGTCTCAGTATGGAGATGGTGTTCCCATTCTAAGAATTGAGAATTACCAGGATTTTACCAGCGATAATCTTGATGGACTGAAACTTGTAAATGTCAGCAATGAAGATATTGAAAAATATAAATTAACTCCTGGGGACATTGTAATTAATAGAGTGAACTCACCATCGCATTTGGGTAAATCGATCCTTATTGGCAAGTCCTATGATGGGATTTTATTTGAAAGCAATATGATGAGATTTAGGGTTTTTTCTAATTACAGCCCAGAGTACATTTGTCTTTTTCTTAAATCTCCAGAGGGCAAGAGAAGACTCACGTCGGGCGCAAAATGGGCGGTAAATCAGGCAAGTATTAATCAAGGAGACGTAACGGCAACAAATGTTCCGATCCCTCCAATTGCTGAGGCAAAGGAAATCGTCAAGCGCATTGAGCATCTTCTTCGTGGTTTGCAGGTGCTAGAGGTGGAGTTCCGAAGTGCCCGAAACTTAATCGACCGCCTCGACGCCTCCATCCTCGACAAAGCCTTCACCGGCCAGCTCGTCCCCCAGGACCCCAATGACGAACCGGCCTCCAAACTGCTGGACCGCATCTGCGCGGCGCGGGCCGCTGCCCCCGCCGTGAAGCGGGGTCGCAAAGCCAAAGGTGCGGCGGATGGTGGGCTTTTCTGACCGCTGGGTCCGTGTCATGGCGGATTATGCCGCCGATGGCGTGTGGGACAGCGAGGGCTATGCCCACACGCCCGATGACCTTCCCTTGTCGGACGGGTTGCGGGCCGATATCCGGGCCTGGGCTGCATGGTATGACCGGGATTGTGAGGATGGGATGCCCGATCCCAAACCCTTCCCCCTGGATGATTTCGCGGCCCAGGGCCTTGCCCTGGCCCGGCGGGTCAAAGCCGAACTGCCAGACTGGACCATAATCTATCATGATGAGGCAAAGGCGGCCAGGGTGCGCTGGGAGCATCACAGGGCGGTCTTTGAATATGAAATCACCGGCGGGCCGCCGTATCCCGCAGATACAGCCCCGGCTGTCGTCAACCATCCATGCCAACCCCCAAGGGATCAAGAATGAGCAGCGAAGTCCTCCAGGTCGTTCCGCCCCCACCCTTGGTCATTGGCGTTTCCACGCGCGCCCTGTTCAACCTGGAGGAAGAACACCGGGTGTTTGAGGAGGAGGGTGTTCCCGCCTATATCAAGCTTCAGCTTGAACGGGAAAAGACGGTCCTGGAAAGGGGAACGGCCTTTGAGGTCATTCGCCGCCTGCTCGCCTTGAACCCAAAAGGCGCGCCACCGCTGGTGGAGGTGATCGTATTGTCCAGAAACTCACCCGACCTGTCGCTGCGGGCCTTCCATTCCATTGAACATTACGGGCTGAAGATCGAACGGGGCAGCTTCACCAGCGGGCGATCCGTGGCCCCCTTCATCAAGGCCTGGAACATCGACCTTTTCCTGTCCAACGAGGAGGAGGATGTACGCGGGGCCGTCGCGGCGGGGGCTGCCGCTGCAAAGCTGGGGATAGCGCCGATAGACCAGCCTGAGGCTCCCGATGACGAGGTACGGTTTGCCTTGGACGGCGATGCTGTCGTGTTCAGTGACGAGTCTGACAACATCTACAAAACCCAGGGGCTTGCTGCGTTTCTTGATAATGAGCGCAACAACGCCCAGGTGCCGATGAGCCGGGGGCCATTTGGCAATTTCCTGCACAAGCTGTCGGTTCTGCGCCGTCAGGTCGGGCATGATGAATTTACCAGTCGTGTCCGCATTGCCATCGTCACGGCCAGGAATGCCCCGGCCCATGCGCGTGTTATCCACACGCTGCGTGCCTGGGGTACGCCCGCTGATGAGGCGCATTTCGTGGGTACACACGCAAAGGCCCCGATCCTGAAGGCTTTCGGTGCTCATATCTTCTTTGACGATCAGGCCAAGCATGTTTTCGGTGCAGCCGGTGTGGTTTCCGCTGGGCTGGTGCCCGGCCCCCATGACCCCGCGAAACCCGTTATTCCAGCTTCGGCGTGACCAAGATATGCTGATGGGGGCCGTGTTCGAATGCAAAATCACCGGCGGGCCGCTGCCAGTGCTGGCGTAATCCCCGGACCGCCCGTATCTTGAAAGGACACTTTAAGTGTACCTTCGCGGCATTGCGGAGGGGACGGAACCAGAAGGGGGGAGCGATCCCCAAAGCGCAGTAGCATGACCACGGCCCGCCACATCGTCGCTCTGTTAAAGAGCCACATCGAAGGGGATGAGGATCATTTCCTCAGCGTGGCCATGCAGTTGGCAGCGCATGAGGCGCGTCAGGGCCATGGCAAGCTGGCGCAGGAACTGCGTGAACTGATCGACCATGCCAAGGAGCGGCGTTCGGCGGTGGTGCCCAAACGTTCCGGCCCGGTCCCCCTGGTCCAGGCCAAGGGGGAATTGGCCAACCTGCTGACCGTTCGCTATTCCGATGTGCGGCTGGCCAGCATGGTGCTGACGGCGGAAACCGAATCCCGCCTGCGCCGCACCTTGTTGGAGCAGACCCAGCAAAGCGTGTTGCGGAACCATGGGCTGTCCCCCCGCCGTAAACTGTTGCTGGTCGGGCCGCCGGGGGCGGGCAAGACCATGACGGCGGCGGCGCTGGCGGGTGAACTGCACCTGCCCCTGTTCACCGTCGTGCTGGACAGTCTGATTTCCAAATTCATGGGAGATACGGCGGGGAAGCTGCGGTTGGTGTTCGATGCGATGCGGATGACCCGTGGTGTCTATCTGTTCGACGAATTCGATGCCATCGGGGCCAAACGGTCGAGTGAGAATGACGTCGGCGAAATCCGCCGCGTTCTGAATTCCTTCCTGCAATTCCTGGAACAGGATGACAGCGACAGCCTGATCATCGCCGCCACCAATTACCCGGACCTGCTGGATCGCGCGCTGTTTCGCCGGTTCGACGATGTGATCGAATATGACCTGCCGGATGCGGGCCTGCTGGAACGGTTGATGCGCAACCGGCTGGCCGCGTTTCAGACGCCACGGTTGGCCTGGGCCAAGGTTGCAGATGCCGCCCAGGGACTCAGCCACGCTGAGGCGGCCCGCGCCGCCGATGAGGCCGCCAAGACCACGATCCTGGGCGGCGGCACCAAGATCAGCATGGATGCCATTCTGGCCGCTGTCACCGAACGACAAAGAGCATCCCGCCACCAGGACTGACCCATCCGCCCATGCCCCAACCGCCGCGCAATCGGCCGCACCTCCGCGTTGAGGGGACCGGCCAGACGGAACGATACACCAACCCTTCCCAGCCAACGACCCGGCGACCGCCCTACCGCGACCGGGAGCAACATGCCGCCGCGCTGACAGCGGCGATTGCCCAGGCCATCCAGGCCGGGCGAGGAGAAGTGGCGGCGCGGGAACCGACCATCGCCGATGGGGAGCCGGGCTTCTACCTGCAAATCGCCGTGCCGCACGGTGAGGGCGAAGCTATCGACAAGCTGAGCAATCGACCGAAACGTGTGGAGGTGGTGTCCACCAAAGAGACTGGCGATGGTGCCAATTCCTATATAGAGGCCACGGTATTTGTGCCTGCGGAGGCCGAAACCTATTACTTGGATAAGGTCGAAGCCTATCGTGATCCAGCGAGAAACACCCGGACTGGCCGTCCAGCGAACGAGGCGCTTGTCGCCCGCATGGACAATGTCCAGATCGCGACGGTGCAATCTTTGTTCACCGACGACGTCGGGCTGTTTCCACCATCGGGGCAGCCGGTCTGGTGGGAAGTCTGGCTGCGTCGGGA
This sequence comes from Niveispirillum sp. KHB5.9, assembly GCF_048066115.1. NCBI lineage: Bacteria > Pseudomonadati > Pseudomonadota > Alphaproteobacteria > Rhodospirillales > Azospirillaceae > Niveispirillum > Niveispirillum sp. KHB5.9. Next base: position 56,060 of record NZ_JBLTYX010000028.1, on the reverse strand, counting down.
TACACGGGAACGGTTCATGCACGTTGCCGACCGGCTGAATATCCAACGCCGGGAACATATAGTCAGCTTCCGTGAACGGGATGTCGTGTTGGCCTTGGCCGATGCGGCCACCATGACGCGCCTCATCCGCAACTGCGATGCGGTGGCGGAACTGCGTCTTGCCAAAGACACTCCCGCAATGTTCCTGGGCCTGGGCGGGGGTGAGCAGGCGGAATGGAGCGACGAACTTCTTTCCAGGATCAATCCGCCCGGCATGGCGGCACCGGCGGTCTGCCTGCTGGATAGCGGGGTGACCCAACGTCACCCGCTGATCCAGCCAGTGCTGGACGAAACAGACATGCACACTGTCGAACCGACATGGGGAAGGGCGGACACCGCCGCGTTTTGGAATGGACATGGCACGGCCATGTCAGGGGTGGCGATCTATGGTGATCTCCATCCCTTGCTGGCTGGTACAGACGCCGTTGATCTCCAGCATCGGCTGGAAAGCGTCAAAATCCTGCCGCCCGATGGGCATAATGATCCAGAGCTGTATGGCGCGATCACGATGGAGGCCGTCGCCAGGGTCGAGTTGCAGGCACCACACCGGCCACGGGTAGTCTGCATGGCGATTACCAGCGCGAACCCCGTGCCGGGTAAGCCCTCATCATGGTCAGCCGCCGTTGATCAGCTTTGCTTTGATGAGGAACAGCGGCGGCTGCTGGTGGTGTCAGCGGGGAACATCCGTGATGGGCTGGCCTCTGCCACCTACCTTGACGCCAATGATCTGGCACCGGTCGAAGACCCGGCCCAAGCCTGGAACGCTCTGACGGTTGGGGCCTATACTGACAAGGTCAACATCACTGATCCAGATTATCGGGGGTGGCAGCCGATTGGTGCGCCGGGCGATCTCTCGCCCAGTTCCCGCACCTCGGTCACCTGGAGCAGGCAGTGGCCGATCAAGCCCGATGTGGTATTCGAGGGCGGTAACTTCGCCGATGATGGTTTGCAGGCCCCAGAGCCCATCGACGATCTCCGCCTGTTGACCACCCATTCCAAGCCCAACCTCCGGCTATTGGACACGATTGGGGACACCAGCGGTGCATCTGCACTGGCAGCGAACATGGCCGCCCGAATCATGGCGGCCCGTCCTGGTCTTTGGCCGGAAACTGTACGCGGTCTGATCGTCCATTCTGCTGAATGGACACCGGCAATGCAGGCCCGCATGGCAGGCCGGTCGAAGGCTGAATTGCACTCCCTCCTTCGCCGGTACGGCTATGGTGTGCCGGATTTCGACCGGGCGATTCTCAGCGCCAGCAACGATCTGACCCTGCTGATTGAGGATGAACTTAACCCATTCGACAAAGAGCAGAGGTCAAGCACCGCGAAATCGAAGGATATGCGGCTGCATCGCTTGCCATGGCCCCGTCGTGAACTGCTGGCCCTGGGGGAAATGCCTGTCGAGTTTCGGATCACCCTGTCCTACTTCGTCGAACCAAATCCGGGTGAGCGGGGTTGGACGCGGCGGCATCGCTATGCCTCCCACAATCTGCGCTTCGCCGTTAAGCGGGCGACTGAAACGGTTGACGATTTCCGTCGGCGAATCAATCGGGTCGCCCGTGAGGAAGAGGATGGTATTTCGGTATCGTCGGGTGCAGGAGACGATAATTGGTACCTGGGCGGCACCGTTCGTGACCGGGGCTCCCTACATTCAGATTGGTGGAGGGGCACAGCCGCTGATCTGGCCGGGCGCGATGCGATTGGTATCTATCCTGTCGGTGGTTGGTGGAAAGAAAAGCCTCATCTGGACCGATGGAATACGGCGGCGCGATATGCGTTGATCGTCACGATCCGCGCCCCCGGAACCAACGTCGATCTCTACACACCGGTGGCGAACCAAGTTTCCGTCCCCATTTCGGTTCGGTGACAGGACCGAGCGCATTTTGCGACGAAGTTCCTGGGCGTGGCATGGGAGCGCGTGCGCTGCTGTCGTCAAAGGTGCGCGGTTTTAGCGGCAGGCTGGATCTTTCCATCACTTTGAAACGGCGCGTGATTATCCGTCTCAGCAGGCCCCAAAGCCGTACTTTGAGCGGTGGATTGCGCCTTTGCAGACGGCCACACCTCTCCGTTTCGCCGCACAATCACAGCCCCATCCCCGCTGTCCTCCTGTTGGCGTAGAGCCCGCGGTGCCCGCGCCAACCCTGGGGATGTCTAGAAAATTTCCCCTGCCGGAACCACCCCGCCGATTGGGCGGGGCCCCGGTTCCGGCATTCCGCGCGGAACAAATTTTCTCCACCCCAGGGTCCTCCACTTTGTTGCGGCCCTTCGCTTTGCTCGGGTGGCGCTGGTCACCTTTGCGGGCTCTGACGCCGGGGACATCGCGGGGATGGTCCCGCGACCGCAGCGTAGGAGACAGATCATGGCCATCACCCTCGGCACCTTCACCAAGCTCGACGACGGCAGCTTCTCGGGCATCCTCAAGACCCTCAACGTCACCGCTTCGCTCACCATCGTTCCGGTGACCAAGCTGTCCGACAATGCCCCCGACCACCGCGTCTTTGCCGGCAACGGCCAGCGCTACGAGGTCGGTGCCGGCTGGTCCCAGGTCGCCAAGTCCAGCGGCGAGACCTATCTGAACCTCAAGATCGGTGCGCCAGAATTCGGTCCCCATTGGGTGCGTGCCCGCCTCGTCAAGCTGGAACATCCGGCCGATGACGGCACCACCCACATCGCCCTGTGGGAGCCCCGCGACCGCTGATCCCGGCCTTTTCAGCCCCGTTCCGGCACCGCCGGGACGGGGCTTTTCGCCTGTTCGGGGGCAGGGGGATCGGAATTCAAGGGGATGGATTTGCGAGCGTCCGCAACCACGCCCCCGTTCGCCATGCTCTCCCCATCTGCGGCGAACCCCGCCGCTGTCACCCGAGGAGCGGTGAGATGGAGGATGAGGTCAATCGAGCGGCAAAAGCCCGCAAAGGCAGCCCGTTTCTGAACACGGCACAGGCTGCCTTCTATATCGGCCTGTCGCATCGGACCCTGGAAAAGATGCGCCTGACAGGCGGTGGCCCGCGCTTTCGCAAGCACGGGCGCTATGTCCGCTACCACATTGATGACCTGGATGCCTGGTCATTGGGGGAACGGCGCGACAGCACTTCAGACAAAGGGGATGCGTCATGAATTGCGCCCCGATGTCGCAACAGAAGTCGCAACGCCGCCCATTGCGTCGCCGCTTGTCTCGGACTTCACGGCGTCGGGCCTTGCTGCTTGCAGGCGCGGCATTGGCGGCGCTGGGCTTTTCGGTGATGGCTCGCCCGGAGCCGATCCTGGTGTGGAACAGCAGCGCTTCGGCCCCCCTTGGGCTTTATCTGGTGCTGCCGGAAACCCGCCTGCACCCGGGCGATTTGGCTCTCGTAACACCGCCGGAGAGCATTGCCGACATGGCGGCACGGCGGGGCTATCTCCCGCGCGGTGTGCCGCTGATCAAGCAGGTGGCGGCTATGGGCGGGGATCATGTCTGCGCCAAGGGCGATGTCATCGCCATCAATGGCGACACGGTCGCCGTGCGTCAGAAGGCCGACAAGGCAGGCCGTCCGTTGCCCTGGTGGGAGGGCTGTCGGGTATTGTCTGCAGGAGAAATCCTGTTCCTCATGCCAGCGGCAGAGTCCGTGGATGGCCGCTATTTCGGGCCGCTGTCGTCGGTGCATGTCATCGGTCGGCTGGTGCCACTATGGCTGCGCTGAAGGCCGTTGGGCTGACCTTTGCGCTTATGGTTACAGCGGTTGCCGGTGCGACGGATCATGCTCCTTACGATACAGCGGTGACAGCCGCTGCCCATCGTTTTGACCTGCCGCAGGACTGGATAAAGGCCGTCATCACGGCGGAAAGCGGCGGCGATGCCAGTGCCGTATCGGTCAAGGGCGCGCTGGGCCTGATGCAATTGATGCCAGATACCTGGGCGGAGATGCGCGACCGATATGGTATCGAGGGCGACGTCCTGGACCCTGCCGCCAACATCATGGCGGGCAGCGCTTACCTTGCCGAAAAGCGCAACCGCTTCGGCTATCCCGGCCTCTTCGCCGCCTATAATGCCGGGCCCGCGCGTTATGAGGCCTATTTGCGTGACGGTACGCCATTGCCAGCCGAGACCCAGGCCTATCTGGCAAAACTCGACGCCAGATTGGGATTGCCAGCAGGCGGCACCAGCGGGCTGTTCGTGCCGCTGAACAGCCCTGACAGCCGAGACAGCCGATTGTTTGCGCCCTAGTCCAAGGCTGGGAGCACTGGGCGATAGACGGTTGAGCAGGGGACTTCATCTCAGTCCGCCCATCGTACCAGCCGGGCAGCGGGCCCCGTCAAGGATCCGCGGTACCCCCAAAATGCTCCGCATTTTGGCTCCCCCGCGCCCCGCTTCGCGGTGCCTGCGGCCTCCTTGACCGGCCCCGCTCCGGCTGATGCCAGGCGCTGTCCTCGATGACGGGGACGACAGCGATGGAGGAGATCATGGTGACCGAGACTGTTACACCGATCCGCGGAACCGATGCCTATTGGCGTCAACGCCGCCTGGCCTTTGCCCTTATCCAGAGCCTGGAGCAGGCCATTCATGTCCGCAATCAGGCGCCGATGTACGTCGGCTCAGCCGATGATCCCATGGAGAATACCGGGCCGTGGGACCGGGTGTGTCAGGTTCAGGATCGGGTCCGTCAGAACCCTTTGGCCCTGGAGACCTTGGCCGCCCAGAAACGGCTGATGCTGCTGACGGCATAGCATGACGGGAGCGGTGTCCTCTGGATGCCGCTCCCTTTTCTGGAGGCCTCCGGCATCCGTGATCTGGCCCCTGAATGCGGCGGGGGAGGGGTTTCTCATCTCGCTCCGCCCATCGTACCAGCCGGGCAGCGGGACCCGTCAAGGATGCGCGGTCCCCCCAAAATGCTGCGCATTTTGGTTCCCCCGCGCCCCGCTTTGCGGCGCCTGCGGCGTCCTTGACCGGCCCCTCTCCGGCTGGACGGGAACCTCGTCCTCGATCAGGAGGACGCCAGCCAAGGAGGTTCCCATGCCGTTCATTGCAGCGCATCCCCAGGCCGCGATCGACCGTTTCGACGCCCTTGTCGATGACGTCCGGACCGAGTTCGGCAGCGACGGATTGATGGCCAATGTCGAGCGTTTCATCACCGCCGAACGTCCCGAATTCATCTGGGATGGCCGCTTCCAGGAGCATTATCTGGGCGAATGGATGGGCGATGATGACGGCGCAGAAGGCCTTCACTGCATCCTCATCCTGAGCCATTTTCGCAGCGAATTCATCGTCGCCAGCTGCGTTGTTGATGGCGATAAACGTCTGCATTCCATGACCCGTCAGCGGGCCTATGCCACGCGCGACGCCGCCGAGAAGGCCTTCCAGAATGCCGCATGTCGATAGGCGGCGCTGATACGGGAGCGGCGGTTCAGGCGGTCGCTCCCTTTCTTTCCAGCATGAGAGCGTAGAAGGGCGTGGATAAGCGCGGGTGCTGATCAGGGGCGCTGTAGGGCAAGATAAAACGGTGGTGCCAGCGCCCCCGTAACCCCCTGTCTGCACATCCCTTTTGGGGTCTTGCGGTGGTGCCAGGGGGGCGGGATCGGCACCATTCTGGCGCTAACCCCGCCCAGCGCCGCTTTGCCAGCCTCGGATTGGGAGAGACCGCGATGTTCGGCGATGATCATGACTTCCGCCCCCGTCTGGGCCGCATGCGCAGCGCCTCCGGGCGGCGTGGCAAACGCTTCCTGAACCGGGTGCTGGCGGCAACCGTTCTGGCCAGGGGCGGGCCGCTGAGTTTCACCCGCCGGTCAGGCCGCTTTGACGGCAGCCGCATTGGGCGCGGTGCCGGTGTGGGCCGGGTGCTGGCCTCGCGCGACCAGTTTGCAGCCTTTCGGCAGCGCCGTGTGATTATCAAATCCCGCATCGTCAAACTGGCGGGCAAGGGCATGGCCAGCGCCCGTGCCCATCTGCGCTATATCCAGCGCGATGGTGTGACCCGTGATGGGCAGGCGGGTCAGCTCTATGGAGCCGATCAGGACAAACTGGACGGACGGGCGTTCCTCGACCGCGCCGACGGCGACCGCCACCAGTTCCGCTTCATCATCTCGGCGGAAGATGGTGATCAGTATGACGACCTGAAGCCCCTTGTCCGTCGCCTGATGGCGCAGATGGAACAGGATCTGGATACGCGGCTCGATTGGGTAGCGGTTGATCATCACAACACGGGCCATCCGCACAGCCACGTCATCGTCAGGGGCCAAGATGATCGCGTAAAAGACCTGATCATCGCGCGGGAATATCTTTCCTACGGCATGCGCGAACGCGCCGCGGAGATCGTCAGCCTGGATCTGGGCCCCCGCACCGACCTGGAGGTTCAGGAAAAGCTGCGCCGGGAGGTGGAGCAGGAACGGTTCACCAGCCTGGACCGGCGTCTGCTGCGGGACCGGGGGCCGGATCAGCTCGTGTCGGGCAGTGACCGCGACCCGTTTCAGCAGGCCCTGCGCACGGGCCGTCTGCGCAAGCTGGAACGGTTGGGCTTGGCCGAGGACCTGGGCGCTGGTCAATGGCGGCTCGACCCTGACCTGGAAACCACCCTGCGCCGCATGGGCGAGCGCGGCGATATCATCAAGACCCTGCATCGGGAACTGACCGCGCAGAATCTGACCCGCACGCCGAATGATCTGCTCATCCATGATCCCGGTGCCGCCAACGCTCCGCCAATCACCGGCCGTATCATCGCGCGCGGCCTGTCGGATGAGATGAGTGACCGCCATTATCTGATCATCGACGCCACCGATGGTCGCACCCACTATGTCGATATCGGCAAGGGTGAGGCCACAGAGCCAACACCGTTGGGCAGCATCCTGCGCGTGGAACCGCGTGCCACCGATCCGCGCCCGATGGACCGACGTATCATGGACATCGCCTCGGCCCATGATGGCCGATACAGCATCGACATCCACTTGCGCCACGATCCCACGGCCAGTGAGGCCTTTGCCGAAACGCATGTCCGGCGGCTGGAGGCGATGCGCCGCCTGACCAACGCCGTTACCCGCGAACCCGATGGCGCCTGGATTATCCAACCCGACCACCTGGACCGCGTCGCTGATTATGAACGCACCCAGGCTCGATTCAACTCGGTCACTGTCCGGATGCTGTCTACCCTGCCGTTGGAACAGCAGATCACCACCGAAGGTGCCACTTGGCTGGACAGCGAACTGGTCGCCTCCAACCCCGTGCCGCTGCGCGATGCTGGTTTCGGTCGTGAGGTCCGTGACGCCCAGGACCGCCGCCGACAGTGGCTGATGGTCGAGGATCTGGCCCGTGAGGAGCAGGGTCGAACCTTCTACCGCGCCGACCTGCTGGCGACCCTGCGGCGGCGAGAGGTGCTGCGGGTTGCTGGCCAACTGTCTGATGAACTGGGTTTGCCCTATGTCAGCCTCGCCCGTGGCCAGTCCGTCGAGGGCACCTATCGCCGGACGGTAACCCTTGCTAGTGAGAAACTGGCCCTGATCGAACGCAGCCGTGACTTCACCCTGGTGCCCTGGCGGCCCGTCTTGGAGCGGCATCTGGGACAGCAAGTGTTGGGGACGGTTAGTGGGGATGGCGTGACCTGGAACTTCGGGCGACAGCGTGGCGGGCCGACAGTCGGGTAACGGTCGGGGCGGCTGTTGGGCTGTGCGGTTTTTGCCCAAGCCGAGACCGGTTTCGCTGGAAGCATCAGCGCTGGATACCTATATTTGACAAGGCTTTGGCGTGTGCTGCGTGCGCCGGGCTTTCCACAACCAACGGAGACCAAATGAAACCCCGTTCGAGGTGTGTGCAAGCATGTCTGCAACCCATTCCCCGATCCCGTCCGGCAAGGGACGGATAAACTCCACGCTTCGCCGCTTTCTGGATAGCGAAGCCTCCGGCGGCCTCCTGTTGATGGCTGTTGCCGCCCTGGCGATCATCATCGCCAATTCACCCCTGTCGGAAATCTACTTCTCCAGCCTCAAGGCCTATCTCGGGCCGTTGAGCGTCCAGCACTGGATCAATGACGCCTTGATGGCGGTGTTCTTCCTGATGGTGGGACTGGAGATCAAACGCGAGATGACCGACGGCCAGTTGTCGAGCTGGACACGCCGACTTCTCCCTGGCGCGGCCGCCCTTGGCGGCATGGCAGTTCCGGCTCTGGTCTATCTGGCCTTCAATCATAGCGATCCACAGGCAGCCAATGGCTGGGCTATCCCTGCGGCTACCGATATCGCCTTCGCCTTGGGCGTGCTGTCGCTGCTGGGGCCGCGTGTGCCATCCTCACTGAAGGTGTTTCTGGCGGCGCTGGCCATCATTGATGATCTTGGTGCGGTGATCATCATCGCCCTGTTCTACACCAGTGGCTTGTCCCTGCCGGATATTGCAGGTGCTGCGGCCATTGTGGCTGTGCTGTTCGCTCTCAATCGCCGGGGGGTGAACTCGCTGGTCCCTTATCTGATCTTGGGCATTGTTCTCTGGGTTCTGGTGTATCGCTCCGGGGTCCATGCGACTGTTGCCGGGGTTCTGCTGGCCCTGGTCATTCCGATTCGCCGGACGCCAGGAATGCCGGAGGCGTCGCCCGCAACATCCCCGCTGCACCGGCTGGAACATGCCCTTCACAAGCCGGTCGGGTTCTTGATCGTTCCGATCTTCGGGTTTGCCAATGCGGGCGTGTCGTTTGCCGGGGTAACGCCCTCCGTGCTGATGGAGCCTTTGTCCTTGGGGGTCGCGGGCGGCCTTGTCATCGGAAAGCTCGTCGGCGTGTTCGGCGCTGTGTTTCTGCTGGTCCGGGCCGGTTGGGCCACCCTGCCAGCGGCTGCCAGTTGGCCCCAGGTCTTCGGGGTCGCCCTGCTCTGTGGTATCGGCTTCACTATGAGCCTCTTTATCGGCTTGCTGGCCTTTGACGATCCGGCCCTGCAGGATCGCGTGAAGTTCGGCATCCTGGCTGGTTCACTGATCGCGGGCCTTGCAGGCTATCTTGTTCTGCGCTTCTCACACCGGCGGTCGGTTGCACTCTCCGTCGTCTGACAGTACCCGGCCTCAAGGTCGGCCATTTCGACTGTGAGCGGCATCGGTCGGCGAAACGCTGGCCGATGCTGTCTTCATCGCCACCAAAAATTTTCGCTGGTGGTGTGAACCGACATCCCCTCCCGGCGCACCTTATTGTCGTAGGCAACAGGGACCATGGCGATGGCCGTCGGCGAAAACAGAGTATTGGATGAATTCCTGGTTATCGCCGCCCAAGGTGGCGATGCCGGGGCGTTCAACCTTCTCGCCCATCGCTGGCAACGAAAGCTGGTTGCCCACGCCTGGCGTATGACCGGGAACATGGAGCAGGCGCACGACGCAGCACAGACCGGGTGGCTCGAAATCGCTGCTGGCTTGCGCCGGCTGACTGATGAAAGGGCCTTTCCAGCCTGGGCGTACCGCATCGTGTCGCGTGCTTGCACGCGGCAGATTGCGGGGGCCATTCGGCACCGGCAGCTGTCGGAGCAACTGGCTTGTGAGGAATTGGTGGAAATGCAGGGAGCGCGGGTTGACCCGGATCTCCATCTGGATGCAGCCCGTGTCATGGGTCTGATCCAGCGGCTTCCGCCGGACCAGCACAGCGCCATCGCCCTGTTCTACCTCGAAGAGATGAGCGTCGCTGAAGTGGCGGTGGCGCTCGACATTCCCGTTGGAACCGTCAAGACCCGGTTGCTGCATGCCCGGCGTCGGCTTCGTAGCTTTTTGGAGGAGAAAGACCATGCGTGATGTTGATCATGTCATCGAACAAGCCTTGAGCGCCGAAGAGCGCGATATACTGCGCCGGATGGGGGATGGGCCTGGATATTTCAAACAAGTCGGCGGCCTGTTCACTGGCCCGGTCGGTTGGGTGAATGCCGTCCAGATGGGTGTGCAAGCGGTGCTGTTTGCAGGTGGCGTCTGGCTCGCCTGGTTGTTCTTCGGGGCGACAGAGGTGTTGACGGCCATCCAACTGGGCTTCCCGGCGGCTGTCTTGTTGCTGGCGGCTTTGATCATCAAACTGTCAATGGGCCCGGCCCTGCACACCAACCGCTTGATGCAGGAACTGAAGCGGATCGAACTTCAGATCGCAAGCATGCGGCAGAAGTAGAACTGAATCAGCCTGTTGGCATCGTAGCTGGGCGTATGTGAGCGGGATTTTTCATTCCGCGCGTCGCATCCATCATCCGAGGGGTTCTGCTCTCGGAGGCCCCCATGACCCCCACCAAGCTGCTGATCGGCCAGATCCTAGTCGTCTTCACCATCGTTATCCTGGGCGTCTGGGCGGCGACGCAATGGGCGGCTTCCATGTTGGGTTATCAGGCACAGCTCGGCCCTGCTTGGACCGTCATCGCCGGTTGGCCCGTCTACCGCCCCTGGCAGTTGTTTGAATGGTGGTACTGGTACGAGGCCTATGCGCCGCATGTGTTTGACAAGGCCGGCATGTTGGCCGGGGCCAGCGGTTTTATGGGATGTGCTGCTGCGATTATCGGGTCGCTGCGGCGCGCCCGGCAGACGCGGATGGTCACGACCTATGGTTCCTCGCGCTGGGCGACCCGCCGGGAGGTGGAGGGGGCGGGGCTGTTTCGGCCGGCGGGGGTCTTTCTGGGGCGGTTGGGGGGGCGGTATCTGCGGCACGATGGGCCAGAACATGTCATGGCCTTTGCCCCAACCCGGTCGGGCAAGGGTGTGGGGCTGGTGGTGCCGACGCTGCTGTCCTGGACGGGATCGGCGGTGATCCATGACATCAAGGGCGAGAACTGGCAGCTGACGGCGGGGTGGCGGGCGCGCTTCTCGCACAGCCTGCTGTTCAACCCGACCGATCCGCGCTCGGCCCGTTACAACCCGTTGCTGGAGGTGCGCAAAGGGCCGGATGAGGTCCGTGATGTCCAGAACATTGCCGACATCCTGGTCGATCCCGAGGGGGCGCTGGAACGCCGGAACCATTGGGAGAAAACCTCCCACAGCCTGCTGGTCGGGGCCATTCTGCATGTACTGTATGCCGAGGAGGACAAGACCCTGGCCCGCGTGGCCACCTTCCTGTCCGATCCCAGGCGCAGTTTTGCCCATACCTTGCGCCGGATGATGGCGACTAACCATCTGGGCACGCCCGATAAGCCCATCGTGCATCCCGTTGTCGCGTCAGCGGCACGGGAGGTGCTGAACAAGTCGGAGAATGAGCGGTCGGGTGTGCTGTCCACCGCTATGTCGTTCCTGGGCCTCTATCGTGATCCGACCGTGGCGGCGACGACGGCGGCCTGTGACTGGCGGATTGCCGATCTGGTGGATGCGCCGCGACCGGTGTCGCTCTACCTCGTGATCCCGCCATCGGACATTTCCCGTACCAAACCGCTGGTGCGTCTGGTGCTGAACCAGATCGGGCGGCGTTTGACCGAGCGGCTGGAGGGTGACCCCGCCAAGCGGCGGCGGCACCAGTTGCTGATGATGCTGGATGAGTTCCCGGCCTTGGGGCGGCTGGATTTCTTTGAAACGGCCCTGGCTTTCATGGCGGGTTATGGCATCCGCGCCTATCTAATCGCCCAGAGCCTGAACCAGATCTCCAAGGCCTATGGCGAGAACAATGCCATCCTGGACAATTGCCATGTCCGCATCGCCTTCAGCAGCAATGACGAGCGCACGGCCAAACGCATCTCGGACGCGCTGGGCACGGCCACCGAATTGCGGGCGCAGCGCAACTATGCCGGCCACCGGCTGGCCCCCTGGCTCTCCCATGTCATGGTCAGCCGACAGGAAACGGCCCGCCCCCTGTTGACGCCCGGCGAGGTGATGCAGTTGCCGCCGACGGATCAGCTGGTGCTGGTGTCCGGCCTGTCCCCGATACGTGCGCGCAAGCTCCGCTATTACGAGGACCGAAACTTCACGGAACGGGTGTTGCCGGCCCCAACCCTGTCGGATGGCCCCTATGCTGACTGTCCCCCAGCCCGATCCGATGATTGGGGTGAACAGGTGCGCGGCATGGATCAGCGTCTGGCCGAGGAGGATGACGACACCGCGTTGGATGAACTGACGGAGGGTGGTCTACAGCAGCAGCGTCATCCGGGGCTGTCGGAGGAGGGAACGGCCAAACAGGTCGACCCTGACGGTGCTGACCTGTTCGGGTCTGCCGATGACGAGACGGATGTCGCGGCGGACAAACGCGCCATGGACCGGTTGTCAAACGTGGCCCGTGCCCACGCGATCAACGAAGGATCGCGCGACGATCTGCTGCCGAACTTCTGACCTCCATGGGATGGGCGATGCCCGCTGGGTGGGGCATCGCCATCCGGATCAGCCGTTCAGCACATCCTTCAGCGCCTTGGCCGGCGAGAACTTGGCCTTGGTCTGGGCGGCGATGGTGGTCGGTGCCCCCGTCTGCGGGTTGCGGCCCTGACGTTCCGGCACCTGCTGGGCCGTGAACTTGCCAAAGCCAGCCAGATTGATCTCCTTGCCATCCTTCAGGCCGGTGGCAATGGCTCCCAGGATACGCTCCACGGCTTCTTTGCCGCTGACTTTGGTGCTGCCCGTGACCTCAGCCACGATGGTGGCGAGGTCGTCCTTGCTGATCTTTTCCGTCATCTCTCAATCCGTTCTGCATTACCGGCACCAACAGCGTGCCCGATTTCCAAGCCTTTACCCTGAATGATCGGCCGCTGACCAGTTACCTGGATGGACAGGGGGATAGCCGACCCTGGTGCAGATCGAATAAGGGCGTAGGTAACGGCCATAAGAGATTCCGCCGCTCTGTCCCACGCTTGGCACCAACATTTCCGCTGTTGGAGCCGGGCCATGAAACCCCGCCATCACCTCTATCTCGATGATGAATTGTCGACCCAGCTGGAGGCCCTGGCCGCCAAGCCGGGCACGACCAAATCCGCCATCGTTGCCGATGCGCTGCGCCAATACCTGACCCGGCGAGGGGCCAATGGCATCGAGGAGGCCTTGCGCATCCGGCTGGACCAGCAGGGGCGGCAGTTGGAGCGCATCGAACGGGATGTGCAGGTGATGCTGGAAAGCCTGGCGCTGTATGTCCGCTACCAACTGACGGTCACGGCCCCGGTACCCGAACCGGATCGGGCCGCCCATGCCGTGGGCAAGGAGCGGTTCCAGAAATTCATTGATCAGGTGGGCCGTCAGATCGCCGCCCCCACCCGCACCCTGTCCGCCAGTCGGGAGGGCACAGCATGAGCCCCAGGCGCGAGGCGGATGAACGCCGCCATTCTATGCTGCGCACTGCCCTGGGGCCAGATATTGCCGCTGCCCTGGATGACCCGAGCGTGACCGAGGTGATGGTCAATCCCGACGGGATGCTGCGCCTGGAACGAGCCGGGCAGGGGATAGCCGCTACGGGCATGCAGGTGCCGGCAGAGGAGGTGGAAAGGCTGATCCGGCTGGTGGCATCGCATGTCGGTGCCGAAACCCATGCCGACCGGCCCATCCTGTCGGCGGAACTGCCAACGGGCGAACGGTTTGAAGGTTTGCTGCCCCCCGTGGTGACGGCCCCATGCTTTGTCATCCGCAAACCGGCGGCGTGCATCCTGACCCTGGCCGACTATGTCAGCGACGGCATTCTGTCGCCGTTGCAGGCTGACGCGTTGCGCCGGGCCGTTCGGGCGCGTCGTAACATCCTGGTGGCGGGCGGCACCGCGTCCGGCAAGACCACGCTGACCAATGCCCTGCTGGCCGAACTGACGGAAAGTGCGGAACGGCTGGTGCTGATCGAGGATACGCGCGAGCTGCAATGTGCCGCCCCGGACTGTGTGGCGCTGCGCACGCGACCGGGCGTGGTCAGCTTGCGTGATCTGGTGCGCTCTACCCTGCGGCTGCGGCCCGACCGCATTATCGTGGGTGAGGTCCGGGGCGGGGAAGCGCTTGACCTGCTCAAGGCCTGGAACACCGGCCATCCCGGCGGCATCGCCACTCTGCATGCCAATTCCGCCCAGGCCGCTCTCTACCGGCTTGAACAGCTGGCGCAGGAGGCGGTGGTTACCGTACCCCGTCGCCTGATCGCCGAGGCCGTGGACCTGATCGTCCATATCCAATCCCGTGGCGGTCAGCGTCGGGTGGATGCCATCGCCCGCACCGATGGGTTGGACGCCCATGGCGATTACCGGATCGTCACTCTCGGTCCGGCCGACCTTCAACAGATTTGACAGGAGATCAATATGCCCCCGCTTCGCATGCGACCGTTCCGCGTGTCCCGTTTGCGTTCCCTGGCCTTTGCCGGCATGGCTATTCTGCTGGCAGCACCCGCATATGCCGCAGGCTCTGGCATGCCCTGGGAGGATCCCCTCCAGCGCATCCTGGATTCCGTCCAGGGCCCCGTCGCCAAGATCGTGGCAGTGATCATCATCATCACCACGGGCCTGACCCTGGCTTTCGGGGAAACCTCGGGCGGTTTCCGGCGGATGATCCAGATCGTCTTCGGGCTGTCGGTGGCCTTTGCCGCCTCCAGCTTCTTCCTGTCCTTCTTCTCCTTCGGCGGCGGGGCGCTGCTGCCATGAAGGACCTGCCCGAAGGCTTCGCCGTGCCGCTGCACCGCGCACTGACCGAGCCGATCCGGCTGGGCGGTGCCCCGCGTGCATTGGCCATCCTTAACGGCACCATCGCCGCTGCCATCGGCCTGGGGCTCCAGCAATGGCTGGCGGGCCTGCTGCTGGCGCTCGGCGGGCATAGCCTCGCCGTGTTGGTCAGCAGGCGCGATCCGCACATCGCCGCCATCCTGGCCCGCCATCTGCGTCAAGCGGGAGGCTGGTCATGCTGAACCTGCGCGAATACCGCCCCCGACCCGACCGGCTGGCCGATCATCTGCCTTGGGCGGCGCTCGTAGCCCCCGGCACCGTGCTGAACAAGGATGGCAGCTTTCAGCGCACCTTCCGCTATCGCGGACCGGACCTGGATTCCGCCACGGAGGCGGAACTGGTCGCGCTGTCGGCGCGCACCAACAATGCGCTGCGGCGGCTGGGATCGGGTTGGGCATTGTTCTTTGAGGCCGAACGGGTGCCGGCGTCGGACTATCCCGACGGTACCTTTCCCGATGCTGCGTCCTGGCTGGTCGATCAGGAGCGCCGAGCCGGGTTTGAACGGGCAGGCAGCCACTACGAGAGTGTCTACCACCTGACCGTCCTCTATCTGCCGCCGCCCGACACTCAGGCGCGCGCCAGCAATGCTTTGCTGGATGGGGGTAATTCGTCTGTTGGGCGGCGCGACTGGCGGCGGGAGTTGGATCAGTTCCAGCAGGAATTCTTCCGGCTGGCGGGGCTGCTGCAAACCATCCTGCCCGAACAGCACGATCTGGATGATGCCGAGACGCTGACCTATCTGCATGGCTGCATTTCCACCCGGCGGCATCCTGTCGCTGTACCGGACGTGCCGCTCTATCTGGACGGCTTGCTGGTGGACACGGCCCTGTTGGGTGGGCTGGAGCCGATGCTGGGCGACCGGCATCTGCGGGTCCTGTCGGTGCTGGGTTTTCCCAACCAGACAAGCCCTGGCCTGCTGGATGGGCTGAACCATCTGGATTTCCCCTATCGCTGGGTCACCCGCTGGATACCGCTGGACAAGGAGCAGGCCACCCGCAGTCTGAACCGGTTGCGCCGCCACTGGTTCGCCAAGCGCAAAACCATCGGTGCGCTGCTGCGCGAGGTGATGACCAATGAGCCCTCGACCCTGCTGGACAGCGATGCCGACAACAAGGCGATGGATGTTGATGAGGCGCTGCAATCGCTTGGTGCCGACCATGTTGCCTATGGCTACCTGACCACCAGTGTCACGGTCTGGGATACAGACCAGCAGGTGGCAGACGATAAGCTGGCCGCTGTGGAGCGGGTGCTGACCGGGCTGGGTTTCACCGTCATTCCCGAACGGGTCAATGCGGTGGAAGCTTGGTTGGGCAGCCTGCCCGGCCATGTCTACGCCAATGTCCGCCAACCGCTTGTTCACAGCCTGAACCTTGTCCATCTGATGCCGCTGTCGGCGACCTGGGCAGGGCCTGCCCGCAATGGGCATCTGAATGGCCCGCCACTGTTTCAGGCCGAGACCACCGGGGCGACGCCGTTCCGCTTTTCCACCCATGTCGGCGATGTCGGGCATATGCTGGTGGTGGGGCCGACGGGCGCGGGCAAGTCGGTGCTGCTGGCCCTGATGGCCTTGCAGTTCCGCCGCTATCCCGGTGCCCAGGTCTATTTCTTCGACAAGGGCAACTCTGCCCGTGCCGCCACACTGGCCATGGGTGGTCGCCACCATGCGTTGGGGCAGACGGGCGATCTGTCCTTTCAGCCGCTGCGCCGCATTGACGATCCCGACCAGCGGGCCTGGGCTGCCGATTGGATTGCGGGCCTTCTGGATCATGAACAGGTCGCGGTGTCGCCAGAGATCAAGGACCTCATCTGGTCAGCGCTGAACAGTCTGGCCGGGGCACCAGCGGAACAGCGCACCCTGACTGGCCTGTCTCTGCTGCTGCAATCCAACCCGCTGAAGGCCGCCCTTCAGCCCTACACGCTGGAGGGTCCGCACGGCGCTTTGCTGGACGCCGCCACAGATGGCTTGGACTTGGCCACCGTACAGTGTTTCGAGATGGAGGCGCTGCTGCACCGGACGGGTGCCGTGCTGCCGGTGCTCGCCTATCTTTTCCATCGGTTGGAGGAGCGCTTCACAGGCGCGCCCACCCTGCTGATCCTGGATGAGGCCTGGGTCTATCTCGACAACCCGGCTTTCGCCGCCCGGATCCGAGAATGGCTGAAGGTTCTGCGCAAGCGGAACGTGGCGGTACTATTCGCCACCCAGTCCCTGGCTGATATCGCTGGGAGCAGCATAGCGCCGGCGCTGATCGAAAGCTGCCCGCAGCGTATCTTCCTGCCCAATGACCGCGCCATCGAACCGCAGGCCAGGGCCGTCTATGCGGCCTTCGGGCTCAACGACCGCCAGATCAGCCTTATCGCTCAGGCCACGCCCAAGCGGGATTACTACCTGCAATCAAGGCGCGGCAACCGGCTGTTCCAGTTGGGTCTTGGTCCCGTGGCCAAGGCCTTCTGCGCGGCCTCCGATCCCGCATCGCAGGCGCTGATCGACAAGGTTATGGCTGAGGCCGGACCGGGTGGCTTTGCCGCCGCTTGGCTGTGTGCCGCGGGCCTGGATTGGGCGGCCGACCTTCTCCACCGAATCCCTGAGGAGACCCAACCATGAGCGCCAAGCTGTTCGCGGCCCTGGTGGCCGTGACCCTGATCATCGGCAGGGCGGATGCCTTCACCGTCTATGACCCCGCCAACCATGCCCAGAATGTGCTCCAAGCCGCCCGCGCCTTGGAACAGATCAATAACCAGATCCGCACCCTGCAAAATCAGGCCACCATGTTGCAGAACATGGCCCGGCAGCTTCAGCGGCTGGATTATTCATCGCTGGGCCAGATCACCAGCGCTTTGAACCGCATCGACGGGCTGATGATCCAGGCCGACAGTATCGGCTTTGATCTTGCCGGTAGCGATGCCGCCTGGCAGCGCACCTACCCCGGCAGTTACCGGGGTGCCGATGCCGCCAGCCTGGACCAGCAGGCCGACATCCAATGGCACAGCGCCAGAGCCGCCTATCAGCAGACCATGCGGGTTCAGTCGGGCATCGTGACCGCGATCCAGGCCGATGCGCCGTTACTGGCCGATCTGGTCAATCGCAGTCAGGGGGCAGATGGCAGCTTGCAGGCCCAGCAGGCGGGCAACCAGCTCCTCGCCATGTCTATCAAGCAGCAGATGCAGCTGCAAAGCCTGATGGCCGCCCAATACCGCGCCGATGCCGAAACCCAGGCCGCTATTGCCGAAGTCAATGCCATGGCACAGGAACGCACCCGGCAGTTTCTGGGCGATGGTCACGCCTATAGCCGCTGAGGAAAACCATCATGGGCGACCTCGGCATCATTGACCGTTTCACGGAAACCTTTATCCGCTATATCGACAGCGGCTTTGGGCTGCTGTCGGGGGATGTCGCCTATCTGACCGCCACCCTGATCACCATCGACATGGTGCTGGCGGGGCTATTCTGGGCCATGGACGGCCATCAAGACGTGATGCCGCGCCTGATCCGCAAGGTGCTCTATGTCGGTTTCTTCGCGCTGGTGCTGGGCAATTTCCAGGCCCTGTCGGAAGCCGTCTACAGCTCCTTTGCGCAGTTGGGGTTGCGGGCAGGCAATTCAAGCCTCTCGGCCAGTGACCTGTTGCATCCGGGACAGTTGGCGGCGGTGGGGTTTGAAGCTGCGCATCCGCTGCTGGATCAGGCGCGCACCATGCTGGGCTTTCCTGACATCTTCGGCAACGCCCTGAACCTGACCATCATGGTTCTGGCCTGGTTCTTCGTGGTGATCGCGTTCTTCATTCTGGCGGTGCAGCTCTTCATCACCCTGGTCGAATTCAAGCTGACCTCGCTGGCCGGGTTCGTCCTCGTGCCCTTTGCCCTGTGGAGCAGGACAGCTTTTCTGGCGGAGCGCGTGCTGGGCCATGTCATCTCGTCTGGCATCAAGATCATGGTGCTGGCCGTCATTGTCGGCATCGGCTCCAGTTTCTTTCGAGAATTCACCGAGGCGTTGAATGGCAAGGTCCCAGGCATCAATGAGGCGATGACCATGGTGCTGGCATCCCTGGCGCTGCTAGGGTTAGGCATCTTTGGCCCCGGCATCGCCGCTGGGCTGGTGTCTGGCGCACCGCAGCTCGGCGCGGGTGCTGCCCTGGGAACCGCTGGGGCCGCCGCCGGCACGGCTTTGCTGGCGGGTGGTGCGGCTGTCGCTGGTGCCCGACTGGCCGGCGGGGCTGGTTTCGCCGCCGTGCGCGCAGGGGCCAGTCTCGGCGGTGCCGCTACCGGTGCCTACCAGTCTGCCCAGGCCGCTGGACAGTCGGGCGTGGACGGTGTGGCCCGTGCTGCTGGAGAGGCCACCCTGCGCAAGGCCAAGGATGCCGGCCACCGCATGACCGAACCATTGCGCGAGGCCTATCAGTCCGGTCGCCAGTCCACCAACCCCGATCCTTCGCCTGAGACAGGCGGGGCGGGGGCTGGCACTGCATCGTCGGCTACCACCGACAACGCCCCCGCCTGGGCCCGCAAGCTGCGCGCCGAACAGGCCGCGCGCGCCCGCCGCCACAGCACCGAGCAGGCCATCAAGGATGGGGATCGGTCCGGCGGCAGTGCCGCCCCGTCCCTCGATCAGAAGGATGATTGACCATGTTCAAACGCACCCTGCAACGTTATGGCACCACGCCGGACCCGGTGACGCCCTACCAGAAGGCAGCCCAGCTCTGGGATGAACGGATTGGCAGCGCCCGTATCCAGGCCCGAAACTGGCGGCTGATGGCTTTCGGCAGTCTGGGGCTGGCCATGGGGCTGGGTGGCATCGTGGCCTGGCAGTCCGGCCAGAGCCGGATCATCCCCTATGTGGTTGAGATCGACCGGCTGGGCGAGGCCCGTGCCGTGGCACCGGCGACCAGTGCCTATCAGCCAACCGACACCCAGGTCGCCTATTACCTGGGGCGCTTCATCAGCAATGTCCGGTCGCTCTCCACCGATCCCGTTCTCGTGCGGCAGAACTGGTTGTCTGCCTATGATTTCGTGGCCGACCGCGCCGCCTTGTTCCTCAACGAACAGGCCAAGATCAACGATCCCTTCAGCCGCATCGGCACCAACAGCGTCACGGTGCAGGTGACCAGCATCGTCCGCGCGTCCGATCAATCCTTCCAGGTCAAATGGACCGAGCAGCATTTCGAGCGCGGCAGTCTGGTCCGCACCGAGCGCTGGACATCAATCCTGGCGGTCAACCTGCGGCCCCCCAACACGCCGGAAGCCCTGGCCCGCAACCCCTTGGGCGTCACCATCACCGCCATCGACTGGTCGCGGGAGTTCGATGCCCAACCATCCCCGAGGAACACGCCATGACCAAGCTGATCCTGCCGGTCCTCATGGCCGGGATACTCTCCGCTTGCGCTGGCCAACCCAAGACGCCACCCGTCATCGCCTATGACAGCAGCGATTTCCAGGCTGCGGCGGTTGAACCCGAGCCTCCCCTGCCGGTGCAGATTGTCGAAAAGCCCGTCCCCCTGCCGCTGCCCGGTCAGTTGCAGCCGCTGCCATCAGTGCCGACCGTTGTGGCACCAGACAATCGCCTCCCGACCCAACGGATCGCCGACGCCAACAAGGCGGCCACGCTGGAGCCCACCCGCAGCGGCTATCTCAACGCCATGCAGGTCTATCCCTATACCGAGGGGGCCCTGTACCGGCTCTATGCCGCCCCGGAACGGGTGACCGATATCGCCCTCCAACCGGGCGAGGCCCTTGTGGCCGTTTCCACCGGCGACACGGTGCGCTGGATCATCGGCGATACCAGCAGCGGGGCAGGGGAGGCCAGCCGGGTACATGTGCTGGTGAAACCCGTTGCTGCCAGCCTCACCACCAACCTGGTCATCACCACCGACCGCCGCGCCTATCACCTGCTGCTGGAAAGCACCCCGCAGACAGCCATGGCTTCGCTGTCCTGGACCTATCCGCAGGACCAGCTGCTGGCGCTGCAACGCCGCAACAGTCAGGCAGCGACGGCGCAGCCGGTTGCCTCCGGCCTGTCGCTGGAGAACCTACATTTCCGTTACGCCATCACCGGCGAGAATCCGGCTTGGCGTCCGCAGCGGGTTTTTGACGATGGGGACAAAGTCTATATCGAGTTCCCCGACCGCCTGGACCAGGGCGAAGCCCCGCCTTTGTTTGTCATCGGCGCTCAGGGTGAGGCACAGCTGGTGAACTACCGCGTGCGCGGGCGACACTACATCGTCGATCGCCTTTTCGCTGCGGCGGAACTGCGTCTGGGCGGCGAGCCGCAGCAAGTGGTGCGCATCGAACGCACAGATGGGAGGCCATCATGATCACGGCCTCTTCCGAAACCAAACACCCGCCCGAAAAGCTGGAACTGCGGGCCGCCCCGCGCCGGGCGCTGCGCCTGCGACGTGGGGTGATCATTGGCGGCAGCGGCATTGCCGCCGGTGCCATCCTGACTCTGACCATGCTGTCCCTCCAGAGTCCGTCCGGTAAACGCGACGCCGAGCGCCAGGAACTGGCCCAGCCCGCCAAATCACCGGCGCCGGAAGGGCTGGCCGGACTGCCCACCGACTACAGTCAGGTCAAGCCCCACACGCCGCTGCTGGGGCCACCGCTACCCGCTGATCTGGGCCGCCCGATCCTGGAACACCGGCGGCGCCACGGTGCGGGAACGGAATGGCCGCCGATGGAACCGACACATCAGCCGAGCCCGGAACAAGTTCAGGCAAGCCATGCCCGGCAATCCGGTCTGTTCTTCCGCAGTGAACCGAAAACAGTGCCGGTCGTATCGGAAAGTGGGAATCCGGCGATGCTGCCGGGCCCCAACTCCACGACGGATACCATCGTCGCCGAACCCGTTGCGCAACAGCGAAAGCTGGACTTCCTGGCCCGTCCCGGTGCGGGCGGGATCTACAATCCCTATGCCGAGCAGCGACCGGCAACTCCGAACCAGATCATGGCCGGCAGCGTTATCGCCGCGGCGCTGGTGACAGGCCTCAATTCTGATCTGCCGGGCACGGTCGTGGCGCAGGTGACGGAGAATGTCCATGACAGTGTCACCGGCCGCATCCTGCTGATCCCCCAGGGCTCCCGTCTCATCGGCACCTATGACAGCCGGGTCAGCTTCGGGCAGGAGCGTGCCCTGCTGGTCTGGCAGCGGCTGATCCGCCCGGACGGCTCATCCCTGCAACTGGACAACCTGCCGGCCAGCGATACCGAGGGCCGGTCAGGCCTGTCGGACCAGGTGGATTTCCATACCGGCCGCCTGCTGAAGGGTATCGCCATGGCGACGCTGCTGGGTGTCGGCACGGAACTGACCTTCGGGCAACGGGAAAGTGACCTGATCCGGGCCGTCCGGGAATCTGTGCAGCAGAACGCCGACCGCGCCGGCCAACGGCTTGTCGAACGCAACCTCGACATCCAGCCGACTCTGACCGTCCGCCCCGGCTGGCCCCTGCGCGTCATCGTCCGGTGGGATGTGACCCTCTCCCCCTATCGTGGAGGCTGACCTATGTTGAAGCTGCCCAAACTCCCCGATCGCACGCCGGTGAAACTCACCTTGTCGCTGAGCCCGGATTTGCACCAACGGCTCCTTTCCTACGCCGCCCTTTATAGGGCAACCTATGGCGCGGACGAGCCGGTGGCAGACCTGATTCCCTTTATATTGGGCGCCTTCCTGGACAGCGATCGCGCCTACGCCAAGGCCCGCAAGGAAGACCTGCCGCCCATTCAGGAGCCCATTTGCCGCCGGGGTCGACAGAAGACACGCGATACCGGCACCGTGACCGCGACGGAGGCATGAGCCATGAGCGTCATCGGCCATTTCACTCTGACCAAAGACGGTGGCTGGGCTGGCACCATCCGCACCCTGACAATCAATGCCAGAGTCCGCTTGGTTCCCAACGACAACCGCGACCAGGACAATACACCTGCCTATCGCCTGCTGCTGGGACATGATCGCATCGGCGATGCCTGGGAGGCACAGACCACGGGCGAAGACTCCTGCTCCTATCTCCGAGTACGCTTTGATGATCCAATTCTGTCCGAACCTATCAGTGCAGCCCTGTTCCCCGGCAAGGACGGAGCAAACGCGCAACTGGTCTGGAACAGGCGTCGGGCAGGGTAGGATATCGGCTTCTCTATGCCATCTGTCGAAGCTGGTTCAATGCTTTGGTCGTTAGCACGGCCAAGTCGTTGGCAAGGAAGGACCTTGACCGAGACGGTTTTGGTTAGGCTCTCCGCCTACCGCCACCGAGGTGCCGGTAGCCTGAACTGAAACCCCGGCACCTCCGAATGTGCCGGGGTCTGACCGACAATTCGCGCCGCGACCTTCCAGTCATGTTCGTAGCGTGACGGGAAGCCGCGCGGAGGGCGGCGCCATCACATCACGCGTTTGAAGTCGGTGTAGTCGCCGGTGGCGCGCACCATGACGGTGACGTTCTTGTCGCCTCTATTGCGCCAGAACCAGCCATGCTTGCCGTCGAAGGCGGCGACGATTTTGCCCTCGTCACTGGCAACGCCGCGGCCCTTCTCATAGGAATGGGCCTTGTCAGGAGCGGCGAAGGATTCGCCATGCGTGCCGAAATTGACCACGCTACCCCTCGACCTTCCAGGAGAAGCGCAGCTTGGCACTTGCCTTCATCACAACCTTCACTTCCTCCTCCTTGCCGGGGGCCAGCGTCACGGTCATCTCTTCTGTCTCATCCTCCTCGCCATGAATATCCCATCCGCAGCAGCTGCGCGATGCCGCAGGCGTCCTTGCGATCGGTCTTGATCACTATGGTCGAGAGCGCCGCCTTGACATGCCGGGTTTCCAGCAGCACGGCGTCGAAGCCTGCGGCCACCAGACCCGCGCGCAGCGACTGCGACAGCGGGCCCGCCTTCAGGCCGACCCCCGTCGGCGACGGCTGAAGCTCTACCAGAAAGCCGATCAATGCCGCCAGCTCGCTGGCCACCTTGGCTTCCCGCAGGATCTTCCCTTGGCTGTCCACGACATACACGCTGCTCAGTTCCAACGAGACATCAATTGCGACATACCTTTATACGTACCTCCTCCAATGAGGCTTGAGGCTGATCCAGTCGGACCCCGCTGTTGACACCATCCTCTGGCGGACTGCCGACCCGCCCGCTACTAGCTGGCGTAGGCCCATTACGGCATCTAATGCGGAGCGGCCGCCTACTGCGGCATGGTCCAGATTGGCACGCCCGTCATGTCGGGCAGCCGATGGGCGATGCCCTTGTGGCAGTCGATGCAGGTTGCCTGACCGGTGAACAGGAAACGCTGGTGGGCTTCGGCCCCGCGCGCGCCCTGGCGGGTGATGTCCATACTATCGGCGCTGTGGCAGTTGCGGCATTCCAGGGAATTATTGGCCTTCAACCGCGCCCATTCATGGCTGGCCAACTCTTTGCGCTTGGCCTCGAACTTCTCCGGTGTGTTGATCGTGCCGAAGATTTTGCCCCAGACCTCCTTCGAGGCCTGCATCTTGCGGGCGATCTTGTCCGTCCATTTATGCGGCACATGGCAATCCGGACAGGTAGCCCGCACGCCCGAGCGGTTGGAATAATGGATGGTCTGTTTCAGATCGGCATAGGGATTGTCCCGCATCTCGTGGCAGCCGATGCAGAACGCTTCCTTGTTGGTCATTTCCAGGGCGGTGTTGAAGCCACCCCACCACAGCACACCGGCGACAAAGCCGCCGATGGTGAGGAAACCGAGGGAGAGATGGCCGGCGGGACGGTTGAAAGCCCGCCAGACCGCCATGGCCAAATCCAGCGCGCGGCGGATGATACCCATCATTGCCCCCCTTTGGCGGCGGCACCCGTTTCCCGGATGACGCTATCCACATCACGGAAGCTGTTGGGCACGCGCGGCTTCACATCAGTTTGCGGCACATGGCATTGCAGACAGAAATACCGGCGTGCCGACACGGCCCCCAACACCTGTCCATCACGATCCTGGAAATGGGTGACGGAGATCATCGGCGCCTGACTGTCGCCGGTAAATTCCCTTGCGTGGCAGGTCAGGCACTTGTTGGCGCGCAGGTCCAACTGATAGCCCACGATCTGGTGCGGAATCACTGGGGGCTGTTCAGGGTAATTGCGCTGGCGGCGGCGGTCGTCGGTGGCATCCTTCGGAATGGGTGGGGCTTCCTGCACGGTCAGCCCCTCGGCGCCGGTGAAGGCGGGGCGGCCGCTGGCGTTAACGTCGCGGACGGTGGCGCCGGGTGCCGGGTCGGTGGCAAAGGCTTTCTGTGCCACCGGCACACCCAGCACGGGCAAAGCGGCCAGCAAAGCAAGGATAAGGGCCATGCGAAGGTTCTTCATGGTTCAAACCCCCTGGACCGGCGTGATGCGCACGGCGCATTTCTTGTAGTCGGTCTGTTTGGAGATCGGGTCGGTGGCGTCCAGCGTGACGCGGTTGATCAGCACATCGGCATCAAACCAGGGCACGAAGACCAGCCCGCGCGGCGGCTTGTTGCGGCCGCGCGTTTCCACCCGCGCCCGCACCTGACCCCGGCGCGAGGCCACCAGCACTTCCTGCCCGCGCCGTACATTCATCGCTTGGGCATCATCAGGATGCATGTAGCACAGCGCCTGCGGCACGGCGCGGTGCAGTTCCGGCACCCGCCTGGTCATGGAACCGGAATGCCAATGTTCCAGCACCCGGCCCGTCGACAGCCAGAAGGGATAATCCGTGTCCGGGCTTTCGGCCGGCGGCTCGTAAGGCAGGGCATAGATGCGGGCCTTGCCATCCTTGTGGCCGTAAAAGCGCATCCCTTCGCCCGCAGGCACGTAAGGGTCACTACCCTCCCGGAAGCGCCAGCGTGTTTCCTGACCGTTCACCACCGGCCAGCGCAGGCCGCGTTCCTGATGATAGCGCTCATAGGGGGCAAGGTCATGGCCATGGCCACGGCCAAAGCTGGCATATTCCTCAAACAGCCCTTTTTGCAGATAGAATCCCAGTTCCTTGGACTCGCGGTTCTCATAGGCCGGATCGCACTCGGCGACGGGGAACCTGTCCACCTGCCCGTTGCGATAGAGGATATCGAACAGGGTCTTGCCGCGGAATTCCGGGGCCTTGGCCAGCAGTTCCTCCGGCCAGACCTCTTCCACCTTGAAGCGTTTGGAGAATTCCACCAACTGCCACAGATCGGACCTCGCTTCGCCCGGCGCATTCACCAACTGGTGCCAGACCTGGGTGCGGCGTTCGGCATTGCCATAAGCACCTTCCTTTTCCACCCACATGGCGGCGGGCAGCACCAGATCGGCGGCCATGGTGGTGACGGTGGGATAGGCATCGGAGACGACGATGAAATTGTCCGGGTTGCGATAACCGGGCCAGGTTTCGTTGGCGGTATTCGGGGCCGCCTGCATGTTGTTGTTCACCTGCACCCAATAGCAGTTCAGCTTGCCATCCTTCAGCATCCGGTCCTGCTGCACGGCATGGAAGCCGGGCTTGGCCGGGATGGTGCCTTCCGGCAGCTTCCACAGATGTTCGGCATGGGCGCGGTGTTCGGCATTCGTCACCACCATATCGGCGGGCAACCGGTGGGAGAAGGTGCCAACCTCACGCGCGGTGCCGCAGGCGCTTGGCTGACCGGTGAGGGAGAAGGGGCTGTTGCCCGGCTGGGAGATTTTCCCCGTCAGCAGATGGATATTATAGCAAAGATTATTGGCCCAGACGCCGCGCGTATGCTGATTGAAGCCCATGGTCCAGAAGCTGGTGACCTTGATCTTCGGGTCGGCGTAAAGCTCCGCCAGCGCCTTCAGCCGGGCCGCCGGCACACCGGACTGGGCGGCCACCTTTTCCAGCGTATAGGGGGCGACGAAGGCGGCGAATTCCTCAAAATTGATCGGGTCGGACTCATTGGCGTTGCCGGCATTCTTGGCCGCCATTTCTAGCGGATTGTCGGGCCGCAGCCCATAGCCGATATCGGTGCGGCCCTTGACGAAGGTCGTGTGCTTGCCCACGAATTCCTTATTCACCCGCCCGGTCTGGATGATGTGGTTGGCGATATAGTTCAGGATGGCCAGATCGGTCTGCGGCGTGAACACCATGGGGATGTCCGCCAACTCGAAGGAGCGATGTTCGAAGGTGGACAGCACTGCCACCTTCACATCCGGGTTGGACAGGCGGCGGTCGGTGACGCGGGTCCACAGAACGGGGTGCATCTCCGCCATGTTGCTGCCCCACAGCACAAAGGCGTCGGCGGCTTCGATATCGTCGTAACAGCCCATCGGCTCATCAATGCCGAAGGTGCGCATGAAACCGGCCACGGCGGATGCCATGCAATGCCGGGCGTTGGGATCAATATTGTTGGAGCGGAAGCCGGCCTTCATCAGTTTGACGGCGGCATAGCCCTCATGCACAGTCCATTGGCCGGACCCGAACATGCCGATGGCTTCCGGCCCTTTGGCTCTCAGCGTGGCCTTCCATTTCTCGGCCATGATATCAAAGGCCTGATCCCAGGTAATGGGGGTGAAATCCCCGTCCTTGGCATATTGGCCGTTCCTCATGCGCAGCATCGGCGTGGTCAGCCGGTCCTGGCCATAGATGATCTTGGACAGGAAATAGCCCTTTACGCAGTTCAGGCCCCGGTTCACCTCGGCCTTCTGGTCGCCATGGGTGGCGACGATACGGCCTTCCTTCACCCCCACCATGACGCCGCAGCCGGTGCCGCAGAAGCGGCAGGCGGCCTTGGACCATTTCACCTTGGCATCCATGCCGGTGGGCAGTTGTGCGGCACCGGCCTGCAGGGTGACGCCGGCGGTGGCGGCTGCCGTGGCGGCTGCCTGTGCCTTCAGATAATCGCGGCGGGTCAGTGTCATGGCATAGGCTCCGCAAGGCACGCCGCAGGTTCGGCGTGGTGATAGACGGGAAGGGCGCTGTAGACGCCCGCAATGGCATTAATGGCATCCAGCATGTCCGCCGTGGCGCGGGCGCTGGGCTGTTCGACCAGCACGATCAGGCGGCTGGCATCGCCGCTGGTGGGCACGATCTCGCCCCCCAGCGCCTCTATGCAGGCAGAGACGGTCGCCAGCGCATCGGGGCGGGCATGGACGATCAGGCTGGAAATGTGGATTTCGTCGCTCATGTGCGGTCTCCATCGCGGGGGGCAAGCCGGATGGCACCGGCGGGGCAGGGGGCCAGGCAGTCACCACAGCCGGTGCAGCGATCCCCATCCACATCCGCCCGTGCCCGTCCGCGTGGCTGCAACAGGAAGCGGATGGCCGCCTCCGGGCAGGCATCGCCACAAGTCCGGCAATAGGCACCGGTTTCCGCTAGGCAATGGGCGTCAATAACGGCCAGTGGCGGACCGGCAGGCGGTACGGCGGCAGGGTTGGCTGCCCGACCGAACAGGGCGCGGCGGGAAAGTCTTGTCTCCATGGTGTTCGTCCCCCGTCACATGCCCGGCGGGCCGGCGAACATCTGATATATCCAGACGGCGAAGCCATAGGCGGCTACCACCCCGACCGACAGAACCGGGATGAAAACGAAGGCCAGAAAGACGAACTTCAGCAGTTCGGCTTTTCTGGAGTCCGGAGCGGGGGTTGCATCCATGACATCCTGCCAAAATCTATTATTTGCTGACAAAACCATACCCCCAATTGTAGAGGCAAACATTGATCAGGATCAATCTTGCATAACGTCAGCACTAATCATCGTATGACGTTATACACAGAGATTTATGAAAAATTGATAATAGTCTAAATACGAATTGATAATAGTCAATTTTAACCTGCGTGATTTTCCTCATCATTTATGATGCCGCACTTGTGCGGAATTTGCCAAAGCGCAAGGACTGCGGTGTTCAGGCCTGCTTGGATGGCCTGTATCCCCACAGTGAAGGTTCTTGATAGATGAAGACGCAATTCATCCAGTTCCGACGTGATGCCGCTCACCTCTTGCTGTTGCCGCAGCATGCTGTGCTCGGCGCACAGGCCGATGGATCGGTTATCTGTGCCATTGACGATTGTCCCGAGGCACTTCCGTCCGAGCGGCTGTTGCAACGGTTGCAGGGGCTGTTCCCGACACCGGGCACGACCCGCATCAGCTTTATCGATCTGCCTGAACGTGACGGTGGCTGCTGCGGCGGCCGCTGTGGCGGCTGACAAGGCCCGAGGAACGACATGACATCCCTGACACAACCCATATCGCTGTTGGCTGCCACCATTCCAGGCGCCACCGCCGTCTTTCGGCGCCATGGCATCGACTTTTGCTTCAGCGGCGGCTTGCCCCTGGCTGACGCTGCCAAGGCCCAAGGGCTTGACCCGGCTGGACTGTTGCGGGAACTGAAGAGCCCGCCGGATGGCGAGGGTGCGGCCCCCGCCAGCGTGTCCACCCCGACACTGATCAGTTTGATCCTGAGCCGCTTTCATGAAGGTCACCGGCGACAGTGGGAGGAATTGCTCTACCTGTCGCGGAAGGTGGAGAGCGTCCATGGCCAACACCCGGACTGTCCCAAGGGCCTTCATACCCTGTTGGTCCAGGTGGCGGCAGAGTTGGAGGACCATATGCAGAAGGAGGAGCAAGTGTTGTTCCCGGCCATGCTGTCCGGCGGTTCCCTGTTCCTTGTCGGCCCCATCGCCTGCATGATGGAGGAACATGACGTATTCGGCGATCAGTTGCAGCAGATGGCGGCGCTGACGCGCAACTTCACGCCCCCGGCTCGCGCTTGCGCCACTTGGCGGGCACTCTATAGCAGCCTGCACCATTTCGTGCAGGAGGCCGGGGAGCATGTGCACCTGGAGAACAACGTCCTGTTTACGCGCTTCAATATATCGATCTGAGCAGTGATATTGACGCAGGAGCGCCGCATATCCTACCTAGCCAAGGGACATCAGATGACCTCGCATCACAGATAATGACAATGAAGCCCGACGACCTGAGCTTGGTGCGCAGCCTTCCGATGTTTCGCAAGCTGGCCGATGGGCCATTGTCGGCCCTGGCGGCATGTGGATCGCTGCAGCGCTATCCGCGTTCCACCCTGCTGTTCAACGAGGGGGAACAAGCCGATTTCCTGATGGTGCTGCTTGAGGGTGCGGTTGAACTGTTTGCCCGCGACCAGGATGAGAAGGAGGCGGTGGTGGACATCCTGTTCCCCGTCGATAGTTTCATCCTGGCCGCGGCGTTGACTGGCGCCCCCTATCTGATGTCGGCCCGAACCCTCATGTCATCACGCATTTTTCTGTTGGAAACCGGGGCCTTCCGTCGGGCTGTGGCGGCTGATCCTGATCTTTCCATCCCGGTAATGGAGGAGCTTGCCCAGCATTTCCGCAGGCTGGTCCGCCAGATCAAAGATCTGAAGCTGCGAACAGGAGCCCAGCGCCTGGGTTGCTATGTGCTGTCCTTGGCGGGGGAAACGGATGAGGCGATATTGCCTTTTGACAAGCGAATTTTCGCTTCACGCCTGGGCATGACGGCGGAAAATCTCTCGCGTGCCTTTGCAACATTGCGGGACCATGGATTGTCTGTTGAGGGAAGCCGGATGGTGATCCGGGATCGGGTTCGGCTGACCGCCTTCTCCCGTCCGGCAGCCCTTATCGATCACGATGATAAGCCGCTCTCCATCATTTAGGGCGGCTTTGCTTTGGCTGGAGGCCGGTCCAGTGGCGACTGCCATCGGCACCGCTCGTTCGGCGTAAACTCAAGCTGCGGATGCGGTGTCGGTGATTGCGGAAAGCGAAAGCCTGGAAAAGCGGGGGCAAGGCGATGCCTGTGCCCCCTGTTAAAACCGGTCTTTTCATCCCGGTCGGCCGTCGGCGCGCCGGGAAACCAGAATCGGTGCATAGATGATGAGGAACAGGATGAAGGCCGCCACCCAGGCGGTTCCGGCAATCCTGTAGGCGATCATCATGTCGGGCAGCAACGGCGCAAGAACCCGGACCAGCGCGCCCAGGGTCAACAGCAGGTACGCGGCGACCGTTGCCTTGGCGGCAACAATCTCCCGCCCGGTATGGCCCAGCGCCGCACGGCTCATCACGGCCAGGATCATGGTGGCGAAGGCACCGGCGGTCAACGCATGCACCCAGCTCTGGCCGACAGTCAATCCCGTCAGCAGCCATCCCGCCTTCAGGATCAGGCCGACGGGGATCCAGCCATAAGCCACATGCAGGATAAACAGGATGGGCTGATCCACCCCTTTCCATCCCTGCCAGCGGGCCAGACGCAGCCCATGCGCCAGACCGGCGACAAGCGCAAGTACCCCCGGCACCCACCCGTTCGGTTGCAGGATATCGGCCAGCGTCAGCGCCAATGAGGTGGCCAGGGCCAGCCGGTCAGCCCAGCCGAAGGT
This sequence comes from Niveispirillum sp. KHB5.9, assembly GCF_048066115.1. Lineage (NCBI taxonomy): Bacteria > Pseudomonadati > Pseudomonadota > Alphaproteobacteria > Rhodospirillales > Azospirillaceae > Niveispirillum > Niveispirillum sp. KHB5.9. The sequence continues at coordinate 25,202 of NZ_JBLTYX010000028.1, read as the reverse complement.
GGGTATGGTGGCCGGTCGACCCAGCCGCTTCAACGCGCTGCTGGTAAAGGAGGGAACGATCCGTCCGCCGATCAACGCCACCATGATCAAGACCATGTCGATGGCCAGAACCCGACCGACCGCCCAAATCCCCGGCACCCAGCTCAGGCGATCCAGATGGTAGAGGGCGCTGGCGGCAGTGAGCAACAGCAGCAACAGCATCATCATATAGTTACGCCGGTTGCGCGCGCGGATGATGGAGGGAAGTACCATCACCCCCAGCGCCGGAAAGAAGGCAAGGTCGATCAGCGCCCCCGGCAATGGCGGCAGCGGCGCGATCGGGTTCAGGGCCAGCCGCCCGGCCAGCCACAGCAGTGTCAGTGCCACCAGCTTGCCGCCCGCGAATCCTCGCTCCCCGGTCCAGTTCGGCACCGCGGTCAGCAGGAAGCCGGCGATGGCGGCCCCGGCGAAACCGAACAGCATTTCATGGCCATGCCAGTCGGCCGGATTGCCCAGACCATCGGGCCAATGACCGCTGTGCAGAACATGCAGCCAGAGCGCCAGCAGGATAATGGCATGTAGCCCGGCCGCCAGAAAGAACGGGCGGAACCCGTAAGCGAACAAAGCGAAGCGGGCAGGGCGGGGACGGAATGTCTCTTCAAAAGGCTGGGTCATGGTGGGGATACCTTTTACTGCGTCCCCCCTTCTTATCGCCCCCCAGAATGCGCTGGCGTTGTGGTGGCACAAACAGCCGCCAGCATTTCGTGGGGCTTATGTTGGAGGGTGCCATTGCATTCCCATCCGCAAAGGCGCTACCCGCCGATCCCGGTCAGCCTGTGCAGCAGGAACAGGCAACCGATGACTGCCACGAAATAGGAACCAAAGGCGATTTGCCAGGACTGCCCGACGTGGCGCATCTCTGCGAAAACCAGCAGGACGATCATCACCTTGGTGAAGGTGAGCCCGAAAATCAGGGCAACGACACCGGCGGGAAGGGTACTGGCGACCATGGACAGGCTGGTCAGGCTGAGCAGGGTGATGGTGGCGATATGGATGGCACGCATCATGTCACCGGATGATATAGAGCGTCGGGAAGATCATCAGCCAGATCATATCCGTGAAATGCCAGTATCGGGCATAATCCGCCAGATAGAGCTGTTGCGATTTCAAGAAGGACAGGCTGAACAGCACCAGCCCCAGCGCCACATGCAGCGCGTGGAATCCCGTGATCAGATAATAGATCTGGGCGAATGTCGCTTCATAATCAAACCGGTCGATGCTGATGGCATATTCCTGGATTTTAAAGACCAGGAACAACAGGCCGGAAGCCATGGTGCCGATCAGCGCCGGTTTGAAACGGCACCCATGACGCTGGCGTTCCACGGCGATGGCGGCAAGCCAGCCGCTGATGATCAGTGCGAATGTTTCCAGGATGGCAGGCGCGACCGCCAGCATCGACTGGCCTTCCACGAAAGCATCTCTGTTCAGCAGCTTCATCACGCAAAAGCCGATCAGCAGGCCCGAAAAGACCAGCAGATCGCCGATGATGAAGATCCACATCATGACATTGCCGGGAATTTTCGCCTGATCGGCAAGGGTGCTGTCGGCATCATCGGTTCCCCCGGTCGCAGGACCGGCGGCAGATATGGCGCGCGGTAAATACATGATGGTCCTCCGGCATAACCGCGTCGGTACGGATGGATCAGGCCGGTCCGTACCATAGGCGCGGCAGCACCGCATAAGCGGCCAGGCCCGCCAGTTGAATGGCCCCCGCCATTGTCATGAACCGGGCGAAATGCGTGGTGAGGGGAACGCCGCACAGGCCAACGGCAATGGCGGCATCAAGGCCGAAGAACAGGCCCAGCGCCACGAGGCCTGCCCGAAGCGGTTGATCCCCGATCCGGGATGCGATCATTCGCCAGCGCTGCGTCAACGCCAACCCCACGACGCCCGCCGCAAGAAAGCCGGCCAGTTCAACCAAAGCCCCGAGCGGGGCACCGACCCGCGCATCAAGCCATAAGGTGCGCAACAGCCCGGTACCAAAATAGAGCAGGCAGAGGGGAAGCCCGTAGAGAATCATGACGAGTTTCCCCTGTTTCCCGATGCTGGCGGCGCGCGACCATTGCTGCGGTTAAAGCCCGCCCAACAGGGTCTCGAACTTCTTGCCCGCCCGGCCTGGGTTCTTCACCGCTTTCACGGCATCCAGATTGGAGGGTTTGCCAACGATGACCGCCCCCACCATGCCCATTGCGAAATGCGGCTTGCATTTCACACCATAGACCCCTTCGGTGGTGAAGGTCACGGTGACATCCTGGCCCATTTTGCCGATAAAAGCTTCAGCCCCGGTGGGCAGCATGCTGGGGATCGTTTCGGCATTATGGCCGGGATCGGTGGCTTTGAAGGTGACGCTGTCGCCCGGCGCGATCCGGATCAGTTCTGGCTCGAACACCATGGCACCGGCGGCTCCCTTGTTCAGCATCTTCACCTCGTGATCGGCTGCCGTCGCCATCGTGGGCAGGCCGATGACAAGGGCGGCGGCGAGGAGAAGGCTTTTGGGGTTCATAATTGGCTCCATCAGTGGATTTCGACATTCGTCACCGGCATCGATATCGCGGATGGAAAGCGACACCTTTGCGCCAGGGCAAACAGGAGATGAATAGCCGCATGGCAAGCGGCCATCAGGACAGGATGTCGCGAGGCTGTCTTACAGCCCCAGCCATCGCCGCAGGCCGCCTTCGTCCCGCACCAGCCGGATGCCCAGGTTGGTGGGCGGGACGCCAACGGAGCAGGCACCGGCTTTCGGATCGCGGATGAAGCCGACCATCAGGGCTCGGTGGCTCCCCTCGGCAACGCGAACGCCACAATTTTCCGTCACCTGCGTCTGCCCGTCCGGTTTGACATGGTGGCGGATATAGCAGGTGGAGGTCCATTCCCAGACATTGCCTGACAGATCGGCAAGGCCATGTTCGTTGATCCCGAAATGGCCAATCGGCATCGGCGTGGAATCAATCTGCTTCTGCCCCTGGGATTCTGCGGTGTAGGTGGCGATCCAGCGCTTTGACGGGTTGTTGGGGTCGCTGACCTCCGTATAGGCGTCGTCCTTATAGCGGGAGCCGGCGGCCAGGGCCCATTCCCGGTCGGTTGGCAGCCGCCATCTTTCCCCCGTCTTGGCCGACAGCCAGTTTGCATAGGCCACGGCATCGTCATAGTTGACGCCCGTCACCGGGCGTTCGGGCTTGCCGGTGATGTCCAGGGTGGGGCAGGTGCCGTCAGCGATGCATTGATCATACTCACCTCTGGTCACCTGGTTGCGCATGATGGTCAGGGGCGCTTGAAGCTTGATGTCACGCAGCGGGCCGTTGACGGGTGTGCCGTGGTGGAGAAATTCACCTGGCTCCCGATAGGCCAGGGAGGCGGCCCTGATGCGCACGGCACCGCTGTCGTCCGGCGGAGGGAAGAAGATCTGGGCGGCGGTGAGCGCCGAAAGCCCGATCAGGGCTGCTTTGATGCTGCTGGATGTCAACATGGGACACCTCTGGACCGCATGAGGAAAGCGGCAGGCGGCCCGCAGAATGCTGCGTGCCGCCTGCGCGTGATCAGTTCATGGTGATGGGGCCGGGCGGTGTCACCTGCTTCATCAGGTCGTTGTTCCAGTTGCCCTCGACCTTGACATGGGCGGTGGCACCCAGTTCCGCCGCTTCGATGAGATTGTGGTTCACATAGGCGTAGATACCGGGCTGGTGGAACGTGTAAGTGGCCACGCCGGCGCTGCCGCCCGCGACAAACCAGGTTTCCAGTCCCTTTTCCGGGGCATTGGCGAACTTGCCGCGTTCCCAAACATAGTCGCCATGGCCGCCGATCAGGTGGGGGCGGGTGTCGCGGTTGGCCGTGCTGTGGATGAACAGCACCGTCTCGCCCACCTTCGCATTCAGGGCCTTGTCGCCGGTCAGCGCGCCGACTGCACCGTTGAACACCACATGCGTCGGGATCAGGCCCTTCATCACCTCCGCGGTGTCGGCATAGGAGTCGCCGGCACTTTCATAATCCTTGTATTTGCCGTTGGCATCCTTGGGCACATAGAGGTCGAATTCGCCGATCGTGTAGGCCCGGTCATAGCGGATGGGCTTGCCCCGCTCATCCTTCAGCCCGTCGCGCGGCAGGACCATAATGGTGCCCGACATGCCGCTGACCACATGCCAGGGGATCATGCCCGGCGGGGCGCAATGATAGACGAAGGCGCCCACCTTGGTGGCCTTGAAGCGCAGGGCCGCCTGTTCGCCGGGATTGACCAGCGTCAGTTGTGCCCCGCCCAAGGCGCCGGTGGCGCTGTGAAAGTCGATATTGTGCGGCATGGAATTGGTGTCGGGGTTGATCAGCGTCAGCTCGACATAATCCCCTTCATGCACCACCATGGTCGGGCCGGGCATCGACCCGTCGAAGGTCATGGCCTGGAAGGTCGTGCCTTCACCATCAATGACGATCTCCTTTTCCTCGATCTTCATGGTGAACTGGACGACCTTGGGCCCGCCCTTGGCAATCTGGTCATGTTCCATCACAAAGGGCGGGGCCACCAGCTTCGCCTTAACGCGCGGCAACCCGATGGTCAGATCGGCTTGGTTCTTGGCATTGAATGTGGGATTGGGGCCTTCATCGGCCCGGATCGGGGCTGCCATCAGCAGGGCGACGGCAGCGGCCCCGCAAAGGGCGACGCGGAGGGACAACATGGCACTTCCTTTCTTGGCTTTTGCCGTTGCTGTTGACGGGAGTAGACGACGAAGCATCATTGCGGTATTTGAGAAAAGGCAATGAGTGCCTCAGCTGGTGAATAGCCGGTCATTTGGTCGCATGTGCGACGGTCAGTATTTAGATGGCACTTTGGAGTACTGGAGGCGTGAATGGCGGCGCAACGCCTTGACCAGTCGCTAATTCGTGGTCACAGCATCTTTCAGGCGATGAATGGTGATGATTTTGACGCTGTTCTTGCCATGGCATCGGTTCGCCGCTTGGCCGAGGGGACTGCCGCCTTCACCCAGGGGCATGAGGCGACCGAGTTCTTCTGCTTGCTGAACGGTTGCCTGAAAGTGACCCAGACGACGCAGGATGGGCAGCAGGTGGTGATGCGACACGTCAATCCCGGCGATATTTTCGGTATCGCCATGGCCATGCGCCGCCCCGACTACCCGGCGACAGCTGTTGCCGTTGTCGAAAGCCTGGCGCTGGCCTGGCCGTCCAGCCAGTGGGACAATTTCATTGCCAGATGCCCGGCGCTGGCGGTCAACGCCTTGCAAGCGGTCGGGCAGCGCCTGCAGGATGCCCACACAAGGATCCTGGAATTATCAACGGAGGAGGTGGAGCGCCGGGTTGCCCATGCCGTGCTCCGTCTGGCCCGTCAGGCAGGTCGCAAGACGGAGGAAGGAATCCTGATCGATTTCCCGGTAACCCGGCAGGATATCGCGGAGATGACGGGAACGACGCTGCATACGGTCAGCCGTGTGATGGCGGCGTGGGAGGTCAAAGGGCTGATCACCTCCAGCCGCAAACGCGTCATCGTGGTGGATGCGCATCGGCTTTTTATATTGGCCGAAGGCAGCGGTGAGTAATGGCGGCGTGAGGGCAGATCGCCTGTGAGTGCGGATATGGCGGCGGATACCGCCTGAAACGGCATCCGCTTCAATCCATTCTTCAGCGGTCGGCCATGATCGCACCATTGATTTCGGCGAGAAACGCCGAAAGCGGGATGCCATGTTCGGTGCAAGCCTGCTGCACATCATGCAGGCTGGCGATGGGGCAGCCGACACACATCATCTTGCAGCGGATGAAGATCGGGATGGTCACCTTGTATGTCGCCATCAAATCATCAAGGATCGTTTCCGCTCTGATCGGTACGGTTAACGCTGCGGCCATGGTGCACCCTCCTCAAATCATGGGTCGAGGCTAGACCTGCCAAGCGCTGGCGACGTTGACGCCGCGCAACGTTCATTCTGCATCGCAGGGTCATGGTTTTGTCCTCCTTTACGAGCCCACCCGCAGGACGCAACGCATCATGACAGCATCAATCTCCCCTGAACTGGTGGCCCTGTCGGGCCAGCCGGTTCCCCGGTACACCTCCTATCCCACGGCACCGCATTTTTCCGCGGACATTACCGCTGCGGATTATGGGGAATGGCTGCGGGCGGCGGGTGTGACCGGCAAGCCGGTCTCGCTGTATCTGCATATCCCCTTCTGCCGGACCATCTGCACCTATTGCGGTTGCACCACCAAAGCGGCATTGCGCGATGATCCCATCCGCGCCTATGCCGCCACCGTCCATGATGAAATTGCCCTGGTGGCGCGGCATCTCGGACCCGCCCCGCTGTCCCATATCCATTGGGGTGGCGGCACACCCAACATCCTGCCGCCGGATTGTTTCACCGGCCTGGTGGAGGATCTGGCCCGCCGCTTCCGGTTCCAGGCGGGCATGGAACATGCCATCGAACTGGACCCGCGCCATGTGACGCCGGAAGGCGCGCGGCATCTGGCACGTCTGGGCATCAACCGTGCCAGCCTGGGCGTACAGACGTTGGACCCGGCGGTGCAGGCCGCCATCGCCCGTATCCAGCCGCTGGAACGGATTGAGGCCGCCTTTGCCGCCCTGCGCGCTGCCGGCATCACCGCCATCAATGCCGATTTGATGTTCGGTCTACCGCGCCAGACGCTGGACTCCATCCGGGGGACGGTGGCCGCCCTGGTGCGGCTGCGTCCGCAGCGGATCGCGGTATTTGGCTATGCCCACGTGCCCTGGATGAAGCCGCACCAGCGGTTGATCCGGAACGAGGATTTGCCCGATGCGGCCAGACGGCTGGCCCAGGCGCAGCTGGCGCGTGATTTGCTGCTTCAAGCAGGCTACTGCGCCGTCGGCATCGACCATTTTGCCCTGCCGGACGATGAACTGACGCTGGCCGCCAATGCGGGCACGTTGCGGCGGAATTTCCAGGGCTACACAACGGATAAGGCGGAAAGCCTGATCGGCATCGGTGCCTCCTCCATCAGCCGGACGCCGCATGGTTACGCCCAGAACGCCCCTGACAATCATGGTTGGCGGCGCGCGGTGGAGGAGGGGTGTCTGCCCGTGGTGCGGGGGCACCGCCTGCTGCCCGATGATGTGGCGCGGGGCCGGGTGATCGAGGATATCCTTTGCCGCTTCAAGGCAGAACTGCCGCAACCGGATATGGCCGTCCCACCGCAACTGGCGGCCCTGGTGGAACAGGGCTGGGTGCGGGTGGCGGCGGGGCGGGTGGAAATTCATGACCATGCACCGGAAATCGCCCGCATCGTCGCCAGCGCCTTCGATGCCTATCTGCCCAGCGGCGGCAGGCATTCAGCAGCGGTGTAGGGGCCAAGCGGGGTGCCTTTTGGCGGCACCCCGCTTCAACCGACCAATTGGCGATAAATGGCAGGCAGGGCGGCAGGCAGCCGTTCGGGATGGGTGATGATGGCATAGGCGCCCCGGCCAAAAAGATAGGGGAAATAATCCTGCGCCGTCTCATCCACCGTGACGCCGAAGACTTTCAGCCCGGCCTTGCGCGCCTCCCGGATGGCGGCGCGTGTATCCTCAATGCCATAGCGGCCTTCGTAATAATCGATATCGTTGGGCTTGCCGTCTGTCAGCAGCAGCAACAGCCGGTGCCGCTGCGGGCGCTGGGCCAGTTGCGCGGTGACATGGCGCACCGCCGCCCCCATGCGGGTATATTGCCCCGGCTTCAGCCCCTCGATCCGGCGTACCACCCTGGCATCCACGGGATCGGTGAAATCCTTCACCAAATCCACCCGCACATCGTTGCGACGGCGGGACGTGAAGGCGAAGATCGCGTGTTCATCACCACAGGCGTCCAGCCCCTGGCTCAGCGCCAGCAGGGCCGCCTTTTCCACATCAATCACCCGATGCGCGTCGATGGCGGCATCGGTGGATAGCGATACATCCATCAGCACGGCCATGGATAAATCCCGTTCAATGGCACGCCCGGCGATGAACAGATTCTCCGACCCTGCACTGCCGGCCTTGCGGTCGGCGGCGGCGCGTACCAGGGCCGACAGGTCCAGATCATCGCCATCGGGTTGGCCATGCAACACCACCCGGCTGGGTCGCAGCGCCTCGAACTGCCGACGCACGGCGCGAATCTGGCGCTGCATCTCCGGCGATGGCTGCCACGCTTCGCCATCCTCCTTGGCGCGGGCGGTGATGACGCGGCAATGGTCGGGCCGGTGGGCCTGCTTTTTCCAGTCCCATTCCGGGTAGGTCAGTCCCTCGCTCAGCGCCGTTTCCTCCACGGCGGCGGGGGCGAGGTCCAGATCCAGTTTCAGCCGTGCGGCTGTGCGCTGGCTGTTGCTGCCGATGGTCAGATCGGTCAGATCGTCGGCAGCCTGTCGGGCACCTTCCTCATCATCCTCATCCACCCGGCGGTTCACATTCACCATTTCGGCCAGGGAGAAGATGGTTTCAAACCGGTGGAAACAGAGCGGGTCGCCCCGGTCGCTCTGGTCCGTCTGCCGCCGTTCCGCTTGTCGGCGGCGATGATCGGCGGCATCGGATGTGCCGGCCCCTTCCTCCCGATCCTCCGGTGGGGCCGTTCCCGGCATCTGCCGTACTTCCCCGAACAGCGGGATGGGCAGGAAGGGGCGATAGCCGCGCGGGGCGGAGAGGGGGCCGATTACCGCCCCCGGCTGTTCGATCAGAAATAGAAAAGCATTATCCGGGGGGCGATACCCGCCCAGGATGGCGCGGATCGCTGCTTCCATCTGCGCTTCCACCGCTGGCAGGCGGCGTTCCGGGCGGGCCGCCAGGGCGGCCGCGCGTAGGCGGTGGAACAGGGGGCGCAGGCCCGGCCAGGCCTTCAGGGCGGCGCGCGTACCGGCCACGGCGCCGCGTAACGCCTGGATATCCTGGACCAGCGCGTCATCAGAATCCGCCACCGGCACGGCATGGGCGAACCAGCCGGCCAGCCATTCATAAAGGGCGGCATTGTCCGCCGCGTCAGGGAAATAGTCGATCACCGCCGGCAGGCGCAGGCTGGTACTGTCCAGCACGGCGCGTTCCAGCTTTTCCTGCCCCAGCCCGACGTGGTGCAGGAAGCCCAGCCGATGCCGGGATGTAGTTGCCGCCGCCTCGGCAAGGCGGATGGCGCCATCCCCGCCCAGCGCACGGAACAGAACGCCCAACCGTCCCCTTACATCGGCCAGCCTGACGGCGGCTGGCGGATGATGGGGCAGGGTGGTCAGGCCGCCCACCAGCCGGTGCCAGCGGGTGCCGATAAATTCCTCTGGTTCGAAGATGGACATGGGCGTTTACCCCCAGGCCAGTTCGGCCACCCTGGCCAGGGCGGCCTGCACATCCGGATCGTCGCTCAAGGGTTGCAGCAAGGCGGCCTCCAGCGCCGCATCCGGCTTGATCCCGGACCGGATCAGGGTGGCGGCATAGACCAGCAGCCGGGTGGATGCCCCTTCTTCCACATCCTGGCCCTTCAGGTCGCGCAGCGCATTGGCCACCCGCACCAGCGGCACGCAGCGTTCCTTGGGCAGCCCGCTTTCGGCAGAAACGATGGCGGCCTCCGTCTCCGGGTCGGGATAGCCGAATTCCAGCGCGATGAAGCGCTGCCGGGTGGAAGGTTTCAGTGCCTTCAACACATTCTGGTAACCGGGGTTGTAGGAGATCACCAGCATGAATTCCGGCGGGGCGGCCAGCATCTCCCCCGTCCGTTCCAGGGGCAGCACGCGCCGGTCATCGGTGACGGGGTGCAGCACTACGGTCACGTCCTTGCGCGCCTCCACCACCTCATCCAGGTAAAGGATCGCGCCTTCCCGCATCGCCCGGGTCAAAGGGCCATCGGCCCAGACCGTTTCCCCACCTTTCAGCAGGTAACGGCCGGTCAGATCGGCGGCGGTCAGGTCATCATGGCAGGCCACGGTATAAAGCGGACGGCCCAGGCGGGCCGCCATATGCGCGACGAAACGGGTCTTGCCGCACCCGGTCGGCCCTTTGAGCAGCACCGGCAGGCGGTTGCGATAGGCCTGTTCAAACAACAGGCACTCATTGCCGGTTTGGGCATAGAAGGGCGAGGCTTCGACCGCCTGCAGGTTTGCAGCTGTTTGCATGGCTCAACTCCTGTTAAGGCGAAAGGGCCGGGTGCGGCGGCAGCCCACCGCACCCGGCATCACTTCACTCGGCAGCGACGGGGGCAGCACCGCCGCGTCGCTGCACCACCTTGCGGGCGTCGCGGACCGGGCCGAACACGGCCCACAGGAACATCAATGCCGCCACGACAACCAGCACACCGGAGCCCAGCCGCACCCAGTAGAAGGGGGCAATATGGTCCTGCACCTCCATGTAGGACATGCCCATCACCCGCTGCAGATGCACCTGGATGGCCCCGGCGAAGGTCAGCGCGAAGGTCATCACCGTCATGCCGCCGGCCATGATCCAGAAGGCAACAATGTTCAGTGTCTGGTGGTAGGGGGCCTTGCCGCGCAGATAGGGCATGGCATAGCTGATCATGGCGAGGTTGAGCATGACATAGGCCCCGAAGAAGGCCAGATGCCCATGCGCCGCCGTCACCTGCGTGCCATGGGTATAGTAGTTGACGAAAGACAGCGTGTGCAGGAAGCCCCAGATCCCGGCACCGAAGAAGGCGCCGACGGTGCAGCCCAGTGACCACAGCATGGCGGCACGGTTGGGATGGTCCTTACGACCCTTGAACACCATCCTGAAGGCGAAAATCACCATGGCGAAGAAGGGGGCGATTTCCAGCGCAGAGAAGATCGACCCGATCCACTGCCAATATCCCGGCGCGCCGATCCAGTAATAATGGTGACCGGTGCCCAGCAGGCCGGAGAACAGGGCCAGACCGACGATGGAATAAAGCCACTTCTCAATGACTTCGCGGTCCACCCCGGTCATCTTGATCATCAGGAAGGCGAGAACCGAGGCCATCACCAGTTCCCACACGCCTTCCACCCACAGATGGACGACGTACCACCAATAGACCTTGTCGACGGCCAGGTTATCCGGCGTATAGAAGGCGAACAGCCAGAAAACGGCGATGCCCCACAGGCCCAGCAGCAGCACATTGGTCACCGCCGTGCGCCGGCCCTTCAGCACGGTCATGGAGACATTATAGAGGAAGATCAGCGCCACCACGACGATGGCGGCCTTGATCCAGAGCGGTTGTTCCAGGAACTCCCGCCCCTCATGCACGCCCTGCGTATAGCCGACGACGGCGGCCAGGGCCCCGAACATCAGCAGGCCCAACTGGATATAGGCCAGCAGGGGGCTTTCGATGTCGCGCTCGGCTTCCTCCGGGATCAGATAATAGGTGCAGCCGAAAAAGCCCATCAACAGCCAGACGATCAGGGCGTTAGTGTGGATCATGCGGATGATGTTGAAGGGCAGCAGCTCTGACAATGTGTTGGGCAGCACATAGACCGTACCGGCCAGCGCACCCGCCGCAATCTGCACCCCGAACAGGATCATGGCGCAGGCGAAGTACCAGTAGGCCACCTTTTGTGAAGCGTATTTCATGATCGTCCCTCCTCAGCCCGCATCATTGGGCGGCCAGCCCTGGGTGTTGATGCGGCTGGTCCATTCCAGGAAATCGACGAGATCGTTGAGTTCCTGGTCGCTGAGATTGAATTGCGGCATCTGGCGGCGGCCTTCGATGCCGGATGGCTGCGACTGCATCCAGGCGATGAGCCCTTCGCGGGCGCTCTGCGGATCATCCCGCCCGCCAAAGCGGACCCAGACATTGCCCAATTCCGGGGCGAAATAGGCACCTTCCCCCAGGATCGAGTGGCAATTGATGCAGGAGTGCTTTTCCCAGACATGCTTGCCGCGCAGCACGCTTTCGCTCAGCGTCGACTCGTCGGTCGATTTGTTGAGGATGTGCCAATGGCTCTGCGCCGTCAGGCCGACAAAGATGACGAAGAAGAAGACAGAACCGCCATAGAATATGTTCCGAGCGGCGGATTTGCTGAATCGCTCGACCGGTGGCCGATGCGGTTCATGGGTTGACGACATGCTGTGCTCTCCCGTTGCTGGTCCATTGAAGGCAGGTGGCGAGGTTGAGATCACAGCTACGGCGTTTCCCGGTCGGGGACTTTGCCACGGCGCAAACAGCCGGACGTTTGGCCCGGGCCGTTGGCGGGATGCTTCTATGCGGATATGCGCCAGGATACCCCGCTGGGCCCTTCCAGAAAGCCGTCGCAGAAGGCCCCGCCCGGTGCCAGGGGCAAAGCCTGTGCGCTCAGTTCATCTCCATCAATGTGTCCGGCGATCAGGTCACGGAACAGGCCGATCACCTCGAAAAAGCCGGTGCTCTGTGGGGAGAGGCGCAGCGCCGATACTCCCATTCCCGCCAGCCGGTCCAGCGCATGGGCCATGTTGGCGCAGGGTGACGACAAGGTCTGCACGCCATTGATGGCCAGGAATTTCCGGTCATCCAGCGTATCCACCGCCAGACCGTCCGGGTCGCCTGCGCAGACGAACTGGCACTGGTCCTTGGGCCGGTCATGATAGCGGGCATGGTAGCAGCGACCGGAAATCGCCAGCGGCAGCCGGCCCCATCCCCAGACTTCCACAGGCACCGGGCCGGCGGCGGCCGTCAAGTGCCGGATGGAGTCGGCGGGCAGTTCCGGCGGTAGGCAGAACCGGGTCGCCCCGCGCCCGGCCAGAAGGCGCAACGTGCCTTCATTATAGACATTGATCAACGGCCCGGAGGAGAAGGCGGCCCCCGGTGGCAGATGGGCCAGGGCGGTCAGATCATTGATCTCCACTTCCAGCCCGGTGCCGGCCAGTTCCGCCGTCATCTTGCGTTCACGTTTCAGGGTGACCAGGGCCAGGGAGGTGACGGCCACCTGCTTGCCCCCGGCCAGCAGCCGTTCGATCGCGTCGGGAATGCGGGTCTGATAGAAGGGTAGGCGTTTAGAGCAGACAAGCTCCCCGATGATCACCCGGTTGACACCGGGTTCATCGGCAAGCCGTGCATAGAAATCGCCCCAGCGATTGGCATCCCAGAAGCCCTGTATCGGGCCGATCGTCAGGTCCATCGCACTCATCTCCAGATTTTGTTATAGGCACCGGCGGTGGCGCTTTGCCCCTCGGTCAATGCGGCAAGCGTCCCGGTGGGCAGCGGGCGTCCCGCCGCCATGGCCTCCACCGCCTGGCGGAAATTGCGAACGACCTGCGCCACATAGGCCCGCGATCGCTGGCGACCTTCGATCTTCAGCGCCGTGACACCGGCCCGTGCCAGGGCCGGCAGCAGGTCGGAGGCATCCAGGCTGGCCGGGTCTTCAAAAACATAGCCGGTGCGGGGCCCGACCTTGAAACAGCCCTTGCACAAGGTGGGATAAGGGGCGGGTGCCCCCTTGGCGGCCCGGTGGATGGTGTAGCCACCCAGCCGCGCCGCCAGTTCCGACCCTTCTTCGGCATAGGCGACGTGGCTGGCGGGGGAGCAGACCCCGTTCATGTTGGGCGAACGGCCGGTGATGAAGGAGGAAAGGGAGCAGCGCCCCTCCGCCATCACGCACAGGCCGCCGAAGATGAAAACCTCCGTCTCCACCTCGACCTCCCGGTTGATGGCGGCGATTTCCTCCACGCTCAGCACGCGGGGCAGGACCACGCGCTTCACGCCGAAGGTACGGGCATAAAAATTGATGATGTCCGGATTGGCGGCGGCGGCCTGCACCGACAGGTGCCGCCGCGGACCGGGATGATATTCCGCCGCATGGGCGATCAGGCCCAAATCGGCCAGGATCACCGCGTCGACCCCGGCCTGTTCGGCATCGGCGACAGCCCGGTGCCACAGTGCCTCATTGCCGGCGCGCGGAAAGGTGTTGATAGCGACCAGTACCCTGGCCCCGCGCGCATGGGCATAGGCCACGCCATCGGCCAGTTCGGCGCGGGAGAAGTTCAGGCCGGGAAAATTGCGGGCATTGGTATCGTCGGCAAAGCCGCAATAGATGCTATGCGCGCCAGCATCCACAGCGGCCCGCAGCGACGCCGGGGTGCCGGCCGGGCAGACCAGTTCCATCATCGGGCCGCCCCCATTCGGGTCAGCGGCACGCCAGTCAGATTTTGCACCAGCCCGATCAACCGGCGGACAGAGGGGCGGAAAGGGCCCGCAATCTCCGCAGCTTCCGCCCCCAAATCCAGTTCCGCATCATCAATGGCGTTGCGCAGCGCCAGGGCGGCTGATGTGTCGCCGTCGATGGTGAGATCACGGGAGAAGAACAGCGCATCCCCGTCCCATAAGCCATGCACCAGCCCGACCAAGGCCGCCAGCTTGCCGGTGATATGGGCATCTGCGGCGGGTGGGCTGGCGTGAAGGGTGATGGCGACCGGATCGCGCGACAGATCCAGCAGAAAGGTGAGCGGCACATCGCTGGCGGTCAGCGCGAACCGGCTGTGCCGGTAGCAACCAAGCCTCACCATAAGGCCGGGATGGCGGCCCATCATGCGGCGTGTCATCAGGCTCAGGCAGAAGGCGGCTGGGGCCATCGGCGCACGACGCAGGGCGAAGGCCAATAGCGGCGGGATGTGCGGGATGGCGCGGGGCGGCCCCGCGTCCCCTTCGCAGATGCTCATGCGGATCTCCAGAATTCGTGGATCGGGGCCGACCATAGACGGACCAGACGGGCCGCTTGTTGACCTGTCGCAACCTTCCCGGCGAAGGGCTGGATTATAAGATGTCCCTATCACCGGTTATCGGCGGGAGAGGGAAAATGGACAGCGTGTTGCCGCTCGGGGAATTCATCCTCGCCTTTGCGGCGTTCCTGGCTTCCCACCGGTTGCCGATGCATCCGCAGGTGCGCGGCGTGCTGACCAACCGCTTGGGCACGCATGGTTTCCTGCTGGCCTATTCGGCCTTGTCCGTCCTGCTGCTGGGTTGGGTCTTCGGTGCCGCCGGCCGGGCGCCCTACATTCCGTTATGGGGGACGAGCCCGGCACTGGCGCATCTGGCGCTGGTAGCGATGGCAATGGCCTTCCTGTTGGCATGCCTGACGCTGGGCCGGCCCAATCCCTTCTCCTTCGGGGGTGCGCGTAATGATCACTTCAATCCAGCCCGACCGGGCATGGTGCGACTGACCCGGCATCCGCTCCTGGCGGCGCTGGCTCTCTGGTCCGGCGCGCATCTGCTGGCCAATGGCGATGGGGTGCATGTGCTCCTGTTCGGCAGCTTCCTGCTGTTTTCCATCGCCGGGTACCGGGTGCTGGACCGGCGCTGCCGGGACCGGATGGGGCCATCCTGGCGGGCGTTGGCCGATGCGGTGGCGGCGGCCCCCTTGTCCGCAGCCCTGTTCCCGTTGGGCCCGACCATCCTGCGCGCCATGCTGGCCTTTCTCCTGCTGGGGCTGGTGCTGCTGCTGCATCCACTACTGTTCGGTGTTGATCCGCTGGGTGCCTATTTCCTGCCGTGACAGGCAGGATGGCCACAGACTGAAACATCTGAAGAATGAATGATTTTGGGGGTTGATTTTCTCTGTGTCAATTCCTGCGACAAGACGTCACTCGACTCCAAAATTCATACATATTGTGTCTAGAAATTTCATGAACACTAGATATTGATATCTCCGCTTTGGCCCTTCGGGGCTGATTTTCCTGCTTTTCCTCATCGTCGGGATCATTCCGCCAATGTCTACATCATTGCCTCTGACCCTTGTGACCAAGCGCGACGGGCGCGTCGTGCCCTTTGATGGCGGCAAGATCCGCGTGGCCATCGCCCGTGCCGGGGAGGCGACGGGGGAGTTCGGCGCCGAGGCGGCAGACAAGCTGAGCGAGAATGTCGTGAAGGTTCTGTGTCACCGCCATGCCGGGCAGGCACCGCAGATTGAACAGATCCAGGATGTGGTGGAACAGGCGCTGATCAGCGCCGACCATATCAAGGCCGCCCGTGCCTATATCGTCTATCGCGAACAGCATGCGCGGCTGCGCCGGGATAAGGCTACGCTGGTCGATGTCGCCTCCAGCATCAATGAATATCTGGATCACGCCGACTGGCGCATCAATGCCAATGCCAACCAGGGTTACTCGTTGGGCGGGCTGATCCTCAATGTCTCGGGCAAGGTGGTGGCCAATTACTGGCTCTCCCACGTCTACCCCGCAGAGATTGGGGAAGCGCACCGGGAAGGCGACATCCATATCCATGATCTGGACATGCTGGCCGGCTATTGTGCCGGCTGGTCCTTGCGGACCTTGCTGGCGGAGGGGCTGAACGGCGTGCCTGGCAAGGTGGAGGCCGGGCCGCCCCGCCACCTGACCAGTGCGGTTAGCCAGATCGTCAATTTTCTGGGTACGCTGCAGAATGAATGGGCCGGTGCCCAGGCGTTCAGTTCCTTCGACACCTATCTGGCACCCTATGTGCGACTGGACAACCTGACCTATGAACAGGTGCGCCAGTGCATCCAGGAACTGGTCTATAACCTGAACGTGCCGTCCCGCTGGGGCACGCAGACCCCCTTCACCAACCTGACCTTCGACTGGACCTGCCCGGAAGATTTGCGCGAACAGGTGCCGGTGGTGGCGGGGCAGGAAATGCTCTTCACCTATGGTGATCTGCAGCACGAAATGGACATGATCAACCGCGCCTATATCGAGGTGATGACCAAGGGGGATGCCAAGGGGCGCGTCTTCACCTTCCCCATCCCCACCTACAATATCACCCCGGATTTCCCGTGGGAGAGCGAGAACGCCACCCTGCTATTTGCCATGACGGCCAAATACGGGCTGCCCTATTTCCAGAATTTCGTGAATTCGGAACTGAAGCCCAACATGATCCGGTCCATGTGCTGCCGCCTGCAGCTGGACCTGACAGAGTTGCTGAAACGCGGCAATGGCCTGTTCGGCTCGGCTGAACAGACGGGCTCCCTGGGGGTGGTGACCATCAATTGCGCCCGGCTGGGCCATCTGCACCAGGGGGATGAGGCGGGCTTGTTCGCCCGCCTGGACCATCTGCTGGAACTGGGTCGCAACAGCCTGGAGATCAAGCGCAAGGTCATCCAGCGCCTGATGGATAACGGCCTGTTCCCTTATACCAAGCGCTATCTGGGCACCTTGCGTAACCATTTCTCTACCCTGGGGGTGAATGGCATCAATGAGATGATCCGCAACTTCACCGGCGACCACGAGGATGTGACGACCAATTGGGGGAGGGCCTTCGCGCTGCGACTGCTGGACCATGTGCGCGCCCGCATCGTGCAGTTTCAGGCCGAAACCAGCCATATGTATAATCTGGAAGCCACCCCGGCAGAGGGCACGACCTATCGCTTCGCGCGGGAGGATCGCAAACGCTTTCCCGGCATCCTCCAGGCCGGCACGGCGGACCAGCCCTATTACACCAATTCCTCGCAATTGCCGGTGGGCTATACCGACGATCCGTTCGAGGCGCTGACCCTGCAGGAACCGTTACAGGCCAAATATACCGGCGGCACCGTGCTGCATCTCTATATGACGGAGCGGCTATCCTCGGCCGATGCCTGCCGCAAGCTGGTGCGCCGGGCGCTGGAGAATTTCCGGCTGCCCTATATCACCGTGACGCCCACCTTCTCCATCTGCCCCACGCATGGCTATCTGGCTGGCGAGCACGCCTTCTGCCCGAAATGCGACGAGGAGATCCTCGCCCGCAAACGCCGCGAAGCTTCGCGGTAACCCTCTGACCGAAGGATCAATCATGAACAATATCGTCGCCCTGGCCCCTGCCCAGGACATGAAGATCGAATTGACCGATGCCGAGCGCCAACCTTGTGAGGTCTGGACGCGGGTGATGGGCTATCACCGCCCCGTTTCCGCCTTCAATGCCGGCAAGAAGGGGGAGCATCAGGAACGCCGCTTCTTCCAGGAACGCCATGCCCGTTGTGCCTGAACCACGCATCGGTGGTCTGTCGCCTCTTTCAACCTGCGACTGGCCGGGGCAACTGGTGGCGACAATCTTCTGCCAGGGCTGCCCCTGGTCCTGTCGCTATTGCCACAATCCCCACCTGATTCCAGCCGACCGCGCCGGGGATATTCCCTGGCGCGATGTGCTGGCTTTTCTGGAAAGACGGCGCGGCCTGCTGGATGGCGTCGTCTTCTCCGGCGGGGAACCGACGCTGCAGGTCGGACTGGTTGATGCGATCGCCGTTGTGCGCGACCTGGGCTTTCGGGTGGGGCTGCATACGGGCGGCCCCTATCCCGACCGGCTGTCCGGGCTGTTGCCCCGGCTGGATTGGGTCGGCTTCGATATGAAGGCACCGTTCGCCGATTATGCCCGTATCACCGGCGTGCCGGGCAGTGGTGAGCGTGCCCGGGCCAGCCTGGGCATGCTGCTGGACAGTGGTGTCGATCTGGAAGTGCGCACGACGGTGCATCCGGCCTTGCTTTCCACGGCTGATCTTGCCGGGATGGCGGAAAGCCTGGGTATCTTGGGCGTGCGCCGCTTCGTGATCCAGTGTTTCCGCCCGCAGGGCTGCGCGGATGACGAACTGGCGACGCTGCCATCCGCCCTGGACGGTGAGGCCATCGGTGGCATTATGGCGCGGTTCCCGGAGGGGTATATCCGGGTGGGGTGATGACGTGTTCTCCCGTCATCGGGGTTTCTTAGCAACGCGCCGCGTCATCCGCGGCCCCACCGGACAGGAATGGCCAGTAAAGGCGGAGCCAGACCAGAAAGCCCACGCTCCAGAACAGGGCCGCCACCGCGTAGGGCGGGCCCGGCGGTGCAGGGGTTATATGCAGATCGGGCAGAACCCGCAGCAGCACGGCGACAATCAGCAGCAGCAGGGCGCTGCCCATGCCACGTGGAAACGGCAGGGTCCGCCCCGTATGCATCAGGCCGGCGATAGCGAAGACCGTCATGACACCAAGCCCCAATCCGCCCATAAGGGCCAGATGCAAGCCCGGTATTTCCGCAAAAGGGGCACCCAGCCGTGCGGCACCGACCAATATCAACCCGATACCTGAGAACAGGCTTGATCCGGCGAGCGCCAGAATTTCGATCCGCAGCCCCTCCCTGCCGACAAAGGCCTCACCCACGCGGTCGATGAAGGCAGCCCCGGCGGCGATGAACAGCCAGCCCGTGACGCCGCTGGAAAGCCCCAGCAATTCGCCCGTCAGGATCACGGCGATTAGTGCCGGGGCGAGGTTCCGGCGGCCGGGATGCGGGCGGTAGGGAGAACTGGCCTGCGACGGGTCCAGGACCAGATTGGTCACGGGTACGGTGATGCGGGAAAGCGCGAGACCGAGGAGCCCCAGAAACACCAGTCCGGCGATCCGCAACAGCATGAGTGCGGTCTCAGGATCATTCAGCGCCATGGCCATCCGAGCGGCGATCCCTGCCGTCGCCAGGGCGGCAAGCCAGATCAGGAAACCGAAGAGATGTTCCGTTCCTCGCTTCCGGGCCACGGCGACCAGATAGAGCGGCAGGAAGACAAGCCATGCCCCGTCGGCAATCAGGCCAAGCCACGCCAGCGCGTCGGCACCAAGCAGACCGACCAGACGGGCAATAAGCCAACACCCAGCCAAAATATACAGGCCACGTCCCCGAAGCCGGGGCGTGTCCGACCATTCCGGCACCGCCGTCGTGATGAAGCCGATCAAGGCCGCGCCGTAGGTGCCCAGTATCATCTCGGTCGCGTGCCAGATGCCGGGCGGCATTTGGTGCGCCAAGGGCAGTGACAGGCCATGCAGCGCCGTCCATAATAGAGGCCATAGCGCCGCATGCAGCGCCGAAAGGGGAAAGAACAGCCGCACCCCCTCATCGCCCAAACGCCGTACTATCGTCATGCAGGGCCACCTCACGGTATCCGCCTTTCATCAACATCGAAGATGTGGCGGAACAGCGGGTCATCGCGATGCCAGCTATCGGTCAATCTATACAGCGCCTCGTCGCTGCGGGCTCCCGGTTCACCCGGCACCCTGCGCTCGCCGGCGATGCCCCGGCCATGCGTATCCATCACCAGGACACGGTGAGCGATGCGCGCCGCCTCCATCAGGTCGTGGGTGATGAACAGTGCTGCAAAGCGGGCGGCGCCCGCCGCCATGATCACAAGATCCTGCATACGCCGCTTCAACGCCGCATCCAGTGCCGTGAAGGGTTCGTCGAAATAGATGAAGTCGGGTTCGACGACCAGCGCCCGGGCGATCGCTGCCCGCTGACGCATACCTCCTGACAGTTCGACCGGATATTTCAGCAGATCGGCGGGTTCAAGCGAGACGCGGGCAGCGGCGGCGGCGACCCGCCGCGACCGGTCCCGCCTCGCGGTAGCCGCCAGACGCAGCGGATAGGCAATATTGTCATGCGCCGTCGCCCAGGCGAGCAGCCGGGGTTCCTGGAATACCATGCCATGGCGGCGGTAAAGCCGGGACACCCGCCCGCGCGATGGTTCGATCAGCCCGGAGGCGATCTGCGCGACCGTGCTTTTACCACATCCCGACGGGCCGACCAGGGCGGTGATTTCCCCGGCGCCGATACGCATATCGACGCCGGAAACCACAGTACGCCCGAGATAGGCATGCTCGACGCCTTCCAGGACAAGGGCCGTTTCCATCAGAACCGAACCTTGAGGCCGGTATAGAGGGCGCGACCATCTGCAGGCAGGAAGGCGGCCTGTCCGGCGACCGCCTGATCGACGATGAGGGTTGAGGACGCGTAATTTGTATCGAACAGGTTTCGGACCTCGCCGTAGAGGGTGATGCTCTTGTTGAATGCGTAGCTGGCACCCAGATCGGCGGTGATGAACGAGTCCATGTAGAGCGTGTTCATATTGTCGACCGGCGTGCGGCCGGGCCACCAGTCCATCTCCGCGCGCAGATGAAGCGATGTCGTCACCTGATAGCCAAGCTGGGCGTTGAGGATATGCCGGGGCGCACCGGCCAGGCGGTTATTTTGGCGAAGCGGGTCATCATGGAAACGGAAATCCTGATACGTATAGGCGATCCGTCCGGAGAGGGAATCGCCGATCCAGGTGGACACGCCCAGTTCGATGCCGAAATGCCGGGTTTCATCGGCATTGATGGCGCCCAGCGAAACGCCGGTCGCGTCGCGCAGATTCAGCAGCTCCTTTTCGACCCACGAATAATAGATCACCGCATCGGTCATGACCGGTGCCAGATGGCCGCGCCAGCCAAGTTCCACGGTCGTTGATCGTTGCGCGTCCAGGTCCGGCGTGGCGAAGACGGCGGCGGCCAGCGCCGGGTTCGCCGGATTGGGCCGGCCGGGGCTGCTGTTGGGCGTGCCATTGACGGTGGCCAGAAGATCATCGTGGGTTGGCGGCTCGAAGCCGCTGCTTATGGCCCCGAAGAGCATATGTTCTTCGTTCGGACGCCAACTCAGGCCCAGGCTGGGCGTGAAGCCGCTATAATTGCGTGCATAGCTGGTGTCGGTGGTGGCGACGCTGCCGGCCGGCAGCGCCGTGGTGGGGTTCGCCGGGCTGAAAGCCAGCGTGGGCCGGCGCGCGCTATCATAGGTGTCGTCAAAGTCGCGGCTGGCATGGGCGACCGCGATGGCCGGGGAAAGGGTGACGCCAGTGCCAAGGGGGATGTTCGCCCCGGCACTGACGGTCAATGTATCGGAATCAAGGGTTCCCTTCCCGAACAGCGCGCCGCGCCTGCGGGCATTGTTGAGATAGTATTCCCGATCGGCGGAGCCGACGACATAGGTCGCGGTGGCTTCAAGCAGGGGCAGGGCAGCCGTCGCCACCGGCGCATAGGCATAGCGCGCCGCCAGCGTCAGGTCACCGCCCTCGGTGACGCGTACGCCCGATGATACTGGAAAGCGGAACATGTCGTCGGTGTAGGCGTAACCGGCTGTCACATCCATCAGATGCGGTCCAAGGCTCGCCGTCGTGCGGTTGCCGATCCGATATTGCTCCGTTTCGCGTCGGGGCTTGTCCCGAATGACATTGGGTCCGGGCGCCACCGCCACGCCGCCGACAATGAGGGGGCCGGTATGGACGGCGCGGGGATCGGTATTCAGCCTCGCTTTCGTCGTCGGTCCGGCGACATCAAAGCCAAGATCGGTATAGCCCGCGAAGAAGCGGGTTCGCAGGGCTTCGGTCAACTCCAGGCCGATGTTGGCGTCGAAGCCTGTTCGTTCCGATTGGTTATAGCCGCGGTAACCGTCGCGCTCGCTATGCTGGGCGGCGATCATCGCATCGGTCCGGTCCCATTGCTGTCCGACCTGCGCCCGCGCGTTGAACTGGCCGAAGCTGCCGCCTTCCAGGATGAAGGTGGCGCCGGGGGCGGAGGAACCGGTCGGGGACACCAGATTAAAAGCACCCCCCAGGACGGTGGCACCCAGTCGGTTGGCTGTGTAGCCCCGGTAGATTTCGGTGAACGCCGCTCCCCGCACATCGGCCAGGCCGACAATGTAGGAACCGTCGGCCCGGTTCAACGGCAGGCCATCCTTGAGGGCCAGGATACCGCGTTCCACAGGGTTCTGCTGCAGCCCCGATCCCCGGATCTGTATCCGGGGCTGGTCATTGCCGCCGAAAAAGGTCTGGACGACCACCCCGGGCACCGTTGCCAGCGTGTCGGCAAGATTGAGGTCAAGCTTGCCGAGCAGATCATCGCCATCAATGACCGCAATGCCGCCGGCCACGGCCTCCAGCCGCCGTCGGGCCTCATCGGCGCTGGTTTCTACGCCCTCCACCTTCAGCGGACTCAGGATCACGACGGCGCCCGGCCCGGCTGATTGGGCCATGGTCGCCGGCGGCAAGGCCAATATCCCGGCGATGCCCATCCCTGCCGCCCTCCAGCGCCGCGCCATTCGATCAGTCCCCACCATTTTGGCTCCATATATGCGATTAAGTTGCAATTGCATATATTAGGAATTCCCGTCTCGGCTTTATTGTCGCCGGACAAACTGAGCGCCGAAAAGCCGCCTCGGCGCAGCAATGGTATCGGCGCGCAATTTGTTGAACGGGTTCAGCGCTTCACCCCCCATGGGCGCGCGGCGTCCCGCCAGCGTTCAATCTCGGCCCGGAATGGATGCAGCAGCGCATATTCGGCGGTGATCAGGCCTGCTACGGCGATAAGCACCCAAGCCATCGCCCCTGCGACATCGAGATTGGCCCGCGCCAGGGCCAATTCGCCGCCCATCCCGCCGGTATTGGCGAGCAACTCCGCCATGACCGTCACCTTGCAGGCGACGCCCAGGGCGACGCCCAGTGCCGGAAAGAGGAAGGCTGCCGCCTGTCGTGCGCCCAATGTCCAAAGACGGGCGCAGGCGCTTGCCCCAAACAGGCGAGCCATATCATCCAGGCCCCGATCACGCGTCATAATGCCCTCGGCGACACCGGCGAAGATGATGGGGGTTGCCGACACGGTGACGACGGTCGCCACCATGTTATCGGTCGATCCGAACCAGATCATGGCGAAGACGATCCAGGCGATCGGCGGCACGCCGAGCAGCACGGTCAGCAAGGGACGTGTGATCCGCATCGCCGCTGGGGAGTATCCGGCGACGGAACCAGTGATGATGCCGACGGCGACCGAGAGTGCGAAGCCCTCAGCCGCTCGCAGCATCGTCGTGGCGATGATCGACCATGAGATGGGATCGGCGACAATCATCCCTGCCGCGGCCATCGTGTCCAGCGGCGATGGCAGGATGAAAGCGCCATAGGCTTCGTAGCCGGCCTGCCAGAGGCCGGCAAACAACGCCAGCCCGGCAATGCCCGCCCAAGCAGACCACAGAAAGCGCCACACACGCCCCAGACGATTCGCCGATGCCGAGATCAAGCCCATCATGACCCCGTCAGAGATAGAAATCACTGTCCGGGATCTTGCCACCCAGAATACGCGGATCCATCGCGGCGATCTGCTGGAAGGCGGCCTCGATGGATGGTCTCGCCTCCCGCGCCGTCACGGCCACCAGATTGCAGTAGGGAATGGCCGCCGCAAGCACGGGTGCGGGCATTCCCAAGGCATCCGCTGCGTCCTTTGCGCCATGCGAAGGATTGGCATTGACCGCCGCCGTGGTCTGCACCAGCCCTTCATGCAGGGCCGTGACCAGGCCCGGCTGTTCGCGCAGGAACGCCTCGCTGACCCCCAGCCCGGCCTGTGGCAGCGGTCGGCCCTGTGCGGCGACCGCGCTCCATATCTGCTGCATGTCCATGGTACGGGTGACCTGTTTTCCCACCATGCCGGCCCGCATGATGGCTGCCGCCGCAGCCGGCTCCGGGAGCAGGGCGGCATCCGCCCTGCCGGCGTAAAGCAGTTGAATGGCTTCCATCGGCGTCCCGGCGAATTGCAGGGAAAGATCCGTATCGGCGTTCAGGCCGTGCAGTGCCAGCAGGCGCCGCAGCGTCAATTCCACCGTATCGCCGCGGAACGGAAGGACGATGGTTCGGCCCTTCAACGCGACGATGCTGGAAAGGGATGCGTCGGTTGCCACCATGTACAGCAGACCATTGGTCAGGACATTGACCAGACGAACCCGAAGGCCACGGTTATACAGGTTGGCCGCCGTGTTGACCGGCATGACAACGGCCTGCATGGTGCCGGAGGTCAGACCGGCCCGCAACTCGTCCGGGTTGCGCCACGCCTTAAAGGTGACCTTGTCCGCGATGTCCCGCATGTATCCGGCCGTGATGGCGTGCGCAACCGTGATCGAGGGACCGGCCGGTGGCCCCCATATCGTGAGTTCACGGAGCTTTTGCCCGCCATGCGCCGTAAGTGGCAACCCGGCGAGGGCTGTGAAACCGGCCAGGGCGGCGCGGCGAGAAATCAGGCTCATTGCGGGTATCCCATCTTGTTCATCGCATTGCGATTGAGAGGCGGTCGCCTTCGCGGCGCTCACCGGTGTGCTAGGCCTCTCGTCAATGCAACTCTAAGCGATGGTGCGGAAAGCAGCTTGACCTGGATCAACATCCGAGAGTGATTTATCTGTCATTTCTTGATGGATCGTGGCGCCCCTGGGGCGCGCTCATCGATAATTCCCGCGGAAATCAGGCAAGTTGATGCGCCATCTCCTCCTGTTCACCCTCCTGCTTCAGGCAATTAACCCGACAGTGACAAGGGTGAACGGGAAACCGCACAGGCCAGCCTGCATCTGGACCTTGTGGGGGGGCACGGCAGAGGCTTACTGAACCGGCTGAAGGATGAGCGCTGGGTGCAGTTCTCCGCCAATGTTGCCCAGCAGGAACAGGTGGCCGATGAATAGCAGCGGGGCGATATCGCCGCAAAACAATACCATCTGCCGGGTATGGGGCTGCATAGCGTGATG
>NZ_JBLTYX010000027.1:0-64749 GCF_048066115.1 Niveispirillum sp. KHB5.9 | reverse complement strand
GTCATGGGGTATTTCATCTGCAATGACGGCATCTTTCCGGTCCCGGAGTGAACCCCCGTGTCCCGACATCGCGTTGAACGGCACCTGTCCGATACGGGCTTGGGGCCAAGGGAGGTATGAATGGCTGACGCGTTCTATGGTGAGATCCGGGCCTTCCCCTACACGTTCGCCCCCCAGGGATGGCTGTTGTGCAATGGGGCGATCCTTCCCATCGGGCTGAACCAGGCGCTGTACGCCGTCATCGGGCCCATGTATGGCGGCGATGGCAAGACCACCTTCGCCCTGCCCAACCTGTATGGCCGGGCGATCATGGGCTACTCGAACACGGCCACCCCCGCCGCCGGCGGTCCCTATGCCGTGGCCGCGACCCTGGGCCAGGCCGTGGTGAGCCTGGCCACGGCCCAGATCCCGCCCCATACCCACGGCATGGAATCGCAGCTCTCCTCGGTGCGCGTGACGACACCCGGTTCGACCGCCGTGCCCTCCAACCCGCAATACCAACCGCCGGGGGCCACCCGCTCCTACGCCCTGGGCATGTATGCCGCCGCGACCCTGAACCCCACCCTGGGCGCCATGTCGCCCCTCGCCCTGTCGGTGGCCGGCGGCAGCGGGCCGCATGAGAACCGGTCACCGCTGCTGGTCATGGGGTACTTCATCTGCAATGACGGCGTCTTTCCGATGCGGAACTGACGCATGCCGTCGCCAGCCGGGATGAAGGGGAATGAGGGGGCACGGGCACGCCCGCCCGTGCCCGTCCTGCGCCTGCCCGGATTGCGGGTCCGTCCCGAGCGGGACGCCGACCTGGCCTTCCTGCGCCGGCTCTACCGCTCCACCCGGTCGACCGAACTGACGGCCGCCGGCTGGGACGAGGCCATGTGCCGCTGGTTCTGCGACCAGCAGTTCGACGCCCGGCGCCAGGACTGGAACCGCCGCTACCCGGACGCGGCCCGGCTGCTGCTGCTGCGGGGCACCGATCCCGTCGGCCGGCTCCATCTGGACCTGGACGGTCCCGACTGGCGGATCATCGACATCGCCTTCCTGCCCGCGGCGTGCGGCCACGGCACCGGCAGCGCCCTGCTGGGCGATCTCATCGCGCAGGCGGGTATGGCCAGCAAGGGCCTGGCCCTTTCCGTCGATCCCCTGAACGGGCGGGCCCTGGCCCTTTACACGCGCCTGGGCTTCGTGGAAACCGGCCGGGACGCCTCGCGCCTGCATCTGCGCCATCCCTGCATCTCCAGCCCTGAAAAGCCTGAATGACCGCCATGGATATCGCCGCCCGCCACCAGGCCGCCGAACAGGCCTGCCGCGAGGATGACCAGCACCGGGTGGCCGAGCTGTACGGGGCCCTGGATGCCGAAGGCCAATGCAGCGACGAGGGGCTGTTCCTCTACGCCATCGCGCTGCGGCACACCGGCCGGCCGGCCGAGGCCGTCGCCGTGCTGGAACGCCTGGTCGAACGCCAGCCCGGCCATACCAATGCCATGGCCGAACTGGCGGGCCTGCTGGCCGATGCCGGCGACCGGGCCCGCGCGGCGGGGCTGCTGCGCACGGTCATCGAACGCGTGCCCGCCCATTCCGCCGGAACCCGGCTGCTGGCCCTGCTGATGGAGGAGGCACGTGGGCTGATCGCCCGGTTCGCCTATGCGGAGGCCTATCCCTATGTCTGGGAGGCGGCCCATATCAACGCCTCCTATCCGCAGGTCCTGGGCGCCCTGGGCCTGATCCAGTCGAACCTGCGCGATTATGCCAACGGCATCACCAACCTGCGCCAGTCGCTGGCCCTTTATCCCGACGATCCCGTCGCCATGGCCAATCTGGCGGCAACGCTGGAAATGGTCGGCGAGTATGCGGAGGCCGAGGCGCTGGCCCGGCGGGTGGTGACGGAACTGGCGCCCGGCATGGGTACCGCCTGGTGCAGCCTGGGCGCGGCCCTGCGCTCGCAGGGGCGGTTCGCCGAAGCGATCGAGGCCCTGGAGAAGGGCCTGGCCCTGGATCCCGACATGGTGCCGGGCCTGGCCAACCTGGCCACCATCCATTCCCTTGAAGGCCGGTTCGACCAGAGCCTCCCGCTCTATGAGAAAAGCATGGAACTGGAGGCGGGGCGGCCCGCCACCAGTGCCTTCCTGATGGCCTGCGACCTGCTGCGGGCCGGCGACTGGGACCGGGGCTGGGCGGTCTATGAACAGCGCAACCAGCATTTCCACTATACCCTGCAATGGCACAAGATCGACAAGCTGCCCCCCTGGACCGGCGATGATCCGGCCGGCCGCCGCATCCTGGTGGAAAGCGAGCAGGGGATGGGCGACAGCCTGCATTTCTTCCGCTATGTCCGCCTGCTGGCCGACAGGGGCGCCCAGGTGGGGCTGTTCACCAACGCCCCCCTGGTCCGGCTGTTCGCCATCAGCGATCCGCGTATCCGACTGGTGACGATGGACGCGGACCCGGCGGAATGGGAATGCGGCATCTCCATGATGTCGCTGCCGCACCGGTTCGGCGTGCGGCCCGACAATATCCTCTGCGACCCGCCCTATCTGGCCGCCGATCCCGCCGACAGCCGGGCCTGGGCGCGGCGCCTGGCGGGCCTGCCGGGGCTGAAGGTGGGACTGGTCTGGGCCGGCGACCCGCGCCCGCATGATCCCATCTCCGCCGTCATCGACCGCCGGCGCAGCATGGCGCTGAAAAGCCTGTCCCCGCTGGCGGACATCCCCGGCATCAGCTTCGTCAGCCTGCAGAAGGGCGCCGGTGCGGCCCAGCTGGCCGACCCGCCCTTCCCCATCCATGACTGGACGGAGGAACTGTCGGATTTCGCCGATACGGCCGCCCTGGCCAGCCAGCTCGACCTGGTGGTCAGCGTCGACACCTCCACGGCGCATCTGGCGGGCGGCCTCGACATTCCCGTGCTGCTGCTGTCGCGCTATGACGGCTGCTGGCGCTGGATGCAGGCGGGGGACCGCACCCCCTGGTATCCGTCCATGCGCCTGTTCCGGCAACAGCGCTGGAACGACTGGACCAATGTCGTCACGGAACTGGAAGCGGCCCTGCGGGAACGGGTTGCGGGCAAGGCCGGCACCGGCGGGAAGGGCTGACGCCATGCGCTCCCTGCTTGCCCATGCGACACCGGCCGATATCCGCACCGATCCCTTTCCCCATATCGTCATTCCCGACGTGCTGGAGGCGGATCTCTACGCGGAACTGGCGGCCGGCTTCCCCACGACCGACCGCATCGTCCCCGGCGCCTCCGACAGCCG
Source organism: Niveispirillum sp. KHB5.9 (assembly GCF_048066115.1). Classification (NCBI taxonomy): domain Bacteria; kingdom Pseudomonadati; phylum Pseudomonadota; class Alphaproteobacteria; order Rhodospirillales; family Azospirillaceae; genus Niveispirillum; species Niveispirillum sp. KHB5.9. The sequence continues at coordinate 61,501 of NZ_JBLTYX010000027.1, read as the reverse complement.
GGGCACCGGCAACCGGCGCTATGTCCTGTCGACCAGCATGGTGATGATGCTGAACGACATGCCCGACTGCTGGAAGCGGTTCGCGACCCTGCATAGCGGCCCGGATTTCCTGGCGCAGGTGGCGGCCCTGTTCGACGGCCATTGGCAGCCCGCCATGCTGGCGGCCCTGGACGGGCACCTGACGGGGCATCCGACCGCCCTGGTCGACCTGACGCAGCCGCCCGCGGCGACCGGCCTGGAAATCCGCCAGGATGCCAGGCTGGAAATCAACACGCCCGTGCGGGACAGGCCCTCCTCGGCGCGCGGGCCGCACCTGGACACCGCCAACCGGCTTTTCTCCGGCCTGTTCTACCTGCGCGCACCCGACGATGACAGCCAGGGCGGGGAACTGTGCCTGTACCGCTGGCGCGACGGGATGGTGGCGGCCGCGCCCTTCGACTACCAGCTGCCCGAGGCGGCGGTGGAGGAGGTGGTGCGCATCCCCTATCGGGCCAACCAGCTGGTGCTGTTCCCGCAGAGCATCCACGCCCTGCACGGGGTCGGCGCGCGCTGGCCCACGCCCCATACCCGCCGCTATGTCTTCATCACCGCCGAGATGAACAGGGACTGGCTGGCCGGTCCGGGGGAGCCGACATGAGATTGCTGGTCCATGGCATGCAGTCCAGCGGGGCCACCGCCTTCACCCAGGTGCTGGCGCAGCGGCCGGGCTGCGTGGCCCTGGTCGACATCCCCAACAATTACGCCGCCCCGCGCGTGACGACGCCGCTGGATTTCGTGGCCAAGGCCGTCATCACGACGGCCTTTCCCCTGGCCGTGCATGTCGAGCGCTTCCGCCCCGACCGCACCGTGCTGCTGCTGCGCGACCCGCGCGACAATTACGCCAGCCTGCGCACCAAGCCCTACCGCCATTACAGCGGCCTGATGCACGAGAAGTTCCAGATCCTGGACGCACTGTTCCTGGCGCGCGACCGTTTCGACGCCGTCATCCATTACGAGGATCTGGTGGCGCGCGACCCCGCCATCCCGGCGGCCATGGCCGCCCTCGGCTGGCCCGTCACCGAGGAATATTTCCAGTTCCGCCGCTCCTATGACGAGTTGATCGGCAGCCTCTGGGCGGCGGAACCCGCTCTGCAGGAGGAGATGGAGGTGGTCTTCGGCAATGCCCGGACCCGGGGCCTGACCGACCGGTTCCGCCGGCAGGACCGGCCGGCCGAGATCGAGGAGACGCTGGAAACCCTGTGTCCCCACCTGCTGGCCCATTATCGCGCCAGGGCGTGACATCCCGGTCGCCGGTCAATCTTTTGCGCGCGTCATGTCGGCCAGCGGCACGTAATCGGCCGCCTCCTCGCCGCCCAGCAGGATGGTGTCGTCCAGCACCAGCCAGGCATGGGCCTCCAGCGCGCCGCCCTGCTTGCGCACGCCGAAGCGGATGCCCGATCCCCGGATGCCGCGCCGCGCCAGCAGCAGCCGGGCCGCGACGCGGCCGATGCGCAGCGCCACCGCGCGGGCCCGGTCCAGGTTGTTGGTGCCGTCCGGCGCGCGGGGATCGCGCGGGGCCGGACGCCAAGCCATGCGGTCCGCCCCGCACAAGGGGCTGGCCTTCCCCCGCCCGCGAAGGCCATGATCGCGGCCCTGCCTGCCTTGCCGGAAGCCATGTCCCCGCCCACGGTCCCCGCCACCGCCCGCCGCCTGCTGCACCTGCTGGCCCTGTCCTATGGATGGCGGCGGCTGGCGCTGATGCTGGGCCTGGGCCTGGCCGCCTCGCTGGCCGAGGGGGCGGGGCTGCTGCTGCTGGTGCCGGTGCTGGACCTGGCGGGGGTGGGTGGCGACGGCCCCCCCGCCGCCACCCCCCTGGTCCACGGGCTGGGGCTTTATCTGCTGCTGGTGGCCCTGGCGGCCCTGGTGGGGGCGCTGCGCGCCATCATCGCCAACGACCAGCGCAACCGTTTCGTCGACCGGCTGCGCACCGGGCTGCACGCGGCCCTGCTGCATGTCTCCTGGCCGGTCTTCCAGTCGCTGCGCGCCAGCGACGTGAAGCAGATCCTGACGATCGAGGTGAACCGTCTGGGCATGTGCCATGACGCGCTGATCAATCTCGCCGTCACGGCCCTGACCCTGCCGACCCTGCTGGCGGCGGCCCTGCTGCTGTCGCCGCCGCTGACCCTGGTCACCCTGGCGGCGGCATTGCTGGCCCTGCCGCTGCTGCGGGCGATCGGGCGCAGCGGCTTCGGGATCGGGATGCGCCTGGGCCGGGCGCAGCAGGCGATGATGGCCGACCTGACCGACGATCTGGCGGGCCTGCGGGTGATCAAGGGGCTGGGGGCCGAACAGGCCCGGCAGGATGTGCTGGCGCGGCGCTTCGCCGACCTGCGCCATCTCCAGGCCCGGCATGCCAGGATCACCGCCTATGAGCAATCGGCCCTGCTGCTGCTGGCGGCGCTGCTGTCCGCCCTGGCCGTGGTCACGGCCACCTTGTGGCTGGAACAGCCGCTGAGTGCCGCCCTGGTGGTGATCCTGGCCTTCGCCCGCCTGGCGCAGCGGGGGCTGGGCGGCATGCGGGTCTGGCGGCAACTGGAATCCGGCCTGCCCGCCGTGATCCTTTACGAGGAGATGCTGGCCCGGCTGCGGGACGGGACGGAGCGGGAGGCCGGGGGCGATGCCCAGCCCCCCCTCTCCCTGCCCCCCTTCTCCCACCGCCTCACCCTGCGCGATGTCGGCCTGCGCACCCATGACGGGCGCCAGGCGCTGGACGGGATCGATCTGGACCTGCCCTTCGGCACGCTGCTGGCCGTGACCGGTCCGTCGGGGGCCGGCAAATCCACGCTGGCCGATCTGGTGGCGGGGCTGGCCTGCCCGACCGCCGGGGTGCTGTGCGTGGACGGCACCGGGCTGACCCCCGACCGGCTGCCCGCCTGGCGCCGGCAGGTGGCCGTCGTGCCGCAGGACCCGTTTCTGTTCCATGACACGATCCGCGCCAACCTGCTGCTGGCCGTCCCGGACGCGGCGGAGGCCGATCTCTGGACGGCGCTGGAGGCGGCGGGGGCCGCCGATGTCGTCCGTAGCCTGCCCCACGGGCTGGATACGGTCGTCGGCGACCGGGGGGGATCGGTCTCCGGCGGGGAACGCCAGCGTCTGGCCATCGCCCGCGCCCTGCTGCGCCACCCCCGGCTGCTGATCCTGGACGAGGCCACCGCGGCCCTGGATGGCGGATCGGAAGCCCTGGTCCTGGCGACCCTGGACAGGCTGCGCGGCCGGACCACCATCCTGGCCGTCACCCACCGCGAGGCCACCCGCCGCGTCGCCGACCGGGTGCTGCGGCTGGAGGCGGGCCGCATCGCCGCCGATCCGCCGGCCCGCTGAAAGGCGCTGGCCTTTCCCCACCCGTCCGGGCCATGCTCGCGGGCCCTGCCGACACGGCCCCGCACGAGATCGATCATGACCCGTCCCCCCATCCTGGTCACCGGCGGCGCCGGCTTCGTCGGCAGCCATACCTGCAAGGCGCTGGCCCGGGCGGGCTTCCAGCCCATCGTCTATGACGACCTGTCCAACGGCGTCGCCGATGCCGTGCGCTGGGGACCGCTGGAGGTGGGGGCCCTGGCCGATACGGCAAGGCTGGCCGCCATCGTCGACCGCTACCGGCCGGCCGCCATCATCCATTTCGCGGCCTTCATCGAGGCGGGCGTTTCGGTGCGCCAGCCGGGGCGGTTCTACGAGAACAATGTCGCCGGCACGCTGTCCCTGCTGCGGGTCATGGAACAGGCCGGGATCGACCGGATCGTCTTCTCCTCCACCGCCGCCGTCTATGGCGATCCGCAGCATATACCGATCGGCGAGGATCATCCGCTGCGGCCCGTCAATCCCTATGGGCGGACCAAGCTGATGGTGGAGGATATCCTGGCCGACCTTGCCGCCGCCCACGGGCTGCGCGCCGTCATGCTGCGCTATTTCAACGCCTCGGGTGCCGATCCCGACGGGGAGCTGGGGGAGAACCACCAGCCCGAAACCCACCTGATCCCGCTGGTGCTGCGCGCGGCCCTGGGCCTGGGGCCCGAGATCGCGGTCTTCGGCTTCGATTACGACACGCCGGACGGGACCTGCATCCGCGATTACGTGCATGTCGCCGACCTGGCCGACGCCCATGTCCTGGCCCTGCGCCGCCTGCTGGAGGACGGGGCCGGCCTGACCGCCAATCTGGGCACGGGACGGGGTTTTTCCGTGCTGGAGGTGGTGGGGGCGGTGGAGGCCGTCACCGGCCGGCCCGTGCCGCTGCGCCGCGCCGGCCGGCGCCCCGGCGACCCCGCCATCCTGGTCGCCGACAACCGCCTGGCCCTGGCCGGGCTGGGCTGGCGCCCCCGCTTCACCGACATATCCGACCATATCCGCCACGCCGCCGCCTGGATGCGGGCCCGATCATGATATCAGACAGATATCCGATATCATGATCGGATATGGTTCGGCGGCGACTGCCGCCGCGCGGCACGTGCCGCGTAGCCAAACCCACGTATGTGGGTGCCGGCGATTGAGGCCCGGTGATCGGTTGTGATCACCGGGAACGGATATAAGCCGGCCCGGCCGGCGGTGATTGGGCTTCCCCCCGCCCCCTCCGCCGCGTCATGATCGGCCATCCCTTCCCGGCCCGGAGCCTTTTTCCGCGATGATCGACCAGAACGGCAAGCCTGTGACCAAGCCCGCCCTGAAAACCTATCTCGCCACCTATAATGCCGGGGTGCGCGGGTCGAAGGAATTCGGCGCCCTGCCGCGCGCCCTGATCACGATCTGCGACGCCCTGGCCCTGGGCAAGACCACCTACGTTAAATGCGTGGAGGGCCAGGTGCAGCTGTCGCGCCGCAAGGACGGCACGGTCGCCGGCAACGGGCTGTGACCGGCCCGCGCCTGGCCCTGTTCAATCCCGCCGGCCTGCCGGTTCCCGCCGGCTGGGACGGCACCGTCTGCACCCTGTCGCGCCAGCTGGCGGCCCTTGCCCCCGACCTGGTGGTCGCCGCCGACGCCGCCGATGGCAAGCGCACGGGCCATCCCTGGCTGGGCTGGTTGCGCGATGATCCCGACCGCCTGCGCCGCGACCGCCGCCGGCTGGACGCCGTGCTGTCCCATGACGGGTTCCTGGTGGAAGATGCCGCCCAGGCCCGGTTCCTGGCCGACACCCTGTCCGCCACGGGACGGGCGGCCCCCATCCTGGCGCCGGAGGATTTCACGCCCGACCGGCTGGCCGGCCTTTTGGCCGATATCCGTGCCACCGCCGGCTTCACGCCCGCCGCGGCCGGCCCCGGCGTCGATTACATCGTGCGGGTGGGTGGGCGGGATATCGGCTTCGTGCGCCGCTGCCTGGACAGTCTGGTGGCCCAGTCCGCCCCCGGCATCGGCGTCATCCTGGTCCGCCACGGCCCCGTCGCGGGGCTGGAGGCGGAGATGGAGCGGTTCCGTCCGCTTCTCCGCCGCCTGGACCTGATCGACGTCCCGGCCCCCACGACCCGCAGCGCCTGTCTCTGGGCCGGGCTGCGGGCGGTCGCGGCCGACCTGTTCGGCATGCTGGACGATGATGACGCGCTGCATCCCAACCATGTGGCCAGCCTCGCCCCCCTGGCCCTGGCCGGATCGGTTGCCATCGCGGGATCGGTGCAGGTCTGGGACGATGCGCAAGGCCCCGTGCTCCCCGCCGATCCTGGTGTCGAACACCGCGCCTTCCACGCTCTGCCGCCGCCCGACCGCGCGGCCTTCCTGGCCTGGAACCTGGCGGTACATTCCAGCGCCTTCCTGGCGCCGTCCTTCCTGCTGCCTGCTCTGGGGCCCGATCCCGGCCTGGATTTCGCCGAGGATACCTATCTGCTGCGCCGGCTGGCCCGGGCCGCCCCCTTCGCTTCCTCCTGGCGGGTCAGCACGGATTTCCACTGGCGCCAGGGCGGGGCCGACAATACGGCCTTCCGCAGCGACCACCGGGCCGAGGCCGCGATCCGCATCGCCGACCGCGAAAGGCTGGATCCCGTCATCAACGCCCTGCGCGCCACCGGCGCCGCGCAGCTTCCCCCCGTTCCCGCCTGGGGACAGCCGGCGGCCCGGCCCGACCTGCCATCCCTGGCGGGCCCCGCCGACTTCCATGCCCTGCCGGCGGACCGCCCGCTCTATGTCTATGGTACCGGCCGGGGCGGGCGCATCGTGCTGGGGGAAATCGCCAAGCATGGACATCTGTCGGTGACCGGCCTGCTGGACAGCCAGTCCACGGGGACGGCCTTCGGCCTGCCGCTGCACCGGCCGGGGGACCTGCCGGAAAGCCATCTGCACGACGGTATTTTCATTATTGCCAGTGAATATCTGGCAGCCATGGCGGCAACCTTGCAAGCACTCGGGGCGGTGCATCTCCACGACGCCACCCCGCATATCCGTCTCTATACTGCCTTATGATACCGTCCTGCCGCGCAGGGCGGTTGGCGCGTTGAGCGCCCGCGGGCCCATGCCCGCGCAAGCCAAGCCCGCGGATGCGGGCGCCCGGCGCCTGAGGGAACGCGCCCAAGCGCGAGTAGAGTCCCGACTATCCGCCGAGCTTGCTGATCGGCGCCGCTGACGGGTACAGCATCAGCCCGTCATCCTCCAGCGTCACATGCGCCTGCGGATAGGCGGCCAGCGCCAGCTTCAATTGCGGGATCATGAAGCGCTTGAAATCGCGGATGCGGGCATATTCGGCGCCGTGCTGGGCATGCAGCGCCTGCCAGGAAATGGTCGTGGGCTTGGTCAGGCTGCGCAGTCGGTAGGACAGCCAGACATAGAGGTCGAGCGCCAGGCTGCTGGCCCCGATGGCCCGGATAGCCTGTTCCAGCAGCGGGATCGGATATTTGCGCAGATTGTCGTAGAAATCCTCCGACAGCACGATGTGCTCTTCCCAGAGCGCGCCCTGGGTATCGTCGGTCATCCGCACGCCCAGCTGGCCGCCCTTGATGATGGTCTGGCGCATGAAGCCCGGCGCGCTGTCGGGCGTCTGCTGCCAGCTGAACATGACGGTGGAAGCGGCGATGCGGCGCAGCTGCTCGCTGACCGACTGCCTTGTCTTGCCGCCGGGGGCCACGCCGATCCGTTCCAGGAAGGCGTTCATCGTCCGGCCCACCTCGACCTCGCGGCTGCCGGTGCGGATGGCCTGGGTCTGCAGATACAGCATCACCAGCCGCGCATGCGCACCGAACGGCACGCCCACCTTCACCAGTTCGCTGCGTGTCTTGCCGGGCAGGTGGCCGGGGCTGATGGTCAGCGTCACCTGGCCCATTTCCCGCTGCCAGACGGCATCATCGCCAATGCGCTTGTGCGGCAATGCGGTGAAAGCCCATCCTGTATAGGCCCAGCCCAAATCCTCCCGTTCGCCGGCCATGACTTCGGCGGCGATGTCGACGAGATGTTTCTCGTCCGGATCGGCGTACAGCTTGGCGTTATCCTTGCCGTGCTGCCGGATGAGCTGATGTATTGTCCCCATGCCGACAAAGATTACCCCGGCCTTTCCTGAATGCAATCGGGACTCTACTCGCGCTAGCTATTAGAAAGGCTTTTAGATTCTAACTTATAGTTATGCGAGTAGAGTCCCGGGGATAAGTCCGAGTCGCGCGAGTAGAGTCCCGACGGGGCGCGAGTAGAGTCCCGGGGACAGAATCGAGCTCCGGATTTCCCAGGCGCCGCCTGACTTTCTTTTGCCCCCCGAATCGCAGGCAAGGCGGCGGGGGCGCGAGTAGAGTCCCGACTTCGCCTTTCATCACCGGACCCGCAGCACCGGGACGCCAGCGGCTCCGGCGGCACCGACCAGATCCCTGTCCAGGCTGGCAAGCGGCAGCCCCAGGCGCAAGGCCAGTTCCAGATAGGTGGCATCATACAGGGTCAGATGATGGGCTTTCGCCAGATCGCTGGTGCGTCCCCAGGCCGATCGCGCCGTCTCCCCGTCCTGGCTGATGGGCAGCAGGGCCAGATCGGCCAGGGCGGCGTTGCGGAATTCCGGAGCGATCCGTCCCCGCCTTTCAGCCATCAGCAGACAATTGGCCACTTCCAGCGTCCAGAGCGAGGGAACAAGGGCTCCTTCCGCCAGCAACCGTCCGGTCAGGCCTGGATCGATGCCCCCTTCATCCGGCAGGATGAAGGCCAGCGTGGCGGAACAATCCAGAACGAAGCTCACCGCCGCCCCTCGTCCCGCCAGCCCTTCCATTCGCCTTCCCAATCAAAGGGCTTGCCACCCAGGGCCTGCGCCCGGTGACGCAGCCGTTCCAGCGCGGCCTGGGCTTGGGCCTGGTCGGGCAAGGTGGCTGGTACCAGCCGGGCCACCGGCCGCCCACGCAACGTGATGGTGAAGGCTTCGCCCTGCCCGGCCCGTGCCAGCAGTTGCGAGAAATGGGTCTTGGCTTCGAATGCGCCGATCTCGGTCATGGGTACCTCCTGATCAACCAGTCTATAAACTGGTCTGTTCATGTCAATGCGCAGATTCTGGCATTTGTTCTCGCAAAATGATAAGAATAAAATCTTATATCTGATGCGGAGATCGCAAGGAAATGCCCGCTCCCGCCCGCAGGACGCCCCTTCCTTCACGCTTTCCAGGATTGGATTCCCGGGCCCTGGACGATGCCGGCTGGGAAGCCGTGGCGGCCCGGCTGGCCGATGGCGTGCCGGTGGGACAGGTGGCGGCTTGGTGCGGTCTGTCGCGCGGCGCGCTGTGGCGGGCGCGGCGGCGCTGCCCCGCCTTCGACCGTCTGTGCCGGCCGGCCCCCGTCCCGCTGCCCACCCTGGATGACGGTCTGGCCCCCTTGCGCCACGGGTTCCTGCGCGGGCTGGAAATGGCGGTGCGGACCGGGGATGTCCGGGCCCTGCTGCGCGCGGCTGACCTGCTGGACATCACGGAGGCGGATTTTGAAACCGTGCGCTTCGATCGGTTTCACGATGTCGCGTGGCCGGCCGCCGGGACTGAAACCGCCACCGCTTTTCCGTTGCACGCCGTCGCGCGGGCGTCAGCCCCCGGTCCCGGCCTCGGCGAGGGTCTCGATGCGGGCCGCGATGAAGGGATAGGCATTGACGATATGGGCCGGTGCCGCGGGCAGGTTCCGCAGGGTGCGCAGCATGTCGCTGACATATTGCGCCGCGATCAGGATGGTGGCGGCCGCCATCACCGCCGGTTCCACATCACCCGGCCGCATCAGGGGCAGCCCGTGCGCCACCCCCTGCCGCCCGCTGTCCAGGAAGCCGGCCAGCCGGCCGCGGGCCGCGGGCCCCAGGGCCTCCAGCACCAGCTCGCCGCCCCGTCCCGTGCCATAGATCCAGACCGGCCCCGTGCCGGGCAGGGCCGTGAAATCCCCCGCCCGCAGCAGGAAGGGGATGGTGCGGGCCAGATCGGGCACCATGTCGGCGATCCCGGTCAGGGGGATGGTGCCGCCCTCTCCCGTGCCGGCGGGGAACGTCTCCAGGGCGGGCCAGGCCCGGACGGCGCGGGAGAGGGCGGCACCGGCCCCCTCCTCCCGCCCGGCCAGGCGCGGACCGGGCAGGCACAGCATCTCCACCCCGCCGGCACTGCCGGCCAGCAGGGGGCCGAGGTCGAGCGCCAGCGACGGCCAATCGCTCCAGTCCCCGTCCAGCCCCGCCAGCCTGCCGGTCCGCAGGCAGAGGCCGCCGGCGCGCAGCCGGGCCAGGGCGGCACCGGCCGCCACGGGCACCGGCTCGCCGGGCCGGGGCGCCAGGGCCCGGTCCTCGTCCGGGTCCAGCGGGAACCCGCTTTCCTCCGCCGGCCGGGGCCAGAGACCGGGGGCCAGCACGGCCCCGCCGGCGCTGTCCGCCAGGGCCCGGGCCATCCGGTCCCCGTGCCCCGCCGGCCAGTCCACGCCCGCCGGCAGGATGGCCAGCCCGTCCAGGCCCGCCACCGCCGCGCGCAGTCCCGCCAGCCCCGCCGCCCCTGGCAGGGGGCGGGGCGGGGCGCCGTCCGGCATCACGATCTCCCCCGCCTCGGGCCGCAGCACGCCCAGCCTCATCCGCGGGGGCGCGGCCCGCCCCGCCTTCAGATCGGCCAGCAGATCGGGTAGCGGTGACAGCAGCACCTCCAGGCAGAGATGCCGGTTGAAGATGGCCTGCGCCCCGGCCGCCATGGCCCGGGCCGCGGCGGGATGCGCCCGCACCCAGGCCACCTTGTCCAGGATATCGGCCGCCGCCGCCTCCTCCCCCCCTTCCGTCTCCACATAGAGCACCCGGTCGCCGAACCAGTGCTCGATGAAGGGATGGCGGTCGGCGATGATCACGGCGCCGGCGGCGGCCAGCTCGAACACCCGCATGTTGGGCACGCCTTCGGCCCGGTGCTGCGGCAGGTGCAGGCACAGGCCCATGCCCCAGCGGTGGGCGGCCCGGATGACGGAACGGCCATCGAAGGGCAGCGGTCCCCGCCAGGCCTCGGCCAGGTGCGACCAGCGTTCCGCCGTGCCGTGCAGGGCCAGCACGCCGGCCTGCGCCAGCTGCCGCAGCAGGGCCGGATAGCGTTGCCCGTCCCAGTTGGACCCGACATAGAACAGCCTGCTGTCGGGGCCCGTGGCCGGCGCCAGGTCGCTGCGCGGCGAGCTGGGATGGAAGGGCAGCCGGGGGGCGTCGGGCCGCAGGGCCGCCATATGCGCCTCCAGCTGCGGGCCGGAGACCAGATAGGCGTCCTGCGCCGGCAGGTGGCGGGCGGCGCCGGCGCGGGCCGGCGGGGTCAGGCGGGCCGTCAGCCCGACCGGGTTCCAGGCGCAACCCAGCCAGGGATGGGCCGTCAGCTTGGGTGCTGCCTCGGGATAGAGGTTGATCACGCCATCGGGATCGAACGCCTCGACCTCGGCCGATCGTGTCTGGATCGCCGCCTGCCAGCCCAGCCGCTCCACCGCCGTCAGCAGGCGCAGCGCCAGTTCCCGTTCCGCCACGGGATGGTCGGGGGCCTGCGGGTTGAAAAGGGAAAGGCGCAAGGGGGGCATTCAGTCCCCACCCAGGAAATCGCCCAGCGCCTGGAAGGGGAAGACCCCTTCGGCATGAAGCCCGCTCTCCCGGCTCAGCACCCTTATATCCAGCCCGAAGCCCAGGGCCGCGTTGTCCTCGGCCACATACTGGATGCAGTGCAGATGCAGGTTGGGATCGACCTGGGCCGGGTTGGGCACCTGGTAGAGGTCGCCCGGCTGCTGGTAATCGTCGAAGAAGTAATTGGGATTGCGGGCCACGGGCCGCTCGATCCGCAGCACCTGCCCCCCCTCCGCCGCCGCCTCGGGCAGGATCTCCTGGTATCGGCAGTCGATGCCCAGCACGCCGATGCGGCGATAGCCCAGATGGCCCGCGAAGCGCAGGCTGGCGCTGCCCGTCGTGTACCAGCCGGGATGGGCCGACCGGAAGAACGGGTCGGGCCGGTGTTCCAACTTCAGGGCCGCGCAGCGCCCCGGATCGTCGTCGCCATCCATCACCTGGCACAGGAAGGTGACGCCGGCGGCGGCCGCCAGGTCGGGATGGCGCTTCAATATATGCCAGTGCAGGAAGGCCCGGCGGAACCGGCCGGCCCGCACCATCTCCGCGATGGCGTCGGCATGGCTCACCACCACCTGCGGGTCCAGGCAGGCGTAATAGGTGGGGTACCAGCCGATACGCTGCCAGAACCGATAGGCGGCATTCATGCCCAGGGCGTCGACGCCCTGGAAGACCGGGAAATGGTCGGGCTTCAGCGAGGGGCCGTTGCCCAGGACCAGCAGGCGCCTGCCCTCACCCATGTTCCGCCCATCCACCTGACATGGCCGACCGCGCGCCCGCGATCATGCCGGTTTGACCAGATACCAACTGGGAAAATAGGAATATTGCTTCTGCTCGCCGGATTTCAGGATGCCGACCGGCAGCCCCTTCTCGGCGGCGAAGGCATCGACGGCGGCCACGACCAGCGGCCATCGCGGATCGTAATCATCGCCGGCGAAAATGCCGCCGGGTTTCAGCTTGGCATACCAGTCCCGGATGGTCCGCCCATCCTCCTGGCCGGTATGGGCGTAGCCGTCGATATAGATGAAGTCGAAGGTATCATCATCGAACAGGTCCAGCGCCTCGTCGAAACGCATCTTCAGCAGGCTGTTCTTCTCCTTGAACCGTCCCAGCCGGCGGATGGCGCGCTTGTACTGTTCCAGGTCGTGCCCGCGGTCGCCGGCATACATGTCGACGCTGTAGAGATGGCTGAGCACCCCCCTTTCCAGGATGGCTTCGGAGAAGCCGCCTTCCGCGACCCCCAGCTCGATGCCCGTTCCCCCGTGCCGGGCCAGCAGGATGATATCGCCGCGCCGGGCCAGTTCCCGCGAGGCGGCGGCAGCGGGAGCGGCATCATGGATGTCCCCTTCCCATTCGGGCGGCAGTTCCCCCAGCTTTTCCAGCGCCAGGCTGGAACCCGCCTGGCCGATGATGCGCGCGCATCCCTGGTCGACCAGTTCCTGGCACAGCAGGCGCACGCCTTCGCAATGGTTGAGCAATTGCCGATGTGCCAGCCCCTCGTTGGGGACCGCGTCATGGAAGACGGCCAGACCCGGCTTGCCGTCGAAGGGGCGCAGCGCGCGCCAATGGGCGATGGTGTCGGCCTTCACCCCCTCGTAGCTGTGGTCGCCGTCGATGAACAGCATGCCGAACGCGTGGTCGGGCAGGGGAATCCTGGAATCGCCGATCCGGACATCCAGCCGGTCCGGGAACGCCGCGGCCACTTCCGTCAGGAAGGCATCGCATTCCGGCGCGTGCTTGGGGGCGATGTCGATGCTGACCAGCCGCCGGCCGGCGCTGGCCACGCTCAACAGGACCGTCGTCCCGCCATGGAAGCGCCCGACCTCCAGGATGGGACCGCCCGTCGCCTGGGTGCAGCGCCAGAGCAGGGCCGCCTCGTCGAAATTCTGCCGGATCAGGCCGCGGTTGCGGTTGTCGCTGGTGAACAGCCAGGCCATGTCGGCGAAGTTCGGGGCGGACAGCATATGCAGACGGCTCATGGACGACACCTGATCGTTGACTGTGGTGGGCACCGCGCGCAGGGGGCTTCAGTCCGCCGCCAGGCCGCCCAGGCCGTCGGCAACCTGCGCACGGTAGGCGGGAAAGCTGTTGACCGCGCGGATCACCAGTGCGGCGGGATAATCCCGCGCCATCTCCGCGAACAATGTCCGGCCCGCCTCCGGTTCCCGCATGGCGGTGGCCATGGCCGCCAGCATCCGCTCGAAGATGCCGGCCTCCGCACTGGCGATGGCGGGTTCCAGCGCGGCCAGCGCCCCGTCGGCATCGCCCGTTCCCAGCAGCAGCAGGGCTTCGCCGCGCAGTTGCTGTTGGGGCGGCGGGGACGCCTTGCGCAAGCGGTCCAGTGCCTCGCGCGCCTCGCCCACCCGGCCGGCCGCCAGCAAGCCGGTGATCTGCACCAGCAGGGCCGTCGCCCCGCCCAGGGTCGCGGAGAGGGCCAGCGCCGCCGCTATCTGGTCCGCCGCCAGCAATGCCTGGGCCAGAACCAGCCTGAAGCGCTCGGCGACCCCATCCCGGTCGAAGGCCGCCGCCAGTTCCGGGGCGAGCGGGACCGGCTGGGGGGTCCGCAGCACGATATGGGCCAGCAGCCCGGTGCGCACCGGGCCCCCGGGCAGGCCGGCCAGCAGGCTGCGGGCGAAACCGGGGCAGTCCTTGTCCAGGATCACCGCCGCCAGATCGACCAGCTTCACGCCGGCCTGCGGGTCCGCGCGGCAGATTTCCAGGGCGGCCGGTTCCAGGGCCGCCAGCAGGCCGGTATCGGGATCGCGGGCGATGCGTCCCAGGATGTTCAGGACAAGGGTGGCATCCTCCACCCCTTCCACGTCCCGGCCGGCGATCATCCGGACCAGGTGGCGGTCGATGGCGCGGGCCGGGTCCGTCTGACCCGCCCCTTGCAGCTGCTTGGCCAGCAGTTCCAATTCCAGGACCGTCGGCCTGTCGAGGGACTGGCCGGCGAAGTCCGTGTCCAGGACCTGCCGCGTATTCCCGGCCTCCCCCTGCCTTCCCTGGGCGCAGAGGACCTCGTCATATTCCATGCCGGCCCGCAGCCGGGCCCGGGGGCTGCCGCCGGCAGCGACCTCGACAGCCCGCCGATGGATTTCCAGAACCTGCGCGCGCGGTATGGAGGCCGTTCCCCGGCAGGTCCGGCCCAGCTGGCAGAGGCCGTCCACCGCCTCGTCCGGCCGGGTCCGTGCCATCTCGGCCACGTCCACCGCGGCACCGCCATGGGGCGGCAGCACGTAATGGCGCGCGAACAGGGAAGCCGCCTGCCAGCGCGGGTGCCGGCCGGCCCTTTCGAGCCAGTGCAGGGCGCTGTCGGCCTCCCCGGCCTGGCCGATGGCCACCCCCATCGCCAGGGCATATTGTCCGTCCACATCCGACCGGATCGCGGCCCGCCACCGGTCTATGTCAGGTTCGGTTGCCACTTGCGTCCCGGTCATCATGGACTCCGCGTCCGATCTCGTCCTGCTGGGCCGGCTGTCGATGGGCGGCTAGGATTGTTGATACAGTCAACAGCCTGATATATACGAAAACAGGATTTCAATAGAAGGCTGTTGAGAGTGCGGCCGGCTGAATTCAGCATGAGAAGCTAATCTTGCCACGCGTCTCGTTGATCATCCGCTGTTACAACGAAGCCAAGCATATTGGCCGTCTGCTGGTCGGTATTGAGCGGCAGAGCTTCCGCGACATCGAGATCATCATCGTCGATTCCGGATCCACCGACGCCACGCTGGATATCGCAGCACATTTCCCGGTGAAGATCCTGCACATCCCGCCCGACCGTTTCTCCTTCGGCCGTTCCCTCAACATGGGCTGTGCCGCGGCGACGGGCGATATCCTGGTGATCGCCAGCGCCCATGTCTATCCGACCCATGCCGACTGGCTGGACCGGCTGGTGGCGCCGTTTGCCGATCCCCCTGTCGCCATCGTCTATGGCGGCCAGCGCGGGGATGAGCGCACGCGCTATTCCGAGCACCGGCTGTTCGAAAGCTGGTTTCCCGACCGGCCCGATCCCGACCAGCAGCATCCTTTCTGCAACAACGCCAATGCCGCCGTCCGCCGCGCCTTCTGGCTGGAAAGACCCTATGACGAGGCGCTGACGGGGCTGGAGGATCTGGAATGGGCGTCGCACATGCGGCGCCTGGGCCGGCGCATCGTCTACGACCCGGCGGCCTGCGTCATCCATGTGCATGAGGAGACGCCCGAACGCGTGCTGAAGCGCTATCAGCGGGAAGCCATCGCGCTGCGGGCCATCATGCCCGAGCTGCGCTTCGGCTTTCCCGATTTCCTGCGCCTGCTGACCGCCAATGTGGCGAGCGACCTCTGGCACGCCCTGCGCGCGGGACGGCTGCCGGATGTCGCCTGGGAAATCCTCTGGTTCCGCTTCATGCAGTTCCTGGGCACCTGGCGCGGCCACCGCCAGCAGGGCGAGGTGCCCCAAGCCCTGAAGCGCGCCTTCTTCTACCCGGCGGGCGCGGCGGCATCGGCCTGGATCGACGAGGATGCGCGCAGTAAGCTGCGCATCGACTATGGCAGTTCGCATATCCCCGGCGCGCCGCGGAAAACAGAGGGACCGGAATGACCAGGATTGTCGCCATCGTGCCCATGCGGCATGACAGCCAGCGCGTGAAGGGCAAGAATTACCGCGAATTCGTCGCCAAGCCCCTCTACCATTACATCGTGGGCACGCTGCTGGACTGCCCTGCCATCGCCGAGGTGGTGATCGATACCGACAGCCCCGTCATCCTGGAGGAGGCGGCCCGCCTGTTCCCGGCGGTGCGCCTGCTGGAGCGGCCGGAGCATCTGCGCGACGGCGCCACGCCGATGAACGACGTGCTGCTGCACACGACCGGCGTGGTGCCGGCCGATCTCTATCTCCAGACCCACAGCACCAACCCGCTGCTGACCAAGGCCTCGATCGAGCGGGCGATCCAGACCTTCCAGGCGCAGGCCCCGGCCTTCGACAGCCTGTTCTCCGTGACCCGCCTGCAGACGCGCCTCTGGGACCAGCTGGCCCGGCCCATCAACCACAATGCCGCCATCCTGCTGCGCACCCAGGACCTGCCGCCGGTCTATGAGGAGAATTCCTGCATCTACCTGTTCACGCGGGAAATCCTGGCCAGGCGCCGCAACCGCATCGGCGAGCGCCCCCTGATGTTCGAGATCGACGAGATCGAGGCGCAGGACATCGACATCGAGACCAATTTCCTGCTGGCCGAACAGCTGTTCCGCCTGCATCGCCAGAGTGGAGAGGCGTGAATGACCGCCCATGTCCTGATCCCCTGCCGCCAGCTGCAATCCTGCATCGACCAGTTCCGCGGCTGGCTCTCCGATCATGGCGTCACCATCGAGCTGCCGCCCATCGTCCAGCACCTGACCGAGGACGACCTTGTCCCCATCATCGGCAGGTTCGATGCCATCGTCGCCGGTGACGACCAGGTCTCGCGCAAGGTGATCGAGGCCGGCACGCGCCTGAAGGTCATCTGCAAATGGGGCATCGGCATCGACGCCATCGATGTGCAGGCCGCCGCCGAGCGCAACATCCCCGTCTACAACACGCCGGGCATGTTCGGGGAGGAGGTGGCGGACATGGCGCTGGGCTATGTCATTCTGCTGGCCCGGCCCCTGCACCTGATCGACCGGGGCGTGCGCGACGGGGTCTGGACGAAGCTGCGCGGCACGACGCTGGCGGGCAAGCGCGTGGGCGTCGTCGGCCTGGGCAGCATCGGCCAGGCCGTGGTGCGCCGTCTGGGCGGCTTCGGGCTGGTAGCGTTGGGCAGCGATCCCCATGCCGCCCCGGATGCGGATTTCGACGCGCGGACCGGCCTGACCCGGCTACCCCTGGCGGAGATGCTGCCCCGGGTCGACTACCTGATCGTCACCTGCAACCTGACGCCGGACAGTTTCCATCTGATCGACGCGGCGGCCCTTTCCCTGCTGAAGAAGGGGGCCAGGGTGATCAATGTCTCGCGCGGGCCCGTCATCGACGAGAAGGCGCTGGTGGAGGCGCTGCGGTCGGGCCATGTCGCCGGCGCCGGCCTGGACGTGTTCGAGGAGGAGCCCCTGCCCGCCGACAGCCCGCTGCGCGGTTTCGACAATGTGATCCTGGGCGCCCATAACGGCTCCAACACCCATGAAGGCGTGGACAGGGTCAATGTCGCGGCCCTACGCAACCTGCTGCGCGGCCTGGGCATCGCGGAGAAATATCCTCCGGCTTATGCCCTGGCGCAGGAATAGGGTGCGATCGGTTTATACCAGCGGTCATCTTCATGACCGTTGGAGGCCGGCGACCGCCGGCCCGCCGCACGTGCGGCGTAGCCAAGCCCGCGGATGCGGGTGCCGGCGACTGATACCAATTCCCGATGATTTGGACTCATCGGGAATTGGCTCGGCGGCGACCGCCGCCGCGCGCCTCGTGGCGCGTAGCCAAGCCGCCGGATGGCGGCGCCGGCGACTGAGGCCGGTGATCGGTTACGATCACCGGGACATGGTATGAGGCGCATAAATGATTGGCCATAGGCTAATCATTTTGCCGACGGTTTCACGGTGTCATCAGGGCGTGACGGTGCAGCAGCGTCAGCAATGCCGGCACCGCCCGCGGGTCCCTCAGCGCCAGGACCCGTCCTTTCGACGGGACCGGCATCCGCATATCCGCCGCATAGGGGGTGGCCCCCAGCCATGCGGAAGGCCGGCCCGGTAGGGGATGCCAGACGCTGACGATCAGGTGGTAGCCGTACCGGCCCAGCAGGCCGGCCGTCTTGGCCAGGGTCCTGCCGGGCAGGTCATCGTCAAATCCGCACAGGACGGCCTCGGGCTGGAAAGCACCGCAGGGATAAGTGTCCTCCAGATCGATGCCGCCGATCTTCAGCAAGGTGACATCGGTCATTTTCTGCCGGTGCACAAGCGTCGCGATGGCGTCGGGCGTGATGCGGGGGGCCCCGACCAGGCTGCTGTCGATAATGGCGCCGGGATGGCCGGCCAGTGCCGTGTCCAGGGCCCCGGCGATGGCGGCCTGCATCGGGACGGCCAGGACCCGCCATCCCCCGTGCAGGAACGGGATCAGGGATGCCAGCCCCCCGCCCCCGACATCCAGGAACGTGCCGTACGGGCATCCCCGTTGCCAGTAATAGAGGACCCTGACCTCGTCGATCTGGATGTTCTGCTGCGGCTTGAACCATGGATAGGATGTGGGGCCGGCCTCTGCCGCCGGTGTGGAAGGGGGGGGAACCGGCAGATGGGGCAAGATGCCCCGCAGATGGCCCACATGCTCGGGCGGGGTATGGCGGAACAGCGGTGTTGCCCGGGAAAGGACCAGGGAGCGGCACCCTTTCATATCCTGGAGGGTCAACAGCGAGGTCGAGCAGATCGACACGATCAGATCGACCGGGCAATGCAGCAATATCCACTCCAGCGGCATTTCCGCGTCTTCGGGAGGGATGAAGGGGGCGTCCCTGTCCAGGGGCGGGATGGCCATGGCCGCGCGCGGATGCGGCTTGTACAGCACCCTGTACCCCTGTGCGGCCAGCAGCCGGCAGGTGTCCAGGTAAAGGGACTCCTCGTCCTGTGCCGATAACAGCCCCAAACGGTAGAAGGAGGAGCCGATGACGATCGCCCAGCCCCTGCCCGTTTCCGGTGGCCTGACATCCCAAAGCGGATGGGGACCCATGGCTTCCAGGCTGCGCCGCTGCTGTTCGGCCTCCATCTCCAGATAAGCCAGGCCGGAGAGATAGGCGGGCAGCCGCATTTCGCGGACCAGGCCCAGGAAGATCCCGGCCAGGCGCCGGAGATGCTGGCGCATGACGCCTTTCGGCCGGATGGCCGCGAGGATGGCCTCATGCCCCTCGCCCGCGTCCGGATCATGGACCGGCTGCTGGTTGTAGCTGTCCAGCCCGTCATCGACGAAGAAGACCCGGGCCTCGCTCAGCAATTCGATCAGCAGCTTCTGGCTGGCGGCATAGAGGCTGTAGACCCAGAGTTCCGTGATGGCGCCGGCACCGATCGCGGCGACGGCCTGGCGTCCCAGGGACACCAGCTGTTCCGGGGTCCAGCTGTCGAAATCGGCGGCCTTGGGCAATTCCGGCGCCTCGCGGACCGGCATGCCGGGGAACAGCAGGTCGACGGTCCGCCGGATCGCCCGGCACAGTTCCGGCCGCTGGGCGCCCAGGATCATGAAGCCCGTCGGACGCCCGATATCGTCGCCCGCCTGCTGGAGGCAGGCATGGGCCCTCACGACATGGGTCGGGGATGAGCAGAGGATCAGACGCACCAGCGATCTTCCAGTTGGGTAGTCCGGGACAGGGCTACGATTTCCGGTCGGTTACGATCCGCAGGATCAGGGCCGCCGCATCATAGACCGGGCCGACACCCGGGTTGAGCCTGGCGATGATCTCGCGTGAATACTGGCTGGCGACGATGATGCAGGCAGAGCCCTTCCCGTCGATATCGGCCGCGCCGGCATAGTGCCTGACCGGCAGCCCGCAATGCCGGCCCTCGCGATGGCTGTCCAGGAACCCTGCGACGGGGGGCCCCCCTTGCCGGCGGAGCAGATCGTGGATGATCTCGCCTCCGGCCGAGGCGCCATAGATCCAGACCGGCAGGCCGGGCGGCAGCGCCAGCAGGTCGATCTCCCTGGACACGGTCCGGACATGCTGTGTGGCCGGACCCCGCAGGCGGATGACGGCGGACGGGTCGGGCACCTTCACGCACCGCCCGATCGCGGCGTCGAGGGCGTCCGGGCCCGGGTCCGTCTGGAAGGCCAGAAGATTGCCCCAGCCCCGGATATCGTGCGGGGGTGTCGGATAGCGCACGATCCGGCACCATTGATGGCGGATGCCGTACCGGATGATCGGATGCCACTCGCTGACATAGACGCTGTAGCCGCGCGCCTGCAGATAATCGGCCGTGTCCCGCATCCGGTACCCGAGCCGTTCCGTCTTGGCATCCTCGAACTCGCACTCGATGACCGCCGGGCGCAGCCGGTCCCAGGGGACGCCGCGCAGCACCATCAGGTCCCAGCCTTCGGCATCGATCTTCAGGAAATCGACGCGGGTGATGCCATGCGCCCGGGTGAAGGCGTCCAGGGTGGTGACGGGAACCTCGCCGACGCAGGCATGGCTGTCGCGGAAGGGCAGCAGGCTGCTGATGCCGGTGCTTTCCCCCGAGGTGAAGAAGGCGGCGCCGGCGGATGCCTGCTCGCCCACGGCCACGGGATGGATGCGCACCCGCTCGTTCCCGGCGAAGCGGCGTTCCAGCTTTTCCCGATTGGCAGCGTCGGGTTCGAAGCAATGGCTGGACCAGCCGCGATCGATGAAATACTGGCTGCTGCTGCCGACATGCGCGCCGACATCCAGCATGATCCGGTCCGTCGCCGCGGGCCAGCCATCCGACAGGACCGCGATCACCTCCGTTTCATCCAGATGGGCCTGGGCGGACCGGGGATGGATGTCGGTGACCACGTCATAGGGGGGCGGGGCCGGATCGGCGATGGCGGCCAGGGCGGCGGTGAAGGCCTGGCGGGTCCGGTTGATGTCGAACTGTTCCAGGGCGACCCGGCGCGCCGCTTCGATCAGATTGGCCCGGTATTCCCCGTCCTGCGCGAACGCGGCCAGGGCGCCACCGACCTTGGATGCGTCGGCGGAGGAGATGACGGCCCCGCAGCCCGTGCCGGCGATCAGCTCGATCGTGGCATTTTCCTCCGGCCCGATGGCCAGGAGCGGGGCGCCGCAGGCCAGCAGCTCGGGCAGCTTGTTGGCGATGGAATAACGGCAATAGACGCGGGAAACCGGGTCGAAATTATAGGCGATGACCACCGCGTCGGCTTGCGACAGCCATTGCCGGTATTCCGCCTCGGTCCGGTCGATGGAGGTCAGCACGGTCGCCGCGAAGGGGGCGAAGACCTGCCGCGCGCTTTCCCACCAGAATTGCCGGGCATTGATCTCCAGCCGGTAGGCGCCGCCCGCCTCGTTCAGGGCATCGACGACGCGAGCCAGCAGCACCAGGCTGCCCAGGGTCATGTTGGCGGCCAGCGAGCCCCCGTAGCGCAGGGTGAAGGCGGCCCCCTCGGGCCGGGATGCCGGCCGGGGCCATTGCGACAGCTGGACACCGTTGCCGAAGGCCTGGAACGGCACGCCGTAGCGCTGCCCGAAGGCGACCGTCATCGCATCCCCGATCGCCAGCCGCAGCGACGCCCTGTCCAGCAGGCTCCGCAGGTCATGGTTCATGGCCCCGGCGAAGACCGGCTTGCTGGCCACCAGTGCTGTCGGCCAGTCATCCATGATCCAGATCGCCAGCGGCGTGTCCGCCAGCAACCGCAGAATGCCCATGGCGAACAGATGGAAGCGCGGCAGGTCGGGGACGGGCCTGTACAGCACCAGCTGCGGGGCGAATGCCCGCACCATCTCCGCGGCGACCGGGTCGGCGACCAGCCCCGTGCAGCGCCGGGTGATCGAGGGCGCGCCGAAAAAGGCGATGTCGTCGGGACCCGCCGAATGGATCTGCAGGTAGCGCTCGGCCGGCCAGCCCGCGAACAGGGCCTCCTTCACCGCGCCCGTCGCAGTCCCGTCCTGGCGGCAGGTGGTGTCGATCACCAGGATGCGCGGATGGCCGCCTTCGATGGTCGCCATGTTCATCAAACCTGCTGCCGGTCCTGGTGGGGGGAAACGAACAAGGAGGCGAAGGGCCGCCGTTCGAACACTTCCAGCTTCCCGCCGACCGTGGCGTTGTAGATGCGGGTGCCGGTGCCGCGCACGACCCTTTCCGCCTCGCCATAGGCCTGGATCATCTTGTCGACCTGCGGATCGTGCCAGCGATAGCCCTTGCCGAAATAGTCGGGATGGAAATGGTTGGGGTCGTCGGAGCCCATATCCAATATCCCGACGCCGTACTTGTCGCTCTGCTGCACGTCGGCGGGCAGGACGTAGTTCGCATCCACGCCGATCAGGTATATCTCCTCGAACCCCAGGAAATAGGCCAGCTGCAGGCAGGTGAACGTGACCGTGCAGCCTGCATAGGTGAAGTCCGACGCATCGGTGGAGAAGTCGAACCCGTGCGGGTAGCTCTTGCGCGGCCGGTGGTCGAAGAAGATCGTGTCGTCCCCCTCGGCCAGGCAATAGCGCAGATAGGCGGGGAACAGGCGCACGGGCCCGCGGAAGGCCTCGATCTGTTCCCGGCGGTCCTCGGCGACGAGATGGTCCTCCACGACATAGAAGGTCGGCAGCCAGTCCAGTTCCGGGGCCTTCAGGAAGAAGCTGTTGACGGCGAACGTCACCTCCCCCTTCAGCAGCGATAGGTCCGTCTGGTTGAGGCTGGGACCATTGCCGATGACGAAGCAGCGCTTGCGGCCCTGCCAGGCCTGCCGGAGCGCCTTCAGCTTCGGCTTGTAGAGGCTGTCCAGGCGGTGGCGATAGAGATCCTCGACCGCCTCGACGCCGGCCAGCCGCTCGGCGGGCGGCATGCGTGCCGTGGGCAGGAAGATCGGCGACCGCAAGGGCAGGCGCGTCACGACGGACTGGTAGCGTTGTTCCAGCGCTTCGTCATTCCGCTCAACAGACTGCATCACGCATTCCCCAACCAGGTTCGACGCCCCGAGATTATCTTGGAAAACCGGAGCAGACGAAACTGAAGATGCGAAAGCGGCCCCGGCGCAAGGAAATTCCCATATATGATATCAAGTAGATATCAACATGTTATGCCATTGCTTACGCATGAATAACGGATATCAGCCAGATATCAACAATATCTGATTAATATCATGATGAAAGCAGGATCACTATCTGATATCATTCTGATCGCAGACTGAAACCATCGGGTCCAACCATGCCCACTATCGTCTTTGCCAGCCCCAAGGGCGGGGCCGGCAAATCCACCTCCGCGGTCCTGCTGGCCACGGCCCTGGCGGGGCAGGGGGCCAGCGTCACCATCATCGATGCCGACCCCAACAAGCCGGTCTCCCGCTGGGCGCGGCTGCCGGGCAAGCCCGCCAACCTCACCGTGCTGGCCGAGGTGACGGAGGAGAGTGTGACCGACGCCATCGACGAGGCGGCTCAGCAGACCGCCTTCGTCATCGTCGATCTGGAGGGCACGGCCTCCATGATGGTCGGCTATGCCATGAGCCGGGCCGACCTGGTGGTGATCCCCAGCCAGGGATCGCAGCTGGACGCGGGGGAGGCGGTGAAGGCCATCCGGCTGGTGCGCAGCCAGGAACGCGCCTTCCGCCGGCAGATCCCGTTCGCGGTCCTGTTCACCCGCACCAGCGCCGCCATCAAGCCCCGCTCCCTGCAAAGCATCGCGGCGGAATTCGCGGAGAACGACGTGCCGGTCTTCGACACCCAACTGCATGAGCGCGACGCGTTCCGCGCCATCTTCGCCTATGGCGGCACGCTGGCCGACCTGGACCCGACCCAGGTCACCAACATCAAGGCGGCCGCCACCAACGCGCTGGCCTTCGCGGCCGAGGTGGTGGCCGTCCTGAAGGGCGGCATCAAGGCGCCCGTGGCCACCCTGTCGGCATGAAGGGCAATGGAATGAGCAAGACCCGCGCCAGCATTTTCGGGGACGAGGCCGATCCGCTCGACCTGTCCGGCTTCATGCCCAAGTCCCCGCAGGATATCCAGGCCCCGCCGGCCGACGCGATCCGCGCCGTGTCGGAAGCCGCCCGCTTCCCCAGCCGGGAGGCGAAGCCCGTCCCCGTGCCGCCGCCCCCGCCGCCGAGGCGTGAACAGCGGCGCCACCGCACCGGCCGCAATGTGCAGTTCAACATCCGCGCCCGGCAGGAGACGATCGACACGTTCCTCGCCATCGCCGACCGGGAAGGCTGGGTGCTGGGCGAGGTGCTGGAACATGCCGTGGCCGCCCTGGAGCGGGAGCTGGCGGCACGGGACTAGATCGGGAGCCCCCGGTCCCCGCCATCATGAGACGCTTCCCCCTTCTATCGGGTTGGGTTCATATACGATCGCAAACCGGACGGATCGGCCGGAGCAGGTTCCGGCTCCTTTCACACAGGGGGCCCCTTCACACAGGCCCCTTCACACAGGAATGACCCCGCGCATGTCTGATGGCCTGATCTCCGATACCGTGGTCTTCGATTTCACCGGGCAGGATCTGGACAGCATGGTCGCGTCCTGTGAAACGGACGAGCTGATGCCCTTCGTACGGTCGCTGGTGCCCGCCGCCGGGTCGATCCTGGAGGCCGGCGCCGGGTCCGGCCGCTGGGTCCGGGCGCTGACAAGCCTGGGTTATGCCGCCACGGGTATCGAACTGAGTGCCGCGGATGTGGAGCGTTTCCGCGCGGCATGGCCGGATATCCCTTATGATCATGGAAATGTGGAGGCGATGCCCTATGCCGACGGGGCCTTCGACGCCCTGCTGTCGCTGGGGGTGATCGAACATCTGTTCCAGGGGCCGGAAAAGGCGATCGCCGAGATGCGCCGGGTCCTGAAACCCGATGGCGTCATGTTCCTGACCGTTCCGCACGGGAACCTGTCCTTCCGGCTGGAGCAGGTGAAGGATGCCATTTTCTACCGGCTCTATGGCAGCAACCGGGTCCGCCGGTTGATGGGCCGTCCGCCCGTCAGCTATCCGGTCGCGGTCGAACGGCAGCGGATGGAAGCCATCCGGCGGGGGCGGCGGCCCGGCGTCGCCGTCAAATATCGCTTCGATCCCCGATCGGGCGTCGGATTTTATGAATATCGCTATGATACGGCGCAGATCCGCCACCTGATCGAGCGGGGCGGCTTCCGGATCGAGGCTTTCCATCTGCTCAACGCCCCCGACCGGCTCTATCAGATTTTCGGCACCCTGGTCGCCCGGTATGACGGCAGCAGCCAACCGCGCCTGAACGTGCTGGGGCGCCTGCTGGTCAGGCTGCTGCCCGCGGGCTGGATCGGGCACATGGCTTTGCTGATCGCCCGGCCGGCACAGGCATGACCATCCGCCGCTTGTGCACAGGCTCCATGACGCCCGGTCCCCGACCCGGGCTCAGCGGTCGCCATCGCGGTGCAGAAGGTTGCGCCAGACAAAGCCGAACGGCCGCAGCACCGGCATCAGCCAGGCCAGTCCCGGCGGCAGCCGGATAGCGGCGTTTCCGGCCGGATTGCGGAAATCATAGGCCAGTTCCCGTTGGAAGCTGCCCGGATCCCGGCGCAATCGCCAGATCTGCCAGCGCATGCCCAGCACATGGACAAGCCATGCCTTGTCGCGCCGGCGGCCCGCATGACCCTGCGCCAGGCGCAGCGCCAGCCATGAGGGTTTGGCGGGGCCGGGCAGGTCCGGCAACGGACAATCGAGCAGATACCGCAGAAGGGCGAAGGTCTGTTCCGCCGCCTTGGCCATTCCCTGTCCGGCGGCCTGACGGTAAAGCTGTTCCGCGGCCCCGGCGTCGCGACACAGCATGGCAAGGTCGGCCAGCCAGCTGAGACGCTCCCACCCGTGACTGGCGCCATGCACGAACAGGTACAGGCCCAGATGCGGGGGGCCGGGGATCGGTATGGGGGACCCCGCCACCATCACGGTCGCCCGTTGGTCATGCAGTTCGTCGAAAGACAATGGCAGCCGGTGGTTGTTTCCCGTCAACCGCTGGTGAAGCTCTATCAGGATGCCGTTGCGGTGCAGGCCAAGATCACGGACCGGGTGATCCCGCCCTGGGTCCCCTGTCAGGGTGGGCATTCCGTCCAGCAGGGCATGGCCATGGCCGCGCAGCAGTTCCGCGGCCGCCGCGAAATCCGCCGGCGCGACCAGAAGATCGATATCCCCGCTGCCACGACGGGCCGGATCCCCGTAAAGCAGGCATGACAGCGGAATCCCCTTGAGCACCAGGAACCGGATGCCGGCGGCGGCGAACAGCCGGTGAAGCCCGGCCAGTTCCGCCATGCGGGTCAGGGCCGCCATGCTGTTGGCCCGTGCCAAGGCGGTGATGTCGGCCAGCACCTGCCCGGGCATGCCATTCCATTGTTTTGCAACCGGCAGGACGAGGGTCGCGACACGGTGCTGACGGCAAAGCCGGACAAAATCCGACCAGTCGACCGGTGCTGGAATATCCGGCCGCGCCTGGGCTCCCGTCGCGATCGCCACCATGCGCGCCAGCAGGCTGAAACAGGGGGTGGGAAGGCTCATGCCGCTTCTGTCTTTGCTGGACCCGGATTTGGCGGCCGCCCGGAAAGGGACCGGACATGGTCGAAGTGGAAATGGCATGTCGCCACTCAGGGCCTATCCCCGTGGGTTGAACGCGGATGGACCTTATATCAGGCTATGGATGACAAACTGATTTGCCTGCCGCACGCGCGGTGTGGCGGCGACACAACAGGCTGTCGACCTCTTTCATCGAAAGGCGGTGCTGATCGTCATGGCAGACCACCAGACATTGAAAACAACTTGCTGGCGTCAGTGGTTTATCGATATTTTGAGCATGGAATATCTCGCTGATCCCAAGATCAAGGTTGCCCATATGAACAAAGTCTTCCTGTGTGGCGTGGGCACGATGTCCCGGCACCCTATGCGCTCGTCCCTGCGGGCCTTGATCTTCGGCAGCGCTGTCTCCCTGGTCGTTTCCGTTCCCGTCCTGGCTGCCGAAACCCAGTCCAGAAGCGCGGAAGAGGTGGCGGAGGGGCCGGCTGAATCCTACCAGGCCAAGGGGATCGAATTCGGGTCGTTCCTGATGCTGCCCGTGCTGGATGTTTCCCAGCATTACAACGACAACATGTTCGCGTCCGCCACGGACCGTCGCTCCGACTGGATCACGCGCATCGCGCCGGAGGTCAAGTTCCGCTCCCGGTTCACCAATCACCAGTTGAACCTGACGGCAAAGGCCGAACAATCCTTCTATCGCGAATATACGGACGATGATCATTTCGATTTCACCCTGGCCGCGGATGGCCGGTATGACATCGACAGGAACTGGAAACTGACGGGCATCCTGGATGCCAGCCAGACCCATGAGGATCGTGGCAGCCCCGATGAGGCCGGCGGCAAGGAACAGACGCAGCTGCGCACCGGCACGGCGAAGTTCGGGACGGAGAAGACCACCGGCCGTTTCGGCTTCAAGGTGGATGGCGAGGCGATCCGTCGTGACTACCGGGATGTCGAGGGCGCCAATGGCGCCACCATCAACCAGGATGACCGCGACCGTGACGAGTTGCGCCTGTCGACCGAACTGTCCTATGAGATTTTCCCCGGTTACAGCGCCGTGGTCGAAGGGTCGGTCAATGACCGGAAGTATGACGACCGGCTGGACGACCAGAATTACAACCGTTCCAGCCATGGCAGCACCCTGCGGGCCGGTATCGGCGTGGATATCAGCGAGCTGGTTCGCGGTGATTTCCTGGTCGGTTATATGAACCAGAACTATGAGGACGCGCGCTTCGATACGATCAGCGGCTTCTCGATGAAGGCCAGCTTCAACTGGACCCCCAGCCGCATGACCGTGGTCATTCCGACGCTGGAGCGGTCGATCCAGGAAACCACGACGGTCAGCGCTTCCGGCATGGTCCGGACCGGCGGCAGCCTGACGGTCCGGCACGAATTGCAGCGCAATATCATCCTGACGGCCATCGGCAGCGCCTATAGCGAAAAATATCGCGGCACCACCCGCGATAATTGGAGCTATGACAGCCGCGTGCGCGGGCAGTGGTTCCTGTCACCCAATTACTATGTCGGCGCCGAGGCTGGTTATCGCGAACGCACCAGCAAGGTTGACTCCGAAGCCTTCCACCAGACCGTCGTGCTGTTCCGCGTCGGCGCCCAGCTCTGAGACCATAGGGTCGACATATTCGACCCTTGGGGCCGGCGCGGCGACTGCCGCCGCCGCACGGGCGGCGCAGCCAGGCCGCCGGACACGACCCGCGAATATCGGCCAATAAAAAAGCCCGGGGATGCCAGCAGCATCTCCGGGCTTTTGATGTCTGTCGGCGGCCGCTCAGCTCGGGCTGGCGGTAAAGACCGGCGGCGGCTCCACGACAACAGGCTGCGTGTTGTTGTTATTGTTCTGCTGTTGCTGCTGCTGCTGCGTCGTGTTCTGTTGAGTGGTGTTCTGCTGCGTTTCGGCGGTCTGCGCCGTCGGCTGCTGGGTGACCGCCTGCCCGCCCAGGATCGCGTTCACCTGGGCCGAATTGGCGGCGTTGGACTGCGACAGCTGGGTGCTGGTGCTGGCCTGGTTCAGGGTCTGCGTAACTGTCTGGGCCGCGGCCGGTGCCGCCGCGGCGACGGTCTGGCTGGTCACCGTGCTGTAGGAATTGGACATGGCCTGCACAGCGGCGGCCGGCGCCGTCTGATAGACGACGGGATTCGTGACCACCTGGGTCACAGTGGTCGCGACCGACGCGGCGGCGGCCGGGGCCGCCTGCTGGGCTGCCGGCTGCACCACGATGCGGGCGGCCGTGGTGGCCACCTGCATGGTCTGGGTCGGGGCGGCATTCTGCACACTGGTCGACTGCACGGCCTGCACGGCGGCAGCGGCCAGTTGTACCGCGGCGGCCGGATTGCTGTTCACCACCTGCTCCGCGACGCTGACCGCCTGCGATGCCACATTGGCGGCCAGGGTTGGGTTGCCGGTGGCCTGTGCCACCGCGACGGCGGTACCGGCCAGGCCGGCGACCTGGGTCGGGGCCACCTGGATGGCAGCCGGGTTGACGAAGATGCGGGCGGCGGTGGTCACTACCGTTTCCGTCTGCTGCGGCGCGCCGGTCTGGACGGCGTTGGTGCGCACAACCTCCAGTGCCGCACCAGCGGCATTCACGGCGGCCTGCGGATTGGTGGCCAGAAGCTGTTCCGCCGCCTGCACGACCTGTGACGCCAGCTGTCCCTGACGCTGCACATTGCCGCCGGACAGGGTCTGGATGGCCTGCTGCACTGCCTGGCCATTGCCGGTCTGGACCGCAGCGCGCAGGGCCGGCGGCAATGCCTGCAGCGCCTGGGCGCTGCTGGTTTGCTGCGCCATGGCGGGCATGGTCAGCGCGGAGGCCACCAGGGCGGTCGACAGAAGGAGGGAGCGGGCCAAGCGCATGGCTTCAACCTTTGATAAATTATTACAGGTACAACTTACGCGTATTCCGTCGCCGGCTCAAGCTGCAAGCCTCGTCCTGACGAGACGCCACCGGCTGGCAGCCCTGTGCGGGGCTGGAATGATCAGAAGCGCCGCTCCAGAACCTTGATGATGTCACCCGGCAGGATGGGCGTGCGTTCATTGGCGCGATATTCGACCTGCTTGCCGTCGATCATGCGCACCAGCACCACCTCCTCTATCCGGGCGCGGTAATCGTAGCCGCCGGCCCGGGCGATGGCGCTCAGCACCGTCATGCCGGAATTGTACTGGAACTCGCCGGGCTGCCGGACCTCGCCCATCACATAGAACGGGCGGAAGGTCTGGACCTCCACCGAGACATTGGGCGACTGCACGAACCGGTTGCGGGAGAGATATTCCTCGATGCGGGTGGCCAGCTGCTTGCCGGTCAGTCCGGCCGAGGGGACATTGCCGACCAGGGGCATATTGATATTGCCGATCGGGTCCAGCGTGAAATCGCCACTCAGCGACGCTTCGTTGAACACGGTCACGCGGACACGGTTGCCGGGCTCCAGTTGATAACCCTCGGTGGCATTGATGGCGGCGCTGGGGGCCTGTTCGTCGGGGAAGCTCCCCACTGTCTGCTGACAGCCGGTCAGGATCAGCGACGTGACGGCCAAACCAGCGAACAGGCCGGAAATTCTGCGACAAGCGGACATCAGGCACCAGGGTCGGATTGAGGGGAAGCAGGGTGGTGGTGAAAGCCACCATACAGGACGGGCGCCTGTCAAATCATTGAAGAACTGATCGTCGGGCCCAGCGGACATGCGACAGCGCCATGGGATCAACCGCCCGGCGGCAATCCCCCGCGAACCCGGCCACATAAAGGAATATCGTCGAAACCGGGGTATGTCCGAATGTGAAATGCATGATCGGACAGATCGGGATTTACTGCTGCGAAACAAGGACTGGTCTGCGCCCATTAATGGAAGGCGCCATCCCTTTCCCGCCCGGCGGAGATCACAACTTTTCCTAGCGACAGCGCCCATAAATTTATTGCAAC
Organism: Niveispirillum sp. KHB5.9; assembly: GCF_048066115.1. NCBI lineage: Bacteria > Pseudomonadati > Pseudomonadota > Alphaproteobacteria > Rhodospirillales > Azospirillaceae > Niveispirillum > Niveispirillum sp. KHB5.9. The sequence continues at coordinate 31,457 of NZ_JBLTYX010000027.1, read as the reverse complement.
GGCTGTCCTGGGCAAGATATTCTTGGCCCGAACAGACCGACGATGCGCCCAAGTCATTAGAAGCGATCGGGAAACCGATATTTCCGGCGACAAGAGCATGTCGGCTCCGCGGCACCCGCCTGCGTGATGTCCGACGGCCTGGCTGACGGGGATGAGGGTACGGATGCCTGCCGACATGTCGTTGGAGTCCAGAGTGGAGCCTCCTGCCGCCGCCATCGGGGGCCTGGCGGGTACGGGCCCCGGCGGCATCGCCCTGGATCGTCCGGAAGGGCATCCTCTGCTGGTCCCGTTCCTGATCGTTGTCGCGGACAGCGTCCTTTTGCAGATATTGACCAGCCTGGCCACGATGCTGCGCGAGGAAATGGCCGTCTGGATGCCCATCGGGATCAATCCCAGCCTCTTCCACAGCATTCACATCATGGTCCTGTTCCTTCCCCTGCTCTACATGGCCGCCGGCCTGACGCCGGGATATGGCCGGGTCGGGGTGGAGCGGTTGCGCACGCGGGTGACGGTGACCGCGACCTTCTTCGCCTCGATGCTGCTGTTCGACCATGTGGCGCAGGGGGGGCAATGGTCACGCGGCATCCTGCTCATCACCGGCGCCCTGGCCGTCATCGTGATGCCGGTCGGCGATGCGCTGGTGCGGCACTTCCTCATCCGCCGGAACCTGTGGGGAACGCCGGTCGCGGTATTGGGGCCGCCGTCCGAGCGGGCGCGCCTGCTGGCGGAACTGAACGCCCATCCCGAGCTTGGCTGGGTGCCCGTCCTGGAAGCGGACACCGCACCTTCATCGGCGCCGCCCGGCGTCAATCTGGCCCTGCTGACCTCCGACGGGCTGAACCTGTCGGTCCTGGCCCATGCCGACCGGCTGCCCTTCCGCAAGGTGGTGCTGGCCTGCGGCCTCACCAACACGCAGAGCCAGTGGGTCGCCTCGCGCGATCTGGGGGGACAGCTGGGGCTGGAAATGCAGCGCAACCTGCTGCTGCCCTGGAACCGGGCCGTGAAGCGGGTGATGGATCTGCTGCTGGTGCTGGTGCTGCTGCCCCTGGCGGCGCTGATCTGCCTGCCTTTCGTGGCGGGTCTGCTGGTCCTGTCGCCCGGCCCGGTCTTCTATGCCCAGCAGCGCCAGGGGCTGAACGGCCGGCCGATCCAGGTGCTGAAACTGCGCAGCATGTATCCCGATGCCGAGGCGCGGCTGGCCGCCCTGCTGGCGGAATCGCCCGCTGCCCGCGCCGAATGGACGGCGACGCTGAAACTGCGCCACGATCCGCGGCTGATCCCGGGCATCGCGGCCCTGATGCGCCGGTTCAGCATCGATGAGCTGCCGCAGCTGCTGAACGTGCTGAAGGGGGAGATGAGCATTGTCGGCCCCCGTCCCTTGCCCGGCTATCATCTCGACGCGCTGACGCCCGACGCCTGCGCCCTGCGCCGCAAGGTGCGGCCCGGCATCACCGGCCTGTGGCAGGTATCGGGGCGCAGCGCCCTGCCGATGCAGGAGATGGAACGGCTGGACGGTTATTATGTGCGCAACTGGTCGATCTGGCTCGACATCCACATCCTGGCGCGCACGGCCGTCGAGGTGATGCGGGGCCGGGGGGCCTGGTGACCGGCCCCGGTGCCCCGCCGCCCACGACACCGATCCTGGGCATTCCCGTGCATGTGCTGACCCTGCCCGATGCGGTGGCCCTGGCGGCAGAATGGCTGCGCCGGGGGGAAAAGACCTATCTCTGCCATGCCGATGCCCGCTCCATCCTGGCCGCCCGCGACGATCCGGCTTTCCGCCGGGCGCTGGCCGGTGCCGGTTTTGTCGGGGCCGACGGCATGCCGCTCGTCTGGATGGAGCGTTGGCGCGGCCTGCCCGGCGGGCGTGTCTACGGGCCGGACTTCATGCAGGCCATGATGGCCCATGGCGTCACCGCGACGGAGCGGCCGCTGCGCCATTTCCTTTTCGGTTCCACCCCGCAGGTGCTGGACCGGCTGACGCGCAGGCTGGCCGACGGGCATCCGGGCCTGTTGATCGCGGGCAGCTTCTCGCCCCCCATGGGCACCTGGGACGAGGCGGCGGACCGGGCCCACCGGGCGCTGATCAACGACGCCCGGGCGGACATCGTCTGGGTATCCCTGGGCGCACCGCGCCAGGAACTGTGGATGGCGCGCAACCGGCCGCATTTGCAGGCCCCGCTATTGTGCGGTGTCGGCGCCGCCTTCGATTTCCTGTCGGGGGTCAAGCCGCAGGCCCCGCGCTGGCTGCGCCGGATCGGCCTGGAATGGGCTTTCCGGCTTTTGTCGGAACCGCGCCGGCTGGCGGGGCGCTATGCGCGCACGCTGCCGCGTTTCATGGCCCTGGCCCTGGCGGAGGAGATGCGCCGGCGCCGGCAGGGGGCCGGCGATCAGCGCCGGACCTGAAGGAACCCCTGTTCGGTGCCCACCAGCCGCAGTGCCGTCAGGATGCCGGTGGCATAGGCGCCCGTATCGATGCCGATACGGTTGGGCAATTTCTCGGGCGCGGCCGTGATCGTATGCCCGTGGACGATCACGCGGTCATGCGGGCGTGGATCGGACAGGAACGGTTCGCGGATGCGCAGAAGATCGACAGGGCTCTGCTCGGTGAAGGCCCGGCCGGGCCGGATGCCGGCATGGACGAAGCCGTAATCCCCGATGGCGCAGGAATGGTCCAGCCCATGCAGGAAATCCAGATGGGCCGGCGGCATCCTGTCCGGCAGTTCCGCGCGCAGCCGGGCCAGCAGGGCCGGCGTCGGTGACCGGGGCGGGGCCAGGCCATAGCTGGCGACCGTCTCCATGCCGCCGAAGGCCAGCCAGTCCATGCCGCCGGCCCGGCCATCCAGGAAATCGACCAGGGCCGCCTCATGGTTGCCGGCCAGGTGACGGACCCCGCATCCGGGCAGCGGGTCCCCGGCCAGGATGTCCAGCACGCCCCGGCTATCCGGTCCGCGATCGATGTAATCGCCCAGGAAGACCAGGATGGTGGCCGATGGCGGATGATCGGCCGCGTCGGCGCGGATCGCCTCCAGCATGCGTTCCAGCAACCGGCTTTCGCCATGGATATCGCCGACCGCATAGACGCGCAGCCCGTCGGGAACGGCGGGCGGGCCGGATCGGGGTGGGGGCCCCGCCGGCGGGGCCCGTCTCATGATTCTGGCGGAAAACGCATCGAGCAGGAAACGCATGGTCGGGAAAAACTGCCAGCAGGGTTGGAACCGGTAACGCGGCAAGATATACGGCCTTGCCCCATCCTGCTGCAAAGCCATGATGGCGGTCGGTTGGTCATCGAAGGCGGCAGCGGCGGCAATGTTGGCAAGACACATCCATTTCAGGCTGTTCGCCGGCATCCTGCTGCTGTCGCCATTGCCGCTGGGATCGAACCGGCCCGTCACCTGGACCCTGCTGGCCCTGGTGGTGGGGCTGCTCTGCCTGGCCTGGCCGCTGGTGCTGCGCCGGGAACCGGATGCGCCCGTCCTGTCCGTGCGGGCCCTGGCGCTGCCGCTGGCCCTGTTCGGGGCCTGCCTGGCCTGGGCCGTCCTGCAAACCGTGCCCGGCCTGCCGCGGGACTGGCACCACCCGCTCTGGGCCGGGGTGGCCGGTGCGCTGGCGCCGGAACAGGCGGTCGCGGGGCGGATCGGCCTGTCACCCTCCGCCGCCTTCGCCGGCATCCTGCGCCTGCTCTGCTATGCCGGGATCGTCTGGCTGGCCTTCCTGCATGCCGGTTCGCGCCGGCGGGCCTGGCGCCTTGTCGATCTGCTGGCCCTGGCGGGGGCCGCCTATGCGCTTTACGGGCTGTGGGTACAGGTTACCGGGGCCCGCAGCATCCTGTGGATGGAGAAATGGGCCTATCAGGATGTGCTGACCAGCACCTTCGTGAACCGCAACAGCTACGCCACCTTCGCCGGCCTGGGCATTCTATGCGCGCTGACATCGGTGCTGCGCCGGCTGAGCGACGAGGAGGGGGTGATCCGCCCGCTGCGCAATTTCGACCGGACGACCGGCCTTTACGCCCTGGGCGGGCTGGCCATGGTCCTGGCGCTGGCCGCCACGGAATCGCGGGGCGGCATGCTGGCCATGATCGCCGGCCTGGCGGCCTATCCGGTCCTGCTGTTCCTGGCGGGACGGCCCGCGCGGCAGCGGCTGGTCCTGGGGCTGGTCCTGGGGCTGGGGGCCGTGGGGCTGATGATGGTCCTGATCGGCCTTGTGCCGGCCACGCCGGGGGGGGATATCGCCGACCGGCAGCGCATCTATCGGACCGTGGCCGGCCTGATCGCGGAACGGCCCTGGCTGGGCCACGGGCTGGGCAGCTTCCCCGCCGTCATGGCCATGGCCCGGACCCCGGATATCGCGCAGGTCTGGACGGAGGCGCACCAGACCTATCTGGAACAGGCCCTGGAACTGGGCATCCCCGCCGCCTGCCTGCTGCTGCTGGCCATCCTGTCGCTTGCCGCCCATTGCCTGCTGGGCCGCGACCGGCGGCCGAACGACCGGTTGCTGCGGGCCCTGGCCCTGTCGGCGACCCTGCTGGTCGCCGTCCATGCCACGGTGGATTTCAGCATGCAGATCCCGGCCGTGGCCGTGACCTGGGCCGCGATCATCGGCACGGTGGCGGGCCGCTACGGCACCCGCGCGGCCGGCACCGCCCCGGTCAGAATGGTGGGGTTGCCGTGAACAATCCGGTCATCGGCGTCCTGGGGCCGGTCCTCCTGGGCGATTTCAGCGATCTGTTTCCCGCCGATCTGGCTGCGGGCGGCCCTTTGCGGGGGCTGGGGGGGCCACCGGTCCACCTGCACACGCGTGAACTTCTCAGGCGGGGCCATCGGGTGATCCTGTTCACCTTCGATGCCGGCGTCGGGGCGGAGCTCGTCCTTGAAACCGACCGTCTGAAAATCTGCATCCTGCCCTATGGGCGGCACCGGGGCCGGACCTGTTTCCGGCAGGAACGGCTGGCCCTGTTGCGGTCCCTGCGGCGGGAGCGGCCCGATATCCTCAGCGCCCACTGGACGTACGAATTCGCCCTGGCCGCCATCGCCAGCGGCATTCCGCACGTCGTCACGGCCCATGATGCGCCCTGGCGGATTCTGCGCCATAACTTCATTCCCTATCGCATGGTGCGCACCGCCATGGCCTATCCCGCGTGCAGGGGGGCACAGCGCCTGGCCGCCGTTTCCCCTTATGTCGCCGGGCATCTGCGCCGGTTCGGCTTTCGCGGCGGCGCCATCGACATCATCCCCAATGGCCTGCCCTCCGCCCTGTTCCAGGCCCCGCCGCCGCGCAGCCCAGGTGCCGCCCCGACATTCGGCAGCCTGTTCAGCGGCGGCTGGGAAGGCCCGAAGAACGGGTCGACCCTCATCGAGGCCTTCGCCCTGCTCCGGCGGGAGCTGCCGCAGGCCCGTCTGCTGATGATCGGCGAACAGTGCGGCCCGGCCGGGCCGGCGGCTTCATGGGCCCGATCCCGCGGCCTGGATGCCGGCATTGTGTTTCTCGGCCACCGGACCCATACGGATGCCATGGCCTTGCTGGGCGGCGAGATCGACATCCTGGTCCACCCTTCGCTTGAGGAGTCGTTCGGCATGACACTGATCGAAGCCGGCTTCATGGGTCTGCCCGTCATCGCCGGACAGGATAGCGGTGCGGTTCCCTGGGTGCTGGGGGAGGGGAAATACGGCATGCTGGTCGATGTGCGTTCGCCCGCCGCCATTGCCGGGGCCATGGCGGGGCTGGGCCGGAACGAACGGCAACGGCGCCAGCTGGGAGAGGCGGCCCGGACGGCCGTGCGCGAACGGTTCGATATCGCGCGGACCACGGATCTGTATGAAGAGATTTTCGCACAGCTCGCCCATCGCCATGACTGAGGGCGGGGGGATAACCGGGGCGGTGATCGGCCGGTCGCTGCGCTGGTCCTTCGGGCTGGCCGGGGCGGGCGCCATTCTCCAGTTCCTGCTGGCCGCCGTGCTGGCCCGGTTTCTCGCACCGACCGACTATGGTCTTGTCGCGGCGGCGACGGCGGGGATGCGCCTTCTCCAGTATCTGTCCGATCTCGGCATCGCCCAGACGGCGACGCAGAAGCCCGATTTCGACCGGGGCCGCGATGCGCCGGTCCTGTTCACCATCGCCCTCCTGGTCAATGCCGCCCTCGTGGCGGCGGTCTGGCTTCTGGCCCCGTCCCTGGGGGGCGGTGATCCGCATGTGACCGCCATCCTGCGCGTGATGGCGTCATGCATGCTGCTGAACGCCGCGGCGCAGACGGGCCTGGGCCTGCTGCGGCGCGATCTGGATTTCCGGACGATCGGCCTGATCAATCTGGCGGCCATGGTGCTGGGACAGGGGCTGGTGGCGCTGCCGCTGGCCTGGGCGGGCTTCGGCCCCTGGAGCCTGGTGGCCGGCACGCTGACGCAATCGGGCGTGATCGCGGCCCTGGTCCTGGCCCGTGTCCGCCATCCCGTCCGGCCGGCCGGCTTCACCGCGTCGCGCCTGCGCGCCCTGGCGTCGCGGGCCTGGGGGTTTTCGCTGCTGCGCATCCTGGACAGCGCCGGCCTTCACACATTGCCCATCATCGTGCTGCTCCTGGCGGGCACCGGTGCGGCGGGCCTGTGGGACCGGGCCCTGGTCCTGACCCTCATCCCGCTGGAAATGCTCTATGGCACCTTGGGCCAGGTGCTGTTTCCCGCCTTCAGCCGGTTGGACGGGGACCGCGACCGGCTGCGCCGGTCCTGGCTGTCGGTGCTGCTGCTGCTGCCTTTCCTGGTGGCCTGCATCGCCGCCGGCATGGCCGCCGCCGCCGGGCCGCTGGTGGCGGTGGCCCTGGGGCCGGCATGGGCACCGGCCGCCGGACCCGTCTTCTGGCTGGCGCTGTGGGCCGCGTTGCGCAGCGTGGGCCATATCTGCGGCACCTTGCTGGAAGGCGGGGGACGGCTGGGGACGCGGGGCGTGATACAGACGGGTTATCTGCTGGTCCTGGCGGCCCTGCTGGCCATCGTCCGCCCGGAAGGGGCGGCGCAGACGGCCCGCATCCTGGTGTTTGCCGATACGCTGCTCCTGGTCCCCCTGGTCATGGCGGCGGCCCATGCCTGCGGGGCGCGCTGGCGCGACGCCTTCGCCCGGCTGGGGCTGGCCTTCCTGCCCGCCCCCCTGGTGGGGCTGGCCATCCATGTGACGGTCGACCTCCTGGCGCCGGCGCCGGCCCTCCTGACCCTGCTGGCCGCCATCGCGACCGGGGCCGTGGCCCTGGCGCTTTGCGTGGCGTTCCATCCCTCGCGGGAATTGCGGCGGCTGATCGTCAACCGGGCGCTGGGGGACACGCTGGCCTTCGATAGGGGGCGCCACGGCCTGACCGGACGCCTGATGCGGTTCCTGGAGCGGTAGAGATGCGGGTTCTTCATGTGCTGGCGGCCCTGGCCCCCTCGGGCGCGGAGCGGATGCTGGAAGTGGCGGGGCCGCTGGCGGCGGCGGACGGGGTGCGGTCCACCATCCTGTCCACCGGGGAAGGGGATATCGGCCCCTTCGCACCGCGCCTGGCCGCCGCCGGCTATACGCTGCACCATATCCCCTTCAGCCGCGATACCGCCTTCCTGCGGCATCTGGCCGGCTGGCTGCGGCGGGAACGGTTCGATGTGGTGCATATCCATTGCGAGCGCGCGTCCTTCTGGATCGCGGCGGCGGCCTGGGCGGCGGGCACGCGCCGGATCGTGCGGACCTTCCACGCCATCTTCGCCTTCCAGGGCCTGCTGCGCTGGCGGCGGGCGCTGCAGCGGGCCGCGCTTCGCCACCTGTTCGGCGTGACCGGTACCGCCCATTCCGCCTCCGTCATCGCCAACGAGGCCCGGTTGTTCGGCAATCCGGCGGGTTTTGTCCCCGCCTGGATCGATCCCTGCTTCCAGCCCCCGTCCGCCGGGGAGCGGGAACAGGCGCGCCGGCAATTCGGGCTGGGCCCCGACAGGGTCGCGCTGGTCTGCGTCGGGTCCTGCATGGCGGTGAAGAACCATACGGCCCTGATCGAAGCGGTGGCCCGGCTGGTGGACCAGGGACACGATCCGCTGCTGCTGCATGCCGGCTCCGGCCCGCTGGAGAGGGAGGAGAAGGCCGCCGCCGCCGCCCTGGGCGTCACGGACCGGGTGCGTTTCCTGGGGCCTGTCGATGATGTGCGGGGCCTGCTGCGGGCGGGCGACATCTTCGCCATGCCGTCCTTGCGCGAAGGGCTGGGCATCGCGGCCCTGGAAGCGCTGGCCTGCGGCCTGCCGGCCCTGTTCACCGAAACGGACGGGCTGCGCGACATGCGCGACCTGGCGCCCGTGGCGCGCTGGACGGGCCCGGATGCCGGTTCCATCGCCGGCGGGCTGGCGGAACTGATCGCCATCCCGGCCGCGGAACGGCAGGCACGGGCCGCCCTGGCCGCCGCCGCCACGCAGCGCCGGCACGGGGCCGCCACCGCCTGGTCGATCCTGCACGCGATCTACACCGCCCGCCCGTCCAGCACCTGACGATAGAGGGCAAGCCGCCCGGCCAGGATATGGGCGGGGGCATAGCGGCTTTCATAGGCGGCGCGCCCCGCCCGGCCCATCCGGCGCAACAGGGCCGGATCACCCGTCAGTTCCGCGATCTTGCGTGACCAGACCGCCGGTTCATGGGGTGGGATGAGGTGACCGGTCACGCCTTCCTCGATCATGCTTTCCACCGCCCCGCCGGATGACGCCAGCACCGGCAGACCGTGCGCCAGGGCCTCGGCCACCACCAGCGGGAAATTCTCGCGGCACAGGGTGGGAAAGACCAGCAGGGCGGCCCGCGCCATGGCCCGGGACACGTCCGCCGGCGACTGCCGGCCCAGGAAACGCACGCCCGGCGGAATATCCAGCGAAGGACCGCCCTCGGCCGGGCTGTCGCCGATCACGTCCAGCGGCACCCGCAGATGCCGCCAGGCCTCCAGCACGGTGGCCAGCCCCTTTTCCGGGGACAGGCGGCCCACGAACAGCACACCAGCCCGGTCGTCATTGCCAGCCGGCTCCGGGCCCGGATCGGGCACCACGGGCGGGCTGATGACGATACGGTCGGCGGGCAGGCCGCCGGCCACCAGGGTCCGGGCCGAGGAGGGGGACAGGGCGATGAACCGGTCGACCTTGCGCCGCCAGGTGCCCAGCAGGTTGTGCGCGCCGATCAGCGCCGCCATGGCCGTGCTGGCCACGACACTGTCGCGGTAGCAGGCATGGACCACCCCCGGCCAGGGCACGCGGCGGCCCAGGCAATCCTCGCAGGATTTCCCGTCGCGCAGCAGCAGGGCATTGGCGCAGAGCAGGCGGAAATTATGCAGCGTCTGGACGGTGGGCACACCCAGCGCCCGGGCCGCGTCATGCACCGAGGGGGAGAGCAGCGGAAAGGTGTTGTGGACATGCACGATGTCGGGCCGGAAGCGGCGGATCGCCCCCGTGGCGGCGGCATGGCCCTCTGATGACCAGATCAGGTGGCGGGCCACGCCCAGCCCGCCCTGGACCCGCTGGTTGTCCTCCAGCAGCAGATCGACCTCGACGCCGCCCCGGCGCAGCAGGGCCAGTTCGGCATCGACCGCGACATCCTCGCCGCCGCGATGGCGATACCGTTCATGGATGATCAGAACGCGCATGGTCGGCCATGACCTCCACCATATGGACCAGGGCGGCCCGCGTCACCGCCGCCGGCACCTGCTCCCCCGTATCGATCAGCAGGGCGTTGGCGGTGGTCGCGGCCAGGGCACGATAGGCCGCCACCTGCCGCTCCGCCTCCGCCGGGGTCGCCTCGCCCTTGCGGCGCACCAGTTCCGCCGGGTCGGCAACCAGGAACAGGGCCCCCAGCGGCGGGGCGGCGGCGGCGGCCAGCCGCCGGACGGCCGCGTCCCCCAGGTCGATGCCGCGCCGCCGGGGGGCCACGATGTAATCGAAGCCGTAGCGGTCGAACAGCACCAGCCGGCCCGCCACCAGATGCGGGCGGACATGCAGCCAGTGGCCCAGGCGGAAATCCAGCCAGGCCAGGCCCCAGCGCAGCCAGGACCGGATCTTTCCATGCGGCCGTTCCGCCGCCGTGCCCGCGACCGGCGCCAGGGCCTGCGACCGGCGCGGCCAGAGGAAGGGCCGCGTATGCAGGATGCGGACACCGCTGGCCAGCTGCCGCGGGATGGTCCATTCCAGACTGTCCAGCAGCGATGTCTTGCCGGCACCGTCGGGACCGCTGAGCGCCCAGAGCACCCCCGGCGGTCGCCGCCGGCGCGCCCACCGGTCGGCCAGTTTCGCCGCGACCAGCCGCAGCACCAGGGCCGGCCGGCACAGCAGGGCCATGGCCAGGGCGGAGAGACGGCCCGGGGGCAGAATGCCGAAGGCGGTCCGCTGATGGGCGGGCGTCACATGGGCATCGGCCGACCGCGACCGGCCATGCGACAGCCTGTATTCCAGGGCCCGCACGCTGCGCGCATCCTGCCCGTCCAGGCGGCGCGCACCCTCCTCGACCCGGGATGCCGCGAACAGGCGGGCCGGATCGGCGAAGGGAATGCCGCGCGCGCTCAAGGCCCGGTGCAGATCGACCTGCAGGAACTCCCCAGCATCGTTACGAGCCAGGAACAACAGCAGGCAGCTTCCTTTCGGTACCGACATGACCAGCTGCCAGCCCAGCGGCGTCGCCACCTCCAGGACCAGTTCGCGCCATTGCGCCCAGGGGTGCCAGGCGGCCAGCAGATCGGCATCCCTTCCGGTCAGCGGGGCGTCGGCGGCGGCTCCGTCCAGGCGGGCCAGCGGCCAGCTCCTGGCCTCGGCCGCGCGCAGCAGTCCGGCCAGCAGGTCGGTGCGGGTCATCGCCGCCACCGTTCGCGCAGCGCATCCCACAGGGCCTCTCCCATGACGGATTTCACCAGTTCCTTGATGCGCGCCAGCCGGATCATGCCCTTGCCCGCCAGCAGCCGGGAAAAGGCCTCGGGCGTGGTGCGGCTGGTGACGGGCAGGCCGGGCAGCAGGCCCGACAGGTCATCGTCGGCCAGGCCCCAGCGCATGGTGCGGACGATCCGGTATCCGTGCGCCGCCGCACGGTCGGCCAGACCGGGCGGACAAAGGCCACCCGGCGGCGCCAGCCAGTCGATCTCCCGCCCCGCCAGGCCGGCCAGGATCGACCGGGACCGGGACAGTTCATGATCCAGCTCGGCCGGCTCCATGCGGTCAAACCGCCCATGGGTCAGGCCATGGGCGCCGATGATGTGGCCGGCCGCCGCCAGTTCGGTCACCTGCGCGGCCGTCAGCCGCCCCGGTTCCCCCAGGCGGCCGGCGGGCACCAGGAACACACCACGCAGGCCGCGCCGTTCCAGCAGGGCGCCGGCCAGGGCATGGTCGGCCGTGGCATCGTCGAAGGTGATGAACAGGCCCCGCCCGTCGCCCAGGCGCAGCGGCCCGCCCGCCGCCTCCATCCGGGCGCCCAGGGCCAGAAGCTGGTCGAGCTGCCGCTCGAAGGTCGCCACGGCCACGTCATGGAACCGCTCGGCAGCGCCCTCAACGATCCGGTGATAGACCAGGATGGCATGGGTCATGACGCGGTCTCCAGGGCACCATAGATCGCCGCCACGCGGGCCGGCCAGGTGAAGGTCCGATGCGCATGGGTCCGCGCCCCGTCCGACAGCCGGGCCCAAAGGTCCGGCTCGTCGATCAGCCGCTGTGCCGCCTGCGCCAGTCCGGCGATGGCCGTGGCGGGATCGGGGGCGGGCATGGCGAAGCCCGTCCCTTCCACCACCAGCCCCGGCGGCCCGCCCAGGGCCAGACAGATCACCGGCAATCCGGCGGCCATCGCCTCGGCCGCCGCCATGCCGCCGCTGTCATGCAGGGCCGGGAACAGCAGGGCATGGGCCTCGCCCAGCTGCGCCCAGGCCTGGGCGCGCGGCAGGGCGCCATGGAAACGGACCCGGCCGGCGATGCCCAGGCGGCGGGCCTGGTCTTCCAGCCGCCGCCGGCAGGGACCGTCCCCGATCACGGCCAGCCGCCAGTCGGCCTGGAGGCGGGCCAGGGCCGACAGGGCCAGATGCACACCCTTGTGCGCCAGAAGATCGCCCAGGATGATGAAGCGGAAGGGCCCCCCCGCCGGGGGAACCGGCGCCATCCGCGCCAGGTGATCCAGATCGGCGGGCTTCAGGGCCACCTGCGACACGGTCAGGGGATGCGCCGCCCCCAGGGCCTTCAGGCAGGCCGCCGTCTCCGGGGTGGAGGCGACTGCCAGACGGCAGCCGCGCGCCGTGGACCGCATGAAGCCGCCCCGGCCCGGCAGGGCGCGCACCGCCTCGTAGAGGCAGGCCCGCACGCCCAGATCCGGCCAGAAGGCGGCAGGGGTGCGCTCCCCCCCGCCCACCGGACCCCAGATGAAGGGCAGGCCGGCCTTGGACAGGCCGCAGAAGGACCAGTATTGGGCAAAGGTCACGTGATGGCCCAGGTCGCTGCCCCGCTCGGCCGCGATGCGCCGCAGCACCGGCACGGCGCTGACCTGCCAGGCGATGTAATGCAGCCGTACACTCAGACCGCCCCATGATTTTTTCAGGCGGTGGACCGCCGGCGGCAGCTGATGCCAGTGGAAGCGCAGCCGCGGCCGGGGCCGCAGCGCCAGTTCCGCCTCGATCGCGGCCCGGTTGCCGGCCTGGGTCAGGATATCGACCTCATGGCCGGCATCGGCCAGGGCGGTGGCCCAGCCCCAGCCCACCCCCGGCTCGGACCCCCGGTCGGGATTGCAGGAATAGGCGGAGAGCAGGATGCGCATGCCTAGACCCGCCGCAGCAGGAAGGTCAGGTTGGTGGCGGCCAGGTCCTCCGGCGGCAGATGGGCGAATTCGCCATGGGGCCGGATACGGGCCAGTTCCGCCAGTTCCGCCGGGCCGCCGCCATCCACCCGCCAGACCAGCCGCTCGAAGGGCAGGCCGTCCAGCAGGCGCGCATGCTGGGACGGGCGCAACCGGTTCAGGGGGGTGAAACGGTTATCGAACCAGCGCTTCCAGGCGGCGCTGGAATAGCGCAGGAAATTGAAGCGCGACAGGCGCGGATCGGCAATCGCGTAAAGATCATCGAGCTGGATGGTCGCCAGATAAAGCCCGCCCGGCCGCAGACAGCGCGCCGCCTCCTCATGCATGGCCCGCACCACGGGTGGCGGGGGATAGATCAGGACCTGGGTGCAGGTCACCAGATCGACGGAACCCGACGGCACGGGAAAGGGCGCGTGGGCCGGCGCGTGATAGACCATGTCCTCGGCGGCCAGCAGATCATCGACGGTCCCGTCGCCCCCGATATGGGGATGGGGGGCCGCCCCGTCGATCCCGGTCAGGCGGCGGGCCACGTCCGGCACCTTGTCCCGGCACAGCAGGGCGGTGACATCGGTCAGGATCTGGCGGCCCATGCCATGGCGGCGGAAGGTCAGGGGGATCACGGGCAGCCAGCCGCTGCCGATCTCCAGATGCGCCGCCACATCCGACGGGGCCACGCCCGCGGCTTCCCGCATCAGGCGCAGATGCGACAGGGCCTCCGCATGCTTGCTGTCGATATTGATCAGCACATCGGAGGGGGACAGGATCCGCCGGGTCTGCTGGCGCTGATAGAAGGCGGGGCCGAAGGGGACCGCCCCCAGCAGGCGCTGGACCGCTACCTTGGCCAGGAACCGGATCATCGGGAAACCCCTTCATTGGTCAGGCGGCCATCGGCCGGCACCAAATCGGCGGCCATGGCCATGATATCATCGAACGCCGCCCACAGGTCCCGCTGCTCGATCTCCCAGGAATGGGACCAGAGATGCAGCACGCCGCCCTGCCGGCGGGCGCGGGCGAACAGCACCGCCATGGCCGCCGGCAGCCCCGCGCCCGATCGCAGATCGGACAGCACGCCCAGACGGCCGCCGCCGCCGCCATGGCGCAGCCAGTTGCGCAGCAGGGCCGGCAGGCCGTGATGGAAGATCTGGGCCGTCGTGCCCATGGCGAACGGGTCGGGACCCGGCTCCAGGCACAGCATGCGGGTGGTGCGGGCATAGGTGAAACCCGCCTCGCGCGCCAGGGCCCGGCCCCAGCGGCCGGGATGCCCGCCCGGATAGGCGAAGCCGCGCACCGGCGCGCCCAGCACATCCTCCAGCCAGTGCCGCCCCTCCTCGATCTGGCGTCGCGCCTGTTCACGGGACAGGCCGGGCAGCCGGACATGGTCGCTGGTATGGGCGGCCAGTTCGAACCCCTCGGCGGCCAGGGCGCGGATATCGGCGGCGGCCATCACGGGCCGCCCCTCCACATTGTGGCGGGGCACGTAAAAGGTGCCGGGCAGGCCGCGCCGGGCCAGTTCGTCGGCGACACGGCGGTCCAGGGGGTGGCCATCGTCCCAGGAGGTGGTGAGGCGCAACGGCACGCGATCAGGCATCGCCGTCCCTCCGGGCCAGGATCGTGGCCCCGACATAAAGGGCGGGTTCGCGTGAGACCAGCCGGTCGAGGGCCGCCGCCGCGAAGCCCAGAAGCTGGAAGGGCAGGGACAGGCCGAAGGCCAGCGCCAGCAGGGCCGCATCCCCGGCCCCCCGGCCGGATCGCCAGCCGCGCCGGTGCGCGACCAGCAGGCGGCCGGGCAGGTCGGCCAGAAGCGAGGTGACCAGCAGGAACGGCCCGCCCCGGCATTCGGCGGCCACCGGCGTGAAGCCGGCATTGCGCAGGTCCATCGCCATGCCCGCCACCGTCCAGCGCCAGAGGTCGCGGCTGCGGCCCGCCCCGCACAGGAAGGGAAAGGAGACCAGCAGCATCCCGCCCGGCTTCAGCACCCGGTGCGCCTCGGCCAGGGCGCGGCCCGTGTCCGGCACATGCTGCAACAGGTGGAAGGCGGTGACCAGGTCGGCCACCCCGTCGGCCAGGGGCAGGAAACAGGCATCGGCGACCAGTTCGGCCCGGTCATCGGCGACGGCATCGACCGCCACCATGCGCAGGCCGGGCCAGACCTGTTCCAGATGCCGGGCGAAGGGGGCGGTGCCGGCCCCCAGATCGAAGCCCAGCCGGACGGACGGTTCCCCGCCGTCGGCCAGATGACGGTGGATGAAGGACCGGACCAGGGCGCGTTCCGGCAGCACGATGTTCTGCAGGCGGCGATAGGCCGGGACAAGCGAACCGATCATGGAACGACCCTCCCCAGAATTCCGTCGATCAGGGCCAGCAGCCGCTGCTGGATACGGCGCGTGGGGCGGGCGTAGAGATCGGCGATGTCCGGCTCCGCCTGCTGCTCCTCCAGGCGGGTGGCATAGCGCAGCAGGAACAGCGCCAGTTCCAGCGCCGGACGGGCGGTTCCCCGCGGCAGCAGCAGCGTGGCCAGCGGCACCACCGCCGTTCCCGCCAGGACCGACGGCACCGTTCCCCACAGGGCGGCCCGCCGCAGAAGCGGCAGAAGCGTCCATTGCAGGCGGTCCTGGCTGCTGGGCGCCTGCGGCTCGAAATACTCGTAATCCAGCAGCATCGGCCCGGCGGGACCGTCCAGCACGTTCCAATAGACGAAGTCGCCATGGATGGGGCCACAGCGGACCGGCTCATCGGCGAAACGGTCGAGCAGCCGCAACCGGTGCTTCTCGAACCGGGGCGGCAGGGGATCATGCAGGATCGCGCGCACCGGCCGCAGGCCTGACGGTGCCCCCTCATAGGGGCCGGGACGGGGCGACAGGGCATTCCAGCGGGTCAGCACCCGCCCCGGCTCGAAGGTCAGCCAGATCGCCCCCCAGTCGCCATGATCATGGCTGCCCAGAAGGCCGGGCCGGCGGAACGGGGCACAGGGCGGCGGCCCGGCATAGGCGGCGACCTCGCGGTGCATCAGGGCGTTGGCATGGGGATGCATCGCCAGTTTCACAAAGCCCCTGCCGCCGGCCAGCCGGATGGCGACCTTGGCAGGATCGATCAGATCGGCCTTTTCGATGCCGGAAGGAATGCCGGCCGCGACAAGCAGGGTCACACATCGGTCAAGATCAGGCATGGCGACTTCACAGGATAGGATAACGGAATGTCTGCCGATCACTGGGTTGATCTTGGGGCCGCCGCCGGATTGCGCGCGGGTGGCGCGGGTTCGCGGCAAGCTGCCATAAGTTGAGGACAGGTCAAAGCCTGATGATGGATGGGGGCTGAAACGCCACGTTGGCCGGGCCGCGGCGACTGCAACCGTTCCGGCTTGACCTTGTCCCCGGTTCCTCCGCATGGTGTCGCGCATCGCGCAATATCTCGGCTCCTGCCACCGGGTGGCCAGGAAACATGGAAATGTGTTCATGACCGTCCCCGCTAAGAGCGAAATCGCATCCGGTACCGGAACGAGGCATGTCGGCCTTGTTTCGGAGATCGATATTCGCCGCACCTTGTCCATGCTGTGGCGCCGGCGCTGGATGATCGCGGCGATCCTGGCGCTGTCGGTCGTGGGAAGCTGGCTGTTCGTCTCGCGCATCGAACCGGTCTATACGGCGACGACGCAGGTGATGATCGACAGCCGGCGCACGCGCATCGTCGATATCAAGGAGGTGCTGTCGCAATTGTCGCCGCAGCTGGTGACGGTGACAAGCGAGGTGGAGGTCATCCGCTCCCGCGCCCTGGCCCAGCGGGTGTCGGATACGCTGGATCTCTACAAGGACCCGGAATTCAACCCGCGCCTGCGCCCCCAGCAGGAAAGCCGGATCGGCGCCCTGGTCGAGGTCGTGAAGAACACGGTCCGCTCCCTCTTCGGCGGGGGCGGCCAGGACACCCCGCCGACCCCGGCGGACGAGCGGGAGAACGTGGTCAGCCGGGTCCATGGCGGCCTGTCGGTATCCGTGGTCCCGCAATCGATGGTCATCCAGCTCTCCTACCAGTCGACATCGCCCCACACCGCGTCCCGGCTGGCCAATGCCTTCGCCGAGGCCTATATCGCCGAACAGCTCGAAGCGAAATTCGAGGCGATCCGCTATGCCACCTCCTGGCTGAACGACCGGCTGGCGTCCCTGCGCCAGACGGTGGGGGAGTCCGAGCGGGCGGTGAACGCCTATCGCGCCGAACATAATATCCAGGAAAGCCGCGGCCAGCCTGCCAACCAGCAGAAGCTGGGCGAACTGACGACGCAGCTGATCGCCCTGCAGGCGCGCCGGGTGGAACAGGAAGCCCGTCTGGCCCGGGTGGAACAGATGCGGGCCAGCGGCGCAGCCGGCGCGCTGCGCGCCGACGAGCTGCTGGACAGCCCCCTGGTGCTGAAGCTGAAGGAGCAGGAGGCGACCCTGGCGCGCGAGGCGTCGGAAATGGCGTCCCGCTATGGCGACCGTCACCCGCAGATGGTCAAGGTGAAGGCGGAGCTTGAGGAAATCACCGCCCGCATCAACACGGAAATCAACAAGCTGGCCTCGGGCCTGCGCAGCGACGTCGCCGTGCTGCGCGACCGGGAGGCGGGGCTGTCGGGCCAGATCCGGGCGCTGGAGACCAATGCCTTCTCGCAGAACACCGCCGAAGTCCGCCTGCGGGAACTGGAGCGGGAGGCGCAGGCCAACCGCGCCATCTATGAAACCTTCCTGACGCGCTTCAAGGAAACCGGCGAGCAGGAGCGTATCCAGCAGGCCGACAGCCGCATCATCTCCCTGTCCACCCCGCCGAAAGTGCCCTCCTATCCGCGCAAGGGGGCGATGGTGCTGGGGGCCGCCATTGTCGGGCTGATCCTGGCCGTGGCCCTGGCCATGATCATCGAACAGTTCGACAACACGTTCCGCTCCGGCCTGCAGGTGGAACAATATACCGGGGTCCCGGCCCTGGGGCTGATCCCCGAGATCCGCAACGCGGGCGCGGATGTCCGGGTTGAATCCTATGTGGTGGACAAGCCGGAATCCTCCTATGCCGAGGCGTACCGCATCGCCTGGTTCGCGGCCAAGCACGCGGCCAACGCGCCCGATCCGCAGGTGCTGGTCATCACCTCGTCGGTGCCGGAGGAGGGCAAGAGCCTGACGGCCCTGTCGATGGCGCGCACGGCCTCCGGGCTGGGGCTGAAGACCATCCTGATCGACGCCGATCTGCGCCGCGCCTCGATCGCCTCGAAGATGGGCATCCAGCCGGAAAAGACCATCGCCAAGGTCCTGACGGGGGAGATCACGCTGGCCGACGCGGTGATGCGCGATCCGATCTCCGGCCTGGATGTGCTGCCCGGCATCCCCTCCAACCGCCGCGTCATCGATCTGCTGCGCGTCTCCGACGAGCTGCGGGCCCTGGTCGAGACGCTGCGGAAGAATTACGACATCATCATCATCGACAGTCCGCCCGCCCTGTCCGTGGCCGATATCCAGATGCTGGCCCGTCTGGCGGATGCCACCTTGTTCTGTGTCCGATGGGATGCCACGCCGCGGGAAAGCGTGCAGGCGGCGCTGCGGTCGCTCCAGGACCATCAGGTCCAGCTTTCGGGCATCCTGCTGACGCGCGTCAATGTCCAGCGGCATGCGAGTTACGGCCACCGTGACATCGGGTATTATTATGGCCGCTACCACAGCTATTACACGGAATGACCGGCGCGGCGGCCGGCGGGTCCGCCAGCACTCCACGGCGGCCCTGCTGTCGGTCGGGATCGGGGCGGCCCTGACGCTGCTGGCCCTGCCCCGGCTGGCCGGGGAAGGAACCGTGTGGGCCGCGCGGGAGGGATTGCTGTCCACGGCGCCGGGACCGGACCTGACGCCGGCCATGGCCGGGCGGCTGACGGACATGGCGGGGCCCGCCCTGCTGGCGCCCGCCTTCGCGGAGGCCGGGACGATCTGGCTGCGCCTGGCCCTGGAAGGGCGGGAAGGGGGCGGGACCCTTCTGCCCGCCGCCCGCCAGGCCTTCGCGCACAGTCTGGCCCTGGCGCCCGCCGAGCCGCTGACCTGGTTCCGGCTGAGCTATGCCGCGTCCCGGGAGGGGTGCCTGGAGGCGGCCGCCCGTGCCTGGCGGATGGCCGTGCTGACCGGCACCTTCGATCCGCAGATGATGGAATACCGGCTCGGCCTCGGTTTCAGCCTCTGGCCCCACATGGACGCGGCGGGCCGGGCCGCCATGGGACGCCAGCTGGCGGTCTTCTGGTCATGGGGACCGGGCACGGTCTCCGAACTGACCGAGCGTGACGGGGCGCGCGACATCGTGCGCCTGGCCCTTGCCGACCGGCCCGACATCGTCGCCGACATCGAACGGCGCATCGCCCTGCGCCAGGGGAAGTGACGGCATGGATACGGATGTCCTGAACGCGGTACCGTCCGCGCTGATCGGTACCGTGAGCGTGCTCCTGCTTGTCGGATGCGTGCTTCTGTTCGCCATGCGGCGATGGGAGATGGCGGGCGCCTATCTCGTGTTCGCCATCATCGAACAGCAGTTCGGCCTGGACATGGGCATCCGCCTGCTGAACTACACCGTGTCCCCGATGGATTTCCTGTCCGCCTGCGCGGTCACGGCGGCGGGGTTGCGTCTGCTGGGGCGCGGCCGGGTGGACATCGTGGAGATGCTCTGGCTGCTGGTCTTCCTGAGCCTGCTGGTCGCCTTCGCCCATGGCATCCAGTCCTTCGGCTTCCAGGCGGCGACCATCTCCTACCGCCGGTTCTTCTATGTCTCGGCCGCCATCATCTACATGCTGAGCTTTCCCTGGGAAGAGAACGACATCAACCGCCTGATGGGAATGTGGGTCCTGGCGGCGGTCATTCTGGCCCTGATCACCCTTTCCGGCTGGTTCAACCTGTTCTCCTTGCCCTGGGTCGCAAACCAGCTTGTCATCAACGCCTTCGACAATCAGCGGGTCCTGCCCGCCTCCGCCGCGTTCATCCTGGCCCAGGCCGGGCTGATCGGGCTGGCCGCCTGGTCGCGGCCGGGACAGGGCGGGCCGCCGCGCCTGCTGCCGATCCTCCTCCTGGTGGTCATGGCCCTGCTCTACCACCGGACGGTCTGGGTCGCGGCCTTCGTGGGCATCCTCACCCTCTTCCTCATGCAGCCCCGTGCGACGGCGCGCCTCGGCGTGCCGCTGATGATCGGGGTTCTGCTGACGCTGGCGCTCTGGACGTTCCAGACGGGCCTCGGCGACACGTCCCTGGCGGCATCGATGAAGGCGGCCATATCGGAGCCGTTCACGGAGGACAGCAGCTACAACTGGCGGGTTGAGGGCTGGCAGATCCTGGTATCCCGGGCCTTTTCCGACGGGATCGCCACCATCGTCATGGGGGCGGGTTTCGGCGTGGGCTATGCCCGGCAGATGGGCTGGGCGCTGGTGGAATATTCGCCCCATAATTTCTATCTGGAGATTTTCCTGAATGCCGGCCTGCTGGGGCTGGGCCTCTGGTGCCTGGCCATGCTGGAAACGGGCGTGCGGATGGTCCGGGGCGGCATCCAGGGCGCCGGCCGTCTGGACCGGGCGGGCGCGCTGGCGCTGCTGGCCACCATCGCCGTCTACAACATCCCCTATACCCTGAGCTCCGAGCAGGGCCTGCTGGTCGGCATGCTGGCCGCCATGGTCCGGCCGCGGCCGGGAGGGAGGGCATGACCCGGCGGATCACCGCCGTCCTGGCCTGCCATGACCGCCGGGAGAAGACCCTGGCCTGCCTGGAGACGCTGGCGGCCTGCCTGCCGGCCGCCAGGGCGCGGGATATCGCCGGGATCGGGGTGATCCTGGTCGATGATGGCAGCCGGGACGGCACCGCGGCGGCCGTGGCACGGGCCTTCCCGGATGTACGGGTGCTGACGGGCGACGGCACCCTCTGGTGGGGCGGGGCCATGGCGCTGGGCCTGTCGGCGATCGACGGGGACAGCGACTTCCATCTCTGGCTCAATGATGACGTGGTGCTGGATGCCGATGCGCTGGCCCGGCTGGTCGCGGCGCATGATGATCTGCGGGCGCGGACCGGCAAGGGCGCGGTCGTGGTCGGCGGCACGCGTGAGCCGGGGGACGGCACGGCCAGCTATGGCGGCGGGGTGCGGGGGGGCCTCCACCCGTTCCGCTTCATCCCCGTGACGCCCACGGACCGGCCGGTCCCCTGCGAGGCGATGAACGGCAATATCGTGCTGGTCCCGCGCGACGCCGCGCGGCGGCTGGGCGGCATGGACCCTGCCTTCATCGGGGTGCAGGGCATGGGCGATACCGACTATGCCCTGCGGGCCCGCAGGGCGGATATCCCCGTCATGCTGGCGCCGGGCACGCTGGGGACCTGCGCGCGCGGCCGGCGCGTCCTGCCCTGGCGCGACGGGCGACGGCTTCTGGCCGACAGGCTGCGGGAACTGTGGGGGCCCCGCGGCTACCCGCCACGGGCCTGGTCGCTCTTCGCCCGCCGGCATGGCGGCCTGCTCTGGCCGCTCTGGTTCGCCCTGCCCTATCTGCGCGGGATCGTGGCGGCGCTGCGGCCGGCCCCCGGCCCCCGGCCCCGCCGGATCGCCCTGCTGGAAGGCATTGTCCCCGCCTATCGCCTCCCGGTCCTGCGCGGTCTGGCCCGTTCCGCCGATC
The DNA here is from genome assembly GCF_048066115.1 of Niveispirillum sp. KHB5.9. Lineage (NCBI taxonomy): Bacteria > Pseudomonadati > Pseudomonadota > Alphaproteobacteria > Rhodospirillales > Azospirillaceae > Niveispirillum > Niveispirillum sp. KHB5.9. The sequence goes on along the minus strand of NZ_JBLTYX010000027.1, from coordinate 10,039 downwards.
CCCTGTTCACGGCCTTCCACGGGGCCGGGATGCCGGGCTACACGGCAACCGCCGTCAATGACCCGCTGCCCGTGGCCGAGGTGCGGACCCGCAACCTTTTCTGGCCCGGCGGGCGCGGGCGGATCGCCTGCACGGCCGGCACCCTGCCGGCCCTCCTCTCGGGGCCGGATGCCATCGTCGCCGGTTTCCATGCCCATGATGCCGGCATCTGGGCCGTATGGCTGCTGCGGCGGCTGACGGGGCGTCCCCGCTTCATCCTGACCGGCCATTTTGTCCTGACACCCGCCGGTGACGGCTTGCGCGGCCTGATGCGCCGCGCCCTGGCACGGGGGGCGGATGCGCTTCTGCCCTATGGTGAACAGGGGGCGGCCGCCTGCCGGGCCATCGGCATCGACCCGGCCCGCCTCTTCATCACCGGCAACAGCGTCGATATCGACCATATCCGGGCCATGCGCGCCGGCCTGTCCGCGACGGCGGTGCGGGCGGCGCGGCAGGAACAGGGGCTGGGGGACGACCCGGTCTTCCTGTTCATCGGCAGGCTCTACCCGTCCAAACGGGTCGACATGGTCATCGACGCGGTGCGCGACCTGCGGCGGGCCGGGCGGCCCTGCCGTCTGCTGATCGTGGGGGACGGGGTGGACATGGCCCGTCTCAAGGCCGCGGCCGGGGACGATCCGGGCATCCGCTTCACCGGCGCCATCTTCGACGAGGCGGCCCTGCTCCCCCTGTTCGCCCTGGCCACGGCTGTGGTGGTGCCGGGATCGATCGGCCTGATCACGGCCCATGCCTTCGCCCATGACGTGCCGGTCGTCTCCTGCCGGGACACGGACGGGCATGGGCCGGAATTCGCCTATCTGGCGGATGGCATCAACGCCCTGCTGGCCGAGGCGGGGGTGGCGGGCAGCCTGACGGCGGCCCTGGACCGGCTGCTGACGGATGCGGACCTGCGGACGCGGCTGCGGGCCGGGGCACGGCGGACGGCGGATGGGCTGGGTATCGACCGCCCCGTCCGGGCCACGCTGGACGCCATCCGCGCCGCCCTGGGCGATGCAATCCCGCCACCTGACTGATATCATGGAGCTATCATGATATCAGGAACGGCACAGACCAGCGGATGATCGGGGATGATGATGGAGACGGTTCTGGTGACCGGTGGGGCCGGCTATATCGGCAGTCACGTCGTCCTGGCCCTGCGCGCGGCCGGGCGCCCGGTGGTGGTGCTGGATGACCTGTCCACGGGCAGCCGCGCCAGCGTGCCGGCGGACGTGCCGCTGGTCGTGGGCGACGCGGGCGACGCGGGCCTGGTCGACAGGGTCCTGCGCGCGCAGGCGGTGGGGACCGTGATGCATTTCGCCGGCTCGGTCATCGTGCCGGAATCCGTCGGCGACCCGTTGAAATATTACCGGAACAACACCCTGGCCAGTCACGCCCTGATCGGGGCCAGCCTGGCGGCCGGGGTGCGGCGCTTCGTCTTTTCCTCCACAGCGGCCGTCTATGGCAATCCGCCCACCCCGATGGTGACGGAGGAGACGCCGACAGCCCCGCTCAGCCCCTATGGCTGGTCGAAACTGATGGTGGAGCGGATGCTGTCCGACCTGTCGGCCGCGCATCCCGATTTCCATCATGTCTGCCTGCGCTACTTCAACGTGGCGGGGGCCGATCCGGCGGGCCGGGCCGGTCAGACGACGGCCGGTGCCACGCATCTGATCAAGGTGGCGTGCGAGGTGGTGCTGGGCCGGCGCGACCGGCTGACCCTTTTCGGGACCGACTATCCCACGCCCGATGGCACCGGCCTGCGCGACTATATCCATGTCAGCGACCTGGCCGACGCCCATCTGCTGGCCTTGGAGCATCTGGAACGGGGCGGCGGCGGCATGGTGCTGAACTGCGGCTATGGCCGGGGCTATTCGGTGCGCGACGTGATCGGCGCCCTGAACCGGATCACCGGCCGGTCCCTGCCGGTGGAAGAGGCCGCGCGGCGGCCCGGCGATCCGGCCGAACTGATCGCCGACAGCACAAGGTTGCGCCGCCTGCTGGGCTGGCGCCCCCGCTTCGACGATCTGGACCTGATCGTGCGCCACGCGCTGGACTGGGAAAGGCGGGGTCCCCGATCGCCCTGATAGGGTATACCCTGGCGGGACATGGCCGCGAGACGGGCGCGGGCGTCTCGAAAGGGTATGTTTTCGACTTCCGGGACGCTATCCTGCCTTGGTCTAGACCCTAACGGGACAAACCCATGGCCTTCTACGGATATGCCCGCGCCTCCACCACCGACCAGGATGTGGCGATCCAGGTGCAGACGCTGACCAGGGCCGGCTGTGCGGTGGTGCGGGCGGAGAAGGCCAGCGGCACCAGCCGCCGGGGCCGGACGGAGCTGGCGCTGCTGCTGGACTTCCTGCGGCCCGGCGACACGCTGATGGTCACCCGGATCGACCGGCTGGCCCGGTCGATCCGGGACCTGCAGGACATCGTGGCCGAACTGCGGGCCAAGGGCGTGGACCTGCGCGCCAGCGAACAGCCCATCGATACCGGCACCGCCGCCGGCAAGGCCTTCCTGGACATGCTGGGCGTGTTCGCGGAATTCGAGACCAACCTGCGCCGTGAACGCCAGATGGAGGGGATCCGGGCGGCCAGGGCCAGGGGCGTCTACAAGGGGCGCAAGCCGCGCATCGATGCCGAAGCGGTGAGGCGACTCAAGGCCGACGGGATGGGGGCCGCCGCCATCGCGCGCCTGCTGGGGATCGGCCGGGCGTCGGTCTACCGGCTGCTGGCCGGCGGCAGCCGGTGATCGGCCTGCTCCAATGGGGCGGCGTGCAGTTCGAAGGCCACGCATATCCGCCGTTCGTCGCAGCCCAGGGGCACGGTCTCATGGCTGAAATGGCTGGGCATCAGGGCGACGAGGCCGGGCGCGGGACAGATCCAGCGTTCCTTCCAGCCGTTGGCCGCATCGAACCCGCGGCCGGCGGCCGGGCCGACGCGCAGCCAGCCGGGCTTGCCCGCCGCATCGGCCACCACGGGCGGCACGGCCACGTAATAGACGCCATTGATCCAGCTGGTGGCGTGCAGATGGGACAGGTGGTGGGTATCCGCACCCGACACCACGCTCCAGGCCCGCAGGCACAGGCCGGGGGGGCGGGAGCGCAGGAACGGGTTGTCCGGATCGTCCGGCAGCCGGTCGATATAATCCAGCGCGGCACGCCACAGCCGGTCGAACATGCGGCGCAGCACGGGGCTTTGCGCCGTTTCCAGATGGTTGCGCCGCCATCCCATGCGGATGGACCGGTCGCCGGGCCGGTCGTACCGGTCCAGCCCGCTGCCCAGCTCCGCGGCCAGCGGTGCCAGGTCGGGATCGTCGGGCCCGTGCAGGGGGGCGACGGACAGGAACCGGTCGGGATCGGTCAGGTCATGGGCGGCTTGGCTGTCGCCGGCCCAGATGGCGGCGGCGGCCAGCAGGTCGAAGCTGCGGGGATTGGCGAAACCGGCATCCACCAGGGCGCGGACCAGGGGATAGAGCCGGTCCCGCGGCCGCGCCCAGGCCAGCAGGTCGATGAAGGCCCCGAACCGCTCCAGATTGGGGTCGATGTCCCGCATGCGGCCGCACAGGTCGGCGGCCGGCCCGGCCCGGCCCTGGAGAAGCAGGAAGGCCGCCTGCCGGGCGAGAGCGTCCAGGTCCGGCGGCGGGGCGGCGGTCACGGCGTATCCGTCCTCACCAGCTTGTGGGACAGCATCCGCGACAGCAGGGCCGCGACATCGGCGCGGATCGTGTCCAGCGGCGCGTCATAGATCGCGTGCAGATCCCGGCACAGATCATCGAAACGGACGGGATTCTCCAGCCGCGCCCAGATGGCGGACCCGATCCTGTCCAGGTTGAAATAGCTGCCGCTTTCGACATCCATCATCACCGTCTCGCCATCGACCTCGGTGGTCAGCGGATCGGGCGAGCGGGTGAAGATCGTATCCGGCGTGAAGGTCATGAAGGCGGCCTGCTTTTCACCATGGCGACAGACGGGTGTTTATGGCAGAGGCAGGTCGGGACTGTAAATGTCATGGATCAAGGATGGCCCGGTGGGGCCGGGGCGGGGAGGGGGCGACATGGCCGGTGAATGCCGGTACCGGATCTACGGGCTGACCCTGTCCAGCCCGCGCCCGCTGCCCTTCCTGTGGCCGGAACCCGACCCGGCCCGTCCCGCGGACGCCGTCCTGCGCTTCGCCCCGGTGGCGATCCCGGTGGAGACCCCGCTGCGCCAGGCGCGGCGTCTGTCCGTCTATGCCGACGGCACGGGCCTGCACCAGGCCGTGAACGGCGCCCGCTTCCTGATCCGGGAGGGGCGGGAGATCACGGTGGACCTGCCGGCGGGCACGAGCGAGGCCGAGCTGCACGCCCTGCTGTGCGGGCCGCCGCTCGGCTGGCTGATGTGCCAGCGCGGGCTGCCGCCGATGCATGCCTGCGTGGTGGCGGTCGGTCCGGTGGCCGTGGCCCTGGCCGGCGACAGCGGGGCCGGCAAATCCACCCTGGCCCGGACCCTGGTCGGGCGCGGCCATGGGCTGGTGACCGACGACCAGGCGGTGATTGATCCCGCCACGGGGCTGGTGCTTCCGGGCTATCCGGCCATGAAGCTGTGGGACGGCACGGCGGCGCTGGCGGGTGACGCGGTGGACCCCGGCCGGCGCGTGCGCGCGGGGCTGGAGAAATACTATATCCCGATGCCCGACGCCTTCCGGCCCGCGCCGCTGCCGCTGGGGCTGGTGCTGGTGCTGTCGAAGGGCGCGGAACGGCGCCTGGAACGGGCGGACCCGCACGAGGCGGCGGCCCTGCTGCTGCGCTGTCTCTACCGGCCGGAATTCAGCCGCGGCCTGGACGAAGGCCGCATCGCCCTGCAATGGGGCGTGACGCTGGCGCGCGCAGTGCCCGTGTTCAGGCTGGAACGCAGCGACGACCTGGCCGACCTGCCCACCCTGGCCGACGCCGTGGAGGCCCTGGCCGACGCCTGAGGGCGCATAAAACAGGCCGGCGCCTGAGGGAACATGCCAGTGGCTGAAAATCTTGACCTATGGTCAAGATTTTCAGCCACTGGCGTAAGCCGCCAGCCGCCGCCAGGGGTCCCGCAGGAAACGGTCGCACAGCGCCCGCATTTCCGGGGTGGCGGCGGCCTGCTTGTCGGCGCGGTCGTCGCTGAAGGGCTGGCGGCCCTTGCGGTTCCAGGCCTGCAGGCCCGTCACCGCCGCCATGGCCGCCGCCTCGGCCGGGCTGGGGGTGATACCCAGGCGCGGCAGCAGCCGGGTCGTGACGGCGCCCGGCAGTTCCGGATAGTCCAGGATCAGCCAGGCGGCGGGGTCCTGCGCCACCATGTCGGCCAGGGCGGTGAAGGCGCGGCCCAGGCAACGGGCGATGAATTCGGCGTCGCTGAGGCCGCGCTGCGCGGCCAGCCCCACCCCGGACAGCAGGGGCGACCAGGCCATGTCGCGCAGCTTCAGCCAGCCCGGCGGGCCGCGCAGGTTCGACACCAGGATTTCCAGCGGGTCGCGGATGATCAGCAGCCGGTGCATGTCCGGATGCAGCCGCGCGAACAGGTCCAGCTCGTGCCAGCTGCGCAGCGACTGCTTCACCACCAAGTGGCGGGCCCCCGGCCGCAGCCGCTGCCCCAGCGAGCGCAGGGTCGCGTCCAGCGCCGGCAGCCGGTCGGCGGCCGGCACCAGTCCCCAGAAGGCGCCGCAGATATCGACCAGCGCCCCGGGCTCGTCCGTCACCTGCAGCGCCTCGATGCAGGACAGCATGCGGGCCACCAGGGTGGAACCGCAGCGCGTCAGGTGCCAGATCGACAGGATCGGCGGCAGCACGGGCCCGGCCGGCACATGGTCGCGGATGGCGGCCGTGCGCAGCAGCGCCGCGGCCGGATCGTCGGCCGGCGGCCGGCCATGCAGGCCGAACAGGAAATCCGCCGGCCCCACGGGGCGCAGCAGGAAGGTGCCGCCCCCGGCCGAGGGCACGGCGCGGACGGGCATCAGCGGCGGGCCGGCCTCAGTCATTGCGGCCTTCCTGCATCAAGATGAACTGCCCCACCCGCAGCGCCTCGCCCAGCCCCTTGCGCAGGCGGTGGGAGGTGGGGAAGCGCCCGGCCTCGTCGGCCGTGGCGGGCCAGGCGTCCAGGATGGCGCGCATATGGCGCGTGTCCAGGATGGAACAGGCCAGGGGCGACCGCTCGATCCGGTCGATCTCGGCCGCCATCCAGTCGCGCCGGCGGCTCATCCAGCCATACCAGTCGGCATGCTGCAGCCCGATGCGGCGTTCATTCAGGATCGTGTCCGGCACGCGGTCGGCCAGGGCCCGACGGGCCAGCAGGCGGTTGACCCCGTCCCGGCGGAACTGCTCGCGCGGCAGCGACAGGCAGAATTCCACCAGGCCCAGGTCGGTATAGGGATCGCGGCGCACCCAGGCCTGGCCCTGCAGGTAATGCGCATACTGGGCGTTGTTATGACGGTGGCGGTCGATGATCTCGATATGCCTGTCCAGGTCGGGGGAACCCGTGCGCAGCGCGGGCCGGTCATGCTCGTCCAGCTGAAGCCGCTGCGCCACCTCCGGTCGGATGCTGCTCCATTCCTGCCACCAGTAATCCCGCTGGCCACGCAGACGGCGCACCAGCCGGCGCGTGGCGGGCGACAGCAAGGGCAGCAATCCCTGGCTCCAGAGCGCGCGGGGACGACCTGTCCAATCGTCCCGGTAAGGCATGAGATTGCGCCAGGCCGCCAGCCACCGCCCGGCCCGCAGCTGGTCGGCGACCACACCGTGACCCATATGGCTCAGCGTGACATCGCCCGCATCCCCGGACAGGACCACCGAAATGCCCTGCTCACGCAACGTGCGCTCCAGGGGCAGTGCCAGCCAGGATATCTGGTAGGGGCGCTTGAACGGCCAGTCGCGGCTTTGCAGTGGCCCCCCTGCAAATTCCATGGCCAGATCAGGCTGCCAGGCATCGGCCACATGCGCGGTCACAAGGGGGTAGCGCTCCCGGAAGGGCTGGAGCCGTTCCCATTCATCGCTGAAATGCCGGGCGTCGGGCTCCAGCAGCGGCACCGTCGGATCGGCGCGGACCGTCAGCGTATGGACGGGCGCGTCATGGCACCGGGCCGCCGTGGCGGCGATGCCGGGTGAATCCAGCCCCGCCGACAGCAGGCACAGGACGGGCTCCCCCTTGGGGCAGCGGGCCGCGACGGCGCGGTCCAGATGCTCGCGCGCCGCCTCCACATATTCCGCGTCCCGGCGCAGGCGCAGGGTGCGGCGCGGCACGGGGGACCAGAAGGGGGCGATGCGCATGGACCCGTCCTGCCATTCCAGATACTGGCCCGGCAGCAGGCGCCTGATATGGCGCCAGGGGGTGCGGTCGCCGATCCGGTTCTCCATCTTGGCCAGCCGCAGGGCCAGCGCGTCGGTGTCGGGCTCGGGATCGACCTCGGGAAAGGCCAGCAGCCAGCTGGGCCGGCTGGCCACCAGGATCCCGTCCGGCGTGCGCGCATGATAGAGGCTGTCCCAGCCCATGGGGCAGGCGGCCAGCAGCAGCGAGCGGTCATGCGGCGACCAGCGCGCCAGCGCGTAATCGCCGTTGAGCCGGGCGAGCCCCTCCGGTCCCCAGCGGTCGATGACGGCATCGGCCAGCAGCGCGGGGGAAAGGGACGGGTCCAGCCCCAGGGCGGATGCCAGTTCGGGAAGATTGTAGAGCGCCCCGCCGAGCAGGGTCACCGTCCCGGAGGGACCGGGCGGCAGGGGGCGGGGGGCGGGCCGCCGCAACCGGGGGGAGGGGGGGCTGGGACCCAGGCGGACAAGGGTGCAATCCCCGTCCTGATGGAGAGTGTCGGCTTGCAGCCCCGACGGGCAGCGGTGGGCAAGGTGGCGCGCGGCCAGGCCCGTTCCCGCCAGGAACATGGGGGTGCCGGGTCAGGAATGCGTGTTCAGGCCGCCATCGTCGCTGTTGTTGCTGGGACCCAGCGTCAGACGGGCGGTGTCATAGACGCCCAGAACCGGTGCGGTCCAGGCAAGACGCTTCTCGTCCTGGCCGGCGGCGGCGTGATCCAGGGTCCCGGCCGTCTTGGGGGCGTTCATGTCCATGTCCTGCTACGTGTCATCTCGGGCATCGGGGCGGCAGGGAAACAGGCGTCCGCCACTCTCCCAATGGTTGAGACCATAATGCAGACCGCCGCCCCTGACAAGGGCAGCGTCCTTACCCCCCGGATGGGGCGGACGGGGGGAACGGAATCGGGGACGGGGTTGTGGCCCGGTCACACGGCACCGCCATCGGTCTGCACAAGCTGTTCATACGCCGTTCAAGAACGGGTGATCGGCGGCGGCACATCGAATGCTCTATTATGACGCTTTGAAGAAAAACAACCTTAAATAATCATGCCGCTTGCATGTCCGGGTGGACATATGACTTCTTTCTAGCGATCTTCCTGGGGCGGACCATGCGTGTTCGTCGCAAGGTTGATTGTCAGGCTATGCCTAATAGGGAGGCAACCGTGTCCGACTTCTTCATCGGTGAAATCCGTCTCTTCCCATTCCAGACCGTCCCCAACGGCTGGACGCTCTGCAACGGCCAGGCGCTGCAGATCCAGCAGAACGCGGCGCTGTATTCCCTGATCGGGATCCAGTTCGGCGGCGACGGCAAGACCACCTTCAACCTGCCCAACCTCAATGGCCGGGCCATCGCCGGCCTGAACGGCACGGCACTGGGCATGCCGGCGCAGGTCGGCAATACGGCGGGCGCCGAAACGGTGACCCTGACCGTCGCCCAGATACCGGCCCATACCCATACGGTCGCGGCCGCCAACCAGCAGGCGCCCACGACGAACCAGGCGGCGAACCCGACGAACAGCTTCTTCGCCGCGACGTCCATTCCGACGCAGGTGCCGAACCCGCCCACCGCACCGCCGGCCATGTACGGCCCCGCGGTGGCGCCCATGACGGCCCTGAACACGACCATCGTCGGCAATGCCGGCGGCAGCGGCGGGCATGAGAACCGGCAGCCGTTCCTCGCGCTCAGCTATTGCATCGCCACCAGCGGGCTTTATCCGGCCCGCAACTGACCGCCCGGCCAAGGAGACATGTCATGAGCGATTTTTACGTTGGCGAGATCCGACTGTTCGCCGGCAACTACGTCCCTGCCGGGTGGCAGGAGTGCGACGGGACCGTGCTGTCGATCAACTCCTACCAGGCCCTGTATTCCCTGCTCGGCACCCGCTATGGCGGGAACGGCACGACGAACTTCGCGGTGCCGGACCTGCGGGGCCGCCTGCCCATCGGCTACGGGACCAATGGCGGCGCCGGGATCTCCTCCTACACCCTGGGCCAGAGCGGCGGCGTCACCACCGTGACCCTGACCGAGGCGCAAATCCCGCTGCACACCCATCCGGAGGTGGCGACGACGAACCAGGCCACCAGCACGTCACCCATCGGCAACATCCTGGCCGATCCCGACGACGCCTACAATCTCTACACTCCCTACAACACCACCAACAACACGCCCTCCATGGCGGCGACGGTCATCCAGTCGACCGGCGGCGGACAGGCGCACACCAACATCATGCCGTCGATGGTGATGCGCTACATCATCGCGCTGAACGGCACCTATCCGATGGCGACGTGAGCAAGGGAGGCATAAATGGCTGACGCATTCATTGGTGAAATCCGGGCCTTCCCCTACACATATGTGCCGGCCGGCTGGCTGGCGTGCGACGGCTCGCTGCACAACATCCAGCAGTACCAGGCGCTGTACGCCATCGTCGGCGCCATGTATGGCGGCGACGCCAAGACCACCTTCGCCACGCCCAACCTGTACGGCCGGGCAGTCATGGGCTACTCGAACACGGCCACCCCCGCCGCCGGCGGTCCCTATGCCGTGGCCGCGACCCTGGGCCAGGCCGTGGTGAGCCTGACCACGTCGCAGATCCCGCCCCATACCCACGGCATGGAGTCACAGCTCTCCTCGGTGCGTGTGACGACGCCCGGTTCGACCGCCGTGCCCTCCAACCCGCAATACCAGCCGCCGGG
>NZ_JBLTYX010000026.1:0-65991 GCF_048066115.1 Niveispirillum sp. KHB5.9 | reverse complement strand
AGACAGCATCGATAAGGGTCCCTCTCTCGCGCCTTCGCCCCTACATGGTAGCTGCCATGCAACGAACGCATCCCGCGCGGACGGCATGACATCTCTGTGAAAAAAACGCCCCTGTCAATCGCGCCCATGCAAAAGAGATATTATTTCAAATCGGATGCACTGGGCGGGCCATTCACCAATTCGGATGGGCCGGACGGGGAAATTTTCCGCCTCCCGGTGTATGTTTCCCATCCATCAAGAGGAAGGGGGAGACGGGATGTCAGCCGGAAAAGCAGGGCCGGACGGGACGGGACGGCCGGGCGGCATGGTCCGGGCAGGCCTGATCGCCCTCGCCTACGCCGTACTTCTCTATGTCGCCGTCTATCTGGAAAGCGGCTTCCTCTATTTCATCGTAGGATTGGTGGTCACTCCGTTCTGCATCTGCGCCCTTTATCTCTCCCTCGCAGACCCGGCAGGACAGAACGCCCCCAGTCGGGCGGTCAAGCATTGCCTGCTGCTGATGGCGGCGGTCCTGGCCATCACCGTCCTGGTGTTCCATGAAGGCATCATCTGTATCCTGATGGCGGCCCCCATCTTCCTGTTCATGGGGCTATTGGCCATTCCGGTGACGCGATGGTTCCAGTCAAGCGCCAGAACACGGCGTGCGCCGCTATTGATGCTGGTGCTGCCATTGGTCGGCATGCCGGTGGAACGGCAGGCGGACTATCCGGCCCGGATCGAGCATGTGCGCACCATGATCGACATCCGGGCTCCCGCCGCCAAGGTCTGGGACCATACGGTGGAGATCACGGACATCGCCGACCGGGAACGCATCCCCAGTTTCAGCCATAGTGTCATAGGCCTGCCGGGACCGGTTGATGCCCGGATGGAGGGGACGGGCATCGGTGCCGTCCGCCACCTGCGTTGGCAGCAGGGCGTACATTTCCAGGAAATCGTCACCGACTGGCGACCGGGGGAATTGCTAGCCTGGGACTTCCGGTTCCAACCCGATTCCATCCCCAGACATATCGAGGCGCATGTCCGCGTCGATGCCGATTATCTGCGCATCCTGGGCGGAAAATACGAGCTGTCGGCGCTGCCGGACGGCGGCACCCGGGTCACGCTGACCTCCTGGTACCATTTGGCCACACCCTTCAATGATTATTGTGCTTGGTGGGGACAGGTCTTTCTGGACGATTTCCACGAGGCGGTGCTGCACATCATCAAGGAGCGGGCGGAGAGAGCCGTAACCTCCGCTAAGGCCGAGCCGACCTAGTTAAGATCGTTTCGCAACAAGCCCCTACCTTGATCGATTATGTGCGAAAAGGGGGTCTGATCCCCCCTTCCTGCCCTTTCCCCGCACCGCAAAAAGCGTTACACCACGCGTCGAAACGCCATCCTGGCAGGACGGCTGTCCCGGACGCTGGAGCCGGGGCGAGATGCGGCCTGCCGCTTACCCCGCGACCCCGTTGGAGGAGTCACCCCCCGCATGTCCACGTTCACCGGCACCGACAGCCTGAAGACCCGCCGCACGCTTTCCGTCGGCGGCAAGTCCGTTGATTATTTCAGCATTCCCGAAGCGGAGAAGGCCGGCCTGGGCGACGTGTCGCGCCTGCCCTTCTCGATGAAGGTGCTGCTGGAGAACCTGCTGCGCTTCGAAGACGGGCGCACGGTGAGCGTCGACGACGTCAAGGCCGTCGCCCAGTGGCTGGTCGACAAGCGGTCGGACCGCGAGATCGCCTATCGCCCCGCCCGCGTGCTGATGCAGGATTTCACCGGCGTGCCCGCCGTCTGCGATCTGGCCGCGATGCGCGAGGCCATGGTGGCCCTGGGTGGCGACCCGACCAAGATCAACCCGCTGACCCCGGTCGATCTGGTCATCGACCATTCGGTGATGGTCGACGCCTTCGGCACCCCGCAGGCGTTCGAGGAGAATGTGGACCTGGAATTCCAGCGCAATGGTGAGCGTTACGAGTTCCTGCGCTGGGGCCAGAAGGCCTTCAACAATTTCCGCGTCGTCCCGCCGGGCACCGGCATCTGCCATCAGGTGAACCTGGAATATCTGGCCCAGACCATCTGGACCGATACCGACCAGACCGGTGCCACCGTGGCCTATCCGGACACGCTGGTCGGCACCGACAGCCACACGACCATGGTCAACGGCATGGCCGTCCTGGGCTGGGGCGTGGGCGGCATCGAGGCGGAAGCCGCCATGCTGGGCCAGCCCATCTCCATGCTGATCCCGGAAGTCGTCGGCTTCAAGCTGACCGGCAAGCTGCGTGAGGGTGCGACGGCCACCGATCTGGTGCTGACCGTCACCCAGATGCTGCGCAAGAAGAAGGTGGTCGGCAAGTTCGTGGAGTTCTACGGCCCCGGCCTGGACGCCCTGACGCTCGCCGACCGCGCGACGATCGCCAACATGGCCCCGGAATATGGCGCCACCTGCGGCATCTTCCCGATCGATGCCGAGACCATCCGCTTCCTGCATTTCACCGGCCGCGACGCCGACCGTGTGGCGCTGGTCGAGGCCTATGCCAAGGCCCAGGGCATGTGGCGCGATGCGTCCTCGCCCGACCCGGTCTTCACCGACACGCTGGACCTGGACCTGGGTTCGGTGGAGCCGTCGCTGGCCGGCCCGAAGCGTCCGCAGGACCGCGTGCTGCTGTCCAACGTCACCAAGGAATTCGGTGAGTTCCTGGCCACCGACGTTGCCGGCCGCCCCGTCAGCCAGCCGACCGACGTCGCCGGTGCCGATTACAAGCTGGATCACGGCCATGTCGTGATCGCCGCCATCACCAGCTGCACCAACACCTCCAACCCGTCGGTGCTGTTCGCCGCCGGTCTGGTGGCCAAGAAGGCGGTTGAGCTGGGCCTGAAGACCAAGCCGTGGGTGAAGCCCTCGCTGGCCCCTGGGTCCCAGGTCGTCACCGACTATCTGAACGCCGCCGGCCTGTCGTCGTACCTGGACCAGCTGGGTTTCAACCTGGTCGGCTATGGCTGCACCACCTGCATCGGCAATTCCGGCCCGCTGCCGGACCCGATCGCTGCCGCCGTGGATCAGGCCAAGCTGACCGTCGCCTCGGTCCTTTCGGGCAACCGCAATTTCGAAGGCCGCGTCTCCCCGCAGGTCCGCGCCAACTATCTGGCCTCGCCGCCGCTGGTCGTGGCCTATGCCCTGGCCGGCACGCTGCACCTGGACATCTCCAAGGACCCGATCGGCAAGGGCAAGGATGGGCAGGACGTGTTCCTGAAGGACATCTGGCCGTCGAACAAGGAGATCGAGGACACGATCGCCCAGTTCCTGACGCGCGAGATGTTCGTCACCCGCTATGCCGACGTGTTCCTGGGGCCGGAGCAGTGGCAGAAGATCAAGACCGTGGAAGGCATGACCTACAAGTGGGACGAGAAGTCGACCTACGCGAAGCGTCCGCCGCTGTTCGACGGCATCACCATGACCCCCGGCGACGTGTCGGACGTCAAGGGTGCCCGCGCGCTGGCCATCCTGGGCGACAGCATCACCACCGACCACATTTCGCCTGCCGGCAACATCAAGAAGGTCAGCCCGGCCGGTGAATACCTGCTGGAGCACAATGTCACCGTCGCCGACTTCAACAGCTACGGCGCCCGCCGTGGCAACCATGAAGTCATGATGCGCGGCACCTTCGCCAATATCCGCATCAAGAACGAGATGCTGGACGGCGTCGAGGGCGGCCTGACCAAGTATGTGCCGACCGGCGAAGTCATGCCGATCTACAACGCGTCCATGAAGTACCAGGCCGAGGGCACGCCGCTGGTGGTGTTCGCCGGCCAGGAATATGGCACGGGCTCCTCGCGTGACTGGGCCGCCAAGGGCACCCGCCTGCTGGGCGTTCGCGCCGTCGTGGCCGAGAGCTTCGAGCGTATCCACCGGTCCAATCTGGTCGGCATGGGCATCCTGCCACTCCAGTACCCGGCCGGCGTGAGCCGCAAGACGCTGAACCTGGACGGCACCGAGACCTTCGACATCGAAGGCGTGGAAGCCGGCCTGAAGCCGCGCATGGATTGCAAGCTGACCATCACCCGCGCCGATGGGTCCAAGGAAGTGGTCAACCTGTTCTGCCGTATCGATACGCTGGACGAGGTCGACTATTTCAAGAATGGCGGCATCCTGCAGTACGTGCTGCGCAACCTGGCCAGCCCGGCCGCGGCGGCGGAGTAAGCAAGGTTTCCTGCGGCCGGGGCAACCCGGCGGTGGTTGCTGCGAAAGGCCCGGCGGAGAAATCCGCCGGGTTTTTGTTGTAAGGAGTAGATGGGTCTAAAAACGATAGTTCGTATATGTATACGGTCACCCGTGTGCTTACACAGACGCCTTGAAAACAGCTTGCAGGCAACGGACGTCACTCGTCTACTTCCATTTCCTCCGGCGGTCGCCCTCTTTTTAAATTCTCCGAACCCTCAACAACTGCTTTCAAGATTCTATACTGATCATCTGTAAGATCACCAGATGAGAGATGCTTTCGGCCTGCCTGTAGCAATATATCCAAGTCAAAGAGGTCAGCATCGGGGCGATTCCGCATTGTATATTCGCGAACTGCTGTACCAATGCTGTAAGTGACTAACCCACGCGCGACCTTGGCCATAAACTCACCGCTGCTTAGCATGCCCTCCGTTAGCCAGCGCCTAGGTTGATCGGCGCCTGCTATATGCGCCCACACCCTGACAATATTGAAATAGTAAGCGGCGTTGCCGAGGGTACCCGCAATCAAAGCCTCCTGGAGTTTGGTGAAAAATACCCTGCCAAGTTCATCGAATACTTCGATAGTTATGGTCGGACGCTCACTCGAATCTGATGAGAAGACACCGAGTTCGCGCCCGCGGTCGGTTAACTCCTCCGCCATGAACATCACTGACGTGGACTTATGGAATGCTTTGATCATATGATCTCCAGCGTCCTGAGCCCCCCACTGTTCGAGTATATTTCTGATCAAGAATGTTATTTGCGCCCTAGGGGATAATACAAACATGCCATCATTATGGTCGATCGAGATGACATCTTCTCCGACCCTGAAAAGTGCATCCAAGAGTCCTTGCTTAGGCTTAGCCGGATGGGGGGCTTGAAACTGAATTCGAAGTTCATCGAGAAGTTTTGCGATCATTAACTCGCCTTGGGCATTTACCCTACCCAAGTAGCTACGGATTACACGTTCAATCTCGTCAGCATTATCCAACTTCGACATTAAATCGGTGATGACTGCTTTGGGGATTGCATCGGAGGAGGGATGAAAGCCGAAATAGGTATCATACCCGGCTTTACTCCCTACGCCTCGCCGCCGTGTAGTATCGTTAAACGTCTCCCCACCGAAAAAATCCCGACCCTCAAACCACTTTCCAGCCTGTGGAAAAAGGACAGTTAGGATGTGCAACACTTGAGACTGAATATCAGCAGGTATCTGCTTCTTTAATCCATTTACAGCCTCTTGCTTCACTTCGTCTCTCGACATCATGAAGCGCCCCTCAGTGAACAAGAAATCACGATTATCCCGTACCCAAGAGAATGCACCGGTATCAAACAAGCGTAATCCCTCCATAGCCAATAGATCTTGTGGGTCGATCTCACCCTCCATTGCTGGCCACGAGAATTTCACCGAATTCGAGAGGCGGACCACATCGCGGGGTGATCTTATCCACCTGCGTACACCATCACGAATAAGATACTGCCATCGAGCACTATTTGGAATTGGGCCGGTAAGGAAAGAAATCTCTTCATCCAAGATGGCTAGCAGAGCATTGCGGGACGGCTTTGGTAGTTCAATTTCCTGTTGGACGATTTTCTCGGCGAAACGAGGTCCTGCTGGCCCTCTCACCTGATCCAGCGCATCCCAAACGATTTGACGGTCATAGGATAGCAAGTAGACCACATTGGGTAACCGGCCGATGCTTTTCACCATCTGCATGATCGAACGAACGTGTTCATTCTCGAGACGGTCGATATCATCGATCGTCACGAGGAAGCGCTTACCACTTCGGCTAAGCTGATCCTTCAAACTCTCATATGCTGCCTGTAGTGATGGGTCTTCAAGGAACCGCCCCAACAGAGCGTTGACCGATTTCTTGGCCAGATTCGCGCCGAAACCTGCCACAGCGCCGGTCGGATCAACGCTTAGAGCTACGGTTGCTGCGGCATCCACCAAATTGTCCGTGGTTCCATGGATAAAGCTAAACATATGGCGCCGGAGTCGCTGCCATCTGCTTTCCTTTGGGCCAAGACGTTCCGACAGAATCTTGAAGAAGGCTGTTATAAGGTCCTGATGTTCGGATACAATCCACGGTCGAAAGTCGATCTCTATGATCTGATCATCTTCATGCTCGGCGTTATGCTTTCGGAGATGCGCCAGAATAAAATTAATCACCGTGGATTTACCGCTCCCCCACTGGCCATGAAGTCCGATTACATAGCCATTTGGCGCTGCGAGGGAGATAATTGCTTTTGCAATCCTTGCGGAAAACGGAGCGTAGTTCAGCCGATCATCCCGCCAGGGGTTCTCCTTTGGCAAGTCATCGCCAAGCGCGTATTTTTCGACCACGCGTCCTCCGGGGATTTCTATTTCTTTAGCAACGACTGCATAAAATGGAAATTTCATATTTTTATACAACATTCTTTTTGCGCCAGCAAATGCAGCGGTTTTGCCAGGACGGGGTTCTAAATCATCACTTAGCCAGCTTATGCCGTTCTCAAAACACAAACATGCTACACCTCACCCCATGCCCGACAAACTCCCCCTCTCCGTCTTCATCATCGCCCTGAACGAGGCCGACCGGATCGGCCCCGTCATCCAGGCCGTTTCCGGCTGGGCGGATGAGGTGCTGGTGGTGGATAGCGGCAGCACCGACGGCACCCAGGACCTGGCCCCCTCCCTGGGCGCCACCGTCATCCATAATGACTGGCCCGGCTATGGTCCGCAGAAGCGCTTTGCCGAGGAGCGGTGCCGGCATGACTGGCTGTTGAACCTGGATGCGGACGAGGTGCCGGTGCCGGAACTGGAAGGGGCCATCCGCGCCCTGTTCGCGGGCGGCGCGCCACCGCTCCAGGGATACCGCATCCAGACCGTGATGACCCTGCCCCACCAGCAGCGGCCGCACCGGTTCGCCCCCCGGCACAATTACATCCGCCTCTATGACCGGCGCCATGGCCGCTTCGCCGACAGCGTCACCCATGATGCGGTGGAGATGCAGAGCGGTACCGTGGGCAGCCTGGCCCCCATCATCGTGCATTATTCCATCCGCAGCCATGGCGACCTGATCACCAAGCTGAACCGTTATTCCACCGCCCAGGCCGAGGAGATCGTGGCGCGGGGCAAGGGGCGGCGGTACGGGACGTTCAGGGCGATGACGGAGTTTCCCGTCAACCTGTTCCGGTATTTCTTCCTGAAGGGCTATTGGGTGTTCGGGCTGTATGGGCTGGAACTGGCCGCCATCATCGCCTTCTTCCGCTTCGCGCGGATCGCCAAGGTGCGGGAAATTCTGCGTACGCCCCCTTGAACGGCGAAAAGCCCACCTTACATCAGCCGCATCCGGGCCCCTCTGGCAGCCGAGGCGTCGGCTGTGATGTCGGATTGAACCTTCATCGCTGACGCAAGCACTCGGCTGATCTTTAGAGGAGGCGCTCCCATGGAGCTGCTGACATCGATCATGCTTGAGCCGGTTCTGGGCAAGGCCCTCTGGCTCTGGCTGGTTTTCATTTCCATCGTCATCGCCCTGCTCGCCTTCGACCTGGGCGTGCTCAACAAAAAAGACCATGAGATCGGGGTGCGGGAGAGCCTGGTGCTGTCCGCCCTCTATATCGCCATCGCGGCGGCGTTCGGCGGCTGGGTCTGGTGGTATCTGGGGCCTGTGCCCGGCATGCAGTATTTCACCGGCTTCGCGCTCGAAAAGGCGCTGGCCATGGACAATGTCTTCGTCATCTCGCTGATCTTCGGCTATTTCGCCATCCCGCGCCTCTATCAGCACCGGGTGCTGTTCTGGGGTATCCTGGGCGTCATCGTGCTGCGCGGCATCATGATCGGCGTGGGTGCCGCCCTGATCACCCAGTTCCACTGGCTGCTCTATTTCTTCGGTGGTTTCCTGATCCTGACCGGCATCAAGATGCTGTTCACGGGCGACCAGGAACCGGAGATGGGCGAGAATTTCATGGTCCGCTTCCTGCGCCGCCACATGCGGGTGACGGATGGGCTGCATGGCAACGCCTTCTTCGTGAAGCAGGCGGACCCGGTCACCGGCAAGGTGCTGCGCTGGGCCACGCCCCTGTTCCTGGCGTTGATCATGGTGGAATTCGCCGACATCGTCTTCGCGGTGGACAGCGTGCCCGCCATCTTCGCCATCACCACCGACCCGTTCATCATCTATACCAGTAACATCTTCGCCATCCTGGGCCTGCGCGCGCTCTATTTCGCGCTGGCGGCGATGGTACATCGCTTCCATTACCTGAAATATGCACTGGCCCTGGTCCTGGTGTTCATTGGCGGCAAGATCTTCTGGAACCAGTTCTACGGCAAGCTGGACCCGGCCATTTCACTGTCGGTGACCTTCGCCCTGCTGGCGTCGGGTGTGGTCTATTCGCTGTACAAGACGAAGAACGGGGAAGAGGGACAGGCGGCGTAAGCTGTGATCGTAGGTCAGGTCGAGGCGTCAGCCGAGCCCTGACAGGGCAGGTTTGAAGCCATTCCTGTCAGGGTTCGCTTCGCTCGACCTGACCTACGGCAAGACCGACAAGGTGATCACACCATCTCCGTCACCAGCTTGCCCAGCAACACATTGGCGAAGCTGTCCAGATCGCCGGCCGTGCGCACGAAAGCGCCACGGCCGGCGATGACGTTGGCGGCGAAGTAATCCTCCAGCCAATCATATTCATTGAGAATGGCTAGGCCGTTCACCGTGACATTGGCCCCGGCGGCATAGCCCTTGGCCGAGCGCGGATCGATGCCGGCATTGCTGAACCCGTTGGACACGATATCCAGGGTGCGGCGCGACGTGCTGTAGGGCGCAGCATCCAGCAGGGCCACGGCCTGCACCACCGCACTACCCAGGGCCGTGGACCCGCCCATGAACACGGCCGGCGCGGCATCGATCGTGTCGGCGAAACTTTCGCAATCCTTGCCATCTTTCAGAACGCGCCAGGGGACCAGGGTGGTCAGCGTCTCCGGCCCCGCGAACTGCGCCAGCATCACGGCGATGCCATTGCCGCCACGGGCAATCGCCCCTTCAACCGCTTTGTGGCGGAAGGCGGCGGCATGGCCGCGCAGCTGGAAATCGAGCAATCCCTTATCGATGCTGGCCGAGGCATCCACGGCCAGCAGCAAGGCCGCATCCACGGGCGGCGGAGCGGCGAGTGCTGCGGGTGCGGCCGGCAGGGCGGCAAGGCCCGCCAGGATGGATCGGCGTGAAAGCAGCATCACGTGTGGGCTCGGGGCCTCCGCCCGGAAAGCATCAGGCACGCAGGCCGTGACGCAATATCTTCATCATCACTGTGGGCAGGGCCTCATCGCCCAGCGCATCCGGCGCGACCCAGACCAGGTCCTGCCCGCCGCCGGCACCGGCCGCCCGGCCCGCCACAACGCCAATCTCGAACTCGAAATGGGTGAAAGTATGACGGACCTGGCCGGGCAGCGGCTGCCAGTCGATGCCGGCCAGCGGCGCGTGGCTGCGTGACGTCGCCAGGGCGGGCATGGGGGCGGACTCCCACGGCGTCGTCGGCACCTCCATCATGCCACCCAGCAACCCCTTTTCCGGCCGGCGGCGCAGGGCGACATAGCCGCGCGCATCGGTCAGGACGAAGGCCAGGGCCCGGCGCACGGGCTTGGCGGCTTTGGCGGTTTTGGCCGGCAGTTCCTCGGCAATGCCCCGCTTGCGCGCCAGGCACGGATCGGTCCAGGGGCAGAGGATGCAGCGCGGCTTGCGGGGCGCGCAGATGGTGGCGCCCAGATCGAACAGGGCCTGGGTGTAATCGCCGGGCCGGCGGTTTGGCACCAAGGAAGCCGCATGGGCACGCAGGATCGGCTTCGATCCGGGCAGCGGATCGGTGACGGCATACAGGCGGGCCATCACCCGCTCGACATTGCCATCCATGGCGGTGGCGGGCTTGTCGAAGGCGATGGCCAGGATGGCGGCAGCCGTATAGGCACCGATGCCGGGCAGGGACAGCAGCCCCTCCTCCGTATCCGGAAAATGCCCGCCATGGTCGGTGGCGACCGCGACGGCGCATTTGTGCAGGTTGCGGGCACGGGCGTAATAGCCCAGGCCGGCCCAGGCGCGCAGCACATCGTCCAGGTCGGCGGCGGCCAGATCGATGACGGTGGGCCAGCGGTCCAGGAAATTCTGGAAATAGGGGCCGACCGTGGCCACCGTCGTCTGCTGCAGCATGATCTCCGACAGCCAGACGCGATAGGGATCGGCCACCTCCCCCGGTGCGAAGCGCCAGGGCAGGATGCGGCGGTGGCGGTCGTACCAGGCCAGCAGCAGGCCCTGCATCCCGCCGGGCTGGTCAGCGGCGGTGCGATCTGCTTTGATGGCGGCATCCCTGGAGACGCTCATGAACAACCCCGGTGGTTTCGGCCCGCAACGGCTTGGACGGACATTGAACAGCATTGCCGGCAAGGCCCTGGGCAAGGACGGCATGGCGTTCGGCGCGCTGTTGACCGACTGGGCCGCCATTGTCGGCGGGCGCCTGTCGGAACAGACGGCACCGCTGAAACTGGCCTTCCCCGCCGGGCGCCGGGAGAATGCCGTGCTGCATGTCCGGGTGTCCAGTGCGGCGGCGTTGCTGATCCAGCATGAGGAACCGCAGATCCTGGAACGGATCAATTCCTTCATGGGCTGGCGGGCCGTGGCGCGGCTGAAGCTGGTGCATGCCGGGCCGGTATTGCCGCAGAAAAGCTATGCCCTGAAACCGGTGAAGCGCCTGGACCCGGTCAAGGAAAAGGAACTGGCCGAAACGGTGGGCACCATCGAAAACGAGGAATTGCGCGCCGTGCTGGAGCGGCTGGGGCGAGCGGTTGTGGGGTGAAAACAAAACGCCCCGGCACCTTTACGGCACCGGGGCGTCTTTGCGCCTATCGTAGGTCAGGTCGAGCCGAAGGCGAGCCCTGACCTACGGAACAATGCCTTACGCGGCCAGCGCGTCCTCGGCGTCCAGGACGGTGGCGACGGCGTGGATGACGGCGGCGATGCGCACGACATCCTGCACGTTCTCCTTGGTCGCCCCCTTCTGGATCACTTCATGCTCGTGGGCGTCGATACACATGCCGCAGCCATTGACGGCGCTGGCGGCCAGCGACCACAGCTCGAAATCGACCTTGGAAGCGCCGGGATTGGCGATGATGTTCATGCGCAGACGCGCCGGCATCTTGGAATATTCCTTGTTATCGGCCAGATGCACGAAGCGGTAATAGATGTTGTTCATGCCCATGATGGCGCCGGCAGCCTTGGCGGCCGTCAGGTTCTGGGCATCCAGGTGGGCGCTGGCATCGGCGACGATGGCCTTGGTCACCTCGGCATTGCGGCTGGCGTAAGCCGCGGCGATGGCCGTGCCCCAGGCCTGCAGGGCTGAGAGCGATGAGGTGGTCAGCACCGAACCCAGGTTCAGCTTCAGATCCTTGGCATAGTCGGGCAGGCGCGACTTCAGCGCGTCGATGGACATGGTTTCATCTCCGGTCAGGGAAAAGGTCATGACGTCGGGCGCGGCGCGAAAGGCCGGTGCGCGGGACGGTCAGGTTTTCAAAAATGACGGCGCCTGCGCGAATGCGGCAGCCTATCGGGACGGCGCTGGGGGAAACGCCGGAATTGAGACCCTTCGCACGCCACGGCGAAGGGGGGTGATGGGCGCCCCAGGTGATCGGGGGGATCGGGGCGCCCATCGTCAAAGGTCAGCGATCGCGGGTGGATCAGCCGACCTTCAGCACGTCCTCGCCCTTCTGCCAATTGCAGGGGCAGAGTTCGTCGGTCTGCAGGGCGTCCAGGGTGCGCAGCACTTCCTGGACATTGCGGCCGACCGACAGGTCATGGACGGAGGCGAAGCGGATGATGCCCTCCGGATCGACGATGAAGGTGGCGCGCAGGGCAACGCCCTCGTTCTTGTCCAGAACGCCCAGCCCGGCGGACAGCTCACGCTTCACGTCGGCCAGCATCGGGAACGGCAGATCCTTCAGGTCGGCATGGTTCTGGCGCCAGGCCAGGTGCACGAACTCCGTGTCGATCGAGGCACCCAGCACCTGGGCGTCGCGGTCGGCGAAGTCGCCGTTCAGCTTGCCGAAGGCGGCGATCTCGGTCGGGCACACGAAGGTGAAGTCCTTCGGCCAGAAGAACACGACCAGCCACTTGCCCTTGTAGGTGTCGTTGTTGATCGTCGTGAAGGCCGACTTGATGTCGGTGGAAACGGTGGCCTTCAGGTCGAAAGCGGGGAACTTATCGCCAACGGTCAGCATAAGTGCAACTCCAGTTTATTTGGGTTGGTTAATGATGCGGTGCCAGAAACAGGCCCCGGCCGATACAGCTATCGGCCTGAGGCGTCGCAGATATGTGGCTATCGCACCGCAAAATCCAATCGCATCTTCCGACTGCCGTCATAGGATGAACCAATGAACCCGGCGAACATCACCCTTCGGCAGTTGCGTTATCTGGTGGCCCTGGCCGACACGCTCCATTTCGGACGCGCGGCGTCAGCCTGCCATGTTTCCCAGCCTTCCTTGTCCGCGCAGATACAGCAGCTGGAGGAAATGCTGGGCTCCACCCTGGTGGAACGCACCAAGCACCGGGTGCTGCTGACGCCGGCCGGGGAGGATGCGGTGGAGCGTGCCCGCGCCATCCTGGGCCAGGTGGACGATCTGTCGCAGGCCGTCCGCGCGTCGGGCCGGCCCCTGTCGGGCGCCCTGCGCATGGGTGTCATCCCCACCAGCGGGCCCTATCTGCTGCCGCGTGTACTGCCGGCCCTGCGCGCGGCATATCCCGAGCTGAAGCTCTATCTGCGCGAGGACCTGACCGAACGCCTGCTGGACCGGCTGCGGGCCGGCGACCTGGACGTCGGCCTGCTGGCCCTGCCGGTGACGGAGCCGGGGGTGGAGATGCTGCCGGTCTATACGGAGCCCTTCCTGGTCGCCTTGCCGCGTGGCCACCGGCTGGACAATGCCGATGCGGTGGAGGAAGGCGAGCTGGCGGACGAGAAGCTGCTGCTGCTGGAGGATGGGCACTGCTTTCGCGACCAGGCGCTGGATGTCTGTGCGCTGTCGGGGGCCCAGGCCGGCGACGGATTCGCCGGCACCTCGCTGGCCACCCTGGTCGAGATGGTGGCGGGCGGGCTGGGCCTGACCCTGTTGCCGGCATTGGCCGCCCCGTCGCTGGCCGCCAACGATCAGATCGGCTTGCGGCGATTCGCCGAACCGGCGCCGACACGCACCATGGCGCTGGTCTGGCGGCGTGGCAGCCCGCGCAGCGGCGACATCCGCCGCCTGGCCGATGTCATTATCAAGCACCTGCCCGAAGGCGCACAGGCGGTTCGTTAACCGACACTTGCCGTTCGGCACGCCAACGCCCATTCTAGGAAGAAGTGCCCCGATCGTCGGGGCAGCCGCCACGGAAGCGACGCGTGACCATCGACCGGTTGCTTGTCCTGTTGCTGAGCCTGTCATTCCTGCTGCTGGCACCGCCCGCAGCCGCGCATGATATTGGCCAGCCGGCGGCCCCGGCCATCCTGTCCGAACAGAAAGGGGAGAAACCCTCCCCCGGCCCGGTCCCTTCCCCCGACGATACCGCCCTTTTCCTGCTGACCGCCGTACCGGAGGCACCATCCCCGGCCGGCACCGACGATAGCGGCGGCCATGACGGCTTGGCCCTGCCGGCCGCCACCGCCCTGCCCTGCACGCTGCACGCCGATCATGAGGCGTCGTCCACGGGGCTGGCCGACACGCATTCGCACCGTGCCCGCCCCTGGGCCACCGGTCCGCCGCGCGCCTGACGGCACCTCGCCGCTCCGGCTGGGGCGGCTCAACCTGCTTAATTCTCCATACGCCCTCGCTTTCATTCATGACTTTGAATGAAAACGCTCCTCTATTGTCATTTATTAAGTAAAGAAAATCGCGATTATTTGTATTTCTTAAAATAATGTTTGACGAGACGCTCGAAATCACTCAATCTTCTTCCGTCCTGTCATCATTCATGCAGGATCCAACTGCCAAGACTTTAAAACCCGCCCTTGTTCATGCAAGGGCGGGCTTTTTTCGTTCCCCATCGCCAGCGACCCGGCCCCCGTGATAAGACACGGCGGAAATCGGGGCGAAGGGGTATTCGCAAATGGAAATGTTTTTCGAGGTCTCGTTCTGGAACGCCCTCTGGCAGGTGATCCTGATCGACATCGTGCTGGCCGGCGACAATGCCATCGTCGTGGGCCTGGCGGCCGCCGGCGTGGCCGCATCGCATCGCGCCAAGGTGATCTTCTGGGGCATCGCCGCGGCCGTCGTGCTGCGCATCATCTTCGCGCTGCTGACCACGCAGCTGTTGCAGATCGTCGGCTTGACGCTGGCCGGCGGCATCCTGCTGCTCTGGGTCTGCTGGAAGATGTGGCGTGAGATTCGCCAGCACAAACAGGAAGACCTGGGCGCCGAGGTCGCGGACGAGGCGGTGAACCCCGACGGGACCAATCCCGGCGCCGAAGCCCTGCCGTCCGGTGGCACCAAGACGGTGCGTCAGGCGATCATCCAGATCGTCATCGCCGACGTGTCCATGTCGCTGGATAATGTGCTGGCCGTCGCCGGTGCCGCGCATGAGCATCCGGAAGTGCTGATCCTGGGCCTGGCTTTGTCGGTGGCCTTCATGGGTGCGGCCGCCACGGCCATCGCCAAGCTGCTGGCCCGCTTCCACTGGATCGCCTATCTGGGCCTGGCCGTGATCTTCTATGTGGCCGTCAAGATGATCATCGATGGCTGGCACCAGGTGGAACCGCTTGTGGCCGCCCATCTCGGGTAAGGGTTGTCGGCATCCACGTCCCCGGCCTTTGCCGGGGACGTGGATGAATTCACTCCGCCGCCAGCACGCGCGGCAGCTTGAACACCACGTTCTCCGTGGCCGTCACCACTTCCTCCACCGTCACGGTGAAGCGCTCCCGCAGGGCGGCCAGCACCTCATCCACCAGCACTTCCGGGGCCGAGGCACCGGCGGTGATGCCCAGGATGCGGATTTTCTCCAACCGGCTCCAGTCGATCTGCGCCGCCCGCTGCACCAGCATGGCGCGGGTGCAGCCATGGGCACGCGCCACCTCCACCAGCCGCACGGAATTGGACGAATTGGGTGCGCCCAGCACCAGCAGCGCATCGGCCTTGGGGGCGATGGCCTTCACCGCCCCCTGGCGATTGGTGGTGGCGTAACAGATATCCTCCCGCTTCGGGCCGGAAATGGCCGGGAACCGCTCGCGCAGGGCATCGACGATGGCGCCGGTATCATCCACGGACAGGGTCG
The DNA here is from genome assembly GCF_048066115.1 of Niveispirillum sp. KHB5.9. NCBI lineage: Bacteria > Pseudomonadati > Pseudomonadota > Alphaproteobacteria > Rhodospirillales > Azospirillaceae > Niveispirillum > Niveispirillum sp. KHB5.9. The sequence goes on along the minus strand of NZ_JBLTYX010000026.1, from coordinate 50,535 downwards.
TCTGGGTGGCAAAGGCCAGATTGTCGGGATCGGCGACCTGCAGCGTCGCCACATCCTCCACCGTTTCCACCAGCTTCACCGTCCCTTCCGGCAACTGGCCGATGGTGCCCACCACCTCCGGGTGGCCGGCATGGCCGATCAGCAGGACGGTGCGCCCGGCCTCGTGATGATGTTCGGCCTCGCGATGCACCTTGGAGACCAGGGGGCAGGTGGCGTCGACATAGATCATGTTGCGGCGCTGCGCTTCGGCCGGGATGGCCTTGGGCACACCATGGGCGGAGAAGACGACGGGCCGGTCGTCCGGTACCTCGTCCAGTTCCTTGACGAACACCGCGCCCTTGGCCTCCAGGCTTTCCACCACGAAGCGGTTATGCACGATCTCATGCCGGACATAGACCGGGGCGCCGAACTTTTTCAGGGCCACTTCCACGATCTGGATGGCACGGTCCACCCCGGCGCAGAAGCCGCGCGGGGCCGCCAGCAGGACGTTCAGCGGCGGCAGGGGGGTGGAGACGGCGTTATTCTCGGACATGATGCTGGAAGTGTCCCTGTCGATACGTGTCAGGCTCGGGGGCCACGCTTGCGCGGCCGGATGCCCACCTATATTGTCGCAACCCGGCGTGTGGGAAGGTGCTGCCATTCTTAAGACATGGTCACCGCCCATTCAGTCCCGGTAATGGAAGTGAACGGACCTTTGATGACCAGCCCCTTGATGAGCACCCGGCCCGACCATAGCCCGGTTTCCCCGGCCAGGAAAGCCGCCCGCCGTTGGACCCTGGCCGCTGCTGCCGGCATGGGCATGCTGGCGCTGGCCGGATGCGCCGAGAATGACGCGATGGTCGCGGGCTGCCCCAATGTCGGCGTCCTGCGCGATGCCGGTACGCTGCGCAGCGACCAGGGTGTGGCCATCCTGTCGGGCATCCTGGCCAATTGCGGCTATGATGACAGCTCCGTCACCATCGCCGCCAACCTGATGATCACCGGCCGTGCGGCCGAAGGGGCCAGCGGCGGATCGATCCCCGTCACCTATTTCGTGGCGGTCACCGATCCCAACCGCAACATCATCTCCAAGAAGAGCTTCACCACCAGCGTCCCGGTGGGCAGCGACATCCAGGAGAGCCTGACCCAGGTCATCCCGGTGCCCAAGACCATGGATGCGCGCTGGTTCGAGGTGCTGGTCGGCTTCCAGCTGACGCCGGAGCAGGTGGCGGCCAACCGCACCAATAATGAAGGGCGCTGACCCTCACGACTATCCATTGACACGGGCGCCGCAAAGCGTAGGTTGACGCCCGCAAAGCCGATGACCCCATGCGGGAGAGACCGGTGCCCTGGTGACAGGGTGACCGGCGCCGAAGGAGCAACCGCCCCCGGAAACTCTCAGGCAAAAGGACCGCGAAGGGTAGGCGCATCTGGAAAGCAGGCGGGTCCGGCAACGGGCCGACAGCCCACCGACGGAGTAAGCGGACGCCGAATGGCGACGCGAATCTCTCAGGGGCCAGGACAGAGGGGGGCAGCCGCCGCGGGGAGGGTCCCCGTGACGGGTGAACTCTGTCTTATGGGAGTGCCCCGCCTTGGGTGACACCAGCCTGCTGCGTACCCCGCTTTATGACCTTCACGTCGAACTGGGCGCTCGGATGGTGCCGTTCGCGGGCTATGACATGCCCGTGCAGTATCCGCTAGGCGTGCTGAAGGAACATCTTCACACCCGTGCCAGGGCCGGCCTGTTCGACGTGTCGCATATGGGTCAGGTCCGCCTGCGCGGGCCCGGCATCGACGCGGTCATCCAGGCGCTGGAAGCTCTGGTGCCGGGCGATATCGCCGCACTGGCGCCGGGCCGCATCCGCTACACCATGTTCACCAACGATGCCGGCGGCATCCTGGACGATCTGATGGTGACGCGGTTCGAGGATCACCTCTATGTCGTCATCAATGCCGGCTGCAAGACCGAGGATCTGGCGCATCTGAAGGCGAACCTGCCTGCCGATGTGATCATCGACTATCTGGGCGACGATGCCGGCCTGCTGGCCCTGCAGGGCCCGGAAGCGGCGACCGTCATGGCCCGCCTGCTGCCGGAAGCCGCGACCATGGGCTTCATGAGCGCGCGGGCTGCCGTGATCCAGGGCATTCCGGTGCAGATCAGCCGCTCCGGCTATACCGGTGAGGATGGGTACGAGATCAGCGTCGGTGCCACCGATGCCTCAACGCTGGCCCGCCTGCTGCTGGCGCAGGAGGAGGTGGAGGCCATCGGTCTGGGTGCGCGCGATTCGCTGCGCCTGGAAGCCGGGCTGTGCCTCTATGGCCATGACATCGACACGGGCACCAACCCGGTCGAGGCCGCCTTGACCTGGACCATCTCCAAGCGCCGCAAGGCCGATGGCGGGTTCCCCGGCGCCGCAATCGTACAGGCACAGCTGGCGTCCGGCCCGGCCCGCAAGCGCGTGGGCATCCAGCCCGACGGCAAGGCCCCGGCGCGCGAGCACACCGAAATCCAGGACCTGTCCGGCAACCGCATCGGCGAGATCACCAGCGGCGGCTTCGGCCCCACGGCCGGTGCCCCCGTCGCCATGGGCTATGTCGATGCCGGCTTCGCCGCCGTGGGCACCGATGTCCAGCTGATCGTGCGTGGCAAGGCGCTGCCGGCCAAGGTCGCTTCCATGCCGTTCGCCCCGCATCGTTATTTCAAGGGCTGAAGCCCACCGTCACCCCCCAAAAGAAAGAGCCGACCCATGACCATCCGTTTCACCAAGGACCATGAGTGGATCAGCCTGGATGGCGACGTCGCCACCGTCGGCATCACCGATTACGCCCAGAGCGCCCTGGGCGACGTGGTGTTCGTCGAGGTGCCGGATGCCGGCAAGGCCCTGACCCAGGGCTCCGAGGCCGCCGTCGTGGAATCGGTGAAGGCCGCTTCGGAAATCTACGCCCCGGTCGATGGCACCGTCGTGGAGGGCAATGCCGCCCTGGCCGATGAGCCCGCCCTGGCCAATACCGACCCGCAGGGTGCCGGCTGGTTCTTCAAGATGACGATCGCCAACCAGGCCCAGTTCGACGCCCTGATGGACCAGGACGCCTACAACACCTTCATCCAGGGTCTGTGATGCGCTACCTGCCCCTGACCGATGCCGACCGCAGCGCCATGCTGACCACCATCGGGGTGGACAGCGTGGATGCCCTGTTCCGCGACGTACCCGACCATGCCCGGTTGCCCGGCAAGATCGCCAGCCTGCCCGACCATAAGGGCGAGCTGGAGGTCGAGCGTCATTTGTCCCGTCTGGCCGCCAAGAACGTGTCGGCCGGGTCCGTGCCGTTCTTCGTGGGTGCCGGTGCCTACAAGCACCATGTGCCGGCGTCGGTGGACCAGATCCTGCTGCGTGGCGAGTTCCTGACCAGCTACACGCCGTACCAGCCGGAAGTGACCCAGGGCACGCTCCAGTACCTGTTCGAATTCCAGTCGCAGGTGGCCCTGCTGACCGGCATGGATGTGGCCAACGCGTCGATGTATGACGGCGCCACGGGCACGGCCGAGGCCGTGCTGATGGCGGCGCGCATCAACAAGCGCGACAAGGTCATTCTGTCCGGCGGCCTGCACCCGCATTACCGCGAGGTGGTGGAAACCACCTGCGGCGTCATGGGCATGGATATCCGCGCCCAGGCGCCGGACTGGAAGAACGCCGAGGATCTGGCCGCATTGCTGGACAGTGAGACGGCCTGCGTCGTCGTCCAGACCCCGTCTTTGTTCGGCCATCTGCGCGACTTCACCGCCCTGTGCGAGGCGGCCCACGCCAAGGGCGTGCTGGTCATCGTGGTGGTCACGGAAGTGGTCAGCCTGGGCCTGCTGCCGTCCCCCGGTTCCATGGGGGCCGATATCGTGGTCTGCGAGGGCCAGTCGATCGGCAACGGCCTGAATTTCGGCGGGCCTTACGTGGGCCTGTTCGCCACGCGTGACAAGTTCGTGCGCCAGATGCCGGGCCGCCTCTGCGGCGAGACGGTGGATGCCGATGGCAAGCGCGGCTTCGTGCTGACCCTGTCGACCCGCGAGCAGCATATCCGCCGCGAAAAGGCGACGTCGAACATCTGCACCAATTCCGGCCTGTGCGCGCTGGCCTTCACCATCCACCTGTCGCTGTTGGGCGAACAGGGGCTGACCCAGCTGGCCGCCATCAACCACGCCAACGCCGTGACGCTGGCCGACAAGCTGTCGGCCATCAAGGGCGTGACCGTGGTCAATGACGGGTTCTTCAACGAATTCACGGTCAAGCTGCCCAAGAAGGCAGCGAAGATCGTGTCCAAGCTGGCCAAGGAGAACATCCTGGCTGGCGTGCCGGTCAGCCGCCTGTACCCGGATGTGGAAGGGCTGGAAGACCTGCTGCTGGTCGCCGTGACGGAGACGGGCAGCGTGGAAGACATGGACGCGCTGGTGCGCGGCCTGGAGGAGGTTCTCTGATGGCCATGAACAATCAGGGTCGCGACACTAAGCCTCACGCTGTCGCCGCAAGCGGCGACGGGCCCCACGCCGTGGAAGTCACCAGCGAGTTGGTCACCTTCACCGGCAACAAGGCGCTTCAGCAGGAAGAGGCGCTGATCTTCGAACTGGATAATCCCGGTGCGGTCGGCGTCGATCTGCCGGAACCGGTGACGGCCACCACCCGCCTGGGCGGCCTGACCGCCCGGGGTGCCATCGGCCTGCCGTCCCTGGCGGAGCCGGACGTGGTGCGCCATTACACCCGCCTCAGCCAGAAGAACTTCGCCATCGACACGACCCTCTATCCGCTGGGGTCCTGCACGATGAAGCACAATCCGCGCCTGAACGAGAAGATGGCCCGGCTGCCGGGCTTCAGCGACGTCCACCCGCTCCAGCCGGTGGAAACCGTCCAGGGTGCGCTGGAACTGATCGACCAGTTGGCGCATTGGTTGAAGACCCTGACCGGCATGCCGGCCGTCGCCATGTCGCCGGGTGCCGGCGCGCATGGGGAGCTGTGCGGCCTGATGGCCATCCATGCGGCGCTGGATGCGCGGGGCGAGAGCCATCGCCGCCGCGTGCTGGTGCCCGAGTCCGCCCATGGCACCAACCCGGCCACCGCCGCCTTTTGCGGCTTCACCGTCGATACGATCCCGGCGGAGGAGAATGGCCGCGTCAGCGTGGAGGCCGTGAAGGCCAAGCTGGGCGATGATGTCGCCTGCATCATGCTGACCAATCCCAACACCTGCGGCCTGTTCGAACCGCAGATCAGGGAGATCGCCGACGCCGTGCATGCGGCCGGCGGCTATTTCTACTGCGACGGCGCCAATTACAACGCCATTGTCGGCCGGGTCCGCCCCGCCGACCTGGGCGTCGATGCCATGCATATCAACCTGCACAAGACCTTCTCCACCCCCCATGGCGGCGGCGGTCCCGGTTCCGGCCCGGTGGTCTTGTCCGACGCGCTGGCCCCCTTCGCACCCCTGCCCTTCGTGGTGCACGGCAAGGACGGGTTCACGCTGGTCGAGCATGCCGGTGACGCCGGGGAGGCCAAGCCGTTCGGTCGCCTGAAGGGCTTCCATGGCCAGATGGGCATGTTCGTGCGGGCACTCGCCTACATGCTGTCCCATGGGTCGGACGGGTTGCGGCAGGTGTCGTCGGATGCCGTGCTGAACGCCAACTACATCCTGGCCAGCCTGAAGGACGTGATGTCGGCGTCCTTCGACGGGCCTTGCATGCATGAGGCGCTGTTCGATGATCGCTTCCTGAAGGGCACGGGCGTCACCCCGCTGGACTTCGCCAAGGCGATGATCGACGAGGGCTATCACCCCATGACCATGTATTTCCCGCTGGTCGTGCATGGGGCGCTGTTGATCGAGCCGACGGAGACGGAGAGCAAGCGCACGCTCGACACGTTCATCGGCACCATGCGCCACCTGGCGGAAAAGGCGAAAGCCGGCGATCTGGCGCATTTCCAGGCCGCCCCCCGCCTGACGCCGCGCAAGCGCCTGGACGAAACCCAGGCGGCCCGCAAGCCGGTGCTGCGCTGGGTGAAGCCGGCCGCACCGGTGGCCCAGGCGGCGGAATAATCATACGAATGGCGGCTGGCGAAGGCCATTCCAGGTCTTCACCAGCCGTTTTTGCATTACATTTGTTTCCAGCATACGAAGTCATCGCGTGATTTGTGCGGCGGTGCGGGGTATATTCCGCACCCATGCGCTTTTCCTTGCCGCGCCTGACGCGCTCCCTGCCGGTCCTTGCCGCCTTCCTGGTTTTTTCCGCCGGGTTCAACGGAGTGTGCGCCCGCGAACTCACGCCGGCCGAACGCACCCGCCCCATCGTCATCGCATCCGATCCCTGGTGCCCCTATGCCTGCGATCCCGACGCGGATGGGCGCGAAGGCTATATGGTCGACCTGACCCGCGAGATTTTCGAAGGGCTTGGCTTCAAGGTCGAATATCGCATCGTCAATTTCGCCACGATGAAGCGCATGGCCAAGGATGGCAGCGCCACCGCCCTGCCCGGCATGGGTTCCACCATGGATGGCGCGGTCGTGCTGCCGGCATTGGCCCAGGGCAATTCGGCCAATGCCGTGGCCATGTCACGCGCACAAAGCTTCACCTATGCCAAACCACAGGACCTGGAGCGGTTCCGCCTGGGCGTGATCAAGGATTACGACTATGGCGGCATGTTACAGGAGTATGTTGACCAGAATATCCAGAATCCGGACCGGATTATCGTTTTGAGCGGTTTCGGCTATTCGCATCTGGTGCAGGGGCTGCGGATGCTGACGGCGGGCCGGCTGGACATGCTGATGGACGATCACAACGTCCTGCGCTGGCAGGTCCGCCGCCTGGGGCTGGACCAGCAGGTGGTGGCGGTATCGCTGAAGGATGATGCCGACCTGTTCGTCGGCTTTTCCCAGAACGATCCCCGTTCCGCGGAACTGGCCCGGATCATGGCGGAAGGCACGCGCCGCCTGCGCGACAATGGCAGGCTGGCCGCCATCATGCGCAATTACGGGCTGGAGGAACTGGCCTTTCTGCTCAGCAACTGATTTTCGTCGCCAAAGCGGGCCGGTTTTCTCTACCCTTGCGGCCACACCCGGATGGTCGGGCGGCGGGAAAGGGTTTGGCGATGAGCGACGAATTGCCGGTGGTTCTGCATGTCGGCTGCGGCGTGGCGGACCCCGCCAAACTGCCGGACCAGTTCTTCACCCCCGGCCAGTGGCGCGAACTGCGCTATGACATCGACCCCGACGTGGCGCCCGACATCATCGGCACCATCACCGACATGACCAACATTCCCACGGCATCGGTCGATGCCATCTGGTCCTCGCACAATGTCGAACATCTCTATCCGCACGAAGTGCCGTTGGCGCTGGCGGAATTCCGCCGCGTGCTGAAGCCCGGCGCCTTCGCCCTGATCACTCTGCCGGATTTGCAATCCGTCGCCGAACTGGTGGCGGCGGGCAAGCTGGAGGAACCGGCATATTACTCCTCCGCCGGCCCCATCGCCCCCATCGACATCCTGTATGGCTGGCGCCTGCCGATCGCCAATGGCAACCACTACATGGCCCACAAGACCGGCTTCGTGCAGAGCAGCCTGCAGCGGGCCATGGAGGAGGCGGGCTTCGTGGGCACGCAGGTCATCCGCGACGGGAGCTTCGCCCTGTGGGCCAAGGGTTTCGCACCGCTGCCGTGAACCGGAAATCACCATGAAATCGGGCAATTCCATCCTTTCATCCTACGGCACCACCATTTTCGAGGTGATGTCGCGCCTGGCCGACCAGCACAAGGCCGTGAACCTGGGCCAGGGATTTCCCGACGGCAATGGCCCGCCCGATGTGGTGGAAGCGGCCGCCCGGTATCTGGCCGACGGCTGGAACCAGTATCCGCCCATGCCCGGCCTGCCGTCATTGCGCCAAGCCCTGGCCACCCATAATGCCCGCTTCTATGGGCTGGAGGTGGATTGGGCGACGCAGACGCTGGTGACCAGCGGCGCCACGGAGGCGCTGGCCGCCTGCCTGTTCGGCCTGCTGGAACCGGGCGACGAGGTGGTGCTGTTCCAGCCGCTTTATGACAGCTACGTCCCCATCATCCGCCGCGCCGGCGCCATTCCCCGATTCGTCAGCCTGAAGGCACCGGACTGGTCGTTCACGGCCGCGGACCTGGATGCGGCCTTCAGCGACAGGACCAAGCTGGTCCTGATCAACAACCCGCAGAACCCGGCCGGCAAGGTCTGGGGCCGGGAAGAGCTGGAACTGCTGGCATCGCGCGTCATCGCCCATGACGCCATGGCGCTGTGCGACGAGGTCTATGAGCATCTGGTGTTCGACGGGCGAAAGCACATTGCGCTGATGTCGCTGCCCGGCATGGGGGAGCGGACGCTGCGAATCGGATCGGCGGGCAAGACCTTCTCGCTGACCGGCTGGAAGGTGGGCTATGTCACGGCACCGGCCGCCCTGCTGGGCCCGGTGATCAAGGCCCACCAGTACCTGACCTTCACCACGCCGCCCAACCTGCAGCATGCGGTGGCATTGGGCCTGTCCAAGGACGATGCCTATTTCGCGGGGCTGGCGGGCGATATGCAGGCGCGGCGCGACCGGCTGTCGGCGGGGCTGACGGCCGCCGGTTTGAAGGTCCTGCCCTGTGCCGGTACCTATTTCCTGACCGTCGATCTGGCGGCCAGCGGCATCGACGAGGATGACAAGGATTTCTGCCGCCGCCTGACCGAACAGGTGGGCGTGGCCGCCATCCCGATCAGCGCCTTTTTCGAGGTGGATGCGCCCACACATCTGGCCCGCTTCTGCTTCTGCAAGCGGGACGAGGTGCTGGACGAGGCGATCAGCAGGTTGGGTAAGTTGCGTAGGTCAGGTCGAGGCGGAGCCGAGCCCTGACGGTATAGTTTGCAATCCGTTTCTGTCAGGGCTCGCCTCCGGCTCGACCTGACCTACGCCAATTCCTCCACCCCATCGGCCGACAGCCGGAACACCTTGTCCTGCGGCACGGGCAGGCAGCAGGCGGTTTCCTGGTCCTGGGCCGCATAATAGGCGCGCAGGATGCGCCCGCTCATGCCATGGGAAATGGCGATGGTTGGCCTGTCCACATCCGCCACGAAACCCAGCAGCCGTTCCTGCACCCCCTCGTAACGCTCTCCGTTGGGCGCGTGGAACTGCCAGCCATAGGGGCCGTGCGCCGCCAGCCAGGGATTGGCCGCCTCCACCTCGCGTCGCGTCATGCCTTCCCAGTCGCCGAACGATACCTCGGCCAGGCGCGCGTCAAGACTGACGGGCAGGTCCAGGTGGCGGTTGATGATCCGCGTCGTCTCCTGCGTGCGGCCCAGGGGGCTGGAGACCAGCCGCACCGCATCACGCCAGCCGGGAATGGCATCCACCAGCCGCAGCAGGATGCGGCCCACCTGATCGGCCTGCGCCCGGCCCAGGTCGGTCAGGTCGCTGTCCATCTGGCCCTGGCAGCGGGCCTCCACATTCCAATGGGTCTGACCGTGGCGCACCAGCAGGATGGGGTGGCCAGCGATGATCCGGCGTTCAAGCATCATGTCCATGGGTCAGGACCATTTCACTTCGGGCGGCAGGCTCATCAGGATAGCCTCGATATTCCCGCCGGTCTTCAGGCCGAACAGGGTGCCGCGGTCATGCAGCAGGTTGAATTCGACATAGCGGCCGCGGCGGACCAGTTGATGCTCGCGCTGTGCCTCGTTCCAGAACTGATGCATGCGGCGGGCGACGATCCGGGGATAGACATCCAGGAACGCCTCCCCCACCGCCTGGGTGAAGGCGAAATCGGCCGCCCAGTCGCCGCTGTCCAACTGGTCATAGAAGATGCCGCCCACACCGCGCGGCTCGTTCCGGTGCGGCAGGAAGAAGTAGCGGTCGCACCATTCCTTGAACCGCGCGTAATAGTCGGCGCAATGCGCGTCGCAGGCGGCCTTCAGGGCCGCGTGGAACTCCGCCTTGTCCTGTTCGGTTTCCAGCCCTTCCAGGAACATCGGCGTCAGGTCGGCCCCGCCGCCGAACCAGTTCTGGCTGGTCACCAGCATGCGGGTATTCATATGGACGGCGGGCACCAGGGGGCTGCGCATATGGGCCACCAGGCTGATGCCGCTGGCCCAGAAACGGCCATCGCCGGCGGCCCCGGTGATGGAACCGCGGAATTCCGGGGAGAAGGTGCCATGGACGGTGGAGACACTCACCCCCACCTTCTCGAACACCCGTCCCTTCATGATGCCCATGACGCCGCCACCGCCCTCGGCCCCGTCATGATTGGGCCGGTCCCACGCCTTGCGCTCGAACCGGCCCGGCGGCAGGCCGGCATGCGGGCCGGAAGCCAGATCATCCTCCAGCGTCTCGAACGCCGCACAGATGCGGTCGCGCAGCGATTCGAACCAGGCGCGGGCCTGGGCTTTGCGGTCGGCCAGGGTCTCGGGGGAAGGCAAGGGGGTGGGCATGGGCGAATCCAGCGTGCGACGATACTGGATCAGGGTTTAACCCGTGACGCCCGCACTTGGAATGGCTGTTTCGGCCACACCGGTTCCCACCTGCCGCAGGACCTCGCCCAGCACCATGGCGGCGGCGATGGCGACATTCAGCGAACGGGTACCCGGCCGCATGGGGATCAGCACCCGCAGGTCGGCCGCCCCATGCACCTCGTCCGGCACGCCCGCACTCTCCCGGCCCAGCAGCAGGATGTCGTCGGGGTGATAGGTGATGTCCGTATAGGGCACGGCCCCGCGCGTGGTCAGCAGGACCAGACGGCCGCGGCACTGGGCCTGGAAGGCATTCCAGCTGACATGGCGGGTGACGTCGGCATGGTCGGCATAATCCATGACGGAGCGCTTCATGCGCTTGTCATCCAGGATGAAGCCGCAGGGTTCGATGATGTCCAGTCCGACGCCGGTGCAGGCGCCAAGGCGCATCAAGGTGCCGGCATTCTGCGGAATGTCAGGCTGGTAAAGGGCAAGACGGGGCAAGATGTTACGTCAGCACGTCCAGGAACATGCCACGGCGGTAGCGGGCGGGCAGACGCAGCATGCCATCCACGATCAACGCCGCCAGTTCCTTGGCATTGGGCCAGCGGTTGCCGGGCCGGCCCATCTGGATGGGGCGCCCGCCGGGACCGGTGACGGCCAGGACGCTGCGCCGACCGCCACCTTCGACGGCGGAGCCGCCCAGACCCGTGGGCCCGGCGGAGGTGGGGTTCATGCGCGTATCGACCATGGCGTGCCTGCTGCGTTTGCACTGGAATAACGGGAATCGAGTCTATAGGGAATGGGGCCCGGGGAAAAGTATGCATGCGTATGGGCGCATGGCGGATTTGCCGGTGCTTTCAGGCCCCCACGGGCTTGACTCTGCACCACCCCTCGTTTATCAACGCGGCTTCGTTGGCCGGGGACCGCCCTGGCCGGCAAGGTCAGTTTCGTCTCAAGGCCGGCCCCGGGCCCTTTTCCGTGGCCGCCAGCAGCATAGAGAATAGGTGTTCCATGTCCCGCAAGTGCGCCGTGACCGGCAAGGGTGTGCAGACCGGTAACAACGTGTCCCACGCCAACAACAAGTCCCGTCGGCGCTTCCTGCCGAATCTGCAGGAAACCTCGCTGATGTCCGACGCGCTGGGTCGCATGGTCCGTCTGCGCCTGTCGACCAACGGCATCCGCACGATCGAGCACAAGGGTGGCCTGGATGCAGCATTGCTGGACATCGCCGACGCCAAGCTGGATGTCGATGCCCGCAAGGTGAAGAAGCAGATCCAGAAGGTGCTGGCCGCCAAGACCGCCGCCTGATCGGCGTCTTCTGGTTCCAGTATCGCTGCTGACGGTATCGTCGGCCCCGCGAGACACCCGTACGGGTCGTTTCGCGGGGCCGCTGCCGTTTGCGGCTGTTCTCTTTTCGCTAGAGACCGCCCCAATGTCACTGTCCCCCGCCGATCTGATCGCCTTCCTGAACGGCGTGCCGCCGGAGGCGCTGCTACTGTTCCAGGCCCTGTTCTGTTTCGGCGTGATTCTGCTGATGACCCGGCTGTTCGGGGCGGCAGGCTTATACCTCTACATCGCCACGGCGGTCATCGCGGCCAATGTCGAGGTGCTGAAGGCGGTGCAGTTCGGCTTCTACGACCATCCGGTCGCCATGGGCACGGTGCTGTTCGGATCGACATATCTGGCGACCGACATCCTGACCGAACATTACGGGCGGGAAGCGGCGCGCAAGGCGGTGTTCCTGGGCTTTGCCGCCTATCTGCTGTTCACGATCTTCATGATCCTGACGCTGGGCTTCCGCCCGATGACGGTCGAGCAGGCGGGAACCGACATGGCGTGGGCCCTGCCCATGCAGGACCATATCGCCGCCTTGTTCACCCCCGCCCCGGCGCTGTTTGCAGCCGGCATGACGGCGTACCTGACCAGCCAGCTGTTCGATGTCTGGGTCTATCAGCGCATCCGGGGGGTGACCGGCGACCGGCACCTGTGGCTGCGCAACAATGGCAGCACCATGCTGTCGGCCCTGGTCGACAATGTCATCTTCTCCGTCCTGGCCTGGGTGGTGTTCGCCCCAGACCCGGTGGGTTGGGAAGCACTGCTGCACACCTATATATTGGGCACCTACGGCATGCGCGTCGTGCTGTCGCTGCTGGACACGCCCTTCATGTACCTGTCGCGGCGCATGGTGCGGCGGGTCGGCGGGCTGCCGGTGTGATTGAGCGGGGCGTGGCCCGCTGTTAGGATCGGGTACATGGACAATGCCTTTCCCTCTCCACCGGAGCCGGTAACCGCCGAACGTGTCGCCCGCGTGCAAGCACGCCTAGAGCGGATAAGTCAGTTTCCCATAGTAGATTCCCGCTCTCCATGGGAAATCCTAGATACAATGTACGACGTGGACGGCTTACCAACGTAGGAATCCACGAATCCTTACCTATATCCTCGGAAAGCTTTTAACTCAGGCCAGTGGGAGGAATTAATGCGAGTAATAATCACCGACAGTTCTGGAAAATTGATCGAAGAATGTGAAATAGAAACCAATAGTGAGATTGATATTATAATAGAAGCAAAGCGATCAATTATAGAAGATGGAGTCGCAACCCGTGAGGAAGCAGAAAATTTCTCCTACAAGATATTAAGATAGCATCCCTTATCCGAGCGTCACGCAACCCGATACAAGCTTTGTGAAGCTAGGTTCGCCACCCCTCAGTGGGCGACTGTGCCAGTTACGCGCTGGCTTCCAGCCATTCGCTGCCGCTTCTGTACAAAGGGGCGGATTTCGCCAATACCGATGCGGCAAACGCGCTGCCCGCCTGACCATCAGACCTGAAAGTCCCCGTTCCCCATGTCCAGCACCTACCCCGGCTTCTCCTTCGACATCACCCACCGCGACCCTGCCGGCTCCAAGGCCCGCATCGGCAATCTCTCCACCCCGCACGGGTCGATCCAGACGCCGAATTTCATCTTCTGCGGCACCAAGGCGGCCATCAAGGGTCTGACCACGGAACAGATGCGGGAGGAGAAGACCGATATCATCCTGGCCAACACCTATCATCTGATGATCCAGCCCGGCGCCGATCTGGTGGCCAAGCTGGGCGGCCTGCACAAGATGATGAACTGGCACGGGCCGATGCTGACCGACAGCGGCGGGTATCAGATCTTCGCCATGGGCCATGGGTCGGTGGCGGACGAGGTGAAGGGGCGGCGGACGACGACGCGGGAAAAGACGCTGCTGAAGATCACCGAGGAAGGGGCCACCTTCCGCAGCTATACCAACGGCGAAAAGCTGTTCCTGACGCCGGAAAAGTCGATCGATATCCAGCGCAAGCTGGGCCCCGACTTCGTGGTGCAGTTGGATGAATGCACGCCGTTCCATGTGGACCGGAAATACACCGCCCGGTCGATGAAGATGTCGCATCGCTGGGGCGACCGGTCGCTGGCCGCCTTCCGGGAGTTCGGTGGCATCTCCGCCAACGGCCTGCCGCAGGCCATGTATGGCATCGTGCAGGGCGGCGTCTATCCCGACCTGCGCAAGGACAGTGCGGAGATCGTGGCCAATCAGGATTTCTTCGCCACCGCCGTGGGTGGCTGCCTGGGGGCGACGCGGGAACAGATGCATGAGGTGGTGGGCATGGCCATGGCGCATGTCCATCCCACACGGCCCGTGCACCTGCTGGGCATCGGCGGCATCGTCGACATCTTCGAAGGCGTGGCCCTGGGCATCGACACGTTCGACTGCGTCAGCCCCACCCGCATCGCCCGCCATGGCTGGGCCCTGGCGCCCGGCGTGAAAGGTGAGCGGCTGAACATGCGCAATGCCCGCTTCAAGGATGATGACGGCCCGATCGACGCCGAGTGCGGTTGCTTCGCCTGCCGCACGGCCAGCCGGGGGTACATCCACCATCTGCTTAAGGCGGAAGAGATGTTGGGCATGCAGCTGCTGACCCTGCACAATGTCCACACCATGAACCGCCTGATGCGCGACGTCCGTGCCGCCATCCAGACGGGCACGCTGGCCGAGGCGCGGCGCAAGTGGGTGTGGCAGCCAGGGGATCAAGCCCAGGGGGGGCAGGAATGAGCCAGCCGGCCAGCGGCAGCAATGCGGCATCCGCCATCGTGGCCGGCCTGTCGGTCGTGGTGGACGAGCATCTGCGCTGGCTGACGCAATGGCACAAGGCCGCCCTGTTCCCCCGCGACAATGGCCAAACCGGGCCGGACGCGGCCCCGGAGCCATCCGGGTTCGCCACCTGGGTGACACGGGTGAAGAAGGGCAGCGTGGCGCATCAGCCCGCCTTTGACCGGCTGGTGCAGTTGCATGACCAGTTGCACCGCATGGGCCGCCTGACCCTGATGCGGGCGGCGGATGGCGACCTGCCGGATTACGGCACCTACAACGCCGTGCTGGAGCGGTTCGAGGAATTCATCCAGCAATGCCGGCGCATCGAACGGGCCCTGTCCGTGGCCGGCAGCGGTATCGACCCGCTGACAGGCCTGCGCAACCGTACCGGCCTGGCCGATGAGGTGGCGCGCGAACTGGCGCGTTTCGCCCGCACGGGCCAGCCCTTCTGCGTGGCGCTGTGTGACCTGGACAAGTTCAAGTCCGTCAACGACACGTACGGCCATGAGGCCGGCGACCGCGTGCTGGTGGCGGCATCCGGTTGCCTGACCCGCGGCATCCGTGCCATCGACGAGGCCTTCCGCATGGGCGGGGAGGAAATCCTGATCCTGCTGAAGGAAACGACGCTGGCGGAGTCGCTGCTGGTTCTGGACCGGCTGCGCGCCGATCTGGCGGCCACGCCGGTGCAGCTGGCCGACGGGCAGGTGCTGCGCGTCACAGCCAGCTTCGGTGCGGCGGAAGCGGTGTCGGGCCTGGGCGTGGATGCGCTGGTCGACCGGGCCGACCAGGCGCTCTATGCCGCCAAGCATGGCGGGCGGAACCGGGTGGAGGCGTGGGCGCCCCTACCCCTGCCCTGATTACTTCCCCTGCACCACATTACCCTGGTCGATGAGAATCGCCGGGAACATGTTGGTGCGGATGCTCTTGTCCAGTTCCACATCCATGTCGCCGGCCAGATCGCGGACCAGCTCCAGCATGGTCTTTTCCCGCTGGGCCAGGGTCACATCCTCCGCCACCGTGGTGGCACGGGAGACAGCGGCGGAGACGGCACCGGTGACACCGCGCGAGGTGTCTTCCACCGAGATTTCGACCTGGATCTTGCCTTCATATTTCTGCGACTGGTCCTTGGTGAACCAGCCCTTGATGCCCTTGGTCGTCTTCAGGTCAAGTTCCACGATGGAGGCATCGCGGATGATGACACGGGCCTTGCCCTGCGACCCGCCGGCCTTCAGGCGCGAACTGGCCCACAGGCGGACGGCATCGGACGGGGTCACGGGGATTTCGTGATCGACATTGGGCGGCTGCATCGGCGGGGAATAGCGGCTTTCCACCTCGATGCTGGCGACATCCAGCACGATGGGATCACGGTTGGAGAAATCCACACCAGCCGACTGGGCGGCGGCAGGCAGAACGGCCAGCAGCGGGGCGGCCAGGGCGATCGTCAGCAGCGAACGGCGCAGCATGGTGGTTTCCTGTTATCATTGTGAATGGCACATTAGGGCAGCATCGCCCCGCGCCATGGCGGATTCATGGCGCGCATCCTGCCTGTCGATTGGGCAATCGGCAAGGGTGCGGCGCAAAAAGCACTATGCCTTAGGCCAATGTGTCGATGGCGCTGCGTTCCATTTCATCCTGGGTACGGATGACGGCCAGATTGGCCTGGAAGGCGCGCAGGGAACCGATCTGGTCCACCCGTTCGGCCGCCGGATCGACATTGGGGGCCGCCACCAGCCCGTCGGCGTTCGCATCCGGGCTGTCAGGCTGATATTCGGGGATATAGGCAGGCGTCGTCGGCCGGGCCACGACGCGGGTTCCCTGCCCCTGGCCATTGGCACCGGCCACGGCGGTCTGACCGAAGCTCTGCGCCTGATAGGCCTGGGTCTGTCCGGGCTGCACAGTACCGTCCGCGGCCGGGATCGCACCCGTGCTGCGCTGGTTGGCTACATTATTGGCACTGCCGGCCAGACGCTGCGTCTGAGCCAGGGCGCCGGACAGGGCTGTAGCGGTGCTGCCGATGGACATGCTGTCCCCTTCCAACGAAGGTCCTATCATTGCGCCAACAGGCGGAACGGGCAAGTGCGGGAAAGGATAATGGCCGGCGCCCGGCGCCTGAGGGAACAAGTATAAACCCATAAAAGCAACAGCCGGCCCCTGTTTGGGGGCCGGCTGTGCCTGGACCACTTGGACTTTCCAGAGGAAGGGCGGGATAAGGCCCGCCCGGCCCCTTTATCAGAACGCGTAGGTCAGCGTGGCGACGAAACGGCCATCGCCCAGCGGAGCGGCGCCCTTGACGTCGGTGTCGGTGTACTTCAGGTCGACCGTGAACGGCTCCAGCTTGATGGCAACGCCGGCCTGATAGTCCTGATAGTCGCCGCCGCCGCTCAGCTCGTTGAAGCCGATGGCGCCGTAGACGGAGACATTATCCGTCACAGCCACCGAGGCGCCGCCCGCGAAGTACCAGGCATCGGTGCTGACGCCATAGAATTCCGGCGAGTAGTAAGCCTTACCGGTCAGCGTGACCTTGTCGATGGCATAGGCCAGATCCAGGCCGAACTCGAAATAATCCAGGTCGGCGGAGCCGTCGGCGCCCGGATAGGTGTAGTAGTAGCCACCGACCGTATAGGTCAGGTTATCGACGCTGTTCGTGTAGCCGGCGATCAGGTCGACTTCGATATCGGCGTCGAAGCCGACATCGACGTTCGAGCCCCAGGCGGACACGAAGAAGCCGCTCTCATGGCTGGCGGTCAGGCCGGCCTGGAAGGCGGGGTCGCTGTCGGTCTGGCTGTAGCCGCGGAAGACATAGTCGTTCGTGATCGCAGCGGTGCCGGAGAAGCTGAACGGCGACGACGAGGCAGCGCCGGCGGAGCCAGAAGCTTCCTGGGCCTGCGCGGCGCCAGCGGCGCCCAGCATGGTGAGTGCGATCGCGGTGGAAGCGAGCAACCGGGAGAAACGCATGAACCACTCCTTATGAGGCATTTATGGTTGGGGTCCGCACACCTTTGAGCAATTCTGATGCCACGAAGGTGCCGAACGCGCTTTCCCCCGGATTATGGGGGTTTCCAACCGGATCGCCTATAAGCCGCGCATGCTGCTGTGCAACATTCCCCCGGACTGTTGCAAAAAAAATACGCAGTGGCGCGAATGGTGCACAAAATTCCATCAACTGGCCACAAAAATGCCACAAGCCGCCTTTTTGGGGCGGCTTGTGGGTAACGCTTGCGACGATCTCAAAGTTACCAGCGGTCATTTCCATGACCGCTGGAGGCCGGCAGCCGCCGGCCCGCCGCTCGTGAGCGGTGACCCAAGCCCACGGATGTGGGCGCCCAGCACCTGAGGGAACAAACGAATTAGGCCGGCGACCGCCGGCCCGCCGCACGTGCGGTGTGAGCCAAGCCCGCGGATGCGGGCGCCCGGCGCCTGAGGGAACAAACGAATTAGGCCGGCGACCGCCGGCCCGCCGCACGTGCGGCGTGAGCCAAGCCCGCGGATGCGGGCGCCCGGCGCCTGAGGGAACACTAAATATAATAAGCATGCAGCGGCGAGAAGCCGTTGAAGTTCACCGCCGAATAGGTGGTGGTGTAGGCGCCGGTGGCCATGATCGTCACCTTGTCGCCGATCTTCAGCGAGGTCGGCAGGCGGTAATCCGCCTTTTCATACAGCACATCGGCGCTGTCGCAGGTCGGGCCGGCCAGAATCACCGGTTCGGCCGGCTCACCGTCGCGCTCGGTCTGGATCGGGTACTGGATGGCCTCGTCCATGGTCTCGGCCAGACCGCCGAACTTGCCGATATCCAGATAGACCCAGCGCTTGTCGTCATTGGCCGACTTGCGGGAGATCAGCACGACCTCCGACTGGATGATGCCGGCATTGCCCACCATGCCGCGGCCGGGCTCGATGATCGTTTCCGGCAGGCGGTTGCCGAAATGGCGACGTAAGGACTCGTTGATCGCCTCGCCATAGGCCTGGCTGGTCGGCACGTCCTTCAGGTAACGGGTGGGGAAACCGCCGCCCATATTGACCATGGACAGGACCACGCCCTGCTCCTCGCAACCGCGGAAAATGGCGGCGGCGGTGGACAGCGCGATGTCCCACTGCTTCAGGTCGCGCTGCTGGCTGCCGACATGGAACGACACGCCATAGGGCACGACATTCATCTTCGACGCCTGGATCAGCAGGTCGCGGGCCATGTCCGGCTCGCAGCCGAACTTGCGCGACAGCGGCCAGTCGGCACCTTCACCCGACGTCAGGATGCGGCAGAAGACGCGGGCACCGGGGGCGCACTCGGCGATCTTCTCCAGTTCCTCGATGCTGTCGAAGGCGAACAGGTCGATGCCCAGGCCGTGGGCGGTGCGGATATCTGCGGCCTTCTTGATCGTGTTGCCGAAGGAGATGCGGTCCGGCGTGGCGCCGGCTTCCAGGCAATACTGGATCTCCGGGACGGACGCCGTATCGAAGCAGGAGCCGTTCTCCACCAGCAGGCGCAGGATCGCCGGGGCCGGATTGGCCTTCACCGCGTAGAAGATGCGGCTGTCGGGCATGGCCGTGGCCAGCTTGCCGTAATTGTCGCGAACGACGTCCAGGTCCACGACCAGGCACGGGGTGGCGGGGGTCTGTTCAGCGAAGAATCGGGCGATCTTCTCGGTCATCTTGGACTCCGAGGCGGCATGATGCGGATAATGTGGGGGTGAAAGGCTCTGTGCCGGACCCAAATCGGGGTCCGGTTCCGCCCAAGCGTGCCGTAAACGCGGCCGGCCCAGGCGGGTCAGATACTGGTCATGACGCCAGGAAGGATCGCCGCCCCATGGCAAAGGGCGCGATCGGACGAAAAGGACAGGGAGGATGCAAGCCGCCCCCCGACAACAACAACAACCATCGTAGCCTCCAATTCGCCGCCTTGTTTAAGGGACGGACGAGGATACGCGTTACGTCGTTGCATAACCCCACCGGGTTGACGGCTCCGCCCAGTCTTGAAAACGACCATCGGGCGGGTGTGGGGGCCATAGGCACGTGCGCTGCGATAAGCGGCTATATAGGGCCGACAGCCCTGCGGCGAAAGCGGTTTTTTATGTCGGGATGGTGAAATTGCGCATAGGTCGGCTGCCGTCTGCTCAAATCACATTTTCGCCACTTTCAGGTCCGACTTTGGTCATGCGGGAGTTCCATCTTGCACCTGGGAAACGCCAAGACGTTTGAGACACCCCGTCTCGGCGGACCTTCCAGGCCCCATAATGGAATGTCCGCCCGCACCAGTCGGTCCTGCCCCGGACCGACGCCATTTACGGCCACCGCAAAAGCCCCCCGCGGTGGCCGTTTCTTTATCTGGAATTTATAGCCATTCCGCCGCCGTTTCTGGCATTTTGGCCGCCATCCGCATTCCGCCACGCCAGGAGCCGTCCCCCGTGACCCAGGGCCAGATCAGTCCCGCAGCATCGGGCCTTGCCGCCCATCGCCTGACCTGCCTGCGCGGGGAGCGGGTGGTGTTCAGCGACCTGGATTTCACCCTGTCGCCGGGCGGTGCCCTGGTCCTGCTGGGCCCCAATGGCAGCGGTAAGTCCAGCCTGCTGCGCCTGCTGGCCGGATTGTCGCATCCGTTTTCCGGTGCCCTGACCTGGAACGGTGCCGACATCGCCCAGGACCCGGATGCCCACCGCGCCCGCCTGCGCTATGCCGGGCACCAGGATGCGGTGAAGCCCACCCTGACCGCGCTGGAAAACCTGTCGACCTGGGCCGGGCTGGACGGGTTGCCGGACCCGGAGGACCGGGCGGAAAAGGCGCTGGAAGCGCTGGCCATGGACCATGTCGCCGACATGCCGGGCCGTTACCTGTCGGCCGGGCAGAAGAAGCGCGTCAATCTGGCCCGCCTTGCCCTGGCGCCCGCCAGGCAGGCGCCGCTCTGGCTGCTGGACGAGCCCGCGACCGCGCTGGACCGCGATTCGATCGACCGGCTGGCCGGCCTGATCGCCACCCACCGCAAACAAGGCGGCATGGTCGTGCTGTCCACCCACAGCGACCTGGATATCACGGGCGCCATCACCGTGAACCTGGCCGATTTCGGCGCCACCGCCGATGACGACACCGAGGAAGAGGAAGCGGGAGCCCCGGCATGAGGGGATTCCTGCGGCTGTTGCGCCGCGATCTGCGCCTGGCCCTGCGCCAGGGGGCGGATGCGGCCATGGCGGTACTGTTCTTCGTGCTCTGCGTCATCATGTTCCCCTTCGGTATCGGCCCGGAACCCGGCGTGCTGTCGCGCATCGCGCCGGGCGTCATCCTGGTGGCGGCATTGCTGGCATCGCTCCTGTCGCTGGACCGGCTGTTCCAGGCCGATCACGAGGATGGGTCGCTGGAGCTGCTGTCGCTGGCGTCGCTGCCGCTGGAGGCGGTCGCCGCGGCCAAGATCCTGGCCCATTGGCTGGTCACCGGTCTGCCGCTGATCCTGGCCGCCCCGCTGCTGGCGCTGTTCCTGAACCTGTCCGCCGACGGGTTTCCCATCCTGCTGGGCACGCTGCTGCTGGTCACCCCGCTATTGAGCCTGATCGGCGGCATCGGGGCGGGATTGACGCTGGGGGCACGCAGGGGCGGGGTTCTTCTGCCTTTACTTGTGCTTCCCCTTTACATCCCGGCGCTGATCTTCGCGGCGGCTTCCATCGATTCGGTGTTGACGGGGCAATCGGCGCGTCCGCACCTGCTGTTACTGTCCGGTCTTCTGGCCGCTGCCCTGCCCCTGGCCCCCTGGGCGGCGGCCGCATCGCTGCGCGCGACCCTGGAATAGACCGAACGGAAAGGCAGGCGCCCCCTGCCTTTCCGTTCGGCCGGTTGCACATCCGTTTGGCCTACATCGTTCGCGAATCATGACTTGCCCGAAAGATGGGCATCCCTTAAATTCCCCCCACCGGCGCCCAGTGCCGGCCAGGCGAACGCAAATGTTCGCCCAAGTCAAAACCGATCCCGGTTCCGGCAATGCCGGAGGGGGCCAAGGGATCGGCGGCACGGCATTTGACAGCACGGCATGGTGACGGGGGGCGGCTTGCTGGGTTTCTTCATGCGCAGTGAACGGGTCATCATCGTCGATGATGACAAGATCCGGTCGGTCACCATCGGCCCCGGTCAACGCCTGCGCCCGGCCCTGCTGGCCGCGGCCGCCCTGTCCGGCATGTTGATCGCCAGTGCCGGCTGGATGGCCACCGCCTTTGCGTTGCGTGACAGCCGCGACAATATCTTCCAGGTGGACCAGGGCGCCCAGAATCTGGCCACGCAGCTGGCCGACAGCCGTGAACAGCTTTCCCGCGTGGCCGGCGACCTGGACCGGGCGCGGGACGCGCTCGATGCCGCCCTGGCGGAGGAGGCGCAGTCCCGCGCCCGTATCGACGCCGCCATGGCCGTGCTGACCAATGCCGAAAAGGACGGGTCGAAGACGCCGCGCCAGCTGCTGGCCGCCGTGCGCAATGAACTGGCGCCGCTGCGCATCGGACCGGACGAGGGGAGCAGCCATCTGCGTGCCGCGCAGGAATCGCTCCAGTTGGTCACCGATGTCAGCCAGCAGGCCGCCTCGCGCCGTGCCCAGGCGGCTATCGCGGCCCTGTCGCTGGCGCTGGAGGAGGCGGAATCGCTGCCCGGCCAGGCGCAGCCCACCCTGACGCTGGCCACCGATGGTCTGGCCCGCGCCCTGGCCGAAAGCCAGGCCCAGGCACACCGCGCCCAGGCGGAGGCGGAAACGGCCTGGACCGAACGCAACGAGATGGCGGCCCAGCTGGCCAGCAATGAACAGCGGATGACCGAACTTGCGGCGGGTCAGGTGGCCCTGCTGACCCGGCTCAGCGACCATGCCGACCTGCGCATCGGTGCCATCGAAGGCGAGCTGAAGAATACCGGCCTGAACCTGGACAAGGTGCTGCGCGCCCTGGACCAGCCGCAGCGCGGCATGGGCGGCCCGCTGATCGGCCTGTCGGAACTGCCGGCGGGCGGCCTGCCGCCATCAGCGCAGGCGGCGCTGAACCAGCTCGAGTCGCGGCTGGATCGGCAGGCCCGGCTACGGTCGCTGTCCAATTACCTGCCCTTGACCCCGCCCGTGGATAATTTCTACGTCTCCAGCGGCTTCGGTGGCCGGCGCGATCCCTTCACCAACCAATGGGCCGCCCATGAGGGGCTGGATCTGGTGGCGAAGGAAGGATCGCCTGTCACCCTGCCCGCCGCCGGCCGCGTCGTCGCCATCTCCTATGACGAGGGCTATGGCCACATGGTGGAGGTGGATCACGGCCTGGGCATCCGCACCCGCTATGCCCACATGAAGAAAATCGTGGTTAAGGAAGGCGAAATGCTGGACCCTGGCCGCCAGGTTGGCACGCTGGGCGACAGCGGCCGCAGTTCCGGCCCGCACCTGCATTACGAGGTGCTGCTGGAAGGCAAGCCGGTGGATCCGTTGCGCTTCATGGAGAGGGGGCGGCATGTTTGCGAAGGTTAAGGAACGTATCGACAGCTCCACCGCCCGCCCCGCCGGCGGCGGCGGCAATGGCGGCGGGTCCGACCGTCCCATGCCCTCCATCGTCAGCCGCGACATGCGCGTGACGGGCAATCTGGACACGCCGGGCGAGGTGCATGTGGAAGGCACCGTCGATGGCGATATCAGCTGTTCCAAGCTGATCATCGGTGCCACCGGCACCGTGAACGGCCATATCCTGGCCGGGACGGTGCGCGTGCATGGCCGCGTGCAGGGGGAGATCAACGCCGAGGAGGTGTTCATCCTCAACGGCTCCACCGTGCAGGGCGATGTCGTGCAGCAATTGCTGGAGATCGCGCCCGGCGCCAGCTTCGAAGGCGCCATCCGCCGTCGGGCGACGGTCGTGGCGCCCGCCATGCTGGCCCCGCCCGTGCCGGAACCGACCGATACGGCGGCGGAGGCCGAGCCCCTGCTGCTGGCCACGGAATCCGTGGAGACGGATGAGGCGGAGGAACTGTCCGCTGCCGCATCGGCCGAACCGCTCCAAGCCGCCAATAGCGGTGATGATCTGGCGGAAAAGAAGGCCGGCTGAGGCGCGGCCAGGCACGCTCCCCTCCCCTTCCCATCGCTCTGACACGATTGGGCCTACCCCCTCCCGCTTTACGGGGGAGGGGGTAGGCCTGTCCTTACCTGCCGCCCTCCCCCGGCGGAGGCGGCGGTGGGGCCGCCATCGGCGCGCGGTCGGCATCAAGCGGGATGCCACCCGGCGGCGGGGGCATCCGCCGTTCCATCATGCGCGGGGCACGGATATCGGCCAGCCGGCGGCGGCCTTCCGGCGACAGCTTGCCCAGCACCTCGACAATGGCATCCGTCTGGGCCTTTTCCATCCCTTCACGCTCTTCGGCGGCACTGTCCAGTTCCGTCCGCAGGGCGGCGGCATCGAACGGATCGGCGCGCATCAGGTCGCGCAGGCGATCAATACGATCACGGAATGATCGTGCCTTGTCCTGGAACTTCTCCATGTCGGAACCGAAATGATCCTTCAAAATCTTGGCATCGGATTCCGGCAGATCGTCCAGCATCCGGCGCATGGCGAAGAACGGGGCACCGGGCCCGATGGGCCCACCAGGCCCTTCCGGCCCGGCCATGATGATCTTGTCGGCATGGGGCGGCTTCGGCCCCAGCCAGCGTGGAACCATGGTGCCCAGCAGGAACAGGTTCAGGCCGACCGACGCCAGCAGCGCGGTCCGGATCAGGCGGTCGCGGTTCATTGGAACAGGCTTTCCAGGGCGGAAGGGGTCAGAAGGGCGGTGGGCAGGTCATTGGCGGTTGCCGCCGCGACCGTACCTTCCGCACCAGTGCCGCCGGCCGCCGTGGAAGTGACGGGCGTAAAGGCGCCGACCAGGATGCCAGCCGCCGTACAAGCCGCCAGACCCGCCGCGCGCGGCCATGCCAGGGCCAGGGGCGCCAGCAAATCCGCGACGCGCCGCGGAAAAGGGACACGGGCGCGCACCATTCCCGGCACGGCCAAGTCGGCCAGCGCGCCGGCCACGACACGGGCCACGCGGGCATCGCTGACGGCAGGCGCCTCCAGCCGGTCCAGCAGCGCATCCAACGTCGCCGCCCGGTGCTGTTCGGCCCGCGCTTCCACGGACAGGGCCAGCAAGGACTCTGCCGATGCGCGCAGATCGTCGGGCCAGCGCCGCGGCTCCGCCCCATATTGTTCCAGCAGTGCCTGGAAGGCGGCCATCCCCATGGCCTCCTTCCCGCCTGCGATCAGTTTCGGTTCCCTCATTCTTCATCCTCCCCCACGCCCGTGATCCCCAGGGCGGTCAGCCGGCCACGCAACGCGCGCCGGGCACGGGCCAGCAGCGATTCTACCGCCGGCACCGAAAGGTCCAACATCCGCCCGGCCTCGGCGGCGCTCATTTCCTCGTAATAGCAAAGGGAGACGGCCACCCTTTGCCGTTCGGGCAGTTCGGCCAGAACCACCGCTATGGTCTCCGACATCTGCCGGCGCGCGATCAGCGTGCCGGCTGCCGGTGCCGGATCGGGCATATCGGGCGCATCGTCCAGCGCCTCGAACCCTTTCCGGCGGCGACGGTCGATGCAGAGATTGACCACGACCCGGTGCAGCCAAGTGGGAAAACGGGCGCTGCCGCCCGCCTCCCACTGGCCGGCCTTGGTCCAGACCTTGACCCAGGCCTCCTGCACCACCTCGTCCGCTTCCGCCGCGTTGTTGAGAACGCGTTGGGCCACGGACAGGGCACGGGCGCTGTGACGGGTGGCCAGAAGCGTGAACGCACCCCTGTCCCCGTCGGCGATCCGCGCCAGCAGGCTGTCATCATCATCCCTGGAATCCGCAAGAGCCATACCGGTCACGGTCACCTGCGCATCCTTGTATCGATCCCGCCCGGCCGCACCGGACTGCCGGGCGTCACGCCCCGGCAGGTCCAGCGGTGACGGAAGCCGCTTCGTCGCCAGCATGCCCCTTCCACGGGCCGGGGCGCAAACCCCTGTCGGCTGCGGGAACCGGCTGTCGTCGGTGATGGTGAAATTTTTTCGGGGCTTGGCGACAGGAACCATTTGCCTGTGGCGTAAAAGCAATATCGCAGCCGATGTCTCAATCCCACCCGAGACATCGGTCCGTGCCGCGGAAACCTGGACGCCCCATCCACCGCCGGCCCGCGATGCTGGGAAGCCCGTCCCCCGGTCTTCCGGTCCCGCCAGCCCGCCCCTTCAACGGCGGCCCCGGGGCCGGGGGCGGCACCCGAAACTTGAGTAGTTTAGTTCCTCTCTCCAGAGTAACTACCCCCGTCGCCCCTGCCTGGGCGGCGGGGGTATTTTTGTTCTGCACCCTCAGATGCCGGATGGCGGTCAGGAAAGACTGCTGCCGTCACGCCCGCGCCGGCACCACATGGCTGGCCAGGAACAGGATGGCCGCCGCCGCCACGATCGCCGGCCCGGTGGGCACATCGGCCTGAAGCGACGCGGCAAGGCCCGCCGCCACCGACCCCGCCCCGATCAGGGCCGCCAGCAGCGCCATCCCTTCCGGCCCCCGCGCGAAACGGCGGGCGGCGGCGGCGGGGATGATCAGCAGGGCGGTGACCAGCAGGATGCCCACCACCTTCATCGCCAGGGCAATGGTGACGGCGATCAGCAGGGTGAAGCCCAGGCGCACGCGGCGCACGGGCACGCCTTCCACCCTTGCCAGATCCTCATCCACGATCAGCGCCAGCAGCGGGCGCCAGATCCAGGCCAGCAAGGCCAGCACCAGCGCTCCGCCGCCCCAGATGGCATAAAGATCGTCCACGCCCACGGCCAATATATCGCCGAACAGATAGGAGAGCAGGTCCACCCGCACGCTGCCCAGCACGGCCAGCGCGATCATGCCCAGGCTGAGCGTGGAATGGGAGATGATGCCCAGCAGCGTGTCGCTGCCCAGCCGGCGCTGTTCCTGCAAAAAGGTCAGGGCCACGGCGATGGACAGGCAGACCAGGACGATGCCGGCCTGGCTGCCGATCCCGGCCAGGAAGCCCAGCGCCACGCCCAGCAGGGCCGAATGCGACAGGGTGTCGCCGAAATAGGCCATGCGCCGCCAGACGACGACGCAGCCCAGGGGACCTGTCACCAGCGCCAGCCCGATCCCGGCCGCCAGACCACGCAGCAGGAAATCATCCATGGCGATGCCCCTCGTGATGCCCATGGCCATGGTGGTGATGGTCGTGGCCGCAACCATGATGATCGCTATGGGCCGTGTGTTCCTGTCCCACCGGCACGACGCAGCCATCATCGGCATGGGAATGGTCATGACTGTGATGATAGATGGCAAGCGCTTCAGCATGTCGACCGAACAGCGCGACATATTCGGGATGGCGCGACACATCCTCCGGCTTGCCCTGGCAGCAGACATGCCGGTTCAGACAGATCACTGTGTCGGTGCGGGCCATCACCAGATGCAGATCGTGGCTGACCAGCAGCACGCCGCAGCCGCGCCGGTTGCGGATGGACCCGATCAGTTCGAACAGCTCGATCTGCCCGTGCACATCCACGGCCTGTACCGGTTCATCCAGCACCAGCAGGTCGGGCTGGCGCAACAGGGCGCGGGCCAGCAGCACACGCTGCAATTCCCCGCCCGACAGGGTCTGTACCGCCCGGTCGATGGCATGGGCCGCCCCGACCTCCGTCAGCACCTCCAGCATCTGGGCGCGCGTCGGTCGCGACCAGAGCGACAGGAAGCGGGAGACGGGCATAGGCAGCGTGGCATCCACGGTCAGGCGCTGCGGCATGTACCCGATGGACAGGCCCGGCCGGCGGGTGACACGGCCGGCATCCGGCTGCACCAGGCCCAGGCACAGTTTCACCAGACTGGTCTTGCCCGCGCCATTGGGGCCGATCAGAGTGACGATCTCCCCCTCCCCCACCCGCAGGGAGACATTGTCCAGCACGGCGCGGTCGCCGCGCGACAGGCTGAGACCCTCTGCGCTCAAAAGCGGGGTGGACAAGGGACGGCGACTCCTCCAGCGGCGGTGGGCTGAGCTGCCCTGCGCCTGTCGCAGGGTTTACGCCATGGCCGGCGCCTTGACAAACGTTACAATATAACAAATCTGCAGGTCTGTCCTTCCGTACCCCTTACAGTCCGAGTCTGCGATGTTCCGTGCCCTGTCCCTGACCCTGCTGCTGGCCACGCTCGCGATGCCGGTTCACGCCGCACCGGCGCCTGATGTCGTGGTGTCGGTGAAGCCGCTGCATTCGCTGGTGGCGGGCGTGATGAAGGGGGTGGGCGATCCTTACCTGCTGGTGCGCGGGGCCGCCAATCCCCATGCCTTCGCCCTGCGCCCATCGGATGCCAAGGCCCTGGCCGGGGCCGAACTGGTGGTCTGGGCCGGGCATCCGGTGGAAACCTTCCTGGAAAAGCCGCTGACCACCCTGGCCAAGGATGCCCAGGTACTGACCCTGGTGCGGGAGCCGTCGGTGCGGCTGCTGCCGGTGCGCACGGGCGGGGCGTGGGAAGCGCACGATCATGACCATGCGCATGAGGACCGGCCCGGCGGCGACCTGGACAGCGACGGCCATGTCTGGCTGGACCCGCTGAACGCCAAGGCCATCACCGACCTGATCGCCACCCGTCTGGCGATGCTGGACCCGGAGCGGGCGGCCACATACCGGGCCAATGCCGACAGCCAGAAGCGGGCCCTGAATGCGCTGGATGCGGAGATGAAGGCCGCCCTGGCCCCGGTGAAGGACAAGCCCTTCATCGTGTTCCATGACGCCTATCATTATCTGGAGGACCGGTATGGCTTGGCGGCGGCCGGCGCCATCACCGTGTCGCCGGATCAGCCGCCGGGGGCGGCCCGCCTGTCGGCGCTGCGCGACCGGATCAACAAGGCCGGTGCCGTCTGCGTCTTCGCCGAACCGCAGTTCGAACCGGCCCTGGTCCGCACCCTGGCGCAAGGAACCAAGGCCCGTACCGGCGTGCTGGACCCGGAAGGGGCGGACATTCCCGACGGGCCGGACCTGTATGGCAAGCTGATGCGCTTCAACATGCGCTCACTGGTGGATTGCCTTTCCGGGGGCTGATCCCGGACGCCCGGCATGCTATCCGTCCTTCCGACGAAAGCTTGGAGGCAAGGTCATGCGTATCGGGATCGTGGGCGGTGGCGGCCGCATGGGGCAGATGCTGATCCGCGAGGTGCTGGGCACGAAAGGCGCCACCTTGTCGGGTGCGACGGAACGGGCCGGGTCGGCCAGCATCGGCCGCGACCTGGGCACGCTGGTCGGGGCCGACCCGGTGGGCGTCGTCATCACCGATGATGCGGCGGCGCTGTTCGCGGCATCCGATGCCGTGATCGACTTCACCGCCCCTGCCGCCACGGTGGCGCATGCGGCATTGGCTGCCGAACATGGCACCGCCCTGATCGTGGGCACCACCGGCCTGACGGCGGACGATCATGCCAGGCTGACCGAAGCGGGTGCCAAGGCGCCCCTGGTCGTTTCCGCCAATTTCAGCCTGGGCGTCACCCTGTTGGCCGGCCTGGTGCGCAAGGTCGCCGCCACCCTGGGGCCCGACTGGGATATCGAGGTGGTGGAAATGCACCATCGCCACAAGGTCGATGCGCCCAGCGGCACCGCGCTGGCATTGGGCCGCGCCGCCGCCGCCGGACGCGGGGTCGACCTGATGGAGGTCAAGGACGCCGTGCGCGACGGGCACACGGGTGCGCGCAAGGTCGGCGATATCGGCTTTGCCACCCTGCGCGGTGGCGATGTGGTGGGCGAGCATACGGTGATGTTCGCGACCGAGGCGGAGCGGCTGGAACTGACTCACAAGGCCGGCAGCCGCACCATCTTCGCCCGCGGTGCCGTCCGCGCCGCCCTGTGGGCCGCCGGCAAGGCGCCGGGGGTCTATTCGATGGATGACGTGCTGGGGCTTTAAGGCATCCGGGGGCGCCGATCGGCGCCCCCAAAACCCCTTACTTCGTTACTTCCAGATACTGCGACAGGTTGAAATCCAGCGGGTTGGGCACCCAGCCCTTGACCCGCGGATCGACCAGCCGGCGCCGCGTATTGTGGGTCAGGGCCACGATGCTGTTGGCTGCCAGCGCCAGCGCCTCGGCCCGCTTCATCAGTTCGATGCGTCTGGCCGGATCGGTGCTGGCATTGGCCTCGTCCAGCAGCTTGTCATAGGAAGGGTCCTTGTACCCGGGCAGGTTCTGCTGTTCCACATCGCTGCGGAACAGTTGCAGGAAGGAATTGGCGTCCGGGTAATCGCCGATCCAGGCGTAATACATGATGTCCGGATAGCTCTTCTGGTTGCCGATGCTGGCCACCACCCGGAATTCCTGATTGTTCAGCCGCGTCTTCACGCCCAGTTTCTGCCGCCACATGGCGGCCACGGCGACCACGACCTTGCGGGCATTGTCGTTGGTGTAATGCAGGATCTCGATCTCCGGCAGCTCCTTGCCGCCCGGCCCGTAGCCCGCCTCCGCGAACAGCTTCTTGGCCATCTCGTCGCGCTGTGCCTGCGGCCAGGCGGCCCATTCCGGCTTGGGCGGTTCATAGCCGCCGACATTGCCCGGCGGGGTAAAGGTGAAAGCCGGCTTCTCGCCCCCGCCCACCACCTTGTCGGCGATGGTCTCCCGGTCCACGGCCAGCACCAGGGCGGCGCGCAGCTTGGCGTTGGATTTCCAGGGCTCGTTCTTCAGATTGAAGGACATGTAATAGGTGGAATAGGTCTGTCCGGCCGTATAGGCCGATGCCAGATTTTCCTTGGCGAAGTTGATCTGCGGGTTGGGCAGGTTTTCCGTGGACAGCAGCTCGCCCGCCCGGAATTTCTTAAATTCCGTGTCCTGATTGTCGATCGGGTAGGAGAGGACGGTGTCGATCTTCACATTCGCGGCATCGTGATAGAACGGGTTCTTCACCGTCTTGATGTGCGACTGCGGCACATATTCCACCAGCTTGTAGGCGCCGTTGGAGACCATGTTGCCGGGGCTGGTGAAATTCTCCCCGAACTTCTCGACATTCGCCTTATTCACCGGGGCCATGGCCAGATGCTGGAGCGAGGCCAGGAAATAGCCGGTGGGCCGTTCCAGGGTGACCTTCAAGGTGCGGGCATCCAAAGCCTCCACCCCCAGCTTGTCCGTGGGCATCCTGCCCGCCGTCACCGCCGTGCCATTGACGATGGGCCAGACGAAATAGGCGTAGGGCGAGGCATGCTTAGGATCGGCCAGCCGGCGCCAGGAGAAGACGAAATCCGCCGCCGTCACCGCCGTACCGTCCGACCATTTGGCATCGGCGCGGAGCGTGAAGGTATAGACGCGGCCATCGGCACTGACGCTATGGCCCTCCGCCACGCCCTTGCGGGCCTGGCCCCTGGCGTCCAGGGAATAAAGCCCCTCGAACAGATCGTAGATGATGCGCGCGGCCGGCTGCAATTCCGACTTGGTGGGGTCCAGCGTGTCGGGCGAGGCGCCGGAACCGCGGGTATAGACCATTTCGGCCTGGGCAGGGATTGACAGGGGCGCCAGGGCGAAGGCGGCCAGCAAGGGCAGAAGGCGGGTGGTTTTCATCTGTCTTCCAAATGCGTAGGTCAGGTCGAGCCAAAGGCGAGCCCTGACAAGCGACGGTGCCAAAGGATGTCAGGGCTCGGGCTTGCGCCCTCGACCTGACCTACGGGAGGGTCAGCCCTTCACATCCAGGAACCGGGACGGATTCTGGTCCAGCGGCGTCCTGTTCCAGCCCACGACACGCGGGTTGACCAGGCGGCGGCGGGTATTGTGGAAGATCGGGATCAGCGGGAAGTCGGCCAGATACAGGTTCTCCGCCTGGCCCAGCAGGGACAGCCGTTCGGCCGGGTCCAGGCTGGCATTGGCGCGGTCCAGCAGCGCGTCATAAGCCTTGTTCTCATAGGCCGGATAGTTCTGCTGGGCCACATCGCTGCGCAGCAGCTTCAGGAAATTGATCGGATCGGGGAAATCGCCGATCCAGCCATAGAACAGCAGGTCCTTGTAGGTCTTCTGGTTGCCGATGGAGGAGACGACACGGAATTCCTGGTTGTTCAGGACCGTCTCCACGCCCAGCTTCTGCTTCCACATGGCGCTGACGGCGATCAGGGTGCGCTTGTTGTTCTCGTTCTGGGTCATCAGCACTTCCACGGGCGGCAGGGGCTTGCCCCCCGGCCCGTAGCCGGCTTCCACCAGCAGCTTCTTGGCCTGGGCGTCGCGCTCGGCGGCCGGCAGGTCGGCCCAGGCGGGGCGCGGCGGCTCGTACCCCGCCACCCGGCCCGGCGGGGTGAAGGTGTAGGCGGGGCGCAGATCGCCCTGCAGAACCTTGTTGACGATGACGTCGCGGTCGATGGCCATGGACAGGGCGGCGCGCAGCTTGGGGTTCGACTTCCAGGGCTCATGCGTCAGATTGGCGGCCAGGAAGAAGGTGGAATAGGTGGGGGTGGGCGTGTAATCCGCCCCCGCCTCCTTGCGGGCCCAGTCCACGGCAGTGATGGGCAAGGTGTAGGTGACGTCCAGTTCCCCGGCGCGATAACGCTTCAGTTCGGTATCCACATTCTCCGTCACGTAATGCATGACGGTGTCGATCTTCACGTTCGCCGCGTCGCGGAAGTTCGGGTTCTTGACCAGCTTCAGATGCGTCTGCGGGATCGATTCAGCCAGCTTGTAGGCGCCGTTGCCCACCACCTGACCGGCCGGCACGCCTTCCTTCACCGGCGACATCGACTGGTGCGCGATCTGGCCCAGGAAATAGGCGGCGGGTTCCACCAGCTTGACCCGGAAGATCAGGTCGCCCACGGCCTCCACCCCCAGCTCTGTGGGCGGCTTGGTGCCGGCCGTCACCTCCTTGCCGTTGACGATGGGCCAGACATAGTAGGCATAGGGAGAGGCCTGCACCGGGCTAGCCAGACGGCGCCAGGCATAGACGAAGTCCTTGGCCGTCACCTTCGTCCCGTCCGACCAACGGCCCTCGGGGCGCAGGTGGAACGTGTAGGTGCGGCCATCGGGACTGACCTCCCAGCTGCCGGCGGCACCGGCGATGGGCTTGCCTTCCGGCCCGGGGGTCAGCAGCCCTTCATAGAGATCGTAGATGACGATGGATTCGGGGTGCAGGTCGGCCTTGCCGGGATCGATGGTGCCGGGGGCCGACCCGATGCCGCGCCGGAGCACCGTCTCCGCCCCCGCCTCCATCGGTGCCATCAGCGGCAGCAGGGCCAGGGAGGAGAGGAGCAGCGTACGGGCCAGACGGCGCATGGGCATGGTTCCTTTTGTGTCCGATTTGCCGGTCACGCTATGCCCGATGGGCCGGCCCCGCAAGAGCCACCGAAGGCGGCTTGTGCGGCGGCAAATGGTCCCAATATGGTGCTATTCTTAATGAACCATTTCCATTGGCAGGTGGAATACATGTTTGAATGGCTATCCGACCCTCATGCCTGGGCCAGTCTGGCGACCTTGACGGCGCTAGAGATCGTGCTGGGCATCGACAACATCATCTTCATATCGATCATGGCCAACCGGTTGCCCGAGGCGCAGCGCGCCAAGGCGCGGCAGCTTGGCCTGGCGCTGGCGCTGATCATGCGTCTGGGCCTTCTGGCGTCCATCGCCTGGATCGTGTCGCTGACGACGCCCCTGTTCAGTGCCTTCGGCCTGGACATCTCGGCCCGCGACCTGATCCTGCTGGGCGGTGGCCTGTTCCTGTTATGGAAGGGCACACAGGAGATCCACCACACGATGGAAGGCCAGCACGAGGAGGAGGGCAAGTCCCGCGTGGTGGCCACCTTCGGCGGTGTCATCGCCCAGATCCTGGTGCTCGACATCGTCTTCTCGCTGGACAGCGTCATCACGGCCGTGGGCATGGCCAATGACCTGCCGGTGATGATCACGGCCGTCATCATCGCCGTCCTGGTCATGCTGTTCGCGGCCGGCCCGACGTCGCGCTTCGTGCAGGACCATCCGACGGTGAAGATGCTGGCGCTGGCCTTCCTGATCCTGGTGGGCGTGGCGTTGATCGCCGACGGGCTGCATTTCCATATCCCCAAGGCCTATCTCTACTTCGCCATCGCCTTCTCGGTGGGGGTGGAGAGCCTGAACCTGCTGGCCGCCAAGAAGCGGCGGGCCAAGGCGGGTGCCGGCGGCCATTGACGCCGGGGGCTTTTAGCACCCAATTGTTGGGGCGGCCGGCAACGGCCGCCCCTTTTCATTCCCCCGGATGGACCCATGACCCGCCTGACCCTGCGCCTGGATTTCGCCAATGGCAGCCAGATCGGCCCCGGCAAGATCAAACTGCTGCAAGCGATCGAGGCTACGGGTTCCATCGCCGCGGCGGGCCGGTCCATGGGCATGTCCTATCGCCGGGCCTGGCTGCTGGTCGACCAGATCAACCGTGCCTTCACCCAACCGGCCGTAACCGGCCAGACCGGCGGCAGCGGCGGCGGCGGCACGGCCCTGACCGACTGGGGCCGGGAACTGGTTTCGCTCTACCGGCAGGTGGAGGCCGACAGCCTGCGCGCCAATGCCGAAGCGCTGACGCGGATGGAGGGGATGCTGGGGACGAAGGTGGAACCGGCGGAAGATGGGAAGCAGGAAGATGGCGCGGAAGCCTGAACGACGCTCATTGTCCGGTCCGCGTCCCGCAACCGCCTTGCCGCCGCCATGATCATCCCCCTATAGTCGTGCCAATATTTCCCCTGGTGGAGTTCCTACCCGTGAGCGGTTCCGACTTTTCCCGTCGTCAGCTTCTGGCCGCCGGTGCCGCCCTGTCGCTGGCCCCATCCTTGCCGGCCCTGGGCCAGGCCGCCCCTGTCATCGATGTGAAGGCCGCCACGGCCGACATCGTCTATGGCAACCCGAACGCCAAGGTGACGGTGGTCGAATACGCTTCGCTGGCCTGCTCGCACTGCGCGCATTTCGAGAAGGAGATGCTGCCGACCTTCAAGAAGGAATTCATCGACACGGGTGAAGTGAAGCTGATCTTCCGCGACTATCCGCTGAACGGCCCGGGCCTGCGTGCCCATATGCTGATGCGCTGCGCCGGCGGGGCTAAGACCCAGGCACTGAAGACCGCGATCTTCGGCAGCCAGGCCACGTGGCTGAACCAGAACTTCCTGGTCAACCTAGCCAATATCGGCAAGCTGGCCGGCGTGTCCCAGGCACAGTTCGATGCCTGCATGGCCACCAAGCCGCTGGAGGATTTCATCATCAAGAGCCAGTACACGGCGGCCCAGGAACATCAGGTCAATTCCACGCCGACCTTCATCGTGAATGGCGAATATGTCATCGCCGGCGCCTATCTGGACCAGCTGACCGACGCCGTGGTCAAGGCCGGCGCCAAGCGCAAGGCATCCTGACCGCAAGCGGGGCGGCGGCAGCCGGCTTGAGCCTTCATCGTTCCGCTTTCCCGGACCCGTCGCCCCGTGCAGTTCACCAAGCTCCGCCTTTCCGGTTTCAAATCCTTCGTCGATCAGACCGAGCTGCTGATCGAGCCGGGGCTGACGGGTGTCGTCGGCCCCAATGGCTGCGGCAAGTCCAACCTGCTGGAAGCGCTGCGCTGGGCCATGGGCGAAACCTCCGCCAAGCGCATGCGCGGCGAGGATATGGACGATGTCATCTTCGGCGGCACCGCGACCCGTCCGGCCCGCAATATCTGTGAAGTGACCATGGTGCTGGGCAACAATGCCCGGACAGCACCCCCGCCCTTCACCGACGCCGACGAGTTGGAGATCACTCGCCGGCTGGAGCGCGGGTCGGGATCGGATTACCGCATCAATGGCAAGCTGGTGCGCGCCCGCGACGTGCAGATCCTGTTCGCCGACCATTCATCGGGTGCCAACAGCCCGTCCATGGTCAGCCAGGGCCGCGTCGGCGCCCTGATCAATGCCAAGCCCGCCGACCGGCGGCAGCTGCTGGAGGAGGCGGCGGGGATCAGCGGCCTGCATGCCAGGCGGCATGAGGCCGAACTGCGCCTGCGTGCGGCAGAGACCAATCTGACGCGGCTGGAGGATGTGCTGGCCGCCATGGACGGGCAGTTGCAGGGCCTGCGCAAACAGGCCCGCCAGGCCCAGCGCTATCGTCAGTTGCAGGATCATATCCGCCGGGCCGAGGCGCAGTTGCTGCATCAGCGCTGGGTGGAGGCGAATCGGCTGCTGGACCGGGCCCGCGATGGGCATGCCGCCGCCGATCAGGCTGTGCGCGACCAGATGCTGGCCGTCACCAGCACCACCAATGCCCGCGACAATGCGGCAGACGCCGTGCCGCCGCTGCGTCAGGAGGATGCCGCCGCCGGGGCCGCCTTGCAGCGCCTGATCCTGGCACGCGAACAGCTGGACGCAGAAGAAGCGCGGGTCAAGGAGGCGCATGGCGCCACGCAGCGCCGGCTGGCGCAGTTGGCCACCGATCTTGCCCGCGAACGGTCGCTGGCCGCCGATGCCGACAGTGCGGCCGCCCGGCTGGCTGAGGAACGCGCCGGCCTGCTGGACGCGCAGGGCGAGGAGGCGATGGAACTGGAGGCGGCGGAAGAGGCGCTGCTGACGGCGCGGGATACGGTGGAGGCGGCGGAGCGCGACCTGTCCCGTGCGCTGGAGAAGGCCGCGTCGGAGGAAGCCGCCCGCACCGGCGCATCCAGCCGTCTGCGCGATGCGCAGGCACGGTTGACCACACTGGAGAAACGGCTGGCGGAGCAGGCCGGACAGCTGGCCGATCTGGATGCACGGGTCGGTGACGAGACGGTGCTGGAGGCGGCGGCCGAGGCGCTGGCCCTGGCCGAAGAACGGCAGGAACTGGCGCGCGCGGCGGCGGAAGAGGCGGAAGCCGCCAAGCAGGCGGCCGACAGCACCCTGGAACAGGTGCGCGCCGACGGGCAGGACGCCCTGGCCGAGGCGCGCGCCGGGCTGTCCAGTGCCGAGGCGCGGGGCACCCTGCTGCGGGCGGAGCGCGACGGGCTGCGCGCCCTGCTGAACCTGGAGGAGGAGGACCTGTTCCCGCCACTGATCGATGCGGTGACGGTGGCCGCCGGTTATGAGCAGGCTTTGGCGGCAGCCCTGGGGGATGATCTGACGGCACCACTGGACGAGGCGGCGGCGCGGCATTGGCGCAACCTGCCACCCCTGGCCACAATCGTCCCGCTGCCCGATGGGGTGGAGGCGCTGTCGGCCCATGTGCGGGGACCGGCGGAACTGACCCGCAGCCTGTCGCATATCGGGCTGGTGGGTGATGCCGCCACGGCGCGGCTTCTGGCCCCTGCCCTGTCGCCCGGCCAGGTGCTGGTCAGCCGTGATGGTGGCGCCTGGCGCTGGGACGGGCTGACCAGCACGCCGGGTGCCCCCACGGCGGCGGCCATCCGCCTGACCCAGCGCAACCGGCTGGCGGAGATCGAGGCGGAGCTGGAAGCGGCCGACGCGGCGACGGCCGAGGCGCGGCGCGCCCATGCGCAGGTGGCGGCCGATGCCGATGCCGCCATCCTGGCCGCCAGACGCGCGCAGGAAACCGCCATTGCCGGCGACCGGCAGGCGCGCGAGGCGGTGCGGTTGGCCTTCACCGCCGTCGATCAGGCCCGCGCCGCCCAGTCCCGCCTGACCGGGGAAGCCGCCGCCGCCCGGTCGAAGCGCGACGCCCTGGCCCAGGCGCTGGAGGTGCTGGGCGCCGACAAGGGGGAGGCCGCGCGCATGGCCGCCGAGGCACAAGCGGCACTGGACGAACTGCCCGACCCCACCCTGGCGCGCATGGACGTAGCCGACGCCCGTGGGATGGTGGCCGAACAGCGCGGGCACCTGACCGGCGCGCAAGGGGCCGTGGACCGGGTGCGGCGCGACGCCGAACAGCGCCGCCGCCGCCTGTCCGCACTGGAGGCGGAAGAAGCCTCCTGGAAGGCCCGCGTGGCGGGGGCGGCGGCGCGCCTGTCGGAACTGACGGAACGGGCCGAGGAGGGACAGGCCGAGTTGGAGATGCTGGCCGAACGGCCCATCGAGATCGAGGCGGAGCGCGAGGCGCTGCGCGGCCATATCGCCGCCGCCGAACGAAACCGCCGCCAGACCGGTGACGCGCTGGCCGAGGCGGAGACCGCCCTGTCCCAGAGCGACCAGGGCGTGCGCAAGGCGGAAGCCGCCCTGGCCGACGCCCGCGAAGCCCGCGCCCATGCCGAAGCCGCCGTTTCCCAGTCGCTGACCGCCCTGGCCGCACTGGTGGAGCGGGTGCGGGAGAAGCTGGATTGCGCGCCGGGTGAAGTTTTGTCCGTGGCCGGTGTCGATGCCGATGAGGAGATGCCGCCGCCCACCCAGCTGGAACAGCGTCTGGCGCGCCTGCTGGAGGACAGGGAACGTATCGGCCCGGTCAATCTGCGCGCCGAGGTCGAACTGGCGGAGATGGAGGAGCAGACAGCCAAGCTGACGGCCGAACGCGACGACCTGACCGCCGCCATCGCCCGCCTGCGCCAGGGCATCGGCGCCATCAACCGCGAGGCACGGGAAAAGCTGCTGGCCAGCTTCGAACTGGTGGACGGGCATTTCCAGCGACTGTTCACGCGGCTGTTCGGCGGCGGCACCGCGCATCTGAAGCTGACCGAATCGGAGGACCCGCTGGATGCGGGGCTGGAGATCTATGCCAGCCCGCCGGGCAAGAAATTGCAGGTCCTGTCGCTGCTGTCGGGCGGGGAACAGGCGCTGACGGCCCTGTCGCTGCTGTTCGCCGTGTTCCTGTGCAATCCGGCCCCTGTCTGCGTGCTGGACGAGGTGGATGCGCCCCTGGACGAGGCCAATGTCGGCCGTTTCTGCGATATGGTGGAGGAGATGGCCGCCGATGGCGCCACGCGCTTCCTGATCGTCACCCACCACCGGCTGACCATGGCCCGCATGCACCGGCTGTTCGGTGTCACCATGATGGAACGCGGCGTCAGCCAGCTTGTCTCCGTCGATCTGGCGCGGGCGGCAGAGATGGTGGACGCTTAGGTTTTCTTGTTCCCTCAGGCGCCGGGCGCCGCCATCCGGCGGCTTGGCTTGACAGCGCACGAGCGGCGCGGCGGCAGTCGCCGCCGTGACAATTCCAGATGAGGGATGTCGCCTACGCCAAAACGTCTCACGACATAGTACGCCGCCATGCTTGACGGCGACCGGGGCCTTGCACCCTACTGGCGGCACTTGCCCGCCCGACAGGAGAACAGGATGATCGACCATCACCGCGCCCTGATCTACGCCATGGTGCTGACCTCGGCATCGGACGGCAACATGACCGATGCGGAGCTTCACGCCATCGGCGAGAATATCCGCTTCCTGCCGGTCTTTGCCGATTTCGACCCGCACAAGCTGCCGCAGGTGGCCGGTGAATGCGGGGAACTGCTGGGAGCCACCGACGGGCTTGACGCGGCCATCACCATGATCAAGCGGTCGTTGCCCAAGAGCCTGCGCGAGACCGCCTATATGCTGGCCTGTGAAGTGGTGGCCGCCGACCGCACCGCCAGCCAGGAGGAACTGCGCCTGCTGGAACTGCTGCGCCACGGGCTGGAGGTGGACCGGCTGACGGCCGCCGCCTTGGAGCGCGGAGCCCGCGCCCGCTACACGGTCGCCTGAGATCATGGCGGTGCCGGGGCTGAAGCCGCCCGCCGTCGCCGGCTGGTGCCTCTATGACTGGGCCATGTCGGCCTTCAACACCGTCATCGGCACCTTCGTCTTCTCCGTCTATTTCACCAAGGGGGTGGCGGAGAACCCGGACCAGGGGTCGGCCGACTGGGCCTTCATGCTGGGCCTGTCGGGGCTGGCCATCGCGCTGCTGTCCCCCGTGCTGGGCGCCATCGCCGACCGGGGCGGGCGCATCAAGCCCTGGCTCGCCACCTGTACTGTCATTGCGGTGGCCGGATCGGCCCTGCTATGGCTGGTCAAGCCCGACCCGGCCTATGCCCTGCCGGCCCTGCTGCTGGTCGGTATCGCCAGCACGGCGTTCGAACTGTCGAACGTATTCTACAACGCGCTGCTGCCCGTCATCACCCCACGCAGCCATCTGGGCCGCGTGTCGGGCTGGGGCTGGGGCGTGGGCTATCTGGGCGGGCTGGTCTGTCTGGTCCTCTGCCTGGTCCTGCTGCTGCAGGCCGATCCGCCGCTGTTCGGCCTGATCGGCAAGGAGGAAGCGCAGCCGGTGCGCGCCACCTCCGTCCTAGTCGCCATCTGGTACGCGATCTTCGCCCTGCCTTTGTTCCTGCTGGTGCCCGACCGGACGCACGAGGCGGGGGTGACGGCGGCAAGGGCCGTGCGGGAAGGGCTGGCCGGGCTGGGCGCCACGCTGAAGGCGATGCCCAAGCATGCCAACACGCTGCGCTTCCTGATCGCCAGTGCCCTGTGGCGCGACGGGATCAACACCATCACGGCGTTTGGCGGCATCTATGCCGGCATCGTCTTCGGCATGGTGGAGGCGCAGCTGATCCTGTTCGCCATCGCGCTGAACGTGGCGGCCGGGCTGGGCGCCATCGGCTTCGCCTGGGCCGACGACAAGCTGGGGGCCAAGCCGACCCTGCTGGTCAGTCT
Source organism: Niveispirillum sp. KHB5.9 (assembly GCF_048066115.1). NCBI lineage: Bacteria > Pseudomonadati > Pseudomonadota > Alphaproteobacteria > Rhodospirillales > Azospirillaceae > Niveispirillum > Niveispirillum sp. KHB5.9. The sequence goes on along the minus strand of NZ_JBLTYX010000026.1, from coordinate 10,529 downwards.
GGTGGGGCTGATCATCACCGGCACCTGCATGGTGCTGGTGGGGACCTCCTGGTGGGGCTGGGCGCCGGTGCTGTCGCTGCCGCTGGATTTCACGCCGGACCAGCAATGGCTGCTGCTGCTGGGCATGGGGCTGGGCCTGTTCTTCGGGCCGGCGCAGGCCGCCGCACGGTCGATGATGGCCCGCATCTCCCCGCCGGGGCTGGAGACGGAATTCTTCGGCATCTACGCCCTGACCGGCCGGGCGGTGGGCGTGATCGGCCCGCTGGCCTATGGCGCGGCCGTCACGGGACTGGGTACGCAGCGCGCGGGCATGGCCACGGTGATCGTGCTGTTCCTGCTGGGCATCGCCCTGCTGTCGACGGTGACGGAACGGCGGTGATCATATGCATGCGCCCTCAGGCGCCGGGCCGGCAGGCGCCGGCCTCCAGCAGCATGAGCCAAAATCTCATGCTGCTGGCTTCACTTCATCACGTAGGGCTTGCCGGCCAGATCGTACATCACCGACCCTTGCGGGGCGGAATTCAGGTTGATGGTGCGTCGGCCGCCCATGCCGGGCTGGCCATCGTAATGCCAGAGATCGTCGCTGTTGACATAATAAACGGCACTGGTGCGGAAGGTGTAATAGCCTTCGCGCGCAATGGAAACGGTCAGGATCATCTCCGTATCCGTCTCCGGCGGCTTGGCGTTCAGCGCCTCAAGCCCCACGGCCGCCACGCCGGCGGAAATGCCCCAGGGGAACTTGGCCATGTCCCCCCCCGTCAGGCGCGAGGCCAGACCGACACCGGCGGCCAGAATGGTCAGGGGACCGGGGAACGGGTCGGCCGCCATGCGGGGGCCGCTGCTTTTAACCGTCAGCACATCGATGCCCACGGCCACCACGTCGGGCCGCGCATCGACGGAAACCAGATGCCCCTGCTGCACCAGCCTTGTGGTCACCGCCGACAGGAAGGCATCGGCGAACAAGGTATCGTCACGGCGCATCATATAGACCTGCACCGGCACCTTCCTGCCCATCTGGAACTCCAGGTGGGCGGAAATTGCCGAGGCCACGTCGTCCGCCACCACCTGCCACTGCCCGGCCGATTGCAACACCGGCTGCGGCTTCATCGGCATCGAAACCGCCAGCGGCCGCGCCGAACAGCCCGCCAGACCCAGGCAGAGCGTGCCCGCCAGCAGCGAGGCCATGGCTTTGCGGACTTTCTGGCGTTTGGCAGTGGCGGTGCGGTTCATGGCGTGGCGTCCGGTTCGATCGGTGGTTTGCCTCAATAGAAGCAACCAGCGTGCCAAGGACTTTATGCATGTTCCCTCAGACGCCGGGCGCCGCCATACGGCGGCTTGGCTCACGCGGCATGTGCCGCGCGGCGGCAGTCGCCGCCGAAGCGGCTTTCGGTACTTGAAAGCCGCTTTTAGGATGGCCGAGCCGTTGTTGCCCCCAGCACCCCCAGCAGGCGCCCGTCCGGTCCCCCTACCGGCAGGGCCAGCGCCTCCACCTCCAGCAGCCCGCCATCGGACATCACCGACTGTTCGGCGGCAAAGCGCATGGGAAGACCGGATGCCGCGACGGAACCCAGCACCCGCATGATGCGGGCGAAAACCGGCTGGCGGGCGAATTCACTGATCCGCCGGCCGGTAGGGTCGATGCCGTAATTCTCCATCGTGGTGCGGCCGAAGAAGCGGCCGATGAAGTCGGGCCGCTCCCCTTCCCCGATGATCTCCAGGTACCATAGATCGTCGGCCAATATGGTCTGGGCCAGCTGCAACAGCCGGTCGGCAACGGGCAACGGCTGTTCCGGCATCATCGACGCCACCCAGGCGTCATACAGCAGGCGCAGATGCGGGTGGCGCACCTGGTCGCGCCCCTCCACGGGATCAAGGGTGAAAGCATCGCTCATGGCCACCGAACTTCCGCCGCCGGCCAACCCAGGGTGGCGGGAAAGGGCGGGCGGCGCAAGAGTGAACGCGATCTATCCATTGCCGATGGGCAACAACTGGTCCGCCGCCACCCGGCGCACGGCACGGGTCAGGTCGGACAGGGTGGCACTGGCCATGCGGCTGCGCTGCCAGACCAGCGGCACGTCCAGCTCCGTGTCCGGCAGCAGCGGCACCAGCCGCCCCGCCGCCAGATGCGGTGCGGCCAGCAGCACGGGATTCATGCCCCAGCCGATGCCGGCCAGGGCCGCATCGATGAATGCCTGGGACGAGGGCAGCCAATGGGTGGGCGGTGACAGGGCGGCCCCTGCCGGCCCCAGCGCCTGGGCCCGCCACGCGGCCTGCAAGCCGTCCTTGGCATTGAAGGTCAGGCAGGGGGCGGCGGCCAGGGAACCGGCATCCACCCCGGCGGGGAAATGCCGGCGCATGAAGCCGGGGCTGGCCGTGGCCACATAGCGCAGCACGCCCAGCGGATGGCTGTCGCAGCCGGGCACCGTGCCGCCGCCGGCGGTGACGGCGGCCAGCACCTCCCCCTTGCGCAGCCAGTCGGCGCTATGATCCTGGTCGTCCAGCACCAGATCGAACAGGCTGTCGGGCAATGCGGCCATGGCCGCGACAAACCAGGTGGCCAGGCTGTCGGCATTGACGGCGATGCGCAGCGGCACCCTTGCCGGGGCCGGCCCCGGCAAGGCGGAGGACAGCTCGCTTTCCAGCAGCGCCACCTGTTCGGCATGCTGGCACAGGCGCAGGCCGGCGGGCGTGGCGGTGCAGGGCTGGCCCCGTATCACCAGCACGACCCCCATCCTTTCCTCCAGCAGCTTCACCCGCTGGGAAATGGCGGACGGGGTGACGTTCAGCTGCCGTGCCGCCCGGTCGAATCCGCCCGTGCGGATCACCGCGGCCAGCGCCTCCAGCAAGGAGTAATCCAGCATGGATGAAGCATCTCTTAATTAGGATTAGAAGGATTATCTACGCTAATTCCGCACAGGGTGATAGGCCGGAGATGTCCTTATCCCTTGCCAGCCGGTGCCGCCATGACCGCCCATATCCTGCCGGGCTTTCTCCTGGGTCTCAGCCTGATCGTCGCCATCGGGGCGCAGAACGCCTTCGTGCTGCGCCAGGGGCTGCGGGGGGAGCATGTCTGGGCGGTCAGCCTGTCCTGCGCCTTCTCCGACGCGCTGCTGATCCTGGCGGGGGTGGAGGGGCTGGCCAGGATACAGGCGGCGGTACCGGCGGTCGTGCCGGTGATGCGCTATGCCGGGGCGGCCTTCCTGTTGGCCTATGCGGTGCGCGCGCTGTGGTCGGCGCTACGGCCCGGCAAAGGCTTGTCACCGGCGGAAGGGGCGGGCAAGGGGCGGGCGGCGACGCTGGCCACCTGCCTGGCACTGACCTGGCTGAACCCGCATGTCTATCTGGACACGGTGCTGCTGATCGGGTCCATCGCGGCGGGGCATGGGGAGGATCGGCGCTGGTTCGCACTGGGCGCCATCGCCGCCTCCTTCAGTTTCTTCCTGGCCCTGGGCCATGGGGCGCGGCTGCTGCGCCCGCTGTTCGCCCGGCCGGGTACCTGGCGGGCGCTGGACGGGGTCATCGCCCTGACCATGGCGGGGCTGGGGCTGAAGCTGGTGGTGTGAGGCCAACGGTCATGCGGCGTAGCCACCGCCCACGGATGTGGGCGCCCGGCGATTGAGGCAGCATAAGTTTACGGCAGCTGTTGCTTCTGCGCCTCGCCCGCCCGGCGCACCAAGTCTGCAATGGATAGCAGCTGCTTGGATAGCGGGCTGGATTTGCGCCAGACCATGCCGATGGTGCGCGACGGTTCCGGGGCCTTGAACCGGGCGATGGAGACGGAGGCGGAGCGTGTTTCCACCGGCACCGCCATTTCCGGGATCAGGGTGACACCGATGCCCGACCCCACCATCTGCACCAGGGTGGACAAGGACGACCCGTCCAGCAGCTCCCGCGGCAGAGCGGAATGCATGTTGCAGAAGGACAAGGCCTGGTCGCGGAAGCAATGCCCTTCCTCCAGCAGCAGCAGGCGCATCTCGCGCAGCGCATCCGGGCCGGGAACGGGTTTGCCCTCCTCCTCCGCCGGGCGGACCAGCACGAAATTCTCCTCGAACAGGGCCACTTCGGTCAGCGATGGTTCCGACACGGGCAGGGCCACCACCGCCGTGTCCAGCCGCCCCTCCAGCAGCTCATGCAGCAGCCGGGGTGTCACCGTCTCGCGCACATGGATGTCCAGATCCGCATTCTGCCGGGTCAGATCGCCGATGATGGCGGGCAGCAGATAGGGTGCGACCGTCGGGATCACCCCGATGCGCAGCCGGCCGGCCAGCCGGTCGCGCGCCGCCCGGCCCAGGTCGCCCAGCTCGTCCACCGAACGCAGGATATCGCGCACGCGGGTGGCGAATTCCTCCCCGAAGCCGGTCAGCCAGATCTGCCGTGGCCCGCGTTCGAACAAAGGCGCCCCCAGCACCTCCTCCAGTTCCTTGATCTGCATCGACAGGGCGGGCTGGGAGATGGCGCAATCATCCGCCGCACGCCCGAAATGGCCCAGCCGGGCCAGGGCATCGAAATAGCGGAGCTGTTTCAGGGTCATGTTTGTCATAAGAGTATCTTATTACGACAATCAGAAAATCCAACTTAAACTTATTGCCTGATTTTGTTAGAACCATTCCAGCGAGGATGAGGAGCCCCCCATGTCCCAGCCGCGTCGCAGCACCCGCAAGGTTCGCATGCGTGTTCCGGACCCCCGGAACGTCAGGGGGTTCCGTGCGCCGGTCCCATTTCGGGACACCCCCGGCCGGCACGGTCTTTCACAAAGTCCATGTTCGAAGTCGTCCTGAGGGGCGATGGCGCCGCACGTGTGCGGTGTCGCCGTCCCTTGCAGTCCTGACAACCGCAGCCATGAATTGGAGATAAGAATGGACGGGAACAATATGGGGAGTGGCGCCAAGTGCCCTGTGCTGCATGGGATCCGCCCCAGCACCACCCACGGCGGCCGATCCAACCGTGACTGGTGGCCCAACCAGCTGAACCTGCGCATCCTGCACCAGAACACCGCCCTGTCCGATCCGTTCGGCGGCGCCTTCAGCTATGCCGAAGCCTTCAAGAAGCTGGATTATGCGGGGCTGAAGGCCGACCTGACCGCGCTGATGACCGACAGCCAGGATTGGTGGCCGGCCGATTACGGCCATTACGGCCCGCTGTTCATCCGCATGGCCTGGCACAGCGCTGGCACCTATCGCACGGCCGACGGGCGCGGCGGTGCGTCGTCGGGCACGCAGCGTTTCGCACCGCTGAATTCCTGGCCCGACAATGGCAACCTGGACAAGGCGCGCCGCCTGCTCTGGCCCATCAAGCAGAAATACGGCAACGCCATCTCCTGGGCCGACCTGATGATCCTGGCCGGCAATGTCGCCCTGGAATCCATGGGCTTCAAGACCTTCGGCTTCGGCGGCGGCCGTCCGGACGTGTGGGAGCCGGAAGAGGATATCTATTGGGGCAAGGAGGATACCTGGCTGGGCGACAAGCGCTATGAGGGCGACCGCCAGCTGGAAAGCCCGCTCGCCGCCGTGCAGATGGGCCTGATCTATGTGAACCCGGAAGGGCCCAACGGCAACCCGGACCCCGCCGCGTCCGGCCGAGACATCCGCGAAACCTTCGCCCGCATGGCGATGAATGATGAGGAAACGGTGGCCCTGACCGCCGGCGGCCACACATTCGGCAAGGCGCATGGCGCCGGCGATACCAAGCATGTGGGCGCGGAGCCTGAAGGCGGTGCCTTGGAGGCCATGGGCCTGGGCTGGCTATCCACCTTCGGCACCGGCAAGGGTGTCCATACCATCACCAGCGGTATCGAGGGTGCCTGGACGCCGACGCCGACCCAGTGGGACAATTCCTATTTCGACACGCTGCTGGGCTATGAATGGGAACTGACCAAGAGCCCGGCCGGCGCCCACCAGTGGAAGCCCAAGGACCCGGCGGCGGCCACCACCGTGCCCGACGCCCATGACCCCAGCCAGCGCCATGCGCCGATGATGACCACGGCCGACATGGCCATGCGTGTCGACCCGGCCTATCTGGAAATCTCCAAGCGCTTCCACGCCAATCCCGACCAGTTCGCCGATGCCTTCGCCCGGGCCTGGTTCAAGCTGACCCACCGCGACATGGGGCCCAAGGCGCGTTATCTGGGCCCGGAAGTCCCGGCGGAGGACCTGATCTGGCAGGACCCGCTGCCGGCCGTCGACCATGCGCTGATCGATGCGGCGGATGTGACGGCGCTGAAGGCCAGGGTGCTGGCATCCGGCCTGTCGGTGTCGGAACTGGTGGCCACGGCCTGGGCCTCGGCTTCCACCTTCCGCGGGTCGGACAAGCGCGGCGGGGCCAATGGCGCCCGCGTCCGTCTGGCCCCGCAGAAGGATTGGATCGTCAACCAGCCGGCGCAGCTGGCCAAGGTGCTGGCGGCGCTGGAGGGGATCCGGTCGGCGTTCAATGCCGATGCCGGGGGCGGCAAGAAGGTGTCGCTGGCCGACCTGATCGTGCTGGCCGGTTCCGCCGCGGTGGAAAAGGCCGCCCAGGATGCCGGTCACATCGTGACGGTACCCTTCACGCCCGGCCGTACCGATGCCAGCCAGGAGGAGACGGATGTGGAGTCGTTCGAGGTGATGGAACCCATCGCCGACGGCTTCCGCAACTATCTGAAGGCCGAATACAGCCTGCCGGCGGAAGAGCTGCTGGTCGACAAGGCACAGTTGCTGACCCTGTCGGCCCCAGAGATGACGGTGCTGGTGGGGGGCCTGCGTGCCCTGAACGCCAATACCGGCGGCTCCCAGCACGGGGTGTTCACCGGGCGGCCGGGCCAGCTGACGAACGATTTCTTCGTCAACCTGCTGGATGCCTCCACGGTCTGGAACCCCACCGACGGTACCCAGGGTGTGTTCGAAGGCCGTGACCGCACCAACGGGTCGGTGAAATGGACCGGTACCCGCGTCGATCTGGTCTTCGGCTCCAACTCCCAGCTGCGGGCCCTGGCCGAGGTCTATGGCAGCAGCGACGCGGCGGCGAAGTTCGCCTCCGACTTCGCGGCCGCCTGGACCAAGGTGATGAACCTGGACCGGTTCGACCTGGCGTGAGGTTCATGTTCCTTCGAGAAGCCGGGCGCTGCCATCCGGCGGCTTGGCTTACGCGCCCACGTGGGCGCGGGCCGGCCGTCGCCGGCCTATCATCTGAAATGAAGATGGCGGCCCGGAGCGATCCGGGCCGCCATTTGTTTATGTGCGTCGAAGATGCGTAGGTCGGGGTTCGCTTTCGCTCACCCCGACCTACGGCCCCTTCACGCCGCCCGCTTGTCCAGATCCGCCAGCAGATGCTCGACCGCATCGTGCGTCTCGTCATTCAGGCGGAATTGCAGGCGCAGGCTGGTGCCTTCCTGCTTGATGACGCGGCCGGGCAGCGCCTTGCCGACGACGCGCAGTTCCACCTCCGTCCCCGTCGGCAGCTCCGCCCCGGTCAGGGCACAGCCGCCCAGGCCCAGATCGATCAGGGTGACATCCGCCCGCTTCACCTGGCCGCGCGGCCCCTGCGTCACCAGTTCGGCCCGCAGGGTACAGGCCCGGCGTTCAAACTGCCGGCGCTCCCCGGCCGTCTGCATGGCAGACAAGAATTCCTCCACCTCGGCGCGCAGCCGCTCGGACTGGGACGACAATTCACCGGCGGCGGCCAGCAGCTGGGTGGACGCGACCTTGGTGAATTCCGCACTCTCGCGCACCGTGCCCAGGCTCTGCGTCACCTCGCGGGTGCGGTCGGCGGCTTCCGTGACGTTGCGGGCGATCTCGTCCGTGGCGGCACCCTGTTCGGTGACGGCGGACGCAATGGCACCGGAATTGCCATCCACCTCGGCGATGATCCGGGCGATGGTGGAGATGATGCCGACGGCATGGTCGGCCGCCTTCTTCACGGCATTGACCTTGTCCTGGATCTCGTCGGTAGCCTGGGCCGTCTGGCTGGCCAGATTCTTCACCTCCGACGCCACCACGGCGAAGCCCTTGCCGGCTTCACCGGCGCGCGCCGCCTCGATCGTAGCGTTCAGGGCCAGCAGGTTGGTCTGGGCCGCGATGGAATGGATGAAATCCACCACCGCGCCCACACCATCCACGACATGGCCCAGCTCATCCACCACGCCGCGCGCCTTGTCGGCCTCGGCCACGGCATCCTTGGTGGTGACGGCCGTGCGTTCGATCTGCGATCCGATCTCGGCACTGGAGGCGGCCAGTTCCTCCGTCGCGGCGGCAACGGTCTGGGCGTTCTGGGTGGCACGGTCGGCACTTTGCGAGGCGGTGGCCGTGCGGCCGCTGGTCTCGTCAGCCTGTTCCGACAGGCTGCGGGCCGTGGCCTCCAGCTCGGTCGATGCGCTGGCAAAGGTGCGCAGCTGGCCGCTGACCGCCATCTGGAAGTCGCGCACCAGTTCCTCCAATGCCGCCTGCCGGCGGGCCCGGGCCTGCTGCTCGCGCTGCTGCTCTTCCTCCAGCTCGCGGTTGCGCTGGGCATTGGCCTTGAACACGCCCATGGCGCGGGCCAACGCCCCCACCTCGTCCTTCTGGTCGGCGAAGGCCACCTCCACGGCCATGTCACCATCGGCCAGCCGACCCATGGACCGGGTCAGCGTGGCCAGCGGGGCGATGATATAGCGCAGCACCACCAGCAGCACCGTACCCGCCGCGATGGCGAACAGCAGGGCGGTGACCAGCAGGGAGATGATCTGTTCCTTGTGGAACTTGCCCACGCGCGTATCCAGCAGGCGCGACAGGTCGGCGGACCCGGCGGCATAGAGCGCATCGATGCGGGCCAGGGCGGCCCCCGTGGCCGCCGCGTCCAGCGCCTGGGTTTCCCCCTGGTCCAGCAGCGCCTTGAAGGAGGCCTGCACATCCGCGTCGGGCTTGGACAGGGCCTTGGCGACGCTGCCATCGGCACTGGCATCGATGGCGGATTTCACCGAGATGCCGGACCCGTCCGCGACGGCTTTCAGCCCGCCCAGGGAGACGTAAAGATCGACCTTCTCATCGGCATCGACACTGCCATCGGCATAGAGCTTGTGGGTCAGACTGTACATGGCACTGGTCTGGTCCAGCAGGTCCGGCAGCTTGATCAGCGTCAGGTCCATGACGTAATAGCTGTCCAGGTCGGGATCCAGGATCAGGTTGGATTTGTCGCCGACCCGCGTGATCAGGGCGCGCAGCGCCGTGCGGCTCTCGCCCGTGGGTTTGGCCCCACCCAGGGCCGTCAGCACGGCCTTGACCTGGGCCGCCGCCTCCATGCCATCGCCATATTGCGCGTCCAGCTTGCGCACCTGGTCGGCCAGGGCCTTGCCATCGACATTGCTGCCGGCGATCTCCGCCTTGGCCAGGGTCATCTGCACGGCGGCCAGACCGCGCAGATAATACGTGCCCTGCTGTTCTTTCTCGGAGAAGTCGATGACCTCCCCCTGCTTGGCGATCAGCGCCCAAAGCAGGAAGGCGACGGGCACGATGAACAGAAGGGAGGCGAGGCCAAGTTTCGGGGCAATACCCAGATCACGCAGCATCGTTCATGCACTCCGGATTGGCGGCGGCTGGTGGACGGAAGGCTGATGACGCCCTGCGGGAAGCGGGCGTTTGCTGATTGTCGTTTCAATGAAGGGTAGCGGGTAAAACGCGCTATCGGAATAAGGGAAATCAACGGCGTGGGCGAGAAGCACCAGCCTATCCGGAAGGACAATATGAGCGATCTAGGGCTCAGTGCCGATTGCGGCCAATGATGTCCGCAGCTTCCCGCCTGTCGCGGGGAAGCCATCGGGCCGTGGTTGATTTTCAAGGAAAATGGCGGAGGGGATGAGAGAAGATGCCATTTTCCCGCGCGCCCCAGATTTCCTGGAGAGCTGCCGTGGTGTGCCCCATTGGGATGCTCCGATTTTGTACCGATGATTGTACCACGTCGACCGGTCCCTGTCGTGATTCGTCGGCGTGAGACTGACTGTGAGACAGGGAGCACAAGTGTCACCCTTCGGTCAGCGAACATGGTTCGCCGAATCGTCGGTGGTTGACGGGAATCACCGATTCGTCCAGAATCGAGGAACAAAGGCGGCGGTGACCGCCTAGTTTCAAGTTCGCTCTGGCCTACTAATCCATAAAGCTGAACTGACCCTGTCCCGGAAGCGAGCGCCAATGAGAGCATACACTCTCATGGCGCCCGTGCCGGAACCGGTTATATGCACGGACACGCACGACCTTACGTCGGTTTGTCGCCTGCATAGCAACCTCCAATTTCCTGCCACATCAAATGTGGCCCGCCATGTCAGAGACGTGGCACCCCGGAACGCACCACGCGCCCGCCGCTAAAGGCGCGTCCATGGTCCTGGTAGAAAAGGAGGCGGTCACCGCCTACCGGTTAGAATTCCCAAGCCACGAGTGGGAGTCAAGTGTGTTGTACACACAATATCTTGTGCTCAAGCGCTCGCCAGAGATGATTGTTCTTGATTTGTCCCTTGCAATCGGGTGCCTTAGTTGTGAACCCACTTTGCTGTGATTTGTCTGGCGCTTAGTGAGCTGATCTGACGCCGC
>NZ_JBLTYX010000025.1:0-70600 GCF_048066115.1 Niveispirillum sp. KHB5.9 | reverse complement strand
GATCATCGAAACATTCGCAGCGAGATGTGTTTCAAGACGGCGATCAGAAAGGAAAGACTGCTCTTGGGCGGTCAAACTTCTCACCCTTGGACGGCCGGGCCTGCGGCATCCATTTGCCAGTGGCGACCCGTACTTGCGAGAAGGTACCCCTAGCCTCATCGCTAAACAAACGCGATCAAAATGAATCAGCGGTTCTTTCAAGAACTTGATGCAGTTATTGCAAATTTTCAATAATGATTGCACCAATTCCGCAAGCACTACTGCCGGTACCATAAATGATGGCTGATCAGCAAGAAAAACTTCAACAAATGTAGATTATTAACGGTAAGCGGCTGCTCACTCGGCGTCGAACGGGCGGTGGTACCGGCGATGTCGGATATGACTACCAGCGCGCCTACGCGCTGGCACGTCTCACGGACATGGTTCGGCCAGATACTGAACTGATGGTGTGGATGCCCCCTTCACCTGGGGACGGTTGGTTTCCAGATTTTGGTTTCCGACGGGCGTCACACTGGAGGTCATCATGGAGGCGACACATTTGCTGGCGATTGACCTGGGTAAGCGGCATTTCCAGGTCTGTGGGACGGATGCTGGTGGCAAGGTGTTGTTCAACCGACCTTTGTCGCGATCGAAGCTGATAGAGTTTCTGGCAGGACAGCCCCGCTGCATCGTTGCGATGGAGGCCTGTTCCACCAGCCATCATTGGGGCCGCGTCGCCCAGGGGGCAGGGCACGAGGTGCGACTGATCCCGCCGATCTATGTGAAGCCGTCGCCAAGCGGCAGAAGAATGACGCGGCGGATGCCGAGGCCATCGCGGAGGTGGCCCGCCGTCCGAACCTGCATTTCGTGGCGGTGAAGGATGTCGAACATCAGGCGCGGGCGGTCGCCTTTCGCACGCGCCAATGCTTTGTGCGGCAGCGGACCCAACTGATCAACGCCCCGCGCGGCCATCTGGCGGAATTCGGCGTGGTCGCACCGGTCGGAGCCGCCAACATCAAGCAGTTGGAGCAGGTGATTGGTGACGAAAGCTGCGAAGTGCCCGCCATCGTCCGGGAAATGGCCGGCTTCTACCTGGATCAGACAAGGCCCTGACGCTGAGGATCGATGAGCTGGTTCAGCGTCTGCACCTGGCATCGCGGACGGATGCGTTCCTGCGGCGCCTCTGCACCATTCCGGGCATCGGGCCGGTCACCGCAGGGGCGGTTGCGGCCTTTGCGCCGGATCTGCGGACTTTTGCCGACGGCCGGAACTTTTCCGCCTGGCTCGGCCTGGTGCCCAAGCAATTGTCGTCCGGCGGTAAGCCACGGCTCGGCGGCATGAGCCGAATGGGCCAGGACGACATTCGCAAGCTGTTGATCGTCGGCGCCATGAGCCGCATCCGGTGGATATGCCGACGGGGCCCGACGGCGGACAGTTGGCTGGGGCGTCCCGGCCCGTGGCCCGTTCAGGCAGCCGCTCCAGATAGATCAGCGCTCCATAGGAATGATGGCGTCGCCACGCCTATTCATCTACGCCCGATCGCCGTGAAGCTCACAGGCCTGATTTCAAAGGCCGTATATCTGCGACAGGAAAATTGTCGTGTCCGCAGGAGGCTTCCCGATCAGCCGCTCCAGATCGCCTGTGACTTCCGCGAATTCGCCCACGGCCACGGCCTTGCCCCACTGCCATAGAAAGCCGGCGGCTGGTGCCGGCAAGCCATCGGTCAGACGCTCGGCGATGAAACTCTCCCGGTCCACTGTTGCATAGGGCACACCCAACTTCCGAGCCATGTCGGCGAAGGACTGGGCATGGCTGGCGCCAAGTGTATAGATGCGTCCCGCATGCCCATCGCTGGTCAGCACGGCGGCATTGGCCTCCGCGAAATCCCGCCGCGCTCCCAGGGCAGCCGCAGCCGCACCGGCCGGTACCCGGAACCCGTATTCCCGTACCTTCGGCCCCAGGATCAGAGGCAGGGAATCCAGATACAGGGTGTTGCGCATGATGGTCCAGTCCAGGCCGGACTGGCGCAGGGCCGCCTCCGTCGCCATATCCGTTTCCGTCACCATGTCGATGGCAAAGCCGGACCCCTCGCGACGCTGGATGCCGGTATAGACGATGTGGCCCACCCCGGCTGCCTTGGCCGCCGCCACGACATTGCGGTGATGGGTGATCGTGTCGGTGAACATCACCGTCGATACCATCAGCAGCCGGTCGATGCCGGCAAAGGCACGTTCCAGGGAGGCGGGGTCCGCATAGTCGCCCTGGCGCACCTCCACACCCAGCGCCGTCAGGTCCGTGGCCTTGGCCGGGTCTCGGGCCAGCGCCGCCACTTGGTCGGCCGGCACGCGGGTCATCAGGAATTCGATACTCTGCCGACCCAGATGGCCGGTGGCGCCAGTGACAAGCAGTTTACCCATGATGTGAACTCTCTCTTTCTTACCGTACCGTGCGTGCCGGCATGTCAATCAGGTCGGTTTTGCCGGCCGCCAACTGGTTGCGCACGCCGGCATCGGCCAGCATCTCGTGCGGGAAGCCCAGGGGAGTAGCGCTGGCCGTGTCCAGCCGGGCGATCTGTTCCCGCTCCAGGACGATACCCGCCGCCGCCAGATTGTCCGCCGCCTGCTCCGCCGTGCGCGGACCTAGGATGGGAGTGACGCCGCGCGCCATGACCCAGGCGATGGCCGCCTGTCCCGGCGTGACGCCCAGTTCATCGGCCACGGACAGCAGCGCATCGACGGTGCCGGTTTTGCGCGCATCGCTTTCCGCATGGGTCAGCACACCCAGTCCTTCCGCCCGGCCCTTCTCCCCGCGCCGGTACTTGCCGGTCAACAGCCCGCCGCCCAAGGGCGACCAGCCGACGACGCCCAGGCCGAACGCATCGGCCATGGGCAGCAATTCGCGCTCCGCCGTGCGTTCCACCAGACTGTATTCGATCTGCACCGCCACCACCCCGGTCCAGCCGCGCAGGTCGGACAGGGTGGCCGCCGTGGCGACGCGCCAGGCGGGGAAGTCGGACAGGCCGGCATGATGGATCTTGCCGCTGTGCGTCAGGTCGTCCAGGCCGCGCATGATCTCCTCCACGGGCGTCACCCCGTCGGGCATATGCACCCACAGCAGGTCGATATGATCGGTGCCCAGCCGCTTCAGGCTGGCTTCCACCGACCGGACCATGGCTTTGCGGCTGTTGCCGGTGGCCATCAGGCCGCTGTCATGGGCGGCACCCAGCGAGAATTTCGTGGCCAGCACGATCTCGTCGCGCTCGGCTTTGATGAACTCGCCCACCAGGGTTTCGGACTGGCCGAACTGGTAATTGTTGGCCGTGTCGATGAAATTGCCGCCAGCGGCACGATAGGCGTCATAGATGCGGGCGGCCTGGTCGCGGTCGGCACCATAGCCCCAGCCCGTGCCGAAATTGCCGGTGCCCAACGCCAGCGCCGACAGACGCAGGCCGGTCCGGCCGAAGATGCGGTAACGCATGGTCGCTTCCGTGATGATCGGGATTGTCATCATGGAAGGTAGGATTGGCATTTGACCTCGTCTTGAAGGAAGGCGCCATCTTTAGAACGCGGGCGCCGTTCTATAATCGCCGCTGCCGACGATAGGTTGCCGGCGGCACGTCATGGAAGCGTCGGAAGACACGGGTGAAATGGCTCTGGTCTGCAAAGCCGCAAACCGCACTGATCAGGGCTAGCGGCTCGTCCCCTTCCTCCAGCATATGGCGGGCATGTTCCACTCTTTGTTTCAGGCGCCAGCGGTGGGGCGGGGCGCCGAAGCTGACGGCGAAAGCCCGCTCGAAATGCCGGGCCGACAGGCCGCAGGCGGCGGCTACCACCTCCACGGAAATATCGGCGCCAAGGTCGGCCAGCATCATTTCCGTGGCACGACGTTCCTGCCAGGGGGCCAGCCGGCCTGTGCGCCGCGCCTCCGACACGCGCAGGCCGCCGTAGGTGACGGCGAAATGCAGCCGGCAGGCCCCGAAGATGTAATCGGCGAACAGCGCACCGGCCTCATGCGGATGGCTCAGCAGCGGCAGCAGCGCCTGGGCCAAGCCAAAGGCGTGCGGGTCGAAGCTGGTTTCCTGCTCCGCCGGGCAGTCGAAACGGGTGATGCGCCGCCCGCCCAGACTGTCGGTCAACTCGTCCATCGCCGCCTGCGGGATGACCAGCACCAGGGCCTCGAACGGGTCGCGCAGATCGGCCGCCCAGGTGCGGCGCCAGTCGAAGAAGCCCGGCGCACCGGCGGCATGGGCCGGCAGCTCGATCCGCCTGCCATCCATCCAGCCGCCATGGGCGGGCATGGTGATCAGTGGAATGACGAACTGGAAGGCCGGCATCACCGGGTTGGGCCCCAGCGGTTCCTCACCGCCGCCATCGCGCCGGTAATAGGCGGCGGCCATGCCGTGATGCTCGTATCGCCGGGACTGCATCGTCCGGCGTTCGTCAAGCCGTTCGGCGGGAAGGAAGTCGGGGCGCAGCATGGCGGCATTCTACCACGATGCCCGTAGCCGCATAAGCCGCCCGACGCTCCCGGTGCCACCTGGACGCGGCAGTTGGGGGTACGCAATGCTGAGACCCGACCCATTTTGTCGTCGTTGCAGAACCGCAGGTTGGCGGAGATTCTAAAGGGGCGTCTGAAGGATGCCTGAAGGAACGGCCAGGATAGGCCCGCCTGTGGCAGGCAAGGTAATTAACGTTCCGCGCGAGGAGAAAGCCTGTGTCACTTGGGTAATGTGGAGCCACTGCCAAGATTGACGATCAACGCTGGAAATCGGCCAGCGTGCGACGGACGGCATGTTCGGGCACCTCGGTCCAGCCTCCGATCAGGTCACCCGACAGGAAACTGATGCCCGCCTCTTCGCAAAGCGCCTCCATGGCCATATTGTCCACGCCTTCCACAGACGTCAGCAGCCGGTTCTTGGCGGCGATGGCGCCAAAGCGCAGCAGGTCGGCGCGATAGCGGTCGGCCGAGCAACCGGGCGGCAGCAGCACGCAGGCCACCTTCACGCCGGCGGCGGCCAGGGTGGGCAAGTCGTTGCCGCCGGGATCGACCACGGCCATCACGGTGCGCCCATAGGGGCGCAGGGTGCTCACCATCTCGGCCAGGCGACCGATCGGCACGCCCGCCGGCACACCGCAGAGGTGATAGGTCATGAGGCTGCGCATATGCACGGGAATGTCCTGCAGGGCGGCCACCATCTCCCGGCGGCGTGCCAGGACAGCCAGGCTCTCGAAATGGATCGGCACCGACAGGAAGAAGCGGAACCGGTTCTCGTAAAGCTCGGTAGCCTCGCTCACCGCCTCCTGGATCAGATGCAGGTCCATGTCCAGAATCTGCTGCGGGTCTTCCGGGTCCTGCAACCCGTCATAGCCCCAGAGCGGGCAACGGCCCGCCCGCATGCGGCCGGAGCGGGCGATGAAGACCGACAGGACCTGCTGCTTGACGTCCCACACCGGACGGTAGCGCACCTCGATCGGCCCGGCATCCTCGGCGCGCCGGGTCCGGACGCCGGCAGGCCGGTCGAGGCCGGCGCTTGTCTGCTCCGCTTCGTGCGCTTCCTGCGCCAGTTGCCTGGAGGTCTTGTCCAGCATCTGCTTGAGGCTGGTAGGCACCAGCATGACCTCCGACCCGATCTCATGCATGGCGGTGCGCACCATTATGCTGGCGGTATCAGCTTCGCCCAGCAGCATGATCTGCAATTCCTCCACCACCTTGGCGCAGATCAGCCGCGCCTGCTCGGGGCCCAATTGGGCGAACACCACCACATAGGCTTCGCCATCATGGCGGAACCAGGTGTCATGGGGGCAGAGATGGCTTTCCAGCAGCCGTATCGTCAGCATGTGCACCCGGTCGGCCACGGCTCCCCACCGTCCGCCCAGCCGGGCGCGGAGACTTTCCAATCCGATCAAGTGGACGCTGCCCGCCTGGGCGGGATCGCGGCGGGAGAAAATGCGCCGCAGCGCCTCGGCAGCGTTCTGGTCAGCCCGGGGCGGGGCCGGCATCCCGGGTTGCTTGAAGGGGGATACGGGTGCCGTCCGCGGAGGCAGGTTCTCTGTACGTTCGCGAGCAGGCTCGTTGCGCAACGCCGCCAGCATCTTGCCAATGAGCCTGAACATGGAAGCCTCCATCCCCTCTGTGTGGATAGATGGATGCTACATCTGCGCCGTCGGGCACGGGTTTGTCCAAAGGGCTATATGACCCATTGCTCATCTATTCAGGCCAGCCTGCCCATTTCATAGCAACTTCCGGTACCGACGCCGGCCATGGGCCGAACCGGTTCTCTCAGGAACACTGGAAAGGACCGGCCAGCGGAATTTCCAATAGATGGGTCGACTATCCAATAATTTACATATCCACTTGGACACTATGCAGACGGGTATAGAGTCCGGTCTGTCGCGGATTTTGGATTACTCATATTCTCCAAACCATCACCTGGGGCTCGGCATGGCGAGTAAACATATCCAAGTGTGGGGAGGATCAAGATGATGTTCGGATTCCTGAAACAGCATGACGATAGCGAACAGATCCTCGCCGCCCTGGACAAGTCCCAGGCGGTGATCTCGTTCAATCCCGACGGGATGGTCCTGGACGCCAATCAGAATTTCCTGAACGTCATGGGCTATTCCCTGGCGGAAATCCGTGGGCAGCATCACGGCATGTTCGTGGAGCCGGCGGAGCGCAACAGCCCGGACTATGCAGCGTTCTGGCAGGCGTTGCGCCGGGGCGAGTATCAAGCCCGGCAGTTCAAGCGCATCGGCAAGGGTGACAAGACGATCTGGATCGAAGCCTCTTACAATCCCATCCTGGGGTCGAACGGCCAGGTGGTGAAGGTGGTGAAATACGCCACGGACATTACGCGGAAAGCCCTGGACCACGCCAACCTGTCGGGCCAGGTCAGCGCCATCCGGAAATCCCAGGCGGTCATTGAATTCACGCTCGACGGCACGATCCTGTGGGCCAATGACAATTTCCTGAAAACCCTCGGCTACACCCTGGATGAGGTCACAGGCTGCCATCACAGCATGTTCGTGGAGCCGGCGGAGCGCAACAATGCGGACTACGCGGCATTCTGGCAGACGCTGCGCCGGGGCGAGTATCAGGCCCGGCAGTTCAAGCGCATCGGCAAGGGGGGCAGGATCGTCTGGATCGAAGCTTCCTACAATCCCATCCTGGACCCCGGTGGCCAGCCGGTGAAAGTGGTCAAATATGCCACCGACATCACCGCGCAGATGAACACGCTGGCCGATCTGAAGACATTGATCGACCGGAATTTCGGGGAGATCGACCATGCTGTCGATCATTCCACGCAGGAAGCCGCCAGCGCCAGCAGTGCAGCCGAGCAGACATCGGCGGCCGTGCAGATGATGGCATCCAGTGCGGAGGAACTGGCCGCCTCGATCAGCGAAATCT
This sequence comes from Niveispirillum sp. KHB5.9, assembly GCF_048066115.1. NCBI lineage: Bacteria > Pseudomonadati > Pseudomonadota > Alphaproteobacteria > Rhodospirillales > Azospirillaceae > Niveispirillum > Niveispirillum sp. KHB5.9. The sequence continues at coordinate 63,214 of NZ_JBLTYX010000025.1, read as the reverse complement.
CCAAGAGCATGGACCAGTCGCGTGGCGCCACGGACAGCGCCGCGGAAATCACCAGCCGGGCGGATCAGGCCGCCCAGCGTCTGGACGAGGTTGCCCGGTCGATGGAAGGTGTCGTCGATACCATCCGCGCCATCGCCGGCCAGATCAATCTGCTGGCCTTGAATGCCACCATCGAGGCCGCGCGCGCCGGGGATGCCGGGCGTGGCTTCGCCGTGGTCGCCACAGAGGTGAAGAACCTGGCCAACCAGTCGGCCAACGCAACCCAGAAAATCTCCGGTGAGATCGAAGGAATTCAGGGTCTGTCCAGCGACATGGTCGCAGCCCTCCGGGACATCCGCGCGGCCGTCGGCAGCGTCCGGGAATATGTCTCTACCACCGCAGCGGCCGTCGAGGAACAAAGTGCCGTCACCCGGGACATGTCCTCCAATATGCAGACGACCGCTGCTGCCGTGGAAACCGTCACCCGCAATCTTACCGCGATCAACCAGTCCATCGGCAAGGTCACCGGTGCGGTGTCTACCACAAAGGACGCTGCGCGCGTCCTCGCACGGTAACCACTGCCGGACCCGCACGGTCCAGGCATGATAGGGCTGGCTCAACCACACCTATCGACATCGTCAATGTTCGGCCTGATCGTTAAGGCTGCCAGCTTGCGTACTCGCCTTGTCTGCGAGATCGGCGTATGAGACCCACTTTCGTGTCGGCAGTCCCATGGCTTTCATCCGACGAAGCGGACGAGGTGAAGGGCGACGCCGATCAAGGCACAAGTCGCGAGAAGCTTGGTCATGCCCGCCTTGAACTGGAAGACCGCGACGATGGCGCCGGCGGAAAGGACCAATGCCGCTACATTCAAGCTTTCCCACAGGGGCCAGACGAGTTGAGCGGGTCCGAGAGCCAACGGGCGCAGGTCCCGGAACACGGTATGCAGCGCGAACCAGATTGCCAGATTAAGGATCACGCCCACGACGGCTGCTGTCACGGCTGCCAGTGCGCTGGTTACCGCACGATTGCCACGCAGCACCTCAATCCAGGGCGCCCCCAGGAATATCCAGAGGAAGCAGGGCATGAAGGTAACCCAGGTGGTGAGGATGGCTGCCAGGGTGCCTGCAACAAAGGGATTGAGGGAGCCGGGGTCGCGGAAAGCCCCCATGAAACCCACGAACTCCACCACCATGATCAGCGGACCCGGCGTCGTCTCCGCCATCCCCAGCCCGTCCAGCATCTCCCCCGGTCGCAACCAGCCGAACGTCTCGACCGCCTGCTGCGCGACATAGGCGAGAACGGCATAGGCACCGCCGAAAGTCACTACCGCCATCTGGCTGAAGAAGGTGGCGATCCGGCTGAATGTATTGTCAGGGCCGAGGACCAGCAGCAAGGCCACGACCGGGATCAGCCAGAGGGCCAGGAAAAGGCCGGCCATCCGCAGCGACCAGGATGCTGACGGGCGGGCATGGTCGGGGATATCCTCGCCCAGGACCGTGTCCTTGTCCGCGACGGCGGGACCATGGCCGCCGCCGTGGCCGCCGCCCTGGAAACCCGCAAGTCCATACTGGCCGGCCACCCAGCCGATGATCGCGGCCGACAGGATGATCACCGGAAACGGGACACCGAGGGCGAAGATGGCCACGAAAGCCGCGGCTGCAATGGCCATCATGGCATTGCCGCGCAGCGCGCGGCGACCAACGCGCACCACCGCCTGCAGGACGATGGCCAGGACGGCCGCCTTCAATCCGAAGAACAGGGCGGAGACCCACCCGACCTGGCCATAGGCGGCATAAAACAGGCTCAAGGCCAGGATGGACAAGAAGCCGGGCAGCACGAACAAGCTGCCGGCCATCAGTCCCCCGGCCGTGCGATGCAGCAGCCAGCCGATATAGACGGCCAGTTGCTGTGCCTCCGGTCCCGGCAGCAGCATGCAATAGTTCAGGGCATGCAGGAACCGTTTCTCGCCGATCCAGCGTTTCTCTTCCACCAGGATGCGATGCATCACGGCGATCTGTCCCGCGGGACCGCCGAAACTCAACGCGGCGACACGGACCCAGGCCCACGTCGCCTCGACGAAGGTCGGATAGGCAGGCCGCTCGGGGACCGGCGTGTCGCCTGCCCGGATTGTAATTTCCATGCTCATCACGCCCCCCGCTGTCCCGGCCCCGGCCAATTATGGGTTTCGTCGCCCGCGTCGCGGCACCAGCGGTACAGCGCGTCATAGACCAGCATCGCGGCTTCAACCTGCGCGATGTCGTCGCGGTACATGCGAGACAGGCCCAGGGCCACGGCCAGAAACCCGGCGGCCTGGGGTGCGATATCCAACCGCGCCGTATCGGCGCCGCGGATGATGGTGGCCAGACGCGATAATGCCGGCGAGGCCAGTCCGAACCGCTCGACCATCACATCGAATGTACAAAGCTCGCCCCGGTGGCTCCATTCCACGCCCTCCACATCGAAGGGCGTGGCGGCGAACCGCTCGGCGACACTGCCGATCTCCTGGGCGGAAACGAACAGGAAGACCGCGTCCGGATCCACGAAGCGTCGGATCAGCCAGGGGCATGCGGTGCGGTCAACCTTGGGCCGGGATCTCGTCACCCAACGGCTGCCTTGCTGGTCATGCATCGCCGGAATGACGCCCAAGGGCACCAATGGTCCCCCGGCATCGCGCCAGGCCTCGAACCCGCCTTCCAGGCTTTCCGCCTGAATACCGAGATGCCGGAGATAAGCAGCCGTACCTTGGGCCAGCTTGCCGCCCGCCTGACAGATGACAATGACGCTGCGACCGGCCAGGCTCTTTCCCCAGATGCTCACTTGATCATGGGGCCGGCGCTGGGACGCGGGCAGGATACGCGGGTCCGCCGCGACATCCGCATCGGTGCGGACATCGATCAGAACCGGCCTCTCCGGCAGGCCGATCAGACGGGACAATTGCGTTGTGGATATTTCAGTGTGTGCGGGCATGCCATGCCATCCCTGGTTTGGGGTGTCACGGTATTGGGCATGCCGCCTCACGGGGCTACCGCAAGGCCCCTGTACCACACTAGGTGCACGACGCGCGCAACAGTGTCAACCACTGGACTAGTTTCATCGGTCCAATGAATTTGATTTCCAGGTTGGAATTATTGGTGCCAGGCAGCGCGGTCCATTTCGCGCTGGCCTCCCTCAACCGAAGCGCAGGAGGTTCATGGCCGGCAGCGGGCCGCCGGGAAACTACACCAGCCGGGCGCCGATGATGCAGATGCTGGACAAGGTGATATTCCTTGGTACGGGAGTGGGAAACGGGGGTTGGATCAGTCGATCGGATCGACATAGCGGCCACAACAAGACCTGTGCCAGCTATTGTCGGTGGCGGTTCCATATGAGCTTTGCCAAGGTCCCGTCTTCGTTGGGAAACAGGACGGCGCTGACGGAATCAGCCAGGGCGGAATCGTCGAAGCGCACCCGCAGATAGGAACGCGGCTCTTCCCTGAGGTCCGTGCTTCCCGGGCGTCACCGATGCGGTCGTAGCCGATCAGCACGCGGTAAGCCGGCGCATTCTCCTGATCACGGTTGTCGTTGGGAACCAATCGGACCTTGGCATTGATGGTCAGGGTACGGATGGTTCCAGTCCAGCCGCCATCCTTAGCCAGCTTGAAGTGACCTATGGTGCTCATGGCTCAGTTCTACGTCACGCTGGTAGTGGCGATGTTGTCGTCATTGGCCCTTACGGTGATCCCGGCAGCCGGTGGCTTCCTTGATGGGTGGCAGGTCTTCCTTGCGGGAAATGGCGTAGGCCCGGTCGCTGTCCAGGAAGGCGTCCAACATATAGGGAAACAGGTCTGCCACCGGCTCGTCCGCGCCATAGGTTACCTATAAAGGGCAGCATAAGAAAGCAGCCGTTGGTGCAGATCCGGGTTCAACATGACAGTCAGTTTCACGGGCGTGCGGTCGGGGAGCTTGGGGCAGCTTCAACATGGGTCAGCCTCCTTGATAGGGGGAGAGGATCACGTTCCGCCGGATGATAACGCGCAGGGGCCAGCCGGGCCGGACGGTCAGGGTGGGCTGGATGTCGAGATTGCGTTCGGTCAGGCGTTGGCCGGCGCGGTCGGCGTTCTGCTGCGTGGATTCCCGGACGGCCCGGACCAGGCCGAGTCCACCCGCCAAGCCATCGAGGCGCTCGGGCTGCGCCACGAGGGCAGCCCCAGGGCAAGGGCCTTGTCACCGCCAGCTTCGGCATCGCCACAATAGATCCTACGCCACTGGAAGTGGTCGAAACGCAGATCATGGCGCTGGTTGGCCGCGCAGATGCGACGTTGTACAAGGCGAAGGCCGACGGCCGGAACCGGGTCGCAGCTTCCCATTCCAGCGTCGCCCCTCAGCGTCCCGACCGATCTGGCTTCCTCCCTAATGCAATTCGCTTAACGAAGCTGAAGCGTCTTTCATGGCTGGATGTCGTTCGCACTCAATTGCCTGAGAACCGTGTCGAGGTCTTTCTGCGTATATGGCTTACTCAGTATCGCAATCGCTGGCCCTGTGAGCATCCCGTCGACGCGGTCCCGCCCGGTCGCGAAGACGACTTTCAATGCCGGAATCTTGTCGCGCAGACGCTTAGCCAATACCACGCCGGACATATCGGGAAGGCCCACGTCGGTCAGGAGGATGTCGATCTGATGTTGATCCCCGGTTGACAGGGCGGCATTGCCATTACTTGCCTGGAGAACAACGTGCCCCAGCGACAGGAGCATCTCCACCGTACTTGCAAGGATCAGCGACTCATCCTCGCAGACCAGAACCGTCTGCCGCGGCGATTCCGGCGAACCCACGGCATCCCCCGCCTCGACATCCAGATCCTTCTTGCGCTGGGCCGCGATGGCGAACACGTTGCGCAGCTTCCGGGCCAGCGCCTCCCGCGTGTACGGCTTGCTGATAAGCTCGACATTTTCATCAAGGCGGCCGCCATGGACGATGGCGTTTTCGGTATAGCCGGACGTGAACACCACCTGAAGGTTCGGCAGGCGCTGACGCGCCCGCCTAGCCAGATCGGTGCTCTTGAGCCTGCCCGGCATCACGACGTCGGTGAACAGCAGGTCGATGGGCGCCCCGCTCTCGACGATCGCCATGGCGCTCTCAGCATCCTTGGCACGCAGGACACGATACCCGAGTTCGCTCAGCATCGCCACGACGACCTCCCGGACCTCGTCGTCGTCTTCGGCAACGAGGATCGTCTCGCTGCCGCCGACGACCGCCCCCTCGTCGCCAAACGCGACGGCATCCTCAACCGCAGTGGATCGTGGCAGGTACAGCTTGACGGTGGTGCCGTGGCCCAACTCGCTGTAAATCTTGATGTGGCCGCCGGACTGCTTGACGAACCCGTAGACCATCGATAGGCCGAGGCCTGTACCTTTGCCCTCCGGTTTCGTCGTGAAGAACGGATCGAACACCTTGTCGATGATTTCGGCCGGTATTCCTGAACCGGTGTCGGTGACCGCGAGCATCACATATTGGCCCGCCGTGACCTCGGAATGTGCGCGTGCGTAGTCGGCGTCCAGGAAGGCGTTACCCACCTCGATCGTCAGTTGGCCCCGACCATCCATCGCATCGCGCGCGTTTATCGCCAGATTCAAGAGGGCATTCTCGATGTTCGCGCGGTCGACGAGCGTATTCCACAGTCCGCCGGAGATGATTGTCTCCACCTCGATGGCCTCGCCCAGACTCCGCCGCAGGATTTCGTCCATGCCCCGGATCAGGCGGCCCACATTGACGACCTTGGGTGCCAATGGCTGGCGCCGGCCGAACGCGAGGAGTTGGGATGCCAGCTTGGCACCGCGCTCCACTCCGGACATCGCGTTCTGGATCCGCTGCTCAGCCCTTTCGTTCCCAAAGACATCCCGCGAAAGGAGCTGGAGGTTACCACCGATAACATGCAGAAGGTTGTTGAAATCGTGGGCAATGCCGCCGGTGAGCTGGCCCATCGCCTCCATTTTCTGCGACTGGAACAGCGCCTCGCGGACCTTCTCCAACGCCAACTGCGCCTGCTGCTGATCGGTCACATCCCGGGTGATCTTGGCATAGCCGATGATGCTGCCATCATCGTCACGCATCGCGTCGATGACGACATTCGCCATAAACCGGCTACCGTCCTTCCGGACCCTCCAGCCCTCCCTCTCGTAACGGCCGGCTGTGGCCGCCTGGAGCGCCTTCTCCGGCTCCCGGGCTAGACGGTCCTCCTCGGTATAGAAGCAGGAGAAGTGCCTGCCGATGATTTCATCGGGCTGATAGCCCTTGATGCGCTGGGCTCCAACGTTCCAGCTCGAGACCCGCCCGTCCGGGTCGAGCATGTAGAAGGCATAATCGGTCACGCTTTGGACTAGGAGCCTGAACTGCCTCTCGCTCTGCCTTAGGCTTTCCTCTGCCGCCTTCCGGTCGCTGATGTCGCGGGTCACTTTCGCAAAGCCGACGATCTCCCCGTCAAGACCGTGGATGGGATCAATGACCACATGGGCCCACATCCGCGTGCCGTCCTTGCGGACGCGCCACCCTTCCTGTTCGAACTTGCCCTCTGAGGCTGCCATCCGCAGGGCCCGTTCCGGCAGACCCGCCGCCCTGTCCTCCTCAACGTAGAAGCAGGAGAAATGCCGGCCGATGATCTCGGCGGCCTCATACCCCTTGGAGCGTTGCGCGCCTGCATTCCAGCTCAATATTGTTCCGCGGGAATCAAGCATATAGATCGCATAGTCGACAATTTTCTCGACCAGCAGGCGAAAACTACCCTCTTCGGTATGGATGGGGTCGAGCTGTTGCTTCGTTTCCATCTCGGTTTCCTCAATTCCGATACCGTGTTTTATAGGATGCAAGCCGTCCCTGTCTACTAGACTCCCCTCACGCCGAATCTTCTCGAAACAATCTACTAAGAACGAGCACATATTTGACTTCCAAGAAACTCCAACAACTGGGAGCTGGGACCGGGCGTGGCCTTTCGCATGCGCGGGCGTACCCTCTGAGCCAGATCCATTCGCCCGATGGAAGTGGGCGTGCGGCGCTCTGCGTTAATTGCCACTGAAATGCGGCGAAGTTCCGCCCTGGCGATATCCGGGTCAAGGCAAACAAGTGGCAAGGTCGTTGGAACACGGGCGTTGCCACCAGCGTTATGGAGTCCCGGCCTGACACCCTCGAACGGAATGCTGGCCGGGCCATCCATCAGACTGCAACAGGAGCGCCGTCCCATGCCCAGCCAGCCCAAGGACTTGAACCACCTGTTCCACGAAACGCTGAAGGACATCTACTTCGCGGAAAAACAAATCTTGCGCGCCCTGCCCAAACTGGCCCGCAAGGCCAATTCCCGACAATTGTCCCAGGCCTTCGAGCAACACCGCACGGAGACCGAAGGCCAGATCGAACGGCTGGAGAAGGTATTCGAGATTCTCGGCAAGACGCCACGCGGCAAGACCTGCGACGCCATCATCGGCATCATCGATGAAGGCAAGGAGGTCATGGAGGATTTCGCCGACAGCGAGGCGCTGGATGCCGGCCTGCTGGCATCCGCCCAGGCCGTGGAGCATTACGAGATCAGCCGCTATGGCACGCTGATCTCGTGGGCGGAGCAGTTGGGCCTGGCCGACGCCGTGCCGCTGCTGCAAGAAACCCTGGCGGAGGAGAAGCGCACCGACGTCCTGCTGACCAAGCTGGCGGACGTCAGTGTCAACGCCAAGGCTGCCTGACCGGGAGCCCCAAAGGTTCGTGGCCATGCCGGCGATTGAGCCGGAACGGCCCGAGCGTGGCTGCACGGGAAACCGGTGACGCATGGACGCTGACGACGCCCTGTCCTTCGGTCCATTACCCCGACGCACAGTGCATCTGTGCGTCGATATGCAGCGCCTGTTTGCTGAAGACACGCCATGGCGCACCCCTTGGGTCGAGGGGATACTCCCCCGGGTTGAGGAACTGGCTTCGGCGCGTGCAGCACAGACCGTCTTCACCCGCTTCGTCCCACCCCACAGCCCGGTGGATGCCCATGGCGCCTGGCGGCGCTATTACGAGCACTGGGAGGAGATGACGACACGGCGGCTGGATACCGACCTGCTGGAACTACTGCCGCCGCTCGCCGCCCTGGTCCCGCCGGCACGCGTGGTGGACAAGCGTACCTATTCCCCCTTCGCCGATGGCACGCTGGCCGCTTGGATGCAAGGTCAGGGCGTGGAGGCGCTGGTGATCTCCGGCGCGGAAACCGACGTGTGCGTGCTGGCCACCGTGCTGAGCGCGGTCGACCTCGGGTTCAGGATCATCGTGGCGGAAGACGCGATCTGCGGCTCCGCCGACGAAACCCATGACTCGCTGGTCCGATTCTACCACACTAGGCTTTCCGAGCAGGTGGAGATCGCCCCGGTCGAGGCCATCCTGAAAGGATGGAATGTCGACGGGTGATCCAGCCTCCGCAACCGCCTCCGAGGACGGGCCGATGCCGGGAAAGCCCGTTCCCCCTCCCGATCAATTGGAGGCCGAGATGAAGACGGACAAGGATCGAACCGACATCGACCAAGGCGCCCTTGCCGAACCGCATCAGGTCCCCTCAACGAAGACCCCAGGGTGGGCTTCACTTATGCCCACGCCGACCGGGATCTTGGCTTCCCATCCGGGCAGGCCGGACAATCCCTCAGATGAGACGGTCAAGGAGGCGGTGCAACAGTCTGCCGTCGGCGATAGGGCAAGGACGCTCCCGCCAGGGGTGCCCGCTTGGGCTTCGACGCGATGATGGACGGCAAAGCGGATGTCATCGCCGGTTGGTGGAACAGGTTGCAGACGGCCATGGCCGCCGTCACCCCCATCGAAAGTGCCGGCTGGACGGCGCGCGGACCTGGCCAGACCATGATCCAGGAAAGATTGAAGCGAACGGGGCTCCTGCTGCCGAACCATGCGCCCTCGGAAATGGCGACCGATCCGACATTGGCTTCCTCGGGAGAGCATCATGAAGCGCTACGCCTACGGCTGGATCACACTGGCTTTCTTCCTCATCTCCATCTTCGGCCATTGGACCTTCGGCTGGTTCGCATTCGTGGACGACGCTGTCAGCCATGGCCAGGTGCCGGAAGTCAGCACCTTCGCCCTGCAGATTGGGCGTGAGACGTTCGAGAACTGGCAATCGGAGTTTCTCCAGCTCCTGTGGCAGGTGGGCGGCCTCGCCTATTTCCTCTATGCTGGCTCCCCCTCTTCCAAAGAGAATGATGACCGGATGGAGGCGAAGATCGACACGCTGATCCGCCTCCAGGCCGGCACCAGGGCCGAAGACCTGCTCGCAGAACTGGACGAACGCTATCTACGCCACCACGGCCATGCCAAGCCGGTGGCCCATGGTCAACTGCCCGTTCGGATTGAGCGGGGCTACGAGGCCCGTTGACGGCGACGTCCCGGGAAGCCCAAGCAGCAGGCCGGCGCATTAGCGCAAATCCCGATGGACTGGGCCAGCCCTCCCCTTCAGGGCTCCCCCCCTATTCGCCGCCGGTGCCATAGACGGGCTGGCTGATCTGGTTACCACGCAAAACCGCGGCGGATAAAAGGCCGCGGCAAGGCACAAATGCGGCCACGGGATTGTTATCCCCACGTTCCCCAACTGCAGCTACGGGCAGGAGCTTCGCCATGACGACCCCACGCGAGCATTTAATCGACTGGCTTCGCGACGCCTACGCCATGGAGGTGCAGGCCGAGAAAATGTTGTCCAACACGGCCGACCGGCTGGAGGACTATCCCGCCCTGAAGGCGCGCTTGCAACAGCACGTGGTCGAAACCAGAAACCAGGCCAGCCAGGTGGAGCAGTGCCTGCACCAGCTCAATGCCGACACCTCCATGCTGAAGACCGGGGTAGGCGCCATCACCGGCATCGCCCAGGCCATGTCCGGCATCTTCGCCTCCGACGAGGTTGTGAAGGGTGCGGTGTTCGGAGCGGCCTTCGAATATTTCGAGATCATCAACTACAAGGCCCTGATCACCACTGCCCAGGCCGCGGGCGAGGCCGGCATCGCCGCCGTCCTGGAACGGATACTGGAGGAGGAACTGGCCATGGCGGAATGGATGGAGGACAATCTGCCTGCCGTCCTTCGACAGTATCTGGCGACCGGCGAGAAACGCTGATCAGGGCCGCCGTGCCCGGCGGACCCGCATCCCGCGCCGCAGTTCCTCAAGATAAGGCAGCAGTTCCACCAGGAAGGCCGCGGCCAGAACCGTCACGAGATAGGCGGCGGAAAGCGGGCGATCCTTCCAGGAAAGGCTGAAATCGGCTTCCGCCGGCCCAAATCCGAACAGGGCCAGGAACTGGTCCCAGTGGCCGGGCAGAACCAGCAGGATGGCCATCAGCGGCACCATCTCCAGGAAGCTGTGGACATGCTGTTCCAGCGGCGTGACGACGCGGCGGCTGACGGCGTAGCTGACATCCCACAGTGCTGTCGCCTCGTGCAGCAGGAACGCCGCTATCATCGTGAGGATAACTAGCGCGTTGATGTCCAGGAACAGGCAGGCCAGCAACGGCACCGCCACCTCCGCGTACATCAACAGATGAAGCAGGCTCTCCTTGGGTCCGGCCGTATGCTCGATGTCGGTGGCGCGATGGCAGAGCCAGTCGGCGAAGCCGGCGAGGAACCAGACCGGCACCACGAAATAGAGCAACAGCAAAGTCGTGGGTTCCATGGGCGGCCTCCATTCCTACGCCACGGGTGAAGACACCCACGGCATGCAATTCCACAAGCCGACAACGCAGCGGGCTGGTGCATGTTTCCAGGCATTTGCGCGATGCGGTCCGATTAATCCCATTTGGAGAAAGATCATGAAGGCCCTGTGCTGGCACGGCAAAGGCGACGTCCGATACGACACCGTCCCCGACCCACGCATCGAATATCCGACCGACGTCATCCTGAAGGTGACGAGTTGCGCCATCTGCGGCTCCGACCTCCATCTCTTCGACGGCTATATGCCGGAGATGGAAAGCGGCGACATCCTGGGCCACGAGACCATGGGGGAGGTGGTGGAGGTCGGCTCCGGCGTCACCAGCCTCAAGGTGGGCGACCGCGTCGTCATTCCCTTCAACATCTCCTGCGGCGACTGCTTCTTCTGCCGCAAGGGCATGTTCTCGCTCTGCGACCGCTCCAATCCCGACGCCGAGAAGGCGGCCAAGGCCATGGGCCATGCGCCGGCCGGCCTGTTCGGCTATTCGCACCTGACCGGCGGCTATGCCGGCGGGCAGGCCGAGTATATACGCGTCCCCTTCGCCGATGTCGGCGCGCTGAAGGTGCCGGACGGGTTGCCGGACGAGCAGGCCCTGTTCCTGTCGGATATCTTTCCCACCGGCTACATGGCGGCGGAGAATGCGGAGATCGAGCCGGGCGACACCGTGGCCGTCTGGGGCTGCGGCCCCGTCGGGCAGTTCGCCATCCAATGCGCCTGGATGCTGGGTGCCGGCCGCGTCATTGCCATCGACGGTGTGCCGGAACGTCTCGCCATGGCGTCGGCCGTCGGCAGGGCGGAAACCATCAATTTCGACGATGACGGCAGCGTCTATGACCGGCTGATGGAGATGACGAACGGCCGCGGCCCCGACCGCTGCATCGAGGCGGTTGGTACGGAATCCCATGTCGGCGGTTCCTTCGACGCGGTGATGGACAAGGCCAAGACCCTGTTGATGCTCGGCACCGACCGGCCGCATGCCTTGCGTGAAGCCCTCTATTGCTGTCGCAAGGGCGGCACCGTCTCCGTCCCCGGCGTCTATGTCGGCATGCTGGACAACATCCCCTTCGGGGCGGTGATGAACAAGGGCCTGACCATCCGCACGGGCCAAACCCATACCCACCGCTACATGAAGCCGCTGCTGGCCAAGATCATGGACGGGGAGATCGATCCGTCCTTCGTCATTACCCACCGGGTCGGGCTGGACCAGGGACCGGAAATGTACAGCACCTTCCGCGACAAGAAGGATGGCTGCATCAAGGTGGTGATGAAGCCTTGAAAGTCTCGCAATGGGATCGGGCGACAACGTCAAGTCACCGATACACGGTATTCATCAAATCGAACTCTCGGTACTTCGTGAAATGAGTCTAAAATAGAACGAAAATCAGGGGATGTTCGAAATAACAAACCAAAGATGTTAAAATCAATCGTGAATGTAACCACTTCAACATCTGGCATTTTGTTGTGTTTTTTTGGAACCATCCTGGCGGATTTGTGTTCTTTTCATGTGACCGCCAGACAGGAGCATGTCGCGTCATGGATCCCAAGAAGCCGACCAAAGGCACCGCAGCAGCGGCGCCGACCGAAGATGCTGCGTCCAAGGAAGATGTATCTCAAAAGGAAACACCCCCTCCCGATCCCCTTGAACAGATGCGCAGTGACCAGCAAGTCCTGATCACCGCGCTTGGGGAAGGGTCGGATGCATCACAAGCCCTCGACCGCTGCCTTTCCCATCTTGATATGATCGATCGCCTTATCCTCCCCGCTCTGGAAAAGGCCGGCGTGCCGGAGCCGGAGTTGCGGCGGACGATGGTCTGGCACGATCTGGCCAGGGTTCTGCTGGCCGATCTGCGCATGGGCCAGCAGGACGGTGAAGATCGGAAAGCCGAGCAGGCTGTCCTGACCCAGTTGATGACCGCGCTCGGCAGACAGGAGGCGGCGGCCGACAGCGGCATCTTCGCCCTCGCCGCCACCGCAAAGGCCGACCTCGCCGAGATCGCCCCGAAGATCAAGGCGCGCAAGGACGCGCCCCAGGAACAGGCGGAGACACTGCAACCACGAACGCCGGCGCTGAACATTCTCCGCCTCGACATGTTCGGCCGGCAGTACGAAATCCCCTCGGAGGATTATCCCATGGCACGAAACCAGAATGACCGCCCCCGCGACGATGACGGCCGCTTCACCAGCGGGTCATCCGGCGGTCGGTCCAGCGGCCGGTACGACCGCGATGATGATCGCAGCTCCGGCAGCGGCTGGCACGGCGATCCCCGCGGCCATGCCGAGGCATCCCGCCTGGGCTGGGAACACCGGGACGACCGGTCCCACGGCGGTGGCCGTGACGACGACGGCCGTCGCTATGGCCGCGGCAATGGCGGCAGCGACCGCTCTCGCGACGACCAGGGCCGCTTCGCGTCCGATGATGATCGTCGCGGTTCGCGCAGCAGCCGTTACGAGGATGATGACGATCGCCGTTACAGCAGCCGCGGCCGGGACGACGATGACGATCGCGGCCGCGGCTGGTACGGCGACCCGCGCGGCCATGCCGAGGCGTCCCGCCTCGGCTGGGAGCATCGCCGCGACAATGACGATGATGACCGCGGCTACAGCAGCCGGGGCCGCTCCTCGGGCAACGACCGCTCCCGCGACGACCAGGGCCGGTTTACGTCGGATGACGACGACCGCGGCTACAGCAGCCGTGGCCGTTCGTCGGGCAATGACCGCCCCCGCGATGATCAGGGTCGCTTCGCATCAGACGATGGCCGCCGTGGATCGCGCAGCAGCCGTGATGATGACGACCGTCGCTATAGCAGCCGCGGCCGCGACGATGACGACGATGACCGCCGCGGCCATGGCGGCTGGTTCGGCGACCCCCGTGGCCATGCCGAAGCGTCCCGCCGCGGGTGGGAGAACCGCCGCTGATCAAGACGATCGGTTCAGGAGAGCCGCCGCCCTGCGGCGGCTCTCCCGCTTTCCAAGCCCGCAGCCCGCATGCGGCCAGGGAGCCCATGATGACCAATCTGAACGACACCCATACCGAGCAGTCCGATCTCACAGGCCAGCGTGCCGGAAAGGGGATCAAGGTGTCGCTGGTGGAGCCGGGCTTCACGGGCGCCGACCTGCACTATCCCGACCTGCCGGCCGAAAAGCAGCGAAACCTGATCAACGAGGAGAAGATGCTGCGGGCGGAGGATATCGCCGTCGGTGTGCATTACCTGCTCACCCAGCCCAGCCGTGTCGTGGTCCAGCAACTGACCATTGTTCCCCGCCGGGAGGAATGAGGAGGTGCATCATGGCCGGCCACCGCTAGCGGGACCGCCGCATCTGGTCATCGAGGGCCGATCCGACAGCATGCAACATGCAATGACCCATGTGATGCAGGGAGGCTGTGCTGGCCGATCTCGATAGATCCCGAACCAGGATGTCCCGACCGCCGAACGATGGCCGGACCCCGGCAGAGCGTTCCACACCCACGTCGGATGAACCGGCCACGACCATCGACAGACACCGCATCGATATCGATCGCGGCGTCACGGGCGATAAGGTTCCCTTCCCCGATCCCGCCGCCGCTCCGCTGGGCACGGACGAAGAGGCCGGCGGCAGCCCCGCCTCGGCCGGTCCACCGGCCCCGGCATTGTCGGAGCCGGCACCCGGCGATGCGGACGCCAAGACCATGTCGGGCGAACCGCGTGATCGTTCCCACCGCAGTTGGATGCCCCACGGTCTGTTGTTGCTGGGCGTGGCGGCTTTGCTGGTGGCGATCCTGGGCTGACGGCCGGAAAATGACAGCCAAGGAGCAATCCCATGCCCGGTAACGGTCAAACCCTTTCCCCGTGGATGACACCGGACACCGCTGCGGCGCCCAGCCAGGCGCGGATGCCGCATCCTGGGGAACCACCCACCCCATCCGACCTCGACATGGATTCCGCCGTCGCCTTCGAGCCCTACATGATGGCCCGCAACGAGGAGGCACGCGTGGCCGACATCGTGGTGGTGGGTGCGGGTATCGCCGGACTGACCACCGCCTACCTGTTGCAAAAGGAAGGACGCGAGGTCCTGGTTGTCGACAAGGACCGCCCCGGCGGCTGCGGGGAGAGTGCCAGGACCACGGCCCATCTTTCCAACGTCATCGATGACGGCCTCGCCTTCCTGGAAGAGCAGGTCGGCCTGGACAAAGCGCGCCTCGCGGTGGCGAGCCACGCGGCTGCCATCGAGAGGATCGAACGCATCGTTGCAGAGGAAGGGATCGATTGCGACTTCCGCCGCCTGGACGGCTGGTTGATCCCTTATACAGATGCCGACGCCACCTATATCGAGGATGAATTGGCGGCCGCCCACCGGCTGGGCCTGTCCGGGGCCGAGCTGTGTGAAGACGCGGCCATGCCTAACCACCGCATCGGGCCGGCCATCCGCTTCCCGCAGCAGGGACAGTTCCATCCCGGCAAATATCTGGCGGCACTGGCCCTCCTCATCACCGACCGCGGCGGTCTGATCGTCCACGGCCAGCGGGTCATCGGGGTGGAGGGTGGTGAATATGCCCTCATCAGCCTTGGCGATGGGCGTTCGTTGAAAAGCCGGGCCTGCGTGCTGGCGACCAACAGTCCGATTGTCGATAAATATGCCATCCATGCCAAGCAGGCGCCCTATCGCACCTATGCCGTGGCGTTGGCCATCCCGGTCGGGGCAGTGGAACCGGCGCTCTGGTGGGATACCGCAGATCCCTGTCATTATGTGCGCATGCAGCCGGCGACCCATCCGGGCGAACCGGACCTGCTGATCGTGGGTGGCGAAGACCACAAGACAGGCGAAGCCGAAGACATGGCCACCCGTTTCACAAGGTTGGAGGAGTTGGCGCGGCGACTGTTTCCCATGGCGGGCGAGTGCCGCTACCGCTGGTCGGGCCAGGTGCTTGAACCTTTCGACGGGCTTGGCTTCATCGGGCGCGATCCCGCCAATACCGCCAACATCGTCATCGCCACGGGCGACAGCGGCATGGGCATGACCCATGGCACCATCGCCGGCATGCTGCTGACCGATCTGGTGCAAGGCCGGGCCAATCCCTGGACGGACCTGTACGACCCATCCCGCAAGCCGCTTCGGAACCTGAAGCGCGCCCTGTCTGAAAATATCGATGTCGCGCGCCAGTTGATCGGCGGCGCCCTTGGAAGCGACGCTGCCTCGCTGGCCGCCTTCCCGCCCGGATCGGGTGCCGTGGTGCGGCTGGATGGAACGCACGTCGCCGCCTATGTGGACGTGTCCGCCACCTGTACCCATCTCGGTTGCACCGTGCGCTGGAACCCGCTGGAAAACAGTTGGGACTGCCCGTGCCATGGCAGCCGCTTCGCCATCGACGGGTCGGTACTGGCCGGTCCTGCAACCGCCCCTCTGAAACCGGTCAGCGGGAACGCAGCCCCACTCCGCAACATAGGACGACGCTCATGAACGCAACGCACGAAGTCGACTGGGCGTACCTTTTCGACCTAATCGGGCTGCCGGTCCTTTTCGCAGCCGTCATGGTCTATGTCTACATCTATACCCGCCGGCGCTGGAAACGCCAGTTGCCCAGGAAGAAGCAACCATCTTACTCAACTCCCCCGCGGCGGCTTGGCCCGCCGGATTGAAGCCTTGTCGGCAGGCAAAAGCCCCGTCGCGCAGGAAGCACGCCGGGGCTGCTTGGCCATTCGGCATCAGGACAAAGGTGCTTTCCCGACATCCCCTTCTGTACCACTGCCCAGTTCCGCCCCGGTCAACGGGTCGATGTCCGGCCGTGAAGCCGTACGCCGCAGCATCTTATTCAGCACACGGGTGTCGGACGCCGCCAGCTTCACCGTGGCGCTGCCGTCACCGCCGTCGACGGCGGCCATTTCCGCGGGCTCGTCGATGAATTCCCAGGCGTCGCCCTGGTTCCAGGGACCGCGGGTATCCCCCTCCCCCTGGCTGGAATTGAAGTATTTGTCAGTGAACACCGGGTTACCCGGCAACTTGCCGGGCGGGAAATTGCCCTCGATGGCATAGAGCGCCTTCTCGAAGGATTTCTGGTGCGCGATCTCGCGCGTCATCAGGAAGGTCAGCGCATCCTTCACGCCGGTATCATCGGTCACGTTGATCAGACGTTCATAGATGATCTTGGCCCGGCTTTCGGCGGCAATGTTGGAGCGCAGATCGCAGGTGGGGTCACCCCGGCTGTCTACATAGGCGGCGGTCCATGGCACGCCTGCGGAATTGACCAGTGCGGGGCCGGCGCCGTAGAGGAGGGAGAGCGTGTGGCTCTCGCCGCCGGCGGTCAGGCTGGTCAGCAGCCCGGAACCGGCATCCACTCCTTCGGCCAGCCGGCCGCGAGCACCCTTGCCGAGCATGGCGATGATCGACCCGATCACCTCCAGATGGCTCAGTTCCTCAGTGGCGATGTCGATCAGCATGTCCTTGCGGCCGGGATCCTCGTCCGCCAGTCCTTGGGTGAAATAGCGCATCGCCGCCGCCAGTTCCCCGTCCGGTCCGCCGAACTGTTCCAGCATCAGGCTTGCCAGCATGGGGTCCGGCGCTTCGACGCGCACCGTGTACATCAGCCGCTTGTTGTGCATGAACATGGATCTATCCTTCATGGAAGAGACGCCGACCAGGAAACGCCGGCATATGATCCCAACAGGAAGCAGGAGAGATCGTTCCAGTGAAAATGAATCTCAAATCCATGATTACAAAATGACAGTTATTAAAATTGCCGTGCAAATCGACATATTCAGATCAATCGAAAGCCATATGCCTAAAAGGCATCAGATAATACTAACATCTTTTCTTGCCATTTTCATCAATTATTCTACTATACATTGCCAATCCATGGCGCTAACCAATTCTTTGCAACGGAACCATTTGCACTTCTCTCGTTTGCACGGAGTAAGAAGCCGCGAGAGCAGTTGCGATGAGAAGGTTCAGACCCGCAGGGTCTGATGGCCCTGCCCCTGAACTGCTGGACGAAACGATGCAGGCAGTGGCACCGCCGGGCGGCGGCCCAGCTGGTCCCAGGTCGCGACAGCCTTTGGGTCCTCCTGCGGTGGGAGGGTAAGGGCGGACTGACCATCGGACCGTTCCGTTGCTTGGCGGTTGTCGGTCAATCCGGTAAAAGCCGGTGGATGGGGATGGGCTTTCCGCCTGGATACGCTGCTGGGTATTCAGGAACGACGCGGACGGACCACTTCCCATCCTCACACCATTTCGGCCGTTCAGTTTCTGCGCCTTCGAGCGTTACCAACATGATTAGGGCGCTGGACCCGCAGTCGGGTGCTTTACGAAGACGCGGCGTCACGGACCGGCCCGATATAGGTGAAACGGTCCTGCCGCGCCTGTCCCCGCCATCGCGCCAGCGCCGCGCGCATGTCGGAAAGGCCCGACCGCCAGCGCTCCGCCAGGACGGGGCCGGCGAAGTTCAGTGCCTTGCCATGTCTTTCATCAGGCGCGGCCCGGTGGACGACATGAAGCATGTCGATTTTCCCAGGCAAGCCCAACTGGCCGCGCAGGGCATGTTCGCGGCGCAGTGCCTCGACGGTCCGCTGGGTCTGCCCGGCGCAGAGCAGGTCGAGCCCGCGATCCAGGGTTCCCGGCAGGTCGATCGGCCTGCGGCCTTGGATCGTGAAGAGTTCGCTGGCGATGCAGGTCACCTCCCGCTCCGCCATCTCAGTCAGCCCGACATCGAGCGGCATGTTGTTCCGGTAGACAAGGTCACCGAGCAATCGCCCGTCGATTTCGACCGGCGGGAACAAGGGCATGACGCCGGTGCTGGCCAGGAGATGGCGTGCCGTTATCCGGTCGCGGGAACTGTCAAAATAGACCTCCTCTCCGGTTTCGATATCGAGGCAGCCGATGGTCAGCCGCACCTCCCCACCGTTCAGCCGTTCGAAATCGACAAACCGGTGCAGCGTCGCTTCCATGGGATGGTGATCCAGCATCGCGACGTCGTCGGGCATCCCCGGCAATAGCGAAAGCGGTCCGGGAAAACGGCTGCCGAATAGTCCCGGCCGGCCCAGCAACAATGCCTGGAGGAGGTGGGCGCCGTTGTATCGCTCGGGATCGATCCATGGCGGCGGCGGCGGGCTGTCGATGCACGCCAAGCGCCAGTAGCGCCGCAATGCATTCAGGCGTTCCTCCGGCGGGTTGCCGGCGATGATGGCGCCGGTCACCGCGCCGATAGAGGCACCGATGATCCAATCCGGCTGCACACCTGCTTCGCACAACGCATCATAGACGCCGCCATGATAGGCCCCCAGCGCGTTTCCGCCACTGAAGGAAAATATTATCGGCGACTCCTGGCTCATTTCGCACACCATCTTCAATGATATGTGAGAAAACACGTGAATCCAACAATTGTTTCAAAATGAAAATCCAGGCAATTGCAAAATGAAAAGTCGAACTATCTAAGCATTATCCAAACAAGCATTTTACAATTCTGCGAATGCACCCTTGTGGGATACCCATCGCACCTTTGGAACCGCATCCCCCGCACCTCGTTGAACCACAATGCCGGTGCGCACGGACAGCGTCGCCCCGGCTGTCCACGCCACCGGAAAGGGGTGCGCCGATGCAGCGCATCCCCCACCCCACCGTCGGGCGCCGAGCAGATTGAGCTTACGAGGGCATGGAATTGCAGGAGCAGGATCGTGGGAATTTACGCTCATAACATCCAAACGCTGGGCGACCTTTTTGTCCACGGGGTGCGCGACATCTTCTATGCGGAGAACGCGATCGCCAAGGCGCTGCCGAGGATGATGGCCAAGGCGACGGACTGGGACCTGAAGCACGTTCTCGAAACGCACCTGCTGGAAACCACGCGCCAGATCAGACGGCTGGAAGAACTATGCACCGTTCACGGCGCGCAGATCCGGATCGTGAAATGCCCGGCCATCGACGGCATCATCAAGGAAAGCAACGATATCACAGCGAACATCGTCGACAAGGAGGTGCTGGACGCCGCGTTGATCGCCGCCGCGCGGGCGATGGAGCACTACCAGATCACGCGCTACGGCGCCCTGACCACATGGGCGCTGCGCCTTGGCCGTCCTGACTGCGCCGCCCCTCTCAAGGAGAACCTGGAGGAGGAGGAGATGGCAGACGACAAGCTCGCGATGCTGGCGCAACGGGTCCTCGACTTGCGTTCCGCCACCGTTTGCCCCCCGTCCCAGGACGAGACGAGAGGATACGGGAAATGATGAAGGCTCCCTTGAAGACCACAGAGGGCACATTCCGCATAGGACAGGTGGAGTTGCCTGCCATACCGGCGCCGAACTTCGTGCGCGCAGGGTGCGGGTTGCCGGCATTTGAGGCACCAACCTCCGGCATTGGAAGAACACGAGCCCAGCCTGGAATGTCACATCATGGGCCTTGAACTGGCCGGTGAGGTGGTGGAGATAGGCGCGGATTTTACCAACGGGCAGCCCGGCGACCGCGTCGTCATCGAGACCGTGATGGGCGACGGCGTCTGCGAGTATTGCCGGATGCAGTGCTATAATGTCTGCGAGCATCTCTACGACGTTCGGACGCGCTATGTCTCACAGGCCTATTGCGAATATGTCGTGGGGCCGGCGGAAAAGTTCTACAAGCTGCCGGATCATCTCAGCTTCGAGCAGGCATTTCTGATCGATACCTTCTCCGTCAGCCTGCACGCCCAGCATCTATCCGGCCTGGGCACCAACAACAGGGTCGCGGTCATCGGCGCCGGGACCATCGGCCTGGCCCAGATGATGCTGGCCCAGGCCAGCGGCGCGGACGTGGTCATCATGAGCGAAATCCAGCTGATCCCCAGCGCCAGCTCGCCATGCACGGCATCTGTCCCGAGCAGGGAATGGTGCTGGACCTCATCGCCAAGGGGCGGCTGAGGGTGGACCGGATGATCACCCACCGCTTCACCCTGGACCAGATCAACGACGCCTTCGACACGGCGCAGCGCAAGCAGGATACGGGCGCGGTATTCGTGGAGATCAATATCGAATGATGATATGACGGTCAGAGCCGATGTCGGCCCGGCACGCGTCACGGCAGCTTGCGCAGCAACGGAACCAGCCCAGGATCGCTTATCAGGTCGGCAGCGTCGCCGACGCCCACCCATCGCCGTTCCCGCTGGTCCATCTCCGGCCATTCATCAAGCACCTCGGTTACCTCCAGCAGGTAGACCGCCACGTCGCACCGGACATTGTCTCCGTCCGGCATCCGCTTCAAGTAGCGGTAAGCCCCGATCGGCAAAGCGGTGATGGTGCCGAGGACGCCGGCCTCCTCGAAGGCTTCGCGGGCGGCCATGGCGCCGGGCGCAAGCTTCTTCTTGGTCCATCCCTTGGGAACGATCCAGCGCCGCGTGTCGCGGGAGGTCACCAGCATCACCTGGGCGCCTTTCTCGGCCACCCGGAAGGGAACGGCGGCGCATTGACTTCTCCGGACCTTGGGCATGATGGGCTTCCGCGGTGCGGTGGCAATCATGTGGAACGCTCCGGCTGCCTGGAAGTTCCCTGGCGCCAGCTTGACAAGCCCGGACACCGGACTTCTGCTGAACAGCGTGCCGATGCCGACGGCGGGATCGACCCAGCCGTCATGGATCATCTTGACCGCGATATAAATAGGCGATCCAACGGTAGCGCGAGATGACCTTGGCAATGATGTTCGCCGCCGTGCCCATCAGCGCGACCGCAAACACCAGTCCGACGATGAGGATGCCCGGATGCTCGCGCGCAGCACCCGCCACCGCCAGGACATTGCCCAGGCTCATCGAAACATCGGCCACCGCCCAGACGGCATCGGCGAAGCTTTCGCCGGCTTCATCCCAGGGAAGCTCCTGGACATCGACATCCGGTACCCCGGCCGCCTAACGGCTTTCCCGCAGTTCGCGCCACATCTTCCAGGCGACCCACGTCAGCAACAGGCCACCGACGAAGATCAGGCCGACGATCTGCATCAATTCGGTGACCAGCAGCGCGAACCCGATGCGCAGCACCAGCGCCGCCAGAACCCCGATCAGGATCACTCTATGGCGTTGTCAGGTGGGCAGACCGGCGGCCAGCGCCCCGATGACGATCACGTTGTCGCTGGCAAACATCACGCCGGCGCGCCATGGAGGCTGGCATGGACCTAATGTATCGGCATCGTGCGGGTCTGGACATCCACAAGGACACCGTGGTGGCCTGCGCCGCCGTACCCGGTCGTAATAGGATTGGACATGCAGATCCGGCCCCCGGCGCCAGCGAATGCGCCCATCTTGCCAAGAGATAGCGGTGCACCACCTCGCCGCCGACGTCCGTATCATGGTGGAAGGCGCCGCCCTGCAACGTGACTCGTCCCGCTCCCGTCCCAATCCGCGCGGAACCCGGCTTGGCGTCCTTCCCAACCGTCGTTGCCGGCGGCGGCATCTGGCGGCGGGCGAGCATCGTCATGATCATACGCGATGCCGTAGACCCGCCAAGTGAGATTAGGGGAGAGCCCCCCGCCGTGGCACAGAGTGGCGGCGCGGTGGTCGAGTCCAAGACGCAACTGCACCAAGGTGGATTGGTGTCGCGGGAATGGCGACTGGTGATGTTGACGACGCCATTGACCGCGTTGGCCCCCACAGCGTGCCGGCGGGCCCGCTGATCACCTCGACATGGTCGATATCGTCCAGCGGCATCGCCTGCTTATCCCAAAATGACGCAGGCATGGAACGGTGTATAGACGCTGCGGCCGTCCACCAGGACAAGCAGCTTGTTGGCCGTCTCCAATCTTGCCGGCCAACCTTACCACCCTCAACAGAGGAACGGCTTCTCCTTTTGGCAAGGGACTGTGCCCGGCGGGCCGGCATTTTGACGTGTCACCGATGGCCGAGCCGGCCACTGTGCCAATGGAAACCCGATGCCAACGCGAACGTACCCTCTACCTCGCGCCAAACCATTTGCGATGGTAGGCGAACACCGCCTCGGTTACTCCGTTGGTTTCCAGGAACCTGTTTCCAGCCGTCCTCGTTACCATTCCAGCCGCATGAGCGCGGGAAATTTCCAAGATTGAGGACGACGATGGCGATTGGCAGCTTGGATACGGCTGTTCCCGGGCTCAGCCCGCATGTGCTGGCCCTGCGGCAAGCCCTAAGGGACGGTGCACTCAAGACCATCACCCGGTTTGCGGTGGGTGATCTCAATGTCGAACTTTGCACAATGGGGGATTCGGTCTGGGCGCTCATCCGGCGCGTGGGCCTGGGCGGCCTTGCCCTGCGCGCCGCCCATCTGACCGGTGAGTTCACCTGCCGGAAGGAAAAGCCGGCACCCCGTGAGGCCGCCCGGCTGACGATTGGCAGCGCGCTGGGGCAGCATGACATCAGCTTCCATGTCGGGGGCAAGGCGCTGGAGCATCTGCGCATGACCGTCCGTCTCACGCCCTCGGCTCCCATGCTCATGCCCTTCATGCCGCGCGATCTTTATCCGCTGGATGCCCATGACGATCCGTTGGGCGCCAGGGGACAGGTGGAGGCGGGCCAGCGTGGGTTGAATGCCGGCCTGCTCTATTTCCGCATCGATGAGCCGGCATTCGGCAATGTCCTTTATTTCCAGAACCTGACCGCGCTCAACCCCTATTTCCGCGCCACCAAGACAAAGCCGGACGGGGCGGTGGGCGGCGTGTGGCCGGAACTGGGATATCTGCTGCCGACACCGCCGCAGAGCGGCACGCCGCCGACCGATCCGCTGCCGGCTGGCGAGGAAGTCACGTTGTCGGATGCCATGCTGGTCTTCCGGCATGCGGTGGCGCTGGACGAGCGCGAGTCCGCGCGCCAGTTCCTGCAGATGCTGGGCGTGGCCTATCGGATGATCGACAAGCCGCCTACCGATTATCGCGATTGGGTGGACCGGTCCGAACGCACCCTGCGCGACCTGGACAAGGCGCCGGAGGCGACGATCAGCCATTACGGCCACCGCTATGTCCATCCCTACACGGGTGCGGAATATCCCGACATCATGGTGCAGATGTCGATCATCGCCGCATTGCATGACTGGGGGAAATGGTGTGGGGAGCCGCATGCACTGGAGGCCGAATTCAAGGCGGGGCTGGGCAAGTTCTACGATCCCAAGCTGAAATCGCTGCGCCGCTACCTGCCCAATGTCGGCGACGATAAGAACGCCGATGCGGTGGACAGCTGGTACCTCTACCACCCGATGCTCAACCTGGGCATCCTGGCGCTGGATGGCGACGCAGACGCTCGCGCGCTGCTGCTGAAGTCGATCGATTTCGGTATCAAGGCGGCCCATCACTTCAAGTATGAATGGCCGGTCCAGTACGACATCAAGGATTTCTCCATCATCACCGCGGTCGCCCCGGCCGACGGCAGGGGGCAGACCGATGTCGGTGGGATTTATGCCTGGGTCATGCTGCAAGCGTTCGAACTGACCGACGACAAGCGCTTCCTGGACGAGGCGCGGGCCGCCATCGACGCCGCCATGGGCCTGCGCTTCAATGTCAATTACCAGGCCAACCTGACGGCCTGGGGGGCCGCCGCCTGCATGCGGCTGTGGCGGGTTACCAACGCCCAGGTCTATCTGGAGCAGAGCTACGTCTATCTCGGCAGCTTCTTCCATAATTGCGAGATCTGGGAAAGCGAGATCGAGCTGGCGGTGCATTACCATAACTTCATGGGCGTTACCTGCCTCCAGGACGCGCCCTATATGGCGATCTACGAGTGTTTCGACAGCTTCGCCGCGTTCCAGCGCTATCTGGATGACAGCGGCCCGGACCTGGAGCCGGCCGCCCGCCTGCTGATCGCAGAATATTGCAAATATGCGCTGGACCGCGCCTGGTACTATTATCCCGACGCGCTGCCGCCCGAGGTGCTGTCGCCCAAGCAGCGCGAGGCCAACGGCCATATCGATCCCAAGCTGTCCTTCCCGCTAGAGGACCTTTATCCCGACGGACAGCCGGCCGGGCAGGTGGGGCAGGAGGTCTATGGCGCCGGTGCCGCCTTCATCTTCGCCACCCGTGCCTTCCGGCATGTCGAGGGCGCACCCTTTCGCCTCTATTGCGACCATTTCATGCGAGCCATGGACCGGACCGGCACCTGCGCGCTGACCATCGTTCTAGATGGCGGGGAGGGGTGTCAGGCGGGCCTGAGCATCGTGTGCCTGAAGCGCCGCAAGTTGGGCACGATCAGCCTATGCGCGGCCGATGGCGAGACCGTCACGCCGCATGCGACCTCCGATGACCGCATCGACTACCGTGTGCCTGCCCAGGGGCGCCTCGTGCTGACATGGGAATGACCCTGAACCGAACCGGGAGACCATTCATGCCATCTACCCTGTCCAACCTGAAGGAAAAGCGGGTGCCGATTAACCGGGGGCGCCGGCGGCCTGGGCCGCCCGGTCCCATCGCGCATGGCGGACGAGGGGGCACGCCCCTCGCCGCTGACTACGGTGAACCTGCACTTCAGCGCGAACACCGGAGAAAGTGGAGGTCTTCACGCGCCCGCTCAAGCATAATTGCCGTGGATAGCAGACGCAGTTGCTGTGAACCGGCACATATACAGTTCAGACTGGCGACGTTCGTCACGGTCCATTGCAGGGTACAGTCGCGCGGGGCGGCAAAGAACCCCGGATAATATCAAGGTAGAAGCACCGCCATCATTGGCGCTTCCAAACGAGCTTCGCTGATGCTTCATTTTCACTGGGAAAGAGGACCGCACTGATGGGCTCGGACAGAGCAGGATCATCAAAGCGCACCCGCAGATAGGAACGTGGCTCCTTAGAATTGGTCTCCGCCTCCCAGGCATCGCCGATCCGGTCATGTCCCAACATCAGGCGATAAGCAGGCGCGCTGTCGTAACCGCAATTGTCGTTGGGAACGAGGCGTACCTTGGCATTGATGGTCAGGGTCCGGATGGTGCCCGTCCAGCCGCCATCCTTGGCCAGGGTGAAGTGACCGATGGTGCTCATGGGTCAAGTCTCCGTTTCATCAATGGACTGTTCCACAGTGCCGCCGCTTTTACGGCTCTGGCGGATTGGCTCCTGGACAGGCGGCAGGTCCGCTTTCCGGGCCTTCACATAGGTCCGGTCGCTATCCAGGAAAGCGTCCAGCATATAGGGAATCAGGTCAGCTATCGGCTCGGCCGTGCCGTAGGTTACCCGATAAAGGGCGGCATAGGACAGCAACCGCTCATGCAGTTCGGGGCTGAGCGACAGGGTGAGCTTCACAGGCGTGCGGTCGGGAAGCTTGGGCAACTTCAACATGAGTCAGCCTCCACGATAGGGGGAGAGGATCACGTCCCGCCGGACGATGACGCGTAACG
Source organism: Niveispirillum sp. KHB5.9 (assembly GCF_048066115.1). Classification (NCBI taxonomy): domain Bacteria; kingdom Pseudomonadati; phylum Pseudomonadota; class Alphaproteobacteria; order Rhodospirillales; family Azospirillaceae; genus Niveispirillum; species Niveispirillum sp. KHB5.9. The sequence continues at coordinate 37,275 of NZ_JBLTYX010000025.1, read as the reverse complement.
GCCAACCGGGCCGGACCGTCAGGGTCGGTTGGATGTCGAGATTGCGCTCGACAAGCCGTTGGCCGGCGCGGTCGGCGTTCTGCTGCACGGATTCCCGGACGGCCCGGACCAGTTCGCCCTCCTGCTGCCCGAAGGTCAGTTCCGTGCCGACACCCAGCAGCGTGGCCATGGCGATGCCCTTCAGCAGGCGACCGGTATGGAAATCCATCTGGTCCGACAGGCCTGACCGGCCTTCCGTGTCGCTGGCCGGCAGGTTGTCCAGTTGCAGGGACGAGCCGTCGGGGCGGATCAGGCGCTGCCAGACCAGCAGCGCACGCTCCTGCCCGAAGCTGACCCGGCTGTCATAGGTACCGATGAGACGAGAGCCCTGGGGGATCAGCAGAATCCGTCCCGTGACGCTGTCATGGACATTTTCCGTCACCTGCGCCACGACCGAACCCGGCAGGTCGGAATTGAGGCCCATGACCAGGGCCGCCGCGATGACGCTGCCAGCCATGATCTGGTGGGAAGATGCGGGCTGCTGCTCGGCATAGGGATTGTAGATGCCACCCGCGTCGGGACGGGCCAGGAAATCCAACTTTCGCTGTTGGGCATCGGGCTCGGCAATGCTGTCACCCATGGCCGGGCTGATGGGTGACACCGATGAATTCCGATTTTCCGGTGCGGTAGGCGCCGATTTCGGCTCGCTGGGGAAGAACAGACCGGATTGCCGGGCCTGATTGGCCTGGACCTGCTCCGGGGTCGGCTGATGCATCGGCTCCACGGTCGGCCAGTCCGTTCCCGCACCCTGGCGCCGCTGATGTTCCAGGATGGGCCGACCAAGGTCGCCCGGCAGCGGCGGACCCAGCACCGGCGTGTCGGGCTTGATCTGGCTGTAGTCGGCAGGCAGCCCGGCCAGACCTTCCGGTGTCGGCGGCTTGGTCGGCTGGGCCAATTCCTGGCGTTGGTCGGGCTTGCGGGTCTGATGCTGGAGGGACAGGAAGGTCAGGGTCAGGATGGTGCCGGCGGCAATACCTGTACCGCCGATGATCAATCCCCGCCGGAAACGGATGGCCCGACGGGGTGCTGCCCGCAACTCCAGCTTCTCGGGCGATTGCTTGTCGTCCGCGACCGGGCCGGTCATGACGGCCTCCCATCGGTGCGCTCGATGCGGACGATCTGCTGCGGCTCGCCCCCCAGGCGCAGTTCGGCGGCGGCAAAGAGCCGGTCGATAATGTAATGCCGGCCCCGGACCCGGTAATTGACCAGCTGCGCCTCCCCCTGCGGGCCGATGACAAAGAGCGGCGGTGCCTCGCCCTGATCCAGACGGCGGGGAAACTCGATATAGACCTTGTCCCCGTCATCGAAAGCCCGCAGCGGCCGCCAGGGCGGCGCATCTCCGCTGATCGCGTAACGGAAATGCAGGCTCTCCAGGGACAGGCCGGAAGCGATGGGTTGGGCGGCTTCGGCCTGGCTGCGCTGGTGGCGCAGAGCCAGCAACTGGTCCTGTGGATAGGTCCAGGACAGCGACGCCATGGAGGTCTGTTCGGTGCTTTCCAACAGGAGATGATAGGCACGGCGGTCGGTGGTGATGAAGAGGTTGGTGGTGAGGCTGGCGGCGACGGGCTTGACCAGCACATGCACCCGGCTCGCCTCCCCTGCCCCGCTACTGGTGTCGCCGATAATCCAGCGCACCGTGTCACCGGCAGAGACGGCCACCAGATTCTCACCAGGCTGGAGAGCGATGTCGCTGACCCGCTCGGGGGCGGCATAGAGCCGGTATAGGGCGCCCTCGGTGAAAGGATAGACCTGCATGGCATTGAGATAGCCGGTGCGGGTCGGCTCCAGGGTGGCCGCCTTGTTGGCATCAGTGACACGCTGGGCCGGCGGACGATTGTCGGGCACCACAGCAGCAGACGCCGATGGCAGCGGCTGCAACTGGCCGGGCAACGGCAGCGGGACCGGTTTCTCGATGACCTGGACCGGCGGCGGAACCTCCGCCTCCATCTGGGCCGGATGGAAGGAGCTGCTGTCATATATAATAGTGGATGGCTTCTTGGGCTGGGTAGCGCAGGCAGACAGGAGGCCGGCCAGCAGGGCCGGCAGGATCATCTTGGTCATGGCGTGTTCCTCGGGACGGTGGGGGCATCGAATTCCCGCGACCAGTCGATGGCGGTGATGGTGACACCCAGCGGATTGCGGGCCAGGGCCTCCGGCGTGCGCGGGGGGCGCAGGCTGACGGCCAGGATGGAGGTCCAACGTTCGGTGCGGACCAGACTGCCGCGCTCATAGACCTGCTCGGTCCATTTGACCTGGAAGGACTGATCGGAGGCGCGAACGATGCTGGTCACCTGCACGGTGACGCTGTTGGTGCCAATACGGCCGAACGGGTCGCTGGTCTTGGCATATTCGTTCAGGAACAGGGCGGCACGGTCGGCAACGAAATCATAGGCCGCCAGCCAGTTCTGACGGACCAGCACCGGATCGGTGGAGAGCGAGCGGGTGTTGGTGATGACACGGCCCAGGTAGAAGGCGACCTGGGCGTCGGTGGCCTGATAGGCATCGCTCGCCGGGGCGACCGCACGCGCCTCACCCAGCCGGTCGATCTCCACGACATAGGGAATGATGCGGCTCTGGCCCGACTGCCAGGCCAGAGTGGCGGCCAACCCCATGGCCAATCCCAGACAACCGAACGCCATCAGCCGCCAGTTGCGGGCCTGGACACGGGCACTGCCGATCCGTTCATCCCAGAGCTGGGCCGCCTTCTGGTAGCGCGTCACCGGTTCCGGTGTGCTGCCATAGCGTTGCAGGGTGCGTTTGAACATGGTCAGTCATCCTTCTGGTCGAGGGACGGGGTGGCGCTGCCGCCGGAGCGGTCGCCGTCCTTGATGGATTGGGCCGTGACATGGCGGTGGGCCCGGCCAGCCTGTTCGGCGCGGAGCTTGCGCGCCCAGTCCGGGGTGTTGCCGGCGGTGGCGGCGGGTCTGGAGGACGCACTTGCCTCCTCCTCGCTCGGCTCTGGTGCCATCGATTGGTGTGCGGATTTGTAGGCTTCCCGCAGAGGCTCGGCCATCCGATCCGCGGCGCTCCGGGCGGCCCGCATGGTCGCGTTCCCGGTCGCGCGGGCGACACCGCCCATGCCGGATTGACCGGCTGCCTGAGCCGACTGATAGGCGCCGGTCGCTGCACCACTCATGCTGGCGCCGGCCTTCAGGGCTCCCAACCCGGCACTGCCAGCAAGGCGGGCGCCAGCAGCGGCGGCACCACCGGCCAGCAGCAATGTGCCTGCCGCGACGCCGGCCGTGCCCAGGGCCGCCCCGGCACCCAGTTGCGGAGCGCCAGAGACGAGGCCGGCGGCAATCCCCGGCCCGAAAATCCCCAAGCCCAGCAGGGCCAGGGAGGCCAGCACCATGGTCATGGCCTCAGTGATGCCGGGCTCTTGGCCGTTGAGTGCTTCGGTGAATTCCCGGAAGAAACCCGACCCGATGCCGACAATGACCGCCAGCACCATGATCTTGATGCCGGATGAGATGACATGGCCCAGGACTTTCTCGGCTAGGAACGCCGTCTTGCTCCACAGCGCGAAGGGCACCAGCACGAAGCCGGCCAGCGAGGTCAGCTTGAACTCGATCAGCGTGATGAAGAGCTGCACGGCCAGGATGAAGAAGGCGATGACCACGAAGAACCAAGCCAGCAGCAGGATGACCAGGTTGATCGCATTGCCGAGGATCGCCGGGAACCCGATCATGGTCTCCGCCTGCTTCAGCAGCGGGTGCGCCGCCTCATATCCGATGGCGGCCAGTTGGCCGGGATGCAGCAGATCGCTGGCCGAGAGGCCCGATCCGCTGGCTCTCAGCCCCAGTTGCGCGAAGGAGCTGAACACCACCTCGGACAGGGCTTGGAAGTTCCCCAGCACCAGGGCGAAGAAACCGACATAGAGCACCTTGCGAACCAGGCGCGGCATCACGTCATGGTCGCCGTCCAGTGCCCAGAACAGGCCGGCCAGCACCATGTCGATGGTGATGAGGACGCCGGTCAAATAAGCCACGTCGCCGGACAGCAGACCGAAGCCGCTGTCGATATAGCGGACGAAGGTTTCGGTGAAACGGTCGATAATCCCCAGATCGCCCATAATGGTCTTCCCTCTATCTCTCGGTTGTCAGCCGGCGAAGCTCTCGGTGGATGGGGGCGTGGTTCAGCGGCTATAGGCGTGGCCGTCGCCCAGGAAGCGACGGGTGCGCTCGCGGGCCATGGCATTGGCCTCGGCGATGGCGGCCTGGGTCTCGGCATCGGCGCGGTATTGGGCGGCCATCAGGCTTTGCAACTGCATCTGCTGCTTGATGGAAAGGGCCAGCAGCTGGTTGCCCGCCTGCTGGGCCTGCAAGCTGCCGACGGCCCCCTGGCTGCGATCGACCAGATCGGCCAGCAGCGGCGCGTCGGCCTGGATGGACCCGACGATGCCCGACTGGACCCGCATGGTTTGCTGATAGGCCATCCTGGCACTTTGCCATTGCGCCTGGGCCTGCCGGTCCAGCGCGGCGGCATCGTCGACATCGCTGTAGCTGCCCGGATAGGTCCGGCGCCAAGCCACCTCGCTGCCGGCCAGATCGAAACCGATGCCGTCGGCCTGGATCATCAACCCGTCGATACGGGTCAAGGCGCTGGTGATCTGGCCCAGGGAGGAATAGTCCAGACGCTGGAGCTGTCGGGCCATGTTCTGCAACATGGTGGCCTGGTTCTGCAGGCTGCGGATCTGGTTGTTGATCTGCTCCAGGGCACGGGCGGCCTGGAGCACGTTCTGGGCATGGTTGGAGGGATCATAGACGGTGAAGGCCGCCGCAGGGATGTACAGGGTGGCGACCAGCAACGCCGTCGCCAGGAATGCGCGGGTCATGGCACTGCCTCCTCGGGAAAGTCCGCCAGCAGATCGGCCGCCCAGTCCAATCCTCGGGCGTGCAGCCAGTGGGCGGCGAAGGTCCCTTCCCTGCTCTCGGTCTGCACCTTGTCGATCAGCGCCTGGGAGGCCGGATCGGACGCGGCGCAGAAAGCCTTGGCCACCGGTCCGAGGCCCAATTGGAACAGCCGATTGCCCCGCCTTGATTGCAGGTAATAGTCGCGCTTGGGCGTGGCCTGGGCGATCAGGGTGATCTGGCGGTCGTTCAGCCCGAAGGCGGCATAGACCGCCCTGGCCTGGGGTTCGATGGCCCGGTCGTTGGGCAGGAAGATACGCTGCGGGCAGCTTTCGATCAGGGCGGGGGCGATGAGGCTGCCGGCGATGTCGGCCAGGGATTGGGTGGCGAACAGCACCGCCACGTTCCGCTTGCGCAGGACCTTCAGCCATTCGCGGATACGGGCGGCGAAGGCGGGATTGTCGAGATAGACCCAGGCCTCGTCCAGGATCAGCAGGGTGGGCACGCCCGTGAAGCGCTCCTCCAGCCGATGGAAAAGATATGTGAGCACCGGCAGCACTGCACCGGCCCGATGCAGCAGCGCCTCCATCTCGAAACACTGCACGGCCGACAGATCCAACCCATCCTCGGCGGCGTCCAGCAAGGCACCATGAGGTCCTTCCAGCGTATAGGGCTGGAGAGCCGCCTTCAGCGGGTTGGATTGCAGCAGCAGGGACAGACCCGTCAGGGTTCGCTGTTCTGGTGGCGCCCCGGCCAGGCTGTTCAGCGCCGACCAGACCATCTCCTTGATCTCTGGCGTGATGGCGACCTGCTCATGGTCCAGCAGGCCGACGACCCAATCGGCGGCCCAGGCCCGCTGGTCGGCATCATCGATCCGACGCAAGGGCTGGAAGGACAGGTCACCCGCGTGCCCCAGCGCATGGTGCCGTCCACCCATGGCCAGGGTGGTGGCACGGGCTGAATTGCCCTTGTCGAAAATATAGACCTGGGCACCCGCATAGCGGCGGAACTGCATGGCCATCAGGGCCAGCAGCACCGACTTGCCGGCCCCCGTCGGCCCCACCACCAGCATGTGGCCGACATCGCCGACATGGGTGGAGAACCGGAAGGGTGTCGCCCCGGTGGTCTCCGCCTGGAACAGCGGCGGGCCATCGAGATGCCGGTTGCGGGCAGGTCCGGCCCAGGTCGCCGACAGCGGCATCAGATGGACCAGGTTCAGACTGTGAACCAGGGGCTGGCGGACATTGGCATAGAGATGGCCCGGCAGGCTGCCCAGCCAGGCCTCCACGGCGTTGACGCCTTCCCGGATGATGGTGAAGCCCAGCCCGGTGATGGTCCGTTCGACCGCAGCGAGCTTGTCGTCAGCCGCCTGCCGGTTGGTATCCCAGACCGTGACGGTGGCCGTGACATGGCCATAGGCGACATGATCGGCACCCAGCGCCTGCAAGGCCAGATCGACATCGGCCGCCTTGTTGTCGGCATCGCTGTCCAGCAAGGTCGAGGGCTCGTTGGTCACCACCTCCCGCAGCAGGGCGCCGATGGATTTGCGCTTGGCGAACCAGTGGCGCCGCAGCCGGTTCAGGGACCGGGTGGCCTGCTCCTTGTCCAGCGGGATCCAGCGCGTCACCCAGCGATAGGGGAAATCCAGATGGTTCAGCGCGTCCAGCAGGCCGGGCCGCGTCTGATTGGGAAAACCCAGCACCGACAGGGTGCGCAGGTGCCGGTCACCCAACATCGGTTCCAACCCGCCCAGCAGTGGTGTATCGACCAGCACCCCGTCCAGATAGAGCGGCACCGCCGGCACGGCGACGGGATGCCGACGCGTGGAGATGCAGGCATGGAGATGGGTCAGCGTTTCCGCATCATCCAGGTCATGCTGTTCGGGCAGGATGGTTTGCAGCAGACCCGCCAGCCGAAAGAATTCCTGCTGGAACTGCTCCAGTTCCCGCCGCCAGTCGCGCCGCCCGGGTCCCTGGCGACCCTCGTCAACCAGCGCCCGCTGGGCACGGGCCTGGCTGTCCGGCGGCGGCAGGTAAACCACAGTGAGATGGTAAACGCTCTCATAGTGACTGCCCATCTGCGCGAAGGCAGCGCGACGCTCCTGGTCCACCAGCCAGGAAGCGGCGTCGGGAAAGCGGCTGTCTGGATAGCCGGAGACCTCAATCCGCTCCGCCTCGAAGAACAGCGCCCAGCCCGAACCCAGCCGGCGCAGGGCATTGTTGGTGCGGGCGGCCAGGGCGACCAGTTCTGCCTCGGTGGCAGAGTCCAGATCCGGCCCGCGATAGCGCAGGGTGCGTTGGAAGCTGCCATCCTTGTTCAGCACGGTGCCGGGGGCCACCAGGGCGGCCCAGGGCAGATGATCGGCCAGCCGGTCGGGCCGGGGACGGTATTCGGCGAGGTTCAGCATGACCAGCCTCCCGCCTGCCGCAGGTGGCGGGCCAGGATGGCGGCGATGTGCGGATCGCGCCGGCTGACCAGCACGGCCAGGCTATGCCCGCCCAGCGCCAGCAACAGACCCGCCAGCCATTGCTGAAGCCCCAGGCCGATGGCGGCAGCAATGGTGCCGTTGACGATGGCCAATGCCCGCGGCGCCCCACCCAGCCGAATCGGCTCGGTCAGCGCCCGGTGCAGCGGCACGGTGAAACCTTCAGGTGCGTCGCTCATGGCACCAGCGCCCCGCCGCCGAAGGAGAAGAAGGACAGGAAGAAGCTGGAGGCAGCGAAGGCCACCGACAGCCCGAAGACGATCTGGATCAGCCGCCGGAAGCCACCGGAGGTCTCTCCGAAGGCCAGCGTCAGGCCCGTGGTGATGATGATGATCACCGCCACGATCTTGGCGACCGGCCCCTGGACGGAATCCAGGATGCGCTGGAGGGGATCCTCCCAGGGCATACCGGAGCCGGCGGCCTGGGCGGGTGCCGCCAGCAGCAGCGCCACGCAGGCGAAAGCCAGGGAACGCAGATTGGACACGCGGAGCTGTCGCATAATGATTTCTCCTGTCAGAGCTGTTGAAGGTCGGCCGGCCCGAGCGTGACGACGCGGTAGTCGCCTTGGGCATCCAGCCCATCGGTGCAGGCGATGCTGTCCACCAGGCGTTGACCGCCGCGGGACCGGATATGGACGATGAGATCCACCGCCTCGGCGATCAGCCGGCGGGGCACGGTGACCACGGCCTCCTGCGCCAACTGCTCCAGCCGGTAGAGGGCTGCCGTGGCGGAATTGGCATGCAGGGTGGCGATGCCGCCGGAATGGCCGGTGTTCCAGGCCTTGAGCAGGTCCAGGGCCTCCCCGCCCCTCACCTCACCAACGATGATCCGGTCGGGCCGCAGGCGCAGGGTGGAGCGCACCAGGTCGCGCAAGCTGACGACACCCGGCCGGGTGCGCAGGGGGACACAATCGGGGGCGGCGCATTGCAGCTCGCGCGTATCCTCGATCAGTACCAACCGTTCGGTGCTGTCAGCCAATTCGGCCAGCAGGGCATTGGTCAGCGTGGTCTTGCCCGACGCTGTGCCACCGGCCACCAGGATGTTGCGGCGTGCCCGCACAGCACGGCGCAGGGCATCTGCCTGCAAGGGCGACAGGATGCCATCGGCGGCATAATCGCCCAGACGCAGGATGCGGGTTGCTGGTTTGCGGATAGTAAAGCAGGGTCCCGTCACCACAGGCGGCAGCAGGCCCTCGAACCGCTCGCCCGTGGGCAGTTCCGCCGACAGGATGGGCTGGTCGGCATGAACCTCGGCCCCGACATGGGAAGCCACCAACCGGATCAACCGCTCCACCTCGTCGGCCGGCACCATCATGCCGGTAGCGATGATCCCTTCCCCGGCCCGTTCCAGGCGCAGGGCTCCATCGGGATTGACCATCACCTCGGTGACGGCGGGATCGTTCAGGGCATTGGCGATGTCCGGCCCCAGCGCCGTGCGCAGCATGGATTGGCGGCGTTCGTCCGCCTCGCGCCGGGGGCTCAATCTCCACCCTCCCGGCTGGCGGACAGGGTCCGGGACGGGGCCGCCATCTGGCGGCCCACCTGATCGATGAACTTCTGGAACCGCTCCTTGCCCACGGCGTGGGCGGCCCGATCAGGTTCGGGCAGCGGGGCGGTGACGGTCAGCTGGTAACGGACATACAGGGCCAAGCTTTCCAGCAGCACCTGGATATCCCGCTCAATCCGCTCCAACTGCCGCGCTTGCCGGTCCAGCCGGATGCGCAGTGCCTCATCGATGGCTTGGGCGCCCCGTCGGTCGAGATACTGGCGCAAGGCGTCGGCAACGATGCCCGATTTGGACGCACCCGGCTTTGCCGCCAGGGCGTCAAGCTGAGCGCTCAACTCATCATCGAGATAGAGGTGATGGCGGGGTTTCATGGCCCAACTCCAACGTGGAAAGCGCTGGCGCCAAGAGTCGGACAGAGCGGTGGAATCTCTTATGGCCGTTATGTACGATCTGGTGCGACGAGACCCCATCAGGGAAGGACTTCAAGGACTGCTTTGGATTATCCCTGTCCTTCCTGGCCACTGGTCAAGGAACGGCTTTCCAGGTAAATGCCGGAGGACAGCGGTGCCTCGGACGGCGCCGCAGCATGGAAAACAGGATCAGAGATGACGGAAAAGATCAGCAAGGACGACCTGGCCGCAATCGTGGCCGAGGTGACCGGCGGCACCAAGGCCAGCAGCAAGGAAGCTGTGGAGCGTATTCTGGGCGCCATCGCCGCCGGCCTGAAGGACGGCAAGGAAGTCAACTTGGCAGGGTTCGGCAAGTTCACGGCCCAGCAGGTGCCGGAACGCCAGGGCCGCAACCCGCAGACGGGTGCGCCGACCACCATTGCCGCCCAGACCAAGGCCAAGTTCTCCCCGGCCAAGGCGCTCAAGGATGCGTTGAACGGCTGATCTCCAAGGCGATGCCCGTCACTACGGGCATCGCCAGCCTTCTCCCGGCAGCCGTTAGAAACTGGGCAGCAAATCGTCTCGCGATCCTTCATTGATGGCGTGGGCGCGGGCGACATTCGACAGTCGGTCCATGGCCCGCTTGTCAGCCGCCACATCGGTTTCATCGTCACCCGGACCGAACAGATCACCGGTCTCCGGTTCCATGGGCTTGGAGATCGCCTCCTCCGGCAGCCCCGGATGACGCTGTTGCTGCAGGCCACCCTCGGTCATCTCGTTCAGGGCGGCATCCTCATCCTCCCCGGCCAGCCGCTGATCCATCCCCCGCACCTGCCCGCCCCAATCATCCGCCCGGGCCGGCGGCCGGTCGGCATAGGCTGCTTCCGTCAGAACTGGTACGGGCAGCACCCGCTCGGTGAAATTCCGATCCTCGTAATAGCGCAGTTTTTTTGCCCGGATCGGCGCCAGCCCGGACACCAGCACCAGTTCGTCCTTCGGCGGCAATTGCATCACCTCGCCTGGCGTCAGCAGCGGCCGCGCCGTCTCCTGCCGGCTGACCATGACATGGGAAAGCCAGGGGGCCAGCCGGTGGCCGGCATAGTTGCGCTGCGCCCGTAGCTCCGTCGCCGTGCCCAGCGCGTCCGAGATGCGTTTGGCGGTCCGCTCGTCATTGCTGCTGAAGGCGATGCGGACATGGCAATTGTCGAGGATGGCATTATTCTCTCCATAGGCCTTGGAGATCTGGTTCAGGCTCTGGGCGATCAGATAGGCCCGGATGCCGTAGCCCGCCATGAAGGCCAGCGCCGTCTCGAAGAAATCCAGCCGCCCCAGGGCCGGGAACTCGTCCAGCATCATCAGCAACTGGTGCCGCCGCCGCTTGGCGGGATCGCCCTCCAACCGCTCGGTCAGCCGCCGCCCGATCTGGTTCAGTACCAGGCGCACCAGCGGCTTGGTACGGGAGATGTCCGAGGGTGGGATGACGAGATAGAGCGACACGGGCCGCGGCGCGTCCACCAGGTCGGCGATGCGCCAGTCGCAGGCCGATGTCGTGGCCGCCACCGTTGGGTCGCGATAGAGACCCAAAAACGACATGGCCGTGGACAGAACACCCGACCGCTCGTTCTCTGACTTGTTCAGCACCTCCCGCGCCGCCGAGGCGACGACGGGATGGACGATAGGCTTATCGGGCGTCCCCAGATGGTTGGTCGCCATCATCCGGCGCAGCGTATGGGCAAAACTGCGTCGCGGATCGGACAGGAAAGTTGCCACACGGGCCAGGGTCTTCTCCTCCTCGGCATAAAGGATATGCAGGATGGCACCAACCAGCAGGCTGTGACTGGTCTTCTCCCAATGGCTGCGGCGCTCCAGGGCGCCTTCGGGATCGACCAGGATGTCGGCGATGTTCTGCACGTCGCGGACCTCGTCCGGCCCCTTGCGCACCTCCAGCAGTGGATTGTACCGGGCCGACCGCGGGTCGGTGGGATTGAACAGCAGGCAATGGGAGAAGCGTGCCCGCCAGCCAGCCGTCAATTGCCAGTTCTCGCCCTTGATGTCGTGGATGACGGTCGATCCGGTCCAGGACAGCAGCGTCGGCACCACCAGCCCCACGCCCTTGCCCGACCGGGTCGGCGCAAAGGCCATGACGTGTTCCGGCCCATCGTGCCGCAGATACCGCCCCCCCAACCGCCCCAGAAAGACCCCCGCCGGCCGAAACAGCCCCGCCCCCTCCACATCCCGGCTGGTCGCCCAGCGCGAGGAGCCATAGGTGGTGACCATCCGCGTCTGCCGGGCGCGCCACAGCGACCCGACGATGGCAGCGGCACAACCCATGAAACCGCTGGCCCCCGCCAGCATGCCGGCCTTGTCAAAGACATGCGGTGCATAGGCCTCGTACCAGTACCACCACTCAAACAATTGCCAGGGGCGATAGAGGGGCCAACCGGCGATGATGGCCCAGGCGGGCCCGAGCTGTGCCTGATAGCCCAGCATGGCGGCCGCCCATTGCGTGGCGGCCCAAACGCCCAGAATGACGATGGCGAAGACGACCAGGATCTGGCCGATCAGCAGCTTGGTGGGCGTCATAGAAATTGTCCTGCCAAAGCCGAATCCACGGTTGGTTCCCACCACTGTAGGGATTCTGCCGTATAGGTCGGATGGCCCTTATCTACGCTCATATGCAAAAAGCGACTGCGCAGGGCCACTGGCTCGTCCGACAACTCGAAAGCGAAGTGCTGCACCTGCTAGTTCTGGTTAGCCCTTATCGATCTGGTCGTAATCCGTTAGAGTTGAGATCAGCAATCTTCTGCATTCATTTGTATTCAGCCCGTTGGAGTAGAAGGAATGTTGGAAACAGGGACAGCCGGCCCGGAGGGTGAGGAAGGTGGCGAGTTCTGGCCGCTGAAGGAAAAGCTGGAACGTGCCCGTACCGAACTTCTGGACCTGTCCACTCGCAACAGGCTGATCAGCACGCCGCGTGGCACGAAAGCCAAGCAGGTCGAGATCATTGATGAACTCGCCTCGGAAATCTTCCGCCTGCTTGTCAGCGACGGCAAGGCGCTCACCTTCCTTCCGGGCCGCAGGGCAGCAGGTGCTGCTGCCAGCGAAGAGGATGAGGACAGCGATGAAATTTCCGAGCTGGCGCAACCCGATGATGACTCGATTGATGAACGGGGCATGGCGTCGCGCCATAGCGATACAAAGCTGCAGACGCGGCTGACATCAGAGGGCCTGCAAAAACGCCTCCTGGATCTCTACCTGGACGCCAGGACGTTGCAGGAGGAACAGGGCGTCAACATCCTCTACCTCGCCCTTGGCATGCTGAAATGGTTCGAGGATGAGAAATCCGAGAAGGAGCGCTTCGCTCCCCTGATCCTGCTGCCTGTGACGCTGGACCGGGGCTCGGCCGGCGAACGTTTCAAGCTGCGCTGGCTACAAGAGGAACCGGCCGCGAACCTGTCACTGGGCGCCCTGATGAAGCGTCAGTTCGGGCTGGAACTTCCACAATTCACCGAAGGCGACGAAGCGTTCGACCCCGCATCATATTTCGCGCGGGTGGCATCGGCGGTCGCGGGCCAGCCACGCTGGGCCGTGCAGGAGAATAATGTCGTCCTCGGGCTGTTCTCGTTCGCGAAATTCCTCATGTATCGCGACCTGGACCCGGATTTGTGGCCCACAGGCGTCGGCATCGCCGACAGTCCGATCGTATCCGGCCTGCTGGGTGACGGCTTCAAACCCGGCGACGGGATGATCGGCGAGGACGAGCCTGTGGATCCCCATATCGATCCCGAGCATCTGGTCCATGTCGTTGATGCCGACAGCTCGCAGACCATGGCCGTGCATGAGGTGCGCCGGGGCCGCGATATGGTCATCCAAGGCCCACCCGGCACGGGCAAGTCGCAGACCATCGCCAATGTTATCGCGTCCGCCGTTTACGATGGCAAAACGGTGCTGTTCGTGGCGGAGAAGATGGCAGCGCTGGAGGTGGTCAAACGCCGCCTGGATGCCAACGGCATCGGCGATATCTGTCTGGAACTCCACAGCAACAAAGCTAACAAGCGCTATCTGCTGGAGGAACTGCGGCGGACATGGGATCTGGGGCGGCCCAGCGGTACAGAGGATGGCGCGCTGATCCGGCAGCTTCGCCAGAACCGCGACAAGCTGAACGAACATGTGCAGCGCCTGCATCGGCGCCAGCAGCCGTGTGGCCTCAGCCCCTATCAGGTCATCGGCCATCTGGTGCGCTTACGACAGACCAACGAGGGGCCGGCGAAGGCGACGCTGGTCGCACCGGAGACTTGGTCCCGCCCAGAGCGTCAGGAACGGGAGCTGCAACTGAAGGATCTTGCGGGCCGCATCGACGATATCGGCCCGCCTTCACAGCATCCCTGGCGCTGCGCCCATATTCCGGCCATCACGCCCATGGACGTGGAACGGATGGTGGTTCGGCTGCGCGAGCTTCTGGGCGGGTACCAGCAGTTCATCGCGAGCAGCAGCCAGCTCTGCGCATTGCTGGAGATCAGCGCACCCGACAGCCTGCAAGACGTGGAAGGCATCGTCAGCCAGGCCCGGCGGGTCGCAGCAGCGCCAGCGCTCGACCAGACCACGATCACCGACGACGTATGGATCTCACAACAGGCACAGCTCGCCGCACTGGTCGAGAACGGGGAAAAAGTAACGGCATTGCTGGCCCAGTTGGCGACCATCGTCACAGAGGGCGCACGCCATCAAGACGTGGCGGCGGCAGGCGCGCTGCTGAACAAATACCGCGCGGGTTGGCTCATTGCGCGGGAATCCGGCTTTACAGCGGCACGAACCCTCATAGCGACGTTCATTGAGCATCTGACAGGTTTGAAGACAGCTCTGGGATTGCGCTACCCGGCGACGTTGGCATCCGCAAAATTGCTGCTGGGGGTTGTTGAGCGTGTAGCGGCGGCGGTACCGTTCGACCCAGGCGCTATGCTGAATGACGTCTGGAAAAGCCGGGGAGCGGACATCGCCGATCTGGTGGAGGCCGGCCGGGACTATGCGACCCGCAGACAGGAGCTTGACAGCGTCTTCACCTCCGCCGCGTGGGATACCGACGTAAAGGTGGCGCGGCAACACCTGGCGATGCACGCGACCAGCTTCTTCCGGTTCCTGAACGGGGATTTCAAGCGGGCGAAGATGCTCATTTCCTCCATCCTGGCAACGGCCGCCCCGACGCCTGTTGGCGAACAACTGAAGCAGTTGGACAAACTGATCGCCAATCAGAAAGCCCTGGTCCGCCTCTCGTCAGACAACGACCTGGGACGAGCGGCCTTCGGCTCGCTGTGGCGTCGGGAACGCTCGGACTGGTCGGCGCTGGAGAAGATTGTCGCCTGGGCACAGGGCAATGGCGTGGGTGATACCGCCGGTGAGATCCGGCGCATCGCCGCGACGACCAAGCTGCCGATGATCCAGAGCCTTGCGCGCCCGGTGGAACGGGCCGCCGCAGAGCTGAGATCGGCCCTCGGTGAGCTGGCTCCCCGCCTGCAAACGGCGGCGCCTCAGGTATTTCCGGCAGAACCCGTTGATGAGATCGATGTGGAGGCGTTGGCCACCGCCCTTGGTGACCTGGACTTGGCCGCCGGCACCTTGGCCCTCATCTTCGCCCAGCCGCCGCAAGCCCTGGAGGAACAGCGACATGTGCTGAAGCAGTTGGAAACGTTGAAGACCACCGTGGCACTGCTTGAAACGATGGCACAATCCGGAGAGCAATCCCTGGGGCAGAAGGCGTTCGGTACCCGCTGGCACGGGGAAGGCTCCGACTGGACACACCTGCGAAAGATCGTCGAATGGGCCAGAGGCAATGGCGGAGGACCAGCAGCATTGGTCATCCACAGTGCCGTTGGGCGCGGTGTCGATCAACATTTTGCCGGCAGTGCCGCTGATGAACTGGCCGATACAGCACCCACGCTGGTCAGCAACACGGAACAGGAATTCCGCTATCTGTCACTGGATCGGGCGGCGGCATTTGGAACCGAGGAGGTGTCCGGCATCAATCTCGGCTTCCTGGTCCGCCAGATCGATCTCTGGATCGACCGCGCAGAAGACCTGAGCAAATGGACCGCCTATACCGCCAAGGCACGGTTGGCCCGGGACGCCGGTCTGGCTGATCTCGTCGAGCGGCTTGAGGATGGCCGCCTGGATGCGCGCTCCGTCCTGCCGGAGTTCGACAAGTCCTATTACGAAGCACTGTTCAACTGGATGGTCCAGGACGATCCCGAACTGGCGCGGTTCGACGGTGACGGCCATTCCCGCATGGTCGAGGAATTCGGTCGCCTGGATCACAAGCGCATCCACCTCGCCCGCCGGGAGGTCGCCGCGATCCACCACCAGCGCATTCCAAGACAGGAGGGCGGCGCTGGCCCCATCGGTGTACTGAAGGGCGAGATCGTCAAACGCCGCAACCACCTGCCGATCCGGCAGTTGATGAAGAAGGCCGGACCAGCCATCCAGGCACTGAAGCCGGTCTTCATGATGAGCCCGCTTTCCGTGGCCCAATTCCTGGAACCGGGCAGCCTGACCTTCGACATGCTGGTTGTCGACGAGGCATCGCAGATCCAGCCCGTCGATGCCATCGGCGCCATTGCCCGCTGCCGGCAGATCGTCGTCGTTGGCGACGACAAGCAGCTGCCCCCGACCCGCTTCTTCGACAAAATGCTGGCCGGCAATGATAACGACGATGATGAAACGACGACCAAGGTTGCCGACGTCGAGAGCATCCTGGGACTTTGCGTATCCAAGGGGCTGCCGCAGCGGATGTTGCGCTGGCACTACCGCAGCCGGCATCAGTCGCTGATCGCCATCTCGAACCGCGAGTTCTACGAGAACAAGCTCTACATCGTGCCCAGCCCTTACACCGCTGAAGCGGGTATGGGGCTACGGTTCCATTACTTCCCCCATGCGACCTATGACACCGGGGGAACCTCCACCAATGTCGAGGAAGCCAAGGAGGTTGCCAAGGCGATCATCCAGCATGCACGCAGCCATCCCGACCTGTCCCTGGGCGTCGCCACCTTCTCCACGAAGCAGCGGCGTGCCGTGCTGGACGAGGTGGAGCGGCTGCGTCGGCTGAACCCGGATACAGAGCATTTCTTCTCCGCCCACCCGGCCGAGCCGTTCTTCATCAAGAATCTGGAGAACGTGCAGGGTGACGAGCGCGACGTGATCTTCATTTCCGTCGGCTACGGGAAGAATGCCCAGGGCTATATGAGCATGAGCTTCGGCCCCCTGAACCGGGACGGTGGCGAACGTCGCCTGAACGTGCTGATCAGTCGCGCCAAGAGGCGGTGCGAGGTCTTCTCCTCCATCACCGATGAGGATATCGACCTGGAGCGCGCCAAGGGCAAAGGTGTCCTCGCCTTCAAACTGTTTCTGCACTTCGCCCGCACCGGCAATCTCAACCTGGGTCACAAGACCGACCGCGAGCATGACAGCGTGTTCGAGGAACAGGTCGCCAATGCACTGAAGTCTCACGGCTACAATGTGCATGCGCAGGTAGGCCTAGCCGGCTTCTTTATTGATCTGGCCGTGGCCGATTTCGACCGGCCCGGCCGCTATATCCTGGGCATTGAATGCGATGGTGCCGCCTACCACAGTTCACGCTCCGCCCGCGACCGCGACCGGCTGCGCCAATCCGTCCTGGAAGATCACGGCTGGATCATCCACCGCATCTGGAGCACGGACTGGTTCAATAGGCCGCAGCAGCAACTGGCGAAGGTCATCGCCGCCATCGACGCCGCCAAGGAGGAGGTGACCGCCCGTGAAGGGGCCGCTGGTCAGAACGCTCGGGCTGTGCCGATTGAAATCGTGACCGTGGAACGGGAGCACGTCACCGAGATTGGATTGCGGCACGCCAGCGATGCCACCGAGGTGGCCAGTACCGGGACTTCCCTGGCTGTTCCCTATATCCAGGCGACCCTCACCGCACCAGTCGACGTCGAGTTGCATGACGTGGCATCGGGAACGATGGAAAATCTGGTTTCGCAGGTCGTCACCGCCGAAGGCCCGGTCCATCTGGATGAAATTGTCACTCGGCTACGTGAACATTGGGGATTGCAGCGCGCCGGTGGACGCATCCGGCAAGCCGTCGCGCGAGGTGTCGATATCGCGGTCAAATCCGGCCGGATTTCCGCAGAAGGAGATTTCTATACAGTCCCCGACACTGACATCAGCGTGAGAGACAGAAGCGAGACCCAGTCTCCCGGCCTGCGAAAGCCCGAAATGCTTCCCCCGATGGAAATCCAGAAAGCTGTCATCACTTTTGTGGCTGCTCATCTGGGCGCCACGGAGGAAGAAGCCATCACTGGCACATCTCGCTTGTTTGGCTTCAAGGCAACCAGCGCCCAGCTCAAGCAGGTGATCGTAAGCGCAATCAAGGCTGCGGAACAAACTGGCCGTCTGGTTCGGCAGGGCGAGTTGCTGCGTGCTCCCCCAGAGGATTGACTGTCTGAGGTGGTGGTAAGGCGGCTGCATTGCCGCCTGCCCCCTTCTGTCCAGGTGATGCTGTCGTCATGAGCCAGCCGATCCGAACTCCGGCACGGGATGGGCCGCGATCAAAATCCGATCCACGATCGCAATCCCGACCGGCAGGACCAGGACACTGGCCTCGCCGATATGAGACGCCTCGTCCGGCAGCATCTGGTGTATAGGACGCGCCTCGCTCTCCACCCGCCCGACCACATGCCGAACCGTCTCCGACAAACAGTCCCAGGCCTCCCCTCCCGTATCCGGCAGCAGCTTGGCGGCTGCAGACCCTGACAGCATTTTCTGCCATCCGCTATCCATCCGATCGAAAACCATGAGGTTGGATAGCCAGGGACTGAGCACCCAGAGAGGCAACGTGTCGCGGGAAGGGACCATCAAGGTCCCAGCACCTGCTCGCGCCCATGCTGCCAGCAGGGTCCATTCCGGCTCCATGAACTCCTCCCAGCTTGCGAACCCATCGGCAAACTGCACCGTGGCAAGGGCGGCATAGAAATCGTCAGAACCGGCTTCCATCGCATCCTCACTCCGATTAGGAACTATACCTCCTGGAAGTATGCTTCACATTCGGCATGGTTTCCACCATGGACTTGATGGAAGCTGTTTCCCGGAATGTGCGGCGGTTGCGCCAGGAGCGAGGGCTGAGCCAGGAGGAACTGGCCAGTCGCGCGGATATCAGCAACCGCTATCTGGGCGATATCGAACGCGGCCAGCATAGCTGTACCGTCACGGTCCTTGGACGCATCGCCGATGGCCTGGGCGTCCGCCCCGCCGAACTGGTCGAATAGATCAGGAGACCGACGGGCCGCTGCGTTGCCGCCCGATCGTCCAGGAAATTCCCTCTGCCCGCATGATCCCAGAGACAGGCTGCCCGATATGCCGGTCCAGAACAGGACGCCAAGGCACCAGGGTGAAGTCACGGCTGCGTTCAATCACGGCCACCTTGTCGCCGGCCAGGGGAACGATACGGCGCAGCACACCCTCCACCGGCTGGCCAGGACGCATCTCGACATAGCCCAGCCTCAGCTCGTCGGATAGCTGGCCGGCAACGCGCAGCAATTCCCGTCGCCGCAGGGTTGCCAGCATGTCTGCGCGATAGAAGGTTGTGCCCCGCTCTTCCCAAGCCAAGCCCTCCGCGATCAACCATTGCCGGCGGCGGGCCTGCGCGTCGCGGATATCCCGTCCGAAACCTGCATCCCGCACCATCTCGGGATTGGCGGCCACGAATTCGCGGTCCAGCCAGGTCGCCCCGTCGACGGTGATCTGTGCTTCCAGCGAGAGCGTGGACAGCACCCGCACGTTGACAGGGTTGAACCGGGCCTGGGCGCGTTCATAGTCGACAACCTGATCCAGATGGTTCGGGGCGATGATCCAGGTACCATCCGGCTCACGGGTCACCGCCTTCGTCAGCCGGCGTATCGCCTCCAGCCGCCGGACATGACTTTCCGCGAAGGCTTCGCTGGCGGCGGGATCATGGCGCAGATGGATGTCGATGCTGTACCTGCCGCCATTGGCCGCCGCGATCTCCAGGATACGACGATCGATGGGGCGAGCGTCCAGGGGACGTGGCTCGACACGCAGAATGCTGCCAACCGGCGTGGGCTCCGTCGCCTCCCCCTTGCCGATATCGACATAGTGGGTCCGACCGTCCGTGGCATCGATGATCAGATAGTGGCGATCATTCACCTCGTCCGACAGGCCGCGCGCAACGACCCGGCCGATGATGGGGCGGGCACCGTTGGCACCAGGGTCATGGATGATCAGGTCGACCGGCGTGCGGACCAGATCCTGGGCCACCATTTCCCGGTGCATGGTCTTGATGATATCGCCGCGCTCGCCCATCCGGCGCAGGGTGGATTCCAGGTCATCCGCCAACTGCCACTGGCCGGAGCGGATTTCCGCTGCCAGCCCCAGCCGCTCCAGCTTGCGCAGCCGGCCCATGCGCAAAGCCTGCTGGAAAGGGTCACGGTCAGCGCCTGTCACCAGATGCTCCGGCGACTGGTCGCGCAGCAGGCGGCGATCCAGGCTGGTGAAACGCTCCTGCTCCACTTCCCGGCGCAACTGGCCCTGCACCTCGGCGTCGGTCTTCGGGCCGAGGTGCAAGCTGACGATCTCGGCGGCACGCTCGCGCATGCCCCTGGTCAGGTATTCCCGGGCGATGATCAGATCCTTGCCCCGATCATTCCCCGGGTTCCGGCCTTTGGCCGGCCCCGAGGACAGGCTCTTGCCCCGGACGATGATGTGGCTGTGGGGATGGCCGGTATTGTGGTGATCAACCGCGACCCAATCGAGCTGCGTGTCCAGATCCTGTTCCACCTGCGCCATCAGGCGGCGCACCATGGGCTTCAGATCATCGTACTGGTCACCATCCTCGGCCGACACGATGAAGCGGAATTGGTGACGGTCGCCCTCGGCACGGTCGAGAAAGGGCTTGCCCTCCACCCGGTCCTGATCAGCACCATAGAGCTGGCCGGGCTCTCCGTCGCGCGTGACGCCGTCGCGTTGGATATAGCGCAGATGGGCGCGGGCGCCGGCCATGCCCTTGCCCGCCAGCTTGACGATGCGGGATTTAATGATCACGCGCCGTTGTCGCCAAGCGGCGAACTGGTCGCGCGATGCCAGCACCCGGCCGACACCGGCGCCCCGCCCGATCCGGCTGCCATCAAAACGGGTCTTCCGTGCCCGGAAGCTGATCGGCCCGCCATTGGCCAGAACGGTCGCCGCCAGCACCCGGTTCAAAAAGCGTTTGCCGCGTCGCCCGGAGGCACTGCGCATCCGGCCCAGACGGGGCTGGAAATCATGGTCGTCACCGAACATCGCGGCACCTTCCGATCCAAAGCTGAAACGAGGCATCCCGGGGCCATGGCGCCAGAATGGCACCGGCCCAACCGCCGTGGCGCCACCGCAGAACCCCAAAAAGGATGTGCAGACAGGGGGTTACGGGGGGCGCTGGCGCCACCGCTTCATCTTGCCCTACAGCGCCCCTGGTCAGCACCAGCGCTTATCCACGCTTTTCTACGCTCTCATGCTGGAAAAAATGGGAGCGACGGCCTGAACCGCCGCTCCCGTATCAACGCCGCCTATCGACCGATGGCGCTCTGGAAGGCCTTCTTGGCGGCGTCGCGCGTGGCATAGGCCCGCTGACGGATCATGGAATGCAGACGCTCATCGCCATCAACAACGCAGCTCGCGACGATGTATTCGCTGCGGAAATGGCTCAGGATGAGGATGCAGTGAAGGCCTTCTGCACCGTCATCATCGCCCATCCATTCGCCCAGATAATGCTCCTGGAAGCGGCCATCCCAGATGAATTCGGGACGTTCGGCACTGATGAAACGCTCGACATTGGCCATCAATCCGTCGCTGCCGAACTCGGTCCGGACGTCATCGACAAGGGCGTCGAAACGGTCGATCGCGGCCTGGGGATGCGCTGCAATGAACGACATGGGAACCTCCGTGGCTGGCGTCCTCCTGATCGAGGACGGGATTCCCCCTCAGCCAGAGAGGTGGCAGTCAAGGACGCCGTCAGGCGCCGCGGAGCGGGGCGTGGGGGAACCGAAATGCGCAGCATTTTGGGGGGACCGCGCATCCTTGACGGGCGCCTCGGCTTGGCTGGGAAGATGGGCGGACCGAGATGAGAGAACCCACCCACGCCGGGCATCGGGAGACATCGACGCCGTCGAGCGGCGCAGAAAGATGGAGCAAAGGGAGCGGCATCCCGCAGGACGCCGCTCCCTCAATGCTATGCTGTCAGCATAGCGAGACGCTTCTGAGCGGTCAGGGTCTCCACGGCCATCGGGCTCTGGCGGGCCTGCCCCTGAAGCTTGCAGACCCGATCCCACGGCCCGATATTTTCCGTCGGATCGTCACTGGAGCCAATATACATCGGCGCCTGGTTGCGGGCCTTGATGGCTCTCTCCAAGGTACGGATAAGGGCGAACGCCTCCTGGCGCCGACGCCAATAGTCGTCCGTCCCTGGGATCGCCCTTGTGTTGGTGATCGACATGGTATCCTCCATCGCTATCGTCCTCCTCATCGAGGACAGCGCCTGCACATCGGCCGGAGAGGCGACGGTCAGGGACGCCGCAGGCGCCGCGGAGCTGGGTGCGGGGGAACCGAAATGCGCAGCATTTTGGGGGAACCGCGCCTCCTTGACGGGCGCCTCGATCTGGCTGGTAGAATGGGCTGATCGAGATGAAGACCATCTCTCCCAAAGCGCTATTGCCACCCGGTGCCGGCTTTGGACAAGGGGATGAACAGACGCCCATCCGAAGCATTCAGGGGCATGAAGAGCTGTTGTGACTGCCCCTCCCCTGTCCCGACCAGGGTGGACAGTTGGGTCAGATAGGCCCTGTCTCCGTCGGCAACGGCCGCCCGTCACGCAGATGGGCCTCATAGTGGCTGGGGCCGGCATTATAGGCACCGAACAATTCCGGCGCCCCGAAGCGCCCACGCATCTCAGCGAGATAGGCCGCCCCCGCCAGGATGTTCGCGGCAGGATCGAACACATCGCCCTAGATGGCATATCGTTCCCGCATCTCCGTCCAGGTGTCCGGCATCAGTTGCATCAGGCCCCGGGCTCCCTTGGACGACACTGCCCGCACATCGCCCCCGCTCTCCGCTTCGATGACGGCCTTGATCCAGCGTGCTGGCAGATCGAAGCGTTGCGCCGCCACCTGGATTTCCGGCTCATAGGCAGGCCGATCTGCTGCAATCGCGGGTGCCGCCAACAGTACCGTCAGCATCAGCATGCCTATCGTCAACCGGCCCATAGCGACACCAGCCGGCCAATGACATGCAGTGACGGCAACGGCCCGAAATAGCGGCTGTCCAGGCTATCCGGTGCCGGCATCAGCAGCAGGATTTCGTCCGCCAGCAACCGGCGGCACCCCTCCCAGCGCGGCAAGGACCGGCCGTTGCCGTCAACCCGCCGCCGCTGGGCGACGATGTCCCCATTGATGGAGAGATTGTCGTCCTTGGCGCAGACATCATCACCGCCCATGGCCGCCACCTGCTTGATCAGCGGCACGCCACGCGGCAGATAACCCCGCCGGGCAGCCAGATCCGTAATGGCAGCCGGCGGCCGGACCAGCACCAGATCACCGGTGCGCGGCCGCGTTTCCGGCAGCACGAGATAGAGCCCCATGGGTGCAGACGCGCTGCTGTTCCACACCAGGATCGGCGCCGGCCGGCCCAGGCTGGCGAAGCCCAGCGCCACCAAACCGAGGCCCGCCAGGATCAATACCTTGCGGCGCAAGGCGCGCGGCAGACGGCGCCGACGGACAGGTTGCCGGGGCACCTTCGGGGCGGAAAAGGGATGTCTCATGACGCATCCCTCCTGTCCGATGTGCTGTCCCGGCGTTCACCAACCGACCAGGCATCCAGGTCATCGATATGGTAGCGAACGTAGCGTCCATGCTTGCGAAAGCGCGGACCGCCGCCCGTCAGGCGCATCTTCTCCAGCGTCCGGTGCGACAGGCCGACATAGAAAGCGGCCTGCGCGGTGTTGAGAAAGGGACTGCCCTTTCTGGCCTGGGCGGCCCGAATGACCTCGTCCTCCATGTCCGATCTCCCTCGGCAGCAGCAGCGGGTATCGCCGCAGATGGGCCGAGCATGGCGATCGGGAGCGTGGTTGCGGACGCTCGAAAATCGACCCCCCTTGTTTTCGATCCCCCCTAACGGACAGAGGATAGGCCTGTCCCAGCCATCACCGGGTGGCCCTGATGGCGCGCCACCACGCGACCCGCGCGTCGCGGCCTGCATTGGCGAGCCGCAGCAGCAGATCGCCATGGCACGCAAGCGGCGCGCAGAAGCACACAAGATCACGGCCACGCAACTCGTCGATTTCCCGCAGCAGATGATGCTGGTCGGCAAGCCAGCGCTCATGCCTGGCGATGACGGCGGCGCGGTCACCATCAGGGCCGATCCGGAACGGATTGCCCCACTTGCCGCCGCGCCCGATATAGACGGCACCCATCGGAACACCCGCATGATGCTTGTTCAGAACCCGGCACATCGCTGTCGCCTCCTGATGCCCTTGCAGTGATCCGGCACCCGGATGCGGCAAGGCCCCGACAGTCACGCGCTTGCGCGGCAACGGCTTGCCCGTTGACTGTCAGGCTGCCGCGTCCAGACGGATAGAAAGCTGCAAGGGCACCAGGAGACGATGGCCACCGGGACCTCGGGATCATTCGGGGGCGAAGGTCGTTGCCGGCTCATGGGCGCAGCCGATGGATATCAGGCCGTTCCAGACGACAGCGCCCATGCCTGCGACGTTCGAAAAGCTCCCGCGATGTCGATCTCCCTGACCCACTCCAACCCAGCGGGCAGACGAAAAGCCCCGTCCCGGACGGTGCCGGAACGGGGCTGCGAAAAGGCCGGGATCAGCGGTCGCGGGGCTCCCAGAGGGCCATGTGCGTGGTGCCGTCCTCACCCGGATGCTCCAGCTTGACGAGCCGGGCGCGGACCCAGTGCGGGCCGAATTCCGGCGCTGCCACCTTAAGGTTCAGGTAGGTCTCGCCGCTGGACTTGGCAGTCTGGGACCAGCCGGCACCGACCTCATAGCGCTGGCCGTTGCCGGCATAGATGCGATGGTCGGGCGCGTTCTCCGACAGCTTCTGCACCGGGACGATGGTCAGGCTAACGGTGATGTTGAGGGTCTTGAGGATGCCGGTGAAGCTGCCGTCATCGGCCTTGGTGAAGGTGCCGAGGGTGATGGCCATGATCTGTCTCCTTCGCTGCGGTCGCGGAACCATCCCCGCGATGTCCCCGGCGTCAGAGTCCGCATAGGCGCCTTGTGCCACCCGAGCGCCAGCGAAGGGCCGGAACGAAGTGGAGGACCCAAGGGGGAGAAAATTTCCTGACGGAGCCGGGGCCCCGCCCCCAGGCGGGGTGGGTTCGGCTGGCAATTTTCTCGCAACCCCGAGGGTTGGCACGGGGCGACGCGGGCTCTACGCCATCAGGGACTGCGGGGATGGGGCTGCGACAGCCATGGACGAAGGAGATGGTTGGCACCCATCACCGGGGCACCGGCACGATGCCAGCACGCGTGCCATCGCGCTCACAAAAGCCTGCAACCCACAGCCGTCCAACCGGTTCATATCCAGGAACGGAACGATCCGACTTTCCATTTGCCGGTCGCCACTGGCCTGGAATGATAGCGACCGAATGGACCATGACCCCACCAATGACGAGACACCGACCTCCCTCAGCCGCCGCGCCCATGGTTAAGGACCGGCAGCGGACCGCCGGGAAACTGCGTCAATCGGGCACCGACAGCACGCGCCCTCCGGGTCAATTCCAAAGAGGCCCAGCCGGCCGATCAAAGTCCCCATGGCGGCTTTGGACAGTGCATCATGGTCCGAACAGAACAGGATGCACTGCTCATCCTTCGACTGTGGGTCGCTGGCTGATCCAAAAGCAGCCGCAAACCACATACCTCCCACTAGGTGTAACGACGAAAGTCGGATGAGACCGCTGTTCCGAACTCGACATACTTAAGAATGCGTCCGACCTCCCGCGCAGCCTTGATCGGGGCTGGAAGCTTCTGATCGAACTGCGTTGTATTCCAGTTCACCTTCGTTAGCGCGAGCACGTCCTTCGCCAGCGTCAGAAGTTTGCTGTCCGAATTCTCATGGGGTACAAGCAGCAGTGGGCGCGGTACGCGCAGGCCGGGGAATGTCCCATAGAACGGCACGCTGCCGCGCGTATACAACAGGCCCTTGCTGCCCAGATCGACGAATGTGCCCCGCAGAACGGGATAATTACCGTCTCGGAAGATGGCAATTGGCGAACTCTCCTGCACCCATACAAGGTCTGACATCTCGATGCCGGACTTCCCAAGAGCGGCGTCGATCCCCTCTGCCTCTTCAGGACGGAAGCGCGAAGTCTTCAGGACCACCAGTCGCGCAGGCACATGGCGGTGATGGGCTTTGTACGCTGTGATGGATTGCACCACGAGTTCTTCCGCGTCTTTGGCGGTCAGGTATGGATGACGCCCCCGTGCCTCCGTCTGCGCACGCGCGCCGCGCAGAATGAGGCCGCGACCACGCTCATCGAACATTTGCGCAGTGCTGGTCCAGAGTTGCTGACCGTCGAGATCACGATAAAACCCGATACCCAGGAAGCTGGTACGGTATTCCGCCTGATCGGGTAGCAAACGCCATGGCACTTTGCCCGCCTTGTAGAAGAGGGCGTTGAGAAGGTTCCACGCGCGCGTTGCCTTTACCTGCGTTTGGCGGTTGCTATCGCGTTTGACCTTACGGGGGATTTTCGCGGCGTCGTCCCACGTGTCCGGCCAGACGATCTGTGTTGGAACTGGCAGGTGAAGCGTCTTCGCCTTGAGCAGGTCACGGAAGTTGAGCATGCCACCGCTATCATCCTCGTCGTCACTGTCCTCTGTTTCACTCTTGGCATTGACGAGTTTTTCGATGAGTGGGATTGGCAAAGCCAGAACGATTACGTCGGGCTTCGCGCTGCTTTCGACCAAAGCCGAAAGCTGAGACGTGACCATTTCGACGGCGTGGCGGACCGCTTCATCGTGACGAACTATGCGGGTGATTTCATTGACCTGCCGCCGTGAAATCGTACCTGTAGCCCCATCAGGTACCTCAAACCTGCAACGGAACGGGTTCTGATTGCCCAGACCCGGAAAGTCCGGGTTGAGATTGATAAGTTGCTTGTTTCCGCTTTCGATGCCGCGTCCGGTTTCTCCGAGGAACTCAGTGAACCCCGCAACCGTGTCGTCCGTGCCAATGATGCCGACGCGGATAGTGTCGCCCGAACGCGGCTGCAACGGTCCATGCTCACGCAAACCTTGACGGGGGTCGCAATGCTGTCCGCCGTCACCAAATTCAAGCATCGGCTCGTCAAAGACATGCGCTTTGAAAATCATCCGACACTCCCGTCCTCGAAGAGGTCCTGCGCTTCCATCTCCTTGGCTCGCGGATCAGTCCGGCTCCATGAAGACTCTGGTACCGCTTGAGACAACTGGATCACCGGGAGGCGTTCGAATTGCAGTAGTGGCGCAGGTTTGTCAGCATCGAACAGGCTCACCTCGTGTTTGCCGCTCGCGACCAGCAAATGCTGCCACATCATCACCTGACCGCGCACGGCGGCATTGCGCTCCAGGCGCTTCTTGCCTGCCAAAAGCGCCTCTGGATAACGGTGTGGCTGAAAGCCGTCGGTGGTGAAATAAAAATCTGGATCAACAACTACAAACCATTCATCCGCAAGACGTTCAAACCGCAGGCGTGCCGCATGATGTCGAACGTAGCCACGGCCTTCCTTCTTTTTGCTCGCGTAAGCGCTCACGACCTTGGCAGAGGTTTCAATGACATTGGACATGTACCGGTAGCTGCGCGATTTTCCGATACTGACCGCCTTGAAGTGGAACAGCCTGTCTTTGCGGAGAAACGAAAGCTGCGCTGCCGTCTGTCGCTCAACCGTCCGCCGCAACAAATCCATCGTGTCGTTGATGTCGTCATGATCGTCGCTGAGTGCGATGAGTTCAGTATCAACGGCTTCGACCTGATCAAGATCGACAATCGCGCGGGTACCGTATTCCCTGGGGTCGAAGAAAGAAATAAAGCGTCGTTTGCGGATTATCCAGTCGAATCGGATGTCGCCGTGCTTTACCAGTTCAGGCACGGCGTCGCGCCCACTGCCGAATGGCGACGTTGAGATAAAGATTTCATCCGGCAGCTTGACGCGCAGCAGGTTGATAATGGCGTCCTCGCCTTGATTGAGTGGCGGAAGGAAAACGCCCGGCGTCCGACGATCAATGGTGAGCGCACCAATACGGTCAGCGCAGCGTGGATCAAATCTATCGGTGCCTTTATCGAACTTCAGGCGGCGTTCTTCGCCCCTGACGCAATCGCTAACGTCCTTCCAATAGGCTGTTTCATCGGACTTCCGCCAAAGAACAATGATGATGGGAATGTTGGATGTACGCCAGTATTTCAAGTCGTCCGGCTTAAGAAGGTATTCGAAGCTGCTTTCGTTCTCGCGGATATATTGGCCACTGTCGGTGGATTTGACCTGGACACCGAGCAACTTGCCAAGCGGTGCGCCGCTTTTTGGATCGCGCAGTTCAACGATACCATCCGTTCCTGCTTCGAGACGCCCACGCTGTTCATAAAGAAAGCCGGTTTCGAGAACGATCTTTTTGATCGCTGTCTCGCCCAACTCACCCAGAACCTGGCTATCCGTGATTCTCTTCGACATACCTCCAGCATACAGCATTTTCGCACATTCAGAACGATTATGTTCTTGTTGTGTTTCCGTGGGAGGGGAGGGCATGCAGATAATTCGAAGCGAGCTGAACCCTCTTCGATGGCCATAGGTCACCCCCCTGTTTCGGAGGCTGCTCGGCCCCCTTGAGTCTAAACGCTGGGGTACCAAGCCTTTCGTAACCTTGCAGCACGCCATAAGTGGCTCTCGCGCAGGCATAGCACCAGCAAGTCGAATATTGGCTATTCAATTTGTCCGGAGTTTTTCCATCCTACTCGAAACCACATGGGCTGAATTCGGCACCCAGATAGCCGGAAAGCGACGTGATGAGGAGGTAACGGCGCTTACGCGCCGCCCTCCGCCCCGAACCGCCAGACGGGGATGCCCATCTTGCGAGCCTTGTCGGCGAGGTTCTGAGAGATACCGGACCCTGGGAAGACCACCAGCCCGATGGGCAGAGACTCCAGCAACTGGTCATTGCGCCGGAAGGGTGCCGCCTTCCTGTGGCGGGTCCAGTCGGGCTTGTAGACGATCTGCGGCACGCGACGATGCTCGGCCCAGCACGCCGCAATGCGTTCGGCCCCCTTCGGGCTGCCACCATGCAGCAGCACCATGTCGGGATGCTTGGCATGGACCTTGTCCAGCACGGACGAGATGCGGTCGACATCGTTGCACTCCACCCCGCCCGTGAAGGCCACCTTGGGACCGGGCGGCACCAGCACATGGGTATCGGCGTAGCGGCGGGCGGCGATGTGGTCGCGGCTGTCGATCATTGCCGCCGTCAGGGCACGGTGGTTCAGTTGCGAGCCCTGGCGCGGGCGCCAGGTGGAGCCGGTCAGGGCCTCGTACATCTCGGCGGCGGCGTCGCGGAAGAACTCGAAGGCATTGCGGCGCTCGATCAGGCCAAGGCCCTCGGCAATCAGCCGCTCCAGCTCGACGGAGCGGATTTCCGAGCCGTCCTGATCACGCTGGCTATG
The DNA here is from genome assembly GCF_048066115.1 of Niveispirillum sp. KHB5.9. NCBI lineage: Bacteria > Pseudomonadati > Pseudomonadota > Alphaproteobacteria > Rhodospirillales > Azospirillaceae > Niveispirillum > Niveispirillum sp. KHB5.9. The sequence goes on along the minus strand of NZ_JBLTYX010000025.1, from coordinate 8,294 downwards.
CTGCTGGGCCTGTTCGTTGGCATCCAGGTTGCGTTCGAGGCTGGCGATGCGGCGATGGAAGACATTGACGCAGGCCCAGAGCAGGTCGTCCAGGTCATCCTCCAGACGGGTGCCGGTCAGCAGGCCGGCCAGAGTCTCCAGGCAGGCCCCGATCTCGGCACGGGCCTGTTCGGCCTCGGGCAGCGGGCGCGGGTCGGGCTCGTCCTGGAAAGGGCGGTAGCCGTAGAGCTGCAACTCCTCCAGCAGGTGGGCAGAGGGGGTGCCGTCGGCCAGAGGGTCGGTATCGGCGGAGGCCAGAGGGCGGGTGGGATGGTTCAACATGGCGGTCACCGGAGGCTTTGGGCCGCGCCGGTCGCGGCCTTCCGGGAGTGTCGCGCCAGGGCTTTCAGCCCGGTCCCGCACCCCTCGCGGGCCGCAGCGCCAGCGGAGGACGGCCTCCGGCCGTTGCGGGACCGGGCGGCCCTGGCAGACCTCTAACCCTGGAAGGCCGCCCCTCGCGCGGCCCGCCAGAGGTCTACGGTCACAGGAGAACGCCCGCCTGATCCCCTCCCCGCCTATCCGGCACGGACCGGATCGCGCCACCCGTCCGCCGTCAGGAAGGTCGCCGCGTCGCCCTCGGCCAGTTGCGGGATGATCCAGTCCCGCAGGCCCGCCAGCCCATAAACCATCAGGTCGCTGTTGAAATCGTCCAGCCTGGGACGCAACGGCAGGATCTCCAGGCCACCGGCATGGCCACGCTGGGCGAGCCGGCTGTAGGCCGCCTGTCCCGCAGCATCGGCATCGCGGGCGACATAGAGCCGGCGCAGGACGGCTGGAAAGACCCAGGCGGCGAGGTGTCCCGCCGAGAGGGCGGCGACGGCCGACAGCAGCGGCAGGGCCTGGCGCAGCGACAGCATGGTCTCCAGCCCCTCGCCCGCCGCCATGACCGGCCCCGACGCCCCGAAGCGCACGCCATGGCCCAGCAGCCGGCCCATGGCGCGGCGGGGATCGTCCAGCGCAGCCTTGTCCCCATCCGGCCCCAGCCAAGTGCGGTGCAGGCCGGTCAACTGGCCGCCATCGTCGGTGACGGCGGCGATCAGGGCCGGCAGGCTGACACGGCCCCGGGGCTCCCGCCGGTGACAGTGCGGATGGAAACGCAGGGCTGGCTCGGGCTGGGCCAGGGTGATACTGCGGCCGGCCAGGTAGCGCTCGGCCAGGGTGCCCGGTAATGGCCGGCTGGCCGCGAACAGGCGGCGGCAGGCCTCCGGCGAGCCAGTAATGGATGGCACGAAGGAACAACTGGACGACACCTGCAACGGCATCCGCAGGAAGGCCCGCGCCTCGGCCATGGCCTCACGCAGGGACAGGTTGCGGTTCAGGGCGATCAGGTCCAGCAGATCGCCATGCTGGTCCGCGGCGGCATCGGTCCATTGGCCTGCGCGCGGCCCGGTCAGACGGACATAGAGGCTGCGGCCGGCATGGCCCTGCACGTCGCCCACCTGCCAGTAATTGCCCCACCGACAACCATATGGCAGGAATTGGCGGCACACCGCCTCGGCCTCCAGCGCGAGGCGGCGGGCCAGTTGGCCGGCATTCTCCATGGTCAGGCACCGGGACCGCCCGGACCTCCGGGGGCATCGGGCGGGAGGTAAAGATCGTAGGGATTGTCCTCGGCGAGATAACCGAACGGGGTCATGACGATGCCGCGTTGATCACGGCTTACAGCACAGATGACGTAGCGTGGCTCGCCGGTGACGGCATCGTCGCACTCCATCAGCGCGAGATTGCCGTCCCGGGCGGCGCGCAGCAGGGTGCTGAAATTGGTGCGGGCATGGTCGGGTATTGCCATTGTCCGTCTCCTGAAATGAAAATGGCCCGGCGCTGAGGCCGGGCCATGGGTGGAAGGTGAAGGTCGGATTATTCGGCGGCGATCGACTGTTCCGCCGCCTGCGGCTCCTCCACCGACGGAACCACGTCATCCGGCCGGGCCTCGGTAACCGGTTTCGTCACGGTTCCGGCCCCCTCCTCCAGCGCGGCCATCTCCTGCTCCGGCGTGCGCAGCAATGCTGGCAACCAGTTGGTCCCGGCCAGCATCAGTTCGGCCTGCACCGCCATGTCGGGCTTGCGGAGATGGTCGATCTGGCGGGCGGCAGCCTCGCCCTTGGCCTCGACCACCGCCTCCAGGATGCGGGCCTTGGTGACCCGGCCCAGATAGTTCAGCGCCGTCGGCACCCAGCCCACCACCGCCATGTCGAGATTAACGGCGCTCGCCAGCCGGTCGGCATGATGCCGGCTCTCCGGCCCATACACGCCGGACGACTGCACGGCATGCACCGTCAGGCCCACGCAATGGGCGAACAGCGCCGCCCGGCTGTCGGCATCGAAGCCCACCAGCGCATCCCACAAATCCCGCGGGTCATCGGGCAGTTGCCCCTCCCAGTTTTCATGCCGGGCGGTGATGGACTGGGCCGGGATGCTGTCTGCCAGCCCCGGAGGTTCTGCCATGAAGCCGGGACTCCGGGCCGTGATTTGCAGGCAGGAATTGGAGCTGCGATAGTAGAAGAGCTGGAGGCACAGGAGGTGCAGCGCGGCGATGAAGGCCGTGTCCGGGTCCTGGGCCAGGGCGTCACGCAGGGCCAGGGTTCGAAAGGCCGTCAACTCCATCACCAGCCGTTCCGGCAGCGGCTTCAGCCCCTCGTCCTCCGGCTCGGGCTCCTGGCTGACAGAGCCGCCGGTATGGACGACATGCGCGGCGGCCGGGATGCGGGCACCCTCCGCATCAACGTCTTCCTCGGCGAGGTCTGCGTCCGGTGCCACCGGTTCCTCGACGAGCGGCTCATCCTCTGGCCGGACGTAGCCGCGCTCGACCCGCAACTGCCCGTCCGAACCGATGCTGACATAGCAGCCGGCCCGAGCGATCTCTTCCGGGTCGTAGCGGACGGGCCGCTGCTCCAGCACAGCGATCTCGCCGGTAATCGCGGTCAACCGCTGATCGACCTCCTCGGAGATCTCTCCATCATCGTCATGCTCCCGGGCCAGCCGGTCATATTCGTCCTGTAGCTCGGCATAGCGGGCCTCCTCCTGCTCCGTGCGAGCGATCACCTCGCCGCGCAGGCGGCGCTGGCCGGCGGTATGGCCGTAGAGGAAGTCGGTCTCGACCTCGATCCATTTCCACCCCTCCTCCATGACCGTCTCGGCGGCTTTGGCCAGCTTCTCGGCCGCCAGGCGTTCCAACAGCGGCACGTCGCCCAGCCAGCCGCCATCGTCGGGCGTGAACAGGTCGCGCATCACCGGCCCGCCGGCGGCGACATAGGCGTCCAGCCCCACGAGCTGTGCCCGCTTGTCATGGGCCGGAATGCTGTCGGCCGTCAGCGCCCGGCGGATATGATGGGCTTCCCGCTGCCAGGGCTGGGTCAGGGAGGCCCAGACCTGCTCCTGGTGTTCATGATCGCTGCTGACGCTGAAGGCCATCACCAACTCCAGTGTCATACCGTCCTCGGCATAAAGGTCCAGCAGCCTGGGCGACACCGATGCCAGGCGCAGCCGCTGCTTGACGACGGCGGGTGTGATGAAGAACCGGGCGGCAATGTCCTCCTCGCTGAGGCCCTTGTCACGCAGGGTCTGGAAGGTGCGGAACTGGTCGAGCGGGTGCAGCGCCACCCGTTGCAGGTTCTCGGCCAAGCTGTCCTCCTCGCCCAGTCCTCCGGTGCGGATGACGCAGGGAATGGGTGCGGTACGGGAGAGGCGCTTCTGCTTGACCAGCAGTTCCAGCGCCCGATAGCGCCGCCCGCCCGGCGTCACCTCGTAGATCCCCGTCTCCTTGCCCTCGGCGTCCAGTCGGGGGCGAACGGGGAGGCCGTGCAGCAGGGTACGATTGACGATGTCCTCCGCCAAGTCGGCGATGGACACGCCGGCCTTGACCTTGCGGACATTGGCCTGGGACAGGACCAGCTTGTTGAAGGGAATGTCCTGGGACCGGCTCAGGACGATCTTGGCAGGGGAAGTAGCCATGGGTTTTCTCCACGACAGGCCGGCGGGAACCTCTTTCTCCGCCTCCCAGCCCGTCGCCAAGCCCCCCTGCCCTCCTCTGCCTCGAAACGCCCCGAGCCGCACCCCAACCTGTCGGTCAGGCCACCCGGTCCAGCAGCTTCTTGGCCCGCCCCTCCATCTCCAGGCGTGCGTCCTGGTGGGGCTTGTCGCGGGCCACGGCCGTGATGCCTTGCACGAAATCGAAGATGCTCGTTGGCTTGCGGCCCTCCTCGGCCAGTACGGTTTCGATGATCTTGCCCGTCTCGGCCTTGGAGAAACCGCGTTTGCGCAGAAACTCCATGCGGTCGTCATCGTCGCGGGCGACGATCTGTTCCCGCGCCGCCCGGATGCCATTGACGAAGGGCATGGGCGAGGAATTGGCGAAACGGGTCAGGGCCGGGGCCGCCTCATGGGCAAAGCGCGAGGCGGCATATTTGGAATGCCGGATGGTGATCTCCTCGAAATCCTCGGCGCCCCAGATATTCCGGTTCTGGCATACCGCCCGCAGATAGAAGCTCGCCATGCCCAGGGTCTTGGCGCCCACCTCAGAATTCCAACAATAGAAGCCGCGGAAATAGAGGTCGGGCGAGCCATCCGGCAAACGCCCCGCCTCGATCGGGTTCAGATCGTCGACCAAAAACACGAACACATCCCTGTCGGAGGCATAGAGCGTCGTGGTGTCCCGCGTGATGTCGACGCGTGGGTTATAGACGCCCGTCGACCAGTCCAACACGCCCGGCACCTTCCAGCGTGTATCTCCGGTGCCGTTGCCGGCGATGCGCTGCACGGCCTCGACCAGTTCATGGTCGAAGATGCGGCCATAGTCGGGGCCGGTGACGGCGCGCAGTTCGGTGCGGCCGTTCTCGATCTCCATGGTCTTAACCTGTTCGGCCCGGTGTGAGGTCAGCCCATATTGCAGGTTGATGCCGGCCAGTGCTGCCGGCAATTGCCGCAGATAGGCAGCTGGCGCGCCGATCAAGCTGGAGAGCTGACCAAAGCTCCAATGTGTCGGCGCCACGGGCCGGTCATTGCCCGGCAGCAGCAGGGACAGTTTCTCGGGATTGTCGCTCCTGGCCTCCACGCGGATATCGGCGCTGGGCAGGGTCCGGGTCCGGCTGCGCTCCGTCCGTGACCGCACGGAGGCATAAAGATCGGACAGCGACAGGAAGCGCTCATCGTCCGGCCGCGAAAACCATTCGGACGACACCCGGCCAATCCGCTGGCCACGGGTCACATCCACCTTGTAGCCGCCGGTCCGGTCAGGGGCGGCGTCGAGGATTTCCACCTGGGTCATGGCACGTCTCCATGACGGGCGCCGGAGGCCTCTCCTCCAGCATCAGCCCGTCATGGAACCCCGGCCTGCCTCTGACTCTTTCCACACTACCCCGCGCACTGGTCAAGCGGCGTTGGAGGCACAAAGCCGCCGCGCCACAGGCCCGAGGCCAGGAACCGGGCATTGTTCTCCCAGTTGCTGAGGTCACCCCGGCCAAAGCGGCAGGCCAGGGCCCAACCGCCACGGACCATCCGCTCCGACAGCGACGTGCCACCGACGAAACAATCGGACAGGTCGGTGCTGGCGGGATGGGGCCGGCAATATACCGGCGTGCCGGTCACCAACTTCCACAAACCCTCGACAGCCTCCTGGCCGCAGGGCCAGGTCGTACCCTTGCGGTCGACACAGTGCTGATCGGGCAGCGGCGGCACGATGCCAGCCAGACGGTGCCGGGTGCCGGCGATCTCCAACAGGCCGGCGTCGATGACGGCCGCCGCTCCCTCCTGCTCGACGCGGCCCCTGGGCCATAGCGTGAGGACGCCAGCGCCAATCCCGATGAGGATGAGCACCGGCAGAGCAAATTTCAGGGTCTTCATCACGCAGTCTCCTTCCGGTTGGGTTGCTGACAAGGCACCCGGCAAGCTCCCTTTCCCTACCTGCCAAAGCCCGTCACGAAGGTTCCAGCCGCCCTATGGCTCTCTGCTGACCGCCGACAGTTCTGGCCCCCGTTTCATCTCGCCCCTCGGGCGAAGCAGATCACGATAGCCGCCACGCACCATTCGCCAGGCGTCACGAACCAGGCGCTGGATCCGGAGACGCAGATAGTCGGAGTGGCCATTCCAGTTCTCCCGGACCTCCCGTTCGCCCAGCAGGATGGTGGCGATCTCACGATGGCTGGCTCCGGCGCGGACCCCATCGAAAGCGCGGAGCTTTTCGATCCAACGCGGGGCTCGGGTGTCCGTGGGATAAAGCTCGTGCGGCAACCGACCGAAGCGGTGGAGTTGCAGCAAACGGTGCAGGGCCAACAGACTTTCTTGCGTGAACCGAACGCCCGTGATGGTGCAGCGCAGCCGCACGGGGCCTGATAGCAATGTTCCCGTGGTCACCATCAGTTGGAGATGATGGCAGCCGTCACTGAACAGAACATGTTCAGCCCCGTCGGAGACCTTCAGAACAACGGCAAGCTGCTGGAGCCGCTGTACGTCGAAAACGTCCTCTGCGCCGGGTTCGGCGCAGGACGCGTCGACGGTGAGGACCGCAGGGGCCAGCGACGGATACCAGAAGGTGACGTCCGGTTCGATGGCATCGGCAAAAAATCACCCCCCAACCAGCATCGGCAGGCAGGTCGGATAGAATGATGATCCTTGGTCCGCCTATAGGCCGGTGGGTTGCCTGAACCTTTTCGGCGATGCTCCTGAGAATATCCGCAAAATCAGGAGACCGGCGAAGCCATTCTGCCGCCCAGCCCGCCTTGTCCAGAGCCAGCAGCGGCCGGTATTGTTCTGGATCGCGCCAGTCTGGCCGTGACGGAAATTCGGGGCATCGAGATTGTCGTTGCACGGTAGCCTCCCGTTGGCCGCATGGGCCTTGCAGACCCAACGACAACTGAACCATCGCGCCGAATGCTCGAATAGCAGACGACAAATACAGCTTCTTCACAACACCCATAGACGTCTTTCGTCAGGTTGCGTTTCCTGTCAAGACATTGCGGAGAACGGAATCCAATCAATGTGAGAAATTCCTGAACATCAATAATTTGCATTGAATAAACTTACAAAATCGACACTTCTACTGAATAGATTAACCCTAAAGTTGGCGACAATACCGCGAGATCATTTCGTCAGCCCCATTCATCAAGGTGAGAGGAAATACAAGACCATCATCGAGAAGTGCTGTTTCTACACCAGGAGGTGACGATGACCACTGGCAGCCATCCATTGAGCCCGCCGCAGGTGGGAAGCCCAGCAGCGATGGGTTCGTTCCTTGTCCAGCAGCGTGTCACGATGCAGGACGATTTTGGCAACGTCCTGCCAGTCGGCTCCAGAGGCCTCGGCATCGAGCAACCGGACATAGGTGATAAAATGCGCTTCATCATAGGAGGTGATGGTCTCCGACCAGGGCACCTCATCCTGAACATCCGGGTTCAATTCACTCATGTTCTCGCCTCCCGCCGGAATTTCCGCCTCCATCCGGAAGCACCTATTGGACTCCGTACTGCAAATCGGCAAATCCCCCAAGGGCAAACTCGGTGACAAACACTCCGCCGGGCAACCGCTTCAAAGCCGGTCCTTACGGAACTGTGATGGTGTCGTCCCCGTGATCTTCCGGAACGTCTCGGTGAAATGGCTGTGGCTCGAAAAGCCCAGGGTGAGGCCGATCTCGGTGATCGACAGGTGGGGATCGAGCAGCAATTGCTGGGCTCGCGCGATGCGCCGCTTATTGAGATAGCGGAAGGGAGTCGTGCCCAGGCTGACCCGGAAGGCCCGGATAAAATGGTATCGGGTGAGCCCGACTTCGGTGGCCAAATGGCTGAGGTTCAACTCCTCCCCCAGGCGTGCCTCGATATATTCAACAACGCGCCGCTGCCGTGAACTGCCGAGGCCACCGATGACCGGCGTGGGCTGGCCTGCATCTCCGAAGGTCTCATACAGCTTGAGAAGCAGCATCGCGCCGATGTGATCGAGATAGAGGAGGCTTGTTGGGCCTGTCTCCTCCATCCCCTGGCGCAAGCAGTCGATCAGCTTGCCGATCGCGGGGTTATCGACGGCGACCATCGGCTTAAGGTCGGGTATCCTTCCGCCGAAGGCCTCGGCCAACGTGCGCTCGATAAAGCTTTGCATGAAGGCGAGCCCGAATATTCGCTGATTGCCCGCCCAGTCGACATGAATGAAATGATCAGGCGGAAATAGATGGAATTGACCGGCGTTAACGACATGGCGCTGAGATTCCAAAGCTCCTTGCGGTTTCCAGCCCAGTTCAAAGGGCTCTCCATCATGTATGACCACGCTTAGAG
>NZ_JBLTYX010000024.1:0-72687 GCF_048066115.1 Niveispirillum sp. KHB5.9 | reverse complement strand
TTTCCAATTGCGACACAACGTCGCTCACTGAGGCCGCCCCAAAAGGGCGGCCTTTTTGCTTTGTGGCACCAACGGCCTTACCGCCCACGGCAATGGTCAGGATGCCGGCGAGGTCACCGCGCACGTCGATCTGCAGCACGCCATCCTCCGGCGTCAACACGATCTCCTTGATCAGCGATCGCAGGATCTCCCCCGCCTGAAGCCGGGTGGCATCGATCTCGTCCCGTAGGGCCGCATGCAGTTCGCTTACCTGCTGACGATAGAACTGCGCCATCTCCGGATGGAGCAGGGGTGGGGGCTCGACGGCTTCGGTCAAAAACTGCTGCAACGCTGTTTTCCGGGATTCCAACCTGTCCATCTTCTCCTTCATGGAAGGATGATACATCCCGTCGGCAATTGCATCGACCGTGGCACTGATCTGCTTGTCGATACGGTGCAGTTCCGCTTGCGCCGCCTCAATCGAGGCCCGCCCTTCCATGCGCAGACGGTTCATCTCCCGCGTGAATTCATCGCAGAATTCCTTGAACAGGGCCGGATCCATCAGGTGATAGCGCAGTGCGTCTAGCACGCGCGCCTCCAGCCGGTCGCGCCGAATGTTCAGCCGGTTGTCGCAGGTCCCCTTGTTGCGTGCTGTCGAGCAGCCGACCAGAACGGCGGAGATCATTGAATAGCCGCCCCCACAGCAGCCGCACCGGGTCAGTCCCGACAGCAGATATTTCGGCCGCCGCCGGTCCCGAAGACTGGTGGCGGTCTCCTCGCCCGTTGTCAGGTCGATGCCCTGATCGCGCACCGTTGCTTGTCGGGCCTTGACTGCCTGCCACAGGGCTTCATCGATGATGCGCAGTTCGGGCACATCGCGAATGATCCAGTCGGCTTCCGGGTTCGGCCGGGCCCGGCGCTTGCCGCTGTCGGGGTCCCTGACGAAATGCTGTCGGTTCCAGATCAGCCGGCCGATATACAGCTCGTTATTGAGGATGCCGGTGCCGCGCTTGCGGCTGCCGAGGATCGTGCTGAAGCCCCACGCTTCACTGCCGGGAGCTTTGATCCCTTCATTGTTCAGTTCCAGGGCAATGTGCTTGGGCGATTTGCCGGCGGCATAGTCGCGGTAGATGCGCCGCACGATGTCGGCTTCGGCCTTGTTGATGGTCCGGTCGCCGCGCAACGGTTCGCCATTAGCCTGGAACTGTTTGACGATGTCATAACCATAGGCGTTGCCGCCGCCGGACTTGCCCTGCTCGATCCGCCCGCGCAAACCGCGATGGGTCTTGTCAGCCAAATCCTTGAGGAACAGGGCATTCATCGTGCCCTTGAGCCCGACATGCAGATGGGTGACCTCGCCCTCCGACAGGGTGATGATCTTGATGCCGGCAAAGGCCATGCGCTTGAACAGGCCGGCAATGTCCTCCTGGTCGCGGGAGAGCCGGTCCATGGCCTCGGCCAGCACCACCTGGAAACGGCCTTTCAGCGCATCGGCGATCAGGGCCTGGATGCCGGGCCGCAGCAGCGAGGCGCCCGAGACGGCGTGATCGGTATATTCCTCGATGATGCGCCAGCCCTGCCGGTCGGCATGGGCGCGGCAGATGCGCAGCTGATCGGCGATGGAGGCGTCACGCTGGCTGTCGCTGGAATAGCGGGCATAGAGAGCGACCTTCATGCGGCCTCCAATGTTGTCAGGGGCGCCGCACCTCGCGCGCGCGGGTTTCCTTCAACCATTCCCGGGCGGCCCGCCTGGCCAGCAACCGCGCCAGTTCAAGGAGGCGCGGATCAGGCAGATCGCGAGGGGATGTCAGGATCAAGTCCGGCTCATGGAGCCATTTCGCCTTGTCCTGCTGCCAGGGAGTATTGGACTGATTGCGAATCATAGCGCTAACCGCCATTCAATGCACGTCGCTGCTGGCAGCATCGCCGTGACCAATGTCGGGCGGCAAAGCAAATCGTGGTCGTGGAATAGGCGGTTCCCGGCCGGTTGCGACCCGTAAAAGGGAACTGCCAGCGTCGGATGGCGCGCGGCGTCGGGGTAGAAAAACTTGCGCTGGAGTGCCGGTACCTTACCCGTTCAGCCCTTTAGGCCGGCGCCGATGGCCACCAGCACACGTTCCAGGGCTTCCTTGCTGCGGGCCGTGCTGCTGCCCGTCGCCTCGGCGATGACGGCGGCCAAGTCGTCCTTGCTGATCTTCTCACTCATCTCTGGTCCTGTCCTCCTGACGCGGCACGGTTCGTGATGCCACCGTCTTTCGCCATTTACCCGCAAAGCCGCCCCCTGACCAGTTGCCTGGAAGGACAGGCGCGTTGCTTCCCACGGATCACCGCGGCGCCGAGGTCTCCGGTGCTAAGGGCGCTGCCCTCGCGCGGGCAAGGGTGAAGTCCCGTGCCGGGACCGGCCGGGGCGGTCTCCCCGGCCTTCCTGCGCGGGCGATGATGGTCGGGCCGGCAGGGTGGCATCCGCTCCGTGCAGGCCGGGCGATCCCCCTCCGCCCCGTCCGCCCTTGCCCTTGCTACCCCGGTCTCGCCGACGGGCAGGGGTGCAGCGCAGAGCTGCGCTGACACCCCTGACCCAAGGAGACCGGACATGACCACGACCATCATCCGCGATATCCCCCTGTCCAAGCTGGTGCCCTGCGACCGCAATGTCCGCCGCACGGGCGGCGGCGCGGGGCTGGAGGAACTGGCGGCTTCCATCGCCGCTCACGGTCTGCTGCAAAGCCTCAACGTGCGGCCCGACCTGGATGCCGAGGGCAACGAGACGGGCAAGTACCAAGTCTGCGGCGGCGGTCGCCGGCTGGCGGCCCTGAAGCTGCTGGTCAAGCGCAAGCAGGTGGCCAGGGCCGCGCCGGTCCCCTGCCTGATCAGCGAGGGCGATGCGCAGGAGATCAGCCTAGCCGAGAATGTGGTACGGGAGAACCTGCACCCGGCCGACCAGTTCGAGGCCTTCCGCCGCCTGTCCGAGGAAGGCGGCCTCGGTGCCGAGGACATCGCCGCCCGCTTCGGCGTGACGGCGCAGGTGGTGCGGCAGCGGCTGCGCCTGGGCGCGGTGTCGCCCCGGCTGCTGGCGATCTACCGTGAGGGCGGTCTGCGCCTGGACCAGTTGATGGCCTTCGCCATCACCGACAGCCATGAACGGCAGGAGCAGGTCTATGACGGCCTGTCCTGGAACAAGGAACCGCACATCATCCGCCGCGCCCTGACCGAGGCACATGTGCCCGCCGGCGACCGGCGGGCGCGCTTCGTTGGGGTCGAAGCCTACGAGACGGCGGGCGGCACCATTCTGCGCGACCTGTTCAGCGAGGATGAAGGCGGCTATTTTGAGGATGCCGCGCTGTTGGACCGGCTGGTGCTGGACAAGCTGGAAGCCGTCGCCGGCGGAATGCGGGCGGAGGGGTGGAAATGGGTGCAGCCTTTCATCGACTTTCCCTATGCCCTGGGCTTGCGGCGCGAATATCCGCAGGTGGTGGACCTGTCGCCGACGGACCAGCGGCAACTGGACGCGCTCCAGGACGAGCAGGACGCCTTGTCCCTGGCCCATGAGGGGCTGGAGGAACTGCCGGCCGATGTTGAGGCCCGACTGGCGGAACTGGATGGCGAGATCGACCGGCTGGCGGCCCGTCAGCAGGCCTATGATCCCGACACCATTGCGCGGGGTGGCGTCTTCGTCGTGCTGGGTCATGACGGGCAGGCCCGCATCGAACGGGGCTTCATCCGGCCGGAGGATGAGAAGCCGGCGGAACCGGAACCCGCAGCGGTCAGCGAGGAGAATGAGGCCGTCTCCCATTCCGGCGACGGCCGCACGGAAGCTGCTTCGGCTCCCGATGGCGAGGATGAGGACATGGGTGAAGGCAGGCCGCTGTCCGACCTGCTGGTCCGTGACCTGACGGCGCACCGGACCCTGGGCTTGCGGCTGGCCCTGGGAAAGCATCCCGACATCGCCGTCATCGCCCTGACCCATGCCCTGGTGTCGAGCCTGTTCGCCATCGAGACGGACGGCACCTGCCTGGACATCCGCGCTCACAGCACGCCGCTGTCTGGTCACGCCGACCGCATCGACGACACGGCAGCAGCCCAGGCCCTGGCCCGGCGCCATGAGGACTGGGCAGTGCAACTGCCCCGCCACAGCGTCGGCCTCTGGGTTTTCCTGGTCGGCCTCGACGCCGAGCAGCGGAGCCGGCTGCTGGCCCATTGTGTGGCCTTGACGGCCTTCGCGGTGCGCCAGCCCTGGGAACGTCGTCCGCAGGCCCTGGCGATGGCGGATCGGCTGGCCCAGGCGACCCACCTCGACATGACGGTGTATTGGGCACCGACGGTGCGGACCTATCTGGGGCGCGTCACCAAGGCACAAATCCTGTCGGCCGTGCGTGAGGCCGTGTCGGACGAGGCGGCCCAGCGGATGGAGGGCATGAAGAAGCAGCCCATGGCCGAGGCTGCCCAACAACTGCTGACGGGGGCTGGATGGCTGCCGATGTTGCTGCGGATGCCGGATGAGGAACCGGCCGCCAACAGGACGGAGACGCCCTACGCCCAGGCGGCGGAATAACAGAGTGAGCCGGGGTGGTTGGCGGCCGCCCCGGCCTTTTCCTGTCATCCGATCCAGCAGACGTCACCTTGGTGGACGAGAGTATATTTTCTGGTTTGCACTCATGCCAGTCATTCACAATCGAAATAGTTACGCTTCAATCCTGATACATTTTTCCTTATCTCCTTGCGCACGACTCCACCACCCGCAGCGCATTTTGCAGAATCGGGTGTCCTCGGCGCCTTCAGTTGCCATTCAGGACTGCAGAATGATAGCGACCATGTAGGATATTCGCGTTAAAGTGAAGGAAATTAAGGGGCAAAGGAGATGCATTTCATGTCCAAAGCTGACGATTTAGTGTATGAGTATGAAGCGGCAATTATGGTCGGAATGTCTCCAGAACTCCTCAAGTGGTTTACGTCTTATGCGCCAAAGCAAGGAGACAGCCGGAAGCTTAAGCTAGCTCACAAGAGCGGCTATAAGCGTTACTATTCTAAACGCGAGATTTTGGATTTTAATAATTGGCTGAAGGCTCCTTGGCCTAGTGTCGGCGGGGCTCGTCCTCCAGTTCCAATCGGAATTCGATTAGAGATTCAACGGGAAGCAGGTTACGAATGTGCAATGTGCGGCAAATACTCTGACGCCTGTGAGGCAGCACACATTGATCCGGTTTCAAAAAGCAAAAATAATCACCCAGAAAATTTAATATGGCTATGCGCAAATCATCATACAATGTACGACAAAAATATATTCTCCACTAAAGGAGTTGATGTTTCTTTTATAAAAGCACATAAACTTGCCTTAATTGCTAGAAATAAGTGGAAATGGCAAGATTTTGGAAAACTACACGATACATTACTGTCCCTTCTAACGAGATGTGACGATTTATTATCTCACTTTAAGTCAGCAAGGTCGCCAGAGGAAGTGGCGGTAGTCAAGAAGCTTGCTGTTGAGGCCACGATGGACCTCTATCGCACGGCAAAAAGTGACGCATCTCCGGAAGTTACAGCCATAAGGCAGCAATTGCTTCCGCAACTGGGGCGAGCCTCCAGCGGAGAACCCGCGCTGGAGGCTCATCTCATGCAAGCTCGTCAAATTCGAAAGACCTACGTCGCGGCTTTAGGCTATGTGAAATGTCCGTTGTGCCACGCCAGTGGACGATATAATGGAGATGACTGTCCGGTTTGTCACGGTGACAGGGAGATCGATGCCAATTTCGCAACGCAGGTCGATCTCACGCAATTTCAAACGGTGCCCTGCCCCGTTTGTGAGGGAGGTGGCAGGCTTCGTGGAGTCGATTGCCCAGTATGTCAGGGCGATAGGGCGCTAGAACGCCGTTACGCAGACCGGATTGACGTTCACCAGTTTGACGACGTTGAATGCCCGCTGTGCGCCGCGCGGGGAAAGAATGCTGATTGCTCCGTCTGCCATGGTGAATACCGGACCGAGAGACGGTACGCGGACCTAGTTGATCTCAAGGACTTCCAAAACGTCGATTGCCCGTTGTGCGCGAGCCGGGGGAAGAATGCTGACTGCCCCGTTTGCCATGGTGAATACCGGATCGAGAGACAATATGCGGACCGAGTCGACCTCAAGGACTTTCAAAACATCGACTGCAAGTTGTGCGAGGGATCGGGGCGGGTGAACCATGAAGACTGCCCTGCGTGCGACGGCAATGGCATGATGGAGAGGCACATCTACGACGGCATCGATTGGCGCGGATGGGATATTGTCGATTGTCCGCGATGCCATGGAAAGGGACATGTGAAGCACGACGACTGCCGTTACTGTGGGGGGGCGGGAACGATGTACCGGCAGCAGACAGAATACTTGGAATAAACTGAGTCGTTCACGGTAGTTCACCCCCCCCAAGAATGGATTGGCTGGCAAATATCGTCCTCAAAACGAGAAATCGAGGATCACAACGGATCAAGTAGTTTTTTCAACGTCTTGCTCAGAACAATGACCACTTTCTCCACTGCTTGATCCAAAACCCGCCCGTCCGCTTTCGGCCCCATCACAGCCATCAGTTGACGGTACACTGCGCCTCAGTCCCACTACGGCCTTTGACGATTCTCCATACTCGTTATTCGCTGGCGACCAGAACCCCGTCCTGCAGGTCGATGCAAAGGGCCTGATTGGGCGAGCTAGACGTATCTATCGCGGTTGCTCGGCAGCGAACGCTCCTACCGTGCTCCGGTCCCCTGCCGGTGTGAACCGCCTGATGCTGACCAGCTGATGGCGTCTCCCGGCAACCTCCGCCCTTCCTCCGCCACGGCAGGTTCTTGCACGCCCGCCGCCGCGCCCCTCTTTCCGAGCGGTTCCGCCCCCCGCCATGTCATCCCCGTGGATCGGTCCCGGGCGCGGCCACGCCGCCTCTGATGGGCTGATCTGACCGGAGGCCGGCTGCGCCTTGATCGCCTGTCCACAAGGCCGGGAGACGGCTTTTTTCCGCCGCCGGGCAGGCCGGCTTTGCATCGCGAGGCAAAAAAGCCGTCTCCCGGCCTCCTCCGCTGCGCTGCGGGCCTGCGGCTGCGGGGTCAATCACCTCCGGTCCCGGGATCGCCATCGAGGCCGCGGTGGTCGCGGCCCGGGCAACCACGAGGAGTATGTGACATGGCGAGCATCGGTACCTTCACCAAGACCGAGAACGGCTTCACCGGTTCGGTCAAGACCCTCACCCTCAACGTCAAGGCCAAGATCGTCGCCGCCGACAAGGAGAATGAGCGCGCCCCCGACTTCCGCATCTTCGCCGGCACCACCGAGTTCGGCGCCGCCTGGAAGAAGACCGCTCGCGAGACCGGCCGCGACTATCTCTCCGTCAAGCTGGACGATCCCAGCTTCCCGGCCCCCATCTATGCCAGCCTGGTCGAGGCCGAGGGCGAGGACAGCTTCTCCCTCATCTGGTCCCGCCGCACCAGCGACTGACCGCCTTCGATCCTCGGCGCCCCGCTCTTCGGAGCGGGGCTTTCTTCATGTCCGCATGGGCACTGGGCGATGGCGTCAGGGATGCGGCGGACCTGCGGTCCAAGCCTTGCGCGGGTGTCGGCTAAGGGCGCTGCCCTCGCGCGGCGCAAGGGTGCAGTCCCTTGCCGGGACCGGACGGGGCGGTCTCCCCGGCCTTCCTGCGCCTGGCGGCTCCGTGCAGGCCGGGCGATCCCCCTCCGCCCCGTCCGCCCTTGCCCCTTGCTACCCCGGTCTCGCCGACGGGCAGGGGTGCAGCGCAGCGCTGCGCTGACACCCCTGACCCAGGAGAGATGATATGACCATGATCGAGCAGAATGACGAGGGCCGGCCCGTCACCGGTGGTTTCCGCGTCGATGTCGGCCGGGGCGAGCGTGTCGGCCGGGTTTCGTCGGAATGGTTCTCCCGCCCCCGTGACGAACGCTATCTGAGCCTGACCGCGTTGCACGAGGCTGTTTCCGCCCGCGCCCGGCGGGCGACGGCGCGGACGGTCGAAAGCCGCCTGGTGCGGGTGGAGGCCAGCCGTGACGATGCCGAGCGGCTGGCCCTGCTGCTGCCGGGGCGGGCCGATCCCGTGGCACCCACGCATTGGAGTTTCGGGCAATTGTGCGGACTGGTGGGCGCGCCCGCCGGCTACTTGCGGCAGTTGCCGGCCCCGCTGGCCGGGATCAACCTTCAGCACGGGCTGCTGTCGCACCGGGGCGAACTGGTCAAGACGCTGGAGGCCGATGACGGGCGGGTCGAGTTGCGCGCCGTCACCGGCCCGGACTATGGCCGCATCTGGGATCATGAGCTGGTGTCGGCCGTGCAGCGCATTGCCGGCAATGGCACCGGGGACACGCGCTGGAAGGTGCCGGGAGTGCTGGACTGGTCGACCATGACCCATAACCCCTTCATCGACGTGACGGCGGAGACGACGACGCTCTATGCCAGCGACCGCGACGTGTTCCTGTTCCTGGTCGACGACACCCACCCCATTGAGGCCGGGCGCCTGCCGAACGGGGAGCCAGACCTTTATTTCCGGGGCTTCTATGCCTGGAACAGCGAGGTGGGCTCCAAGACCCTGGGCATCGCCTCCTTCTACCTGCGCGCCGTGTGCCAGAACCGCCAACTGTGGGGCGTGGAAGGGTTCGAGGAGATCAGCATCCGCCACAGCAAGTTCGCCGCCCAGCGCTTCGCCCAGGAGGCGGCCCCGGCCCTGGCCAGCTTCGCCGGGTCCAGCCCGGCCCCCTTCCTGGCCGGCATCCGCGCGGCACGGGAACGGGTCGTGGCCCGCAGCGACGAGGACCGGCAGGATTTCCTGCGCAGGCGCGGCTTCTCGCGCGCCGAGACCGGGCAGATCATCGAGACCGTGCTGCGGGAGGAAGGGCACCCGCCGGAAAGCCTGTTCGACTTCGTGCAGGGCATCACTGCCCATGCCCGCGCCAAGCCACACCAGGATGCAAGGCTGGAACTGGAGGGCAAGGCCAAGCGCCTGCTGGACCGCGCCGCCTGAAATCAGCAAAGCCGTACAGCCGTATTTCCGGCTGTACGGCTTTGCGCCGTTCCGGGAATACGCTGTTCCGGCTTTCCGTAAATCCGCGAGGATGGTTCGTCGGCATTGCGGATTTACGGTTCCACGCCGGATTTTTCGCCGCCCCGGCGGGGCCGGGGCGGCGGGCGACATCAGGTCCCGTCCTTCATCACGCTCTCATCCAGCAAGGCGGCCGGTCGCACCTCCAGCGCCTGCGCGGCCTCCCAGACCTTCAACAAGGTCAGGTTCTGCAGGCCGCGCTCGGCGGCGCTGACATAGGCGCGATCAACACCCATCCGCTCCGCCACAGCTTCCTGGCTGAGGCCGGCCTGCAACCGGTAGCGCCGCATGTTGGCGCCGAGGAGCCTGCGAATGTCCATCCGCAGGATAGAAAGCAATCGTGCATTCTGGTGCTACGTATTATAATACGCGGAACCTCTGCCGCGACCACAGAATGGTCACAGCGCAAGCGGCGGCGGCGGGGACAGGATGATGCGGTGGACGCGGTGCGTGATGCGGTCCACGCATCATATTCCGAGGATAAATCTTCCTCTATGCAACCTCGTCTCTGCGTCGAATAATAGACCCGGCAAGCAAGTAGACGAGCGCCACCATGAATTGTCCGGCATTCCAGGACGAGCCTCCCGACCGCCAACACCTGACCAGCTATGACGAGCGGCATTTCATAACATACCTCCGTCTGCTGGATGCGGCCGAGGAAGGGGCGTCCTGGCAGGAGGTGGTACAGGTGATCTTCGGCATCGACCCGAAACGCGAGCCGAAACGGGCGCGTCGCGTCCATGACAGCCACCTCGCCAGGGCGCAATGGATGACACACACGGGGTATGCCTATCTGCTGCGCCCGCCGCTGCAGTAGTCCCACTCCATGCGGCAGCGGCATCATGCGAATCTTTCGCAATGCCTTGCTGCGCCATAGCCCACCCGGAACTGTGCCTGCATGTCATTGGCGCTGCGGAGAGGGCGAGCCGATGAGTTGGACAGCTGATTGGCGCACCCCCAACACCGAGGAACCGTTGCAGGTCCTCGACCGCTGCGGTTTCGCGCTGGAGTTCCTGCGCCGCAATCCCGCCTATCGTGCCGAGCACGATAGGTTGCAGCAGGTACTGGCGGCCGACGCAGCGGCGGCCCGCATCGCGGCTTGCGATCTGGCCCGCCGCTGGGGGCTGGGGTTTTGCCGCCGACCCTGACCGGCCGGCATGGCGGCAGGTGGTCCTGTGGCGACCGGAACTGCTGCCCGTCGCCTTGCCGCTGGTGCCCCTGACGGCCCCTTCCGAAACGGCAATCACACTGGACACCGTGGCCCTTGGCCTGGTGCTGGCCAATATCGTGGCAGACGACGGCCGCTATCTCGTCCTGGCTGACCCGACAGGTGATCATCGGCTCTGGCTGCCGGAAGGGGCCGACATGGCGGGGCGGCTGGCCCTGCGCCTGCCGCTCGATGAGCATCTTCCACTGCGCCTGGCCAGCGCCCAACGGCTGCATCACCGCTTGAAAGGGCGCACGGGCGGGCCGATGCCGCCCACCTGGCGCCTGACCCCGGCCAAGCGCCGCCGCCTGATCCTGATGTTGCGGGCCCTGGACGGGCACCTGGACGGCGCCACCTATCGCGACATCGCCACCGTGCTGCTGGACCGCGACAGCGCGCAGCTGCCGGCCCGTCTCTGGAAGACCGCCGCCACCCGCGCCCGCGCCATCCGGCTGGTCGCCGATGCCGTCGCCCTGATGCAGGGCGGCTATCGCATGCTGCTGCGCGGCGGATGAGGGGTGGACAGTTCCGGCACCCCGCCAGTCCGTCATCCTCCCCGCCCGTTTCCCTACGCCAGCCTGGGACCGATCCGCCGCCGGCATCCGCCGGTGGCCCGTCCCGTCCCAGGAGGCCCCCATGCCCAACCCTATCCTGCCATCCCGATATCTTTGCACGCCCGAGGCAGCGCGCTTTCTCAGCCTGTCCGGAAGGACCCTGGAGAAACACCGCACCTACGGCACCGGCCCCGTCTATCGCAAGCTGGGCGGCCGGATCGTCTACACGGTCGAGGACCTGCAGGCCTGGGCCGACCGTGGCCGGCGCGTCTCCACCACCGATCCGGGCAGCGGCACCGTCTATCCGGCCCGGCGCCTCTATGCCCAGGTGCCGGGCGGCAACGGCCCCGGGGGACGCTGAGCCATGGCGCCGCGTGATCCCCCACTGCGTTCCGGCGAGCGCGCCCGGCTCGACCCGTTCGAGGCGCTGGCCGACAATGTGCCGCCGCGCGACCAGCGCGACCTGATGGAACGGCCCTTCTTCTCGCTGGCCAAGTCGCGGCGGGTGGCACCCATCCTCTACCGGTCGGGCGAGACCGAGATCCAGGTCCATGCCGTGGCCGAATATGGCATGGCCACCATCTGGGATGCCGACCTGCTGATATGGGCAGCCAGCCAGATCCTGGCCGCCCGGGATCGCGGCCTGCCGACCTCGCGCTTTTTCCGCTTCACGCCCTACCGGCTGCTGACCTCCATCGGCCGGGCCACGGGCAAGCGCAACTACCTGCTGCTGAAGGCGGCGCTGACCCGACTGCAGTCGACGGTCATCCGCACCAATATCCGCCACGGCGCCCAGTGGCGCCGACAGCAATTCTCCTGGATCAACGAGTTGGAGGAGCGCGTCAATCGCGCCGGCCGGGTGGAGGGCATGGAGTTCGTGCTGCCCGACTGGTTCTACCAGGGCGTCATCGACCGCCGCTTGGTGCTGGCCATCGATCCCGGCTATTTCCGCCTCACGGGCGGGGTGGAGCGTTGGCTCTACCGTCTGGCCCGCAAGCATGCTGGTCGGCAGCGGGAGGGCTGGCGGTTCGAACTGCGGCACCTGCACGCCAAGAGCGCCAGCCAGGCCCGCTATGCCGACTTCGCCCTCGACATCCGCGCCATCGTCCACCGCCAGCCGCTGCCGGGCTACGCCCTGGCGCTGGCGCGGGTGGGCGGTATCGAGACGCTGGTCCTGCGGCCTTCTGTGGATATTTTTGTGGATAACCCTATGCATGAGACCGGGATAAGCGACCTCGCTATCGGTACTTCGGGCGCAATCCCTATCGGTACATCAGGCGCAGGGATATCGGTACATCGGGCGCACGAACCTCAGCTAACTCTCTGGCCTGAAACGCGGATTCCGCCCCGTAAAGAGTCTAAAGAAGAATCTAAAGTTAAACTGGATGCTGGAGGCGGCCCATGATCGTGGCGCTGCTGAACCAGAAGGGCGGCGCCGGCAAGACGACGCTGGCCCTGCATCTCGCCGGCGCCTGGGCGGCCCGGGGCCGCCGGGTGACCCTGATCGATGCCGATCCGCAGGCCTCATCCCTGGACTGGTCGGCGCAGCGGGCCCGCGAGGGGCTGCCGCGCCGTTTCGCGACCATCGGGCTGGCCCGCGACACGATGCACCGGGAGGCGCCGGACCTGGCCCGCGCCGCCGACCACCTGATCATCGACGGGCCGCCGCGCGTGGCGGCCCTGATGCGCTCGGCCCTGCTGGCGGCCGACCTGGTGCTGATCCCTGTGCAGCCCTCGCCGCTGGACGGCTGGGCCTCGGCGGAGATGCTGCGGCTGCTGGCCGAGGCCCGGCCTTCCGGCCGCAGCTGCGGGCGCGGTTCCTGCTGAACCGTTGCGCTGCCCGCACCTGCATCGCCCGGCGCACGGCCGAGGCGCTGGCCGGCCAGGACCCGCCGGCCCTGTCGGCCAGCATTGGCCAGCGCGTGATCTATGCCGAGGCGGTCCGCAGCGGCCGGCTGGCCGATGAGCTCGATGCGAAGGGGCCAGCGGCCCGCGAGGTCGAACGGCTGGCGGCCGAGGTCGCGGGACTGGTACCATGAGCCGGACCGACCGCGACGGCTTCGTCGCCCGCCCGTCCGATGCCGAGAGCTGGGGCCGACGGTCCGAACGCCGCAGTACCGTCGCCGACGCCTTTACGGCCCGGCTGACCATCGATGTCACGCCGGTCCTGCGCGGCCGCATCAGGATGGCGGCCTTTCGGCAGGGGCTGACCATGGCCGAGCTGTTGCGCGACCTGCTGGCACGGGAGTTCCCGCCGGACGAGGGAGCGACGCCATGATCGGCCGCCTGCCGCCCGGCGTGACGCCGGCCATGCTGACCCGCGTCGAGCTGCTCTGGATCGAGAAGCAGGTCGAGCGCTGGATCCGCTTCGGCCGTGAGGTGGAAGAGGTGATCCATGACCGTAGCCGCCGCGTGCTGGGCTTCGCGCCGGGCAGCGTCTTCGCCTATGTCCGCTGGGCCGCCAACGACCATGGCACCCTGGTGTCGCGCATCGACATCGCTCGCGCCGTCTCTCCGGGTGAGCCCTTCTCGACGCTGCCCTATGTCCGGCCCGGCGCCGATATCCTGCTGCGCCAGAGCGGCTGGCCCAAGGTGGAAGCCGTGCTCCAGCATATCGATGCCGTCGAGGCGCTGGGGCTGGACGCGGCCGAGGTGGCGCCCGACCATTGGCGCCACCTGCATCACCGCATGCAGGCCAGCGAGCCGCCCCGTGCCTATACGCTGGCCCGGCATCAGGCCTGGCTGAAACGCCGGCAGGTGGGGCCATGAGGCGCTGGCTGCCCATTGTGATGGCGATCCTGGCCATCGGGACCCTGCTGCTGCCACCCACGCCCCGCCTGGTCTGGAATGCCAGCGGCAGCATGCCGCGTGGCCTCTATGCGCTGCGGTCCGTGGCGGAGCTGCGGCCCGGCATGCTGGTCGCGATCAGGCCACCCGCTTCCCTGGCCTCCTATCTCGCCGGGCGCGGCTATCTGCCGACCGGCATCCCGCTGCTCAAGCCCGTCGCTGCCCTGCCGGGCCAGCGCGTCTGCCGGACGGGCCGGCGCATCAGCATCGACGGCCTCGCCATCGGCATGGCCCGCTCCCACGACAGCCGCCAGCGGCCGCTGCCCGTCTGGCAGGGCTGCCGGGTGCTGAGGCCGGACGAGGTCTTCCTGATGAACCCGACGGTGCCAGACAGCCTGGACAGCCGTTATTTCGGCCCCCTGCCGATGGTGCAGATCCTCGGCGAGGCCCTGCCGCTCTGGCTCACGGAGCCGTGACCATGCCTCCCTCCATTCCTCGGTTCGGCCAGATGCCGCACCATTCCTCCGTCCCGACCAGGGACCGGCAGGCCGCCGTGTGCAGCGTCGGTCCAGGGCGGCCTCCAGGCCGGCGTGCCCGCACGCTTCCCTGGAGAGACGCCAACCCGGTGGCAGGCTGGGTCCGTCTCGGGGCGGTGATCCTGCTGCTGGGCCTGACGCCTGTACCATCGGTGGCGGCGGATGATCCTGTCGGGGAGGCCGTGCGGGAAGCATCCGGGCGCTTCGGCGTTCCGGCTTCCTGGATCACGGCACTGATCCGGACGGAAAGTGCGGGCGACGCCCGGGCCCTGTCGTCCAAGGGCGCCATCGGCCTGATGCAGGTGATGCCGGGGACCTATGCCGAGCTGCGCCACCGGCACGGGCTGGGTCCCGATCCCTGGGATATCCGCGATAACATCCTGGCCGGCGCCGCGTACTTGCGCGAGTTGCAGGATCGGTACGGCCCGCGCGGGGCCTCCGCCGCCTACAATGCCGGCCCCGCCCGCTATGCCGAGCATCTGGCGACGGGCAAGCCGCTGCCAGTCGAAACAAGGGCCTACTTGGCCCGTCTCGCTCTGGCCGGGGACGGGCCATCGCCCACTGTCACACCGGACTGGCGGCAGGCACCGCTGTTCGCCGGGCGATGGTCCAGCCGGCGATGACGCTTCTGCCATCGGGATCAATCGCAGCCTGTCGCCTGTCCGGCAATGGGCCAGGGGAGATCCGGCACCCCGAACCTGATGGCAGGATAAAAGGCGGCGAGGTGCCGCGCGGTCGGGTGGTTGTTTTTCAAGGGGTTAAGTCTGGTTTCAGCACGGTGCGCGTCGATCCGGCACCGTGCTGGCCCCGGACAAAGAGGGGATTTCCGCCCTTTTTCGCACCTCGCGGGAGGGTTTATGACGCATGATGAGGATTTCCAGCTCCGGCCCGGCCGCATACGCTCGCGGGGCGAGCAGCGGGCCCGGCCCTTCGTGGCCCAGGCCCTGGCGGCGGCGCAGAAGGCCGGCGGCCATGTCACGCGCGGCCGCGTCACGGCACCGCGCGCCAGCCGCTTCGGGCGGGGCCGCAGCGCCAGCATCCGCGCCAACCATCTGCTCTCCACCCGCTCGCGCGAGGTGGTGGTCAAGGCGCGGGTGGTGCGCATGGCGGCCAGGGGCGCCAGCCTTGCCACCCATCTCTCCTATCTGCGCCGGGAGGGCGTCACCCGCGACGGCGAGAAGGCCCGGATGTTCGGGGCCGATACCGACGCGGCCGACCATGCCGCCTTCGCCCGGCGCTGCGAGGAGGACCGGCACCATTTCCGCTTCATCGTCTCGCCCGACGATGCCGCCGACTTGGCCGACTTGCGCCGCTTCGGGCGCGAGATGATGGAGCAGATGCAGGCCGATCTGGGCACGCGGCTGGACTGGATAGCCGTCGACCATTGGAATACGGCCCATCCGCATCTGCACATCCTGGTCCGGGGCAAAGGCGATGGTGGCCGCGACCTGGTCATTGCCCGCGACTATATCGCCACCGGCCTGCGCGCCCGCGCCCAGGACCTTGTGACGCAGGAACTGGGGCTGCGCACCGACCTGGATATCCACCAGACCCTGGAACGGCAGGTCGAGGCCGAGCGCTGGACCCGGCTGGACCGGGCGCTGGCCCGGCAGATGGACAGCCAGAGCGTCATCGACACGACACCCGTGCCGGGCGAGAGGCCCGATGACTTCCTGCCCCTGAAGATCGGCCGGCTGCGCAAGCTGGAAGGGCTGGGTCTGGCCCGGCAACAGGCGCTGGGGCAATGGACTCTGTCGCCCACGGCTGAGGCGACCCTGCGTGAGCTGGGCGAGCGCGGTGACATCATCAAGCGCATCCATCAGGGACTGGCTGCCGGCGGCATTGAGCGGGCGGCTTCCAGCTATGTGCTGGCAGGCGAGGCCCTGGCCGATCCCGTCATCGGTCGGCTGGTGGCGCGCGGACTGGACGACGAGCTGCGCGGGTCGGCCTTCGCCGTCATCGACGGTGTCGACGGTCGCACCCACCATGTCCGCCTGGCCGACCTGGACGCCGCCGGCGACAGCCCGGCCGGCTCCATTGTCGAGTTGCGCCGCTACGAGGATGGCCTGGGCCGGCGGCGCGTTAGTTTGGCGGTGCGGTCCGACCTGGACATTGCCGGGCAGGTGACGGCCAACGGCGCCACCTGGCTCGACCGCCAACTGCTGGCTCGCGATCCGCCGGCCCTGGGCAGCGGCGGCTTCGGGGCGGAGGTGAAGACCGCATTGGCCGCCCGCACCGACCATCTGCTGGCGGCGGGGCTGGCACGACGGGAGGGCGACCGTGTCCTCTATGCGCGCGGCTTGCTGGACAGGCTGCGCCGACAGGAACTGGAGCGCGCTGGCGCCCGCCTCGCTACCGAGACCGGCCTGTCCCGGTCCGGGGCCATTGTCGGCGACGGCGTGGCCGGCACCTATCGCCAGCGGCTGGATCTCGCCTCGGGCCGCTTCGCCATGATCGATGACGGGCTGGGCTTCAGCCTGGTGCCGTGGGTGCCGTCGCTGGAGAAGCAGCTTGGCCGGCAGGTCAGCGGCATCGTCCGCACCGACGGTTGGGTGGACTGGGCCCTCGGGCGCAAGCGGGGGCTGGGGATATGATCCAGGCATGTCTGCCGGCATTCTGCGTACGCAGAATAAATAGACGCTCTCTCTCAAAAGGGTGGACATATTCTGCGTACGCAGAATGTCTGCTTGTGTTCCGCCGGAACCGGTCCAATATTCTGTGTACGCAGAATATTGGGGTCATGGCCATGCTCAAGCGCAGCCAGACAGACGTGCTGTTGCACAATACCGCCGCTGTCGGCGCGCTCATCCGCAGCCGGCGCAAGGAGCTGGCCCTGACCCAGAAGCAGCTTTCCGAGCTGACCGGTCTCAGCCTGGCCTTCGTCAACGGCATAGAGAACGGCAAGGAAACCGCCGAGATCGGCAAGGCGCTGCAACTGCTGGCGGCACTGGGCATTGATCTCCAGGGCAGGGTGCGGTGATGGCGGATCCAGCCGACACGCTCGACGTCTATCTCGGAACCCTGCCGGTCGGCACCCTGTCCGCCGATCCGCAAGGCCGGCTGGCCTTCCATTACCGGTCGGATGCTCCGCCCTTGTCCTACCGGCTGCCGGTGCGGGTCGAGCCCTATGATGACGCCGCCTGCCGGCCGTTCTTCGCGGGCCTGTTGCCGGAGGGGCCGGCATTGACCAAGGCGGCGGCGCGCAAGGGATTGCAGGTCTATGAGACGTTCCGGCTGCTGGCGGCCTATGGCGGTGAATGCGCCGGCGCCGTCCGCTTGCTGCCGCCGGGATCGCCGCCGGCCATTCCCAGCGACTATGAGCCGTTCAGCGACGAGCAGTTGGCCAATCTGGGCGAGGAGCTGCAAGGCTCGCCCAACTTCTCCGCCGACCGGCGCGTGCGCCTATCGCTGGCCGGCGCCCAGGTGAAGTCCGCCGTCGCCCTCTTCGGGGGAAGGTTCCATCGGCCCCTGGGCGGCTCGCCCTCCACACATATCGTCAAATCGTCGGACAGGCCGGAATACCATGACCTTGTCCGCAACGAGGCCTTCTGCATGGCGCTGGCCGCCCGTGCCGGCCTGGACGTGGCGGCGACCCGCATCATGGCCTTCGGCGGTCGGGAATGCCTGCTGGTCGAGCGCTATGACCGGATCGTGGAAGGGACCCTGGTCACGGAGCTGCACCAGGAGGATGTCTGCCAAGCCCTGGGTTATCCGCCGGAACGCAAGTACGAGTTCGATGACGACAGCGGCGCCCGGATCGGGCCGAGCTTCGCCGACTGCCTGGCGCTGTTGCAGACGGTGCGGGCGCCCATCCTCGCCCTGCGGGAATTCCGGCGGCGGGCCCTGTTCAATTTCCTGGTCGGCAATGCCGATGCCCATGGCAAGAACACCAGCCTGCTTTATGACCAGCCGGGGAGCGCCCCGATCCTGGCCCCGGCCTATGACATCGTCTGCACCCGGCTCTATCCGGACCTGAAGGAGGATTTCGCCATGGCCTATGGCGAGGCCCGCCGCGCGGTCGAACTGACGGCGGACAATCTGGCTAGCCTGGCACCGCCGGGGCGCGCCGCCCGCAAGGCCTTCCTGGACGACGCGCATGCCATGGCCAGCCGCATCCTGGCCCAGGCCCGGGCCCTGTGCGACGAGGCCCCCTTCAACCACGCCCCGCCCTACAGCACGATCCTCAGCTGCATCGGCGACCGTGTGCAGCTGCTGGGCGACATCCTGGGCCGGCCCATCGCCGTCGACACGCGGCCCTTCATTCTGAAGGGCGGGGGCTGGCTGCTGCCCAGCTGAGGCGTGGGGCGGTATTGCTTCGCCGGCATTCGCCAGGGCGCGATGCCTGATCGACACCCCTTGGCAGGGGTGCGCCATGGGGCTTTCCCTTATCCGGCACAGCCGGGACGGAGAACCATGTCGGGAACCCGCATCCTCTGGGGCCAGATCCTGCTCGTCCTTGCCGAGGTGCTGGCCTGCATCTGGGGCGCCACGCAATGGACGGCATGGCGCCTGGGCTTCCAGCCGCAGCTCGGCATGCCCTGGGCCGACCTGGCCGGCATACCGCTCTATCCGCCGCCGGCCTTCTTCTGGTGGTGGTACTGGTACGACGCCTATGCGCCGCGGATTTTCATGGAAGGGGCACTGATCGCCTTGTCGGGCGGATTCCTTGCCATCGGCACCGCCATCGCCCTGTCGGTCTGGCGGGCGCGGGAAGCGCGGAACGTCGAGACCTACGGCTCCGCCCGCTGGGCCACCCGGCCGGAGATCGCGGCGGCCGGCCTGCTGGGCGCCAATGGCGTCATGCTGGGGCGGTTCGAGGCCGAGTATCTGCGCCATGATGGCCCCGAGCATGTGCTGTGCTTCGCGCCGACCCGCTCCGGCAAGGGTGTGGGGCTAGTCGTGCCCACGCTGCTGGCTTGGCCCGGAAGCGCCATCGTCCATGACATCAAGGGCGAGAACTGGGAATGCACCGCCGGCTGGCGCGCCCGCTTCGGCCGGGTGCTGCGCTTCGATCCCACCGATCCGGCCAGTGCCGCCTACAACCCACTGCTGGAGGTCCGCCGCGGCGTGCAGGAGGTGCGCGACGTGCAGAATGTCGCCGACGTGCTGGTCGATCCGGAAGGCTCGCTGGAGCGCCGGAACCATTGGGAGAAGACCAGCCACAGCCTGCTGGTCGGCGCCATCCTGCATGTGCTCTATACGGGCCCCGACCGCACCCTGGCCGGTGTCGCCAACCTGCTGTCCGATCCGGGGCGCCCCATCGAGGCCACCCTGCGGGCGATGATGACCACGCCGCATCTGGATGGGCGGCCCCATACGGTGGTGGCCTCGGCGGCGCGGGAACTGCTGAACAAGTCGGACAATGAACGCTCGGGCGTGCTGTCGACCGCCATGTCCTTCCTCGGCCTCTACCGCGATCCCGTCGTGGCCCGGGTCACCAGCCGCTGCGACTGGCGCATCGCCGACCTAGTGGCCAGTGAACAGCCGACGACGCTCTATCTCGTCGTGCCGCCGTCCGACATCAGCCGGACCAAGCCGCTGGTCCGGCTGGTGCTGAACCAGATCGGCCGACGCCTGACCGAGGACCTGCATGACCGCGACCGCCGGCACCGGCTGCTGTTGATGCTGGACGAGTTTCCGGCCCTGGGACGGTTGGATTTCTTCGAGAGCGCGCTGGCCTTCATGGCTGGCTACGGGCTGAAATCCTTCCTGATCGCCCAGAGCCTGAACCAGATCGAGAAGGCCTACGGGCCCAACAACTCGATCCTGGACAATTGCCATGTCCGGGTCAGCTTTGCGACCAACGATGAACGCACGGCCAAGCGGGTGTCGGACGCGCTGGGCACTGCCACCGAGATGCGGGCGATGAAGAACTATGCCGGGCACCGGCTGTCACCCTGGCTGGGCCATCTGATGGTGTCGCGGTCGGAGACGGCGCGGCCGCTGCTGACGCCGGGTGAGGTGATGCAGCTGCCACCTGGCGAGGAGATCGTCATGGTCTCCGGCACGCCGCCTATCCGGGCCGCCAAGGTCCGGTATTACGAGGACCGGCGCCTAGTGGCGCGCGTCCTGCCGCCGCCCGCGACTGGGGCGAGCCAGGGACCGGTGCGACCCGATGATTGGAGCGGCTTGCCGCCGATCCGGCAGCCAGGCAGGGGAAGCGCCGCCGGTCATCCCGGTGACTTGCAGGATGAGGACCCGACAACCGGCGGCCTGCGCCGGGAGCCAGGGCTTGAGCCGCACGAAGACATTGTTGTGGCAGCTGCCCCGCCGGTGAACGAGTTTGACGATGGCGCCGAGGAGGCGGACGCGGACAGCAGCCGTTCCCGTGCCCTGGCACGAACCATGCGGCGATCTGCCCGGCAGGCGGCGCTGGACCCGAATGACGGCATCGACCTGTGAGGCCCGGATGAAAGCCCGCCTGTCCGTCTATCTCGACCCCGTCATCATGCGCACCCTGTCGGACTATGCGGCCCGCCGCAATCAGTCCCTGTCCCTTGTCGCCGAGGCAGCCATTGCCTCCTTCCTGTCGCCCGATGCCCCCGAGCGGCAGGAAGCGGCTGTCATCCGGCGGCTGGACCAGTTGGATCGCCGCCATCAGCGGGTCGAGCGCGATGTCGGCATCGGCATCGAGACGCTGGCCCTCTTTGTGCGCTTCTGGCTCAACAGCACACCAGCTTTGCCAGAGCCGGCGCAGACGGCGGCACGGGCAAAGGGGGCGGAACGGTATGATGCGTTCCTTGATGCGCTGGGCCGCAGATTAGCGAAGGGGCCAGCGCTGAGGCAGGAGATTGTTGAGGAGGTAGACCGCATGGGGTGATGTGAACTCACCCGTTACCACAGCAAAATTTTAACATGGCCAGTAGAGATTGCAATTGGGGCAAACAACCTGAATCAAGGCATTAAAATAGCAGTTACTTTTCTAGCTGCGCTGAGTTCTCCATCGCCAGTCGCCAGTCGCCAGTCGCCAGTCGCCAGTCGCCAGTCGCCAGTCGCCAGACCGTCATTGTAATCTTCAGGTCTTCGATTGACTGCTGTGTCTAAGGCGATGGGAACGAACTGCGGCCCACGCTTTTCGAATGCCGACTAAATCGATGTCTTTTGCTGCTGGATGCTCGCGGAGCCAGAGATCTCCAAAGTCGAGGATCACTGTAGGGTCATTGCCGGCTTCCTTGTGAAGTTTCACGAAAACCTTAAACTCCTCATCAGTCGGCTCATGATAGATGATTGGAAGACCTTTCAGCTCATTCGGGGAGAGTTCAAGAACACCTCCACCGTAGAATCTTCCATTAGTTTCGGCGAAGAGCATGGTAAGCGAATTGTAGAAAGAAAAGCATATACCACGGATCGAATACCCCTCTTTTGGACGAATGCCGTAGGCAGTATCCGTGATATAGACGCCTGCGTCGTTGAGGCAGATGCGCGGGTATCCATAGGATCGCTTGAAGAAGAATCCGGGTGCGCTTTCGACCAGGCGAACCTCATACCAGTTTTTCCGACCTCGACATTTGTATCGCTGGGGCAGTTTAGCCCTCACGCCTTCGGCAATGTATGCCTGGAGGTTCTGATCAAGGCTGTCATGATCGCCTTTGATATAGAGAAGCCTGCAGGGTTCTTGCTTCGCTAATTCTTCAAAATCTAGTTTCGAGAATATTGGTGAGCGGTTGATGATGCTTTGTTTCTTGAGAATAGGTAAGACGTGCGCTTGGAGGCCGAGGCTCTCGACTTCTTCATCTTTGAGTATGAAGAAGTTGTTGGCAGCGGTCACCACACCTGGCGCGGTGGTTGCCAAGTCTGAGAATTTCTTGAGGTCCGATTGAAGTCGCCGTAGCGTCGGCATTATCTCTGAATCGATCAGAAACGCATTCAGGTCCAACGCAAGGGGCCGATCCGGCGCAAGGCTCAAGGTATGCTCAATCGCTTTCGTCAAATCGGACATCTGCTGAACGCGCTGAACGAACAATCCCTTGCGGTTCGTTGACCCTCGCCGACCAATGAAGATGACGGCGTCTTGCTCAATCTCTGTAAATGCCTTCTGGTCCGAAATGAAAAGGTCGATACACGAAAACACTTTAAGCATTTGGTTTAACGCCGCATGACCATATGCCACAGTGATTAGCTCATAGGGCAATACGAACGCGACTACGCCATCATCGGTAATGAGCTTTGCCGAGGCTACTAGGAAAGCCGCCCAGCTGTTCTTAAGATCTGGCAGCGGGTACTCTGTAACTTCGGAAAGCCTCTTCAAAGCTGCCTTGAAGGATGCCGGAAAGTTGTGCTTCCGGATGAAGGGAGGATTGCCGACGATGAGGTCAAAGCCGGGACTCCCTGCCTCTATAGTGTTGCAGGCGAATTGAACGAAATCGTCAACATGTAGTGTGGTCGATGTTGGCCAGTATGCGGCGCTTTCGCGCAATCTATCGACAACCTCCTCATCAATATCGATTGCTAAGAGGTCGTGGTGTGGCATCAGGTTGGCGAGCTGTCCGAGGAATACCCCATCACCGGCGCTCGGCTCCAACACTCTGAGGGGGCGGCTCGGAAGGTCACTCATCGCACAACGGATGATGGCCGTAGCCACTTTGCTCGGAGTGTAGACCGCGCCAGTATGTCGAATCGCGGATCGCTTATTGTGAGACGGCACGTAGTTCATAATTTTCAATTGATTTCGTCAGTTCAAAGAAACGGTCGAGAAGGCCTGCATATTCGGGAAGCGATCTTCCACTTACCTTATATTCGTCGATTAAGTTTTGAATCTCGCCACGTTGAATTCGCATTCTACGAGCGCGCCAAAGCAGCTCATGCCGGATTAAATGAAGGCTAAGCCGTCGGATGATGTAGCGGCCGAGTTCTGTTCTGGCTACGATCCGGCCTCCGGCATCTCGTCCAAGATGGATGTCGTAGTCATCGGAACACGGATCCACAAAACCCACCGTGCCGTTATTCGGTACTTTAGGATCGTTGCCGATCCAGTGATCGGACTTGCTTACATTGCAGAACCGACAGGCGTAGACGAGGTTCGTATAGGCCAATTCCAGTTCCGGAAACCGCTTCTTCGGTGCGAAATGATCGATATGAAATGTCGACCGATCAATACGCTCATCTCCATCGCCGCAATAGCCGCATGCCTGAAGAAAGTCTAGACGAAGGTCATCGCGATATAGGGCATAGCGAACTTGAGTTGCTACTTCACGCCGAACCGGGGCTCGATGATGCATTTTGAGAAATTCAGTCATGGAGTGCACGCCGCATGTCCGCTATAAGCCTTTCAGTTTCATCAATAAGCTCAATATGTCGGATGGTTAGGTTCTCATCTTTAAGAAGATTACGCTTCACCTGCCGGGCTACTGAGTCGTCAAGGGCTATATTTCCTTCGATAGCCTCATCAAGCTCTAGAATGCGGTCGACTTGCACAGCTGTCAGAGCTTTCCGGTCGATGGATAGGAGGTCATCAAGTTCGGCTTGCCATTCGGCTAAACGAGTATGGTGACGCTCAATCTGAAGTGCGATCCTTTGCAGAAGCTGTTCCCGTCCCCCCGTAGCTGCCTTCGGGTTTTTTGAGTAAACGCGATTGACATCGTCGGCCGCCCTTAGAGCGGCATCGTCGAACGAAGTTCTAATGAAGCATGGAAATCCTGCTCTTCGGGCAAGGATAGCTTCAACGAGCGCTTCGCCATTGTAATCAACCGGCCCTGCCTCGGTAAGCTGGAAGTCAGAGACTACCGCGTCGATTCGAAGGTCTAGGAGCTTATCAACCATCCTTATCAGCGTCGTTTCAGGCGCCAAAATGTGCACTTCCTTGAACAGACCACTTTGGTAGGCATCTGTGAAAAAATCGTCCCGGGCGTCCTCGTGCTCGTCAATATAAGCGATACTCGGCAGCCTTATTGTTTCAGACGATTCAACCATGACCAATCTCCGCGCCGGTACGGTGAGTTGGAAGGCGCACAGCGAGTTTAAACCCGGGCTCCCCTAGCTTACAGCGTAGATCGACGATGCCACGATAGTCGTCAACGACATTTCGAAGCAACCACATGCCGATGCCTGTACCTCCAGGCTCGCCCAAGCTGTCATCTTTTTTTGACGTAACTCCAAATAGGAAAATATCTTCTGCAACGTTAAAATTGGGGGATAGACCAGGACCACTGTCTTGATACTCGACTTCAACCCATCCAGCCCGTGGTATGGTTGAGGAGATAATGATTTTCCGTGTCGTTTGAGCTGATGGTTTGAGGAAAGCCTCGACGGAGTTATTTATAAGGTTGTAAAATATGCTGTCGAGATCGATCTCGTGGGCTAAGACTGTAAGGTTGCCAATGGTCCGCTCACCGAGATGCAATTCTACTTTTCTGGTCGTCAGAAATTCATTCCAGTATTCTTTCAATCCCTCAAAATAGGATTGCATATCGATCAGCCGCCGTCGGCGTTTCGCAGGCGAAACAGCCGCAAGCGCAAAATCGACCCATCGGCTGACCTTCTCATCCTGACGACGCATTCGGTTCAGGACGCTTAATGGACGAGCGCGTTCAGGGACCCCGGCCAACCGCGCAGGATCTACCACAGCGTTTACCGAACTGGCTAAGCGGTCTCCCCGTGCTTCCATATCAGCTTTGATCTGCTTCAGTTCATGAGTGAACGACACTAATATTGTGCCCAATGTCGCCATGCCGCGAAGAACTTGATTATCCTCTCGGAGCGCTTCGTTCTCCTGCACTTTCGATTCCAGTGCTTCACCAATCTTATCGATATCTGAACTAACGCGCTCAGTAATTCGGGTTCCAGTCTCGCTATGCGTTTTCCGCTTTCCGCTATCCGCATCAGCTGAATCACGACGATATTGTTTAACGATCCGAAGGGCTTCAGCAACATCGGGGGGGGGCGGGTTGTCGCGGTCGTAGGCCGCGTTGAACTGGCCGAGGATATAGGAACGATCATGTTCGAACGCACCAATGAGGGCTCGCACTATCTCCCTGAACGCCCTGAACGCCCGCTCATTACGTATGCCCTCTCGGTTCGATTGATCGTCCAGTTCCGGGTTGCCTTCCTTCGTGATATAAAGTGTCCCTGCAACCTGCTGCGGAGGAACGCTCCAGCCAACCCGTGATGCGGCCACGGGGTTTCGCGCTACATGTTCACCCAAGAGCAGCCAGTCATAGGCTTGAGAGCCTGGCTCGCCATAAGGCCGAACGCGAAAGTTGTCGCGATAGAGCCGAATGCCGCCTGAGTTTTTCAGCCAAGCTCGCCGACGAGAGACATCAAAGTTTCTCTGCGGATATCGCAAAAGATTATCGGAGGATGGGTTGAGTAGCTTAAAGAAATATAGAGTAAAATCAAATGGTCCAACTTTTACATATGGAGTTTCATCTTCGTCATCTTTCAGTCGAAGAAGTTGCCTAAGATCCGTATCATATTTGTAATATCCATGATTGAAATCTTCTTTTGTAAACCCAGGCTGCTTCATTGCATCGGTATCAAAGACGCTTGCCCGAATTCTGTCAGCGTCAATTTCCTGGCGTTCAAGTTTAATTGATACTGTTCCATCGGCTTTGACGTTCGCGACCATGCGATAATCAAATTGATCGGGCGGTAGGTTATCAATAAACCCACTTTCTGCTGGAACTCGATGGTCATAGACGAAGATGTCGAAGTCAGCGCGTTCGTGAGGCGGAAGAAGGGATGCCAAGGTGTCCTTTAGCCGCAAACTATCTGTGGAATCCCAAGCATCATTGAGCAACCCGATGCGGATAGCTGTGCCCGTCTTGAACGACAAGGGTTCGGCCTTGCCGAGACGGATCGGTCGAGTTTTGGGCAAGAGACCAATCAGGCCATTGCTGTTGTAAACATCTGAAAGAGGTTGGCTTTCCATCTCCAACAGGGCTTCAACATCGGAGACGATTTTTCCTGCACCTTCGAAATCGGACCAGTCTACAAACCAATGGACGATGGAATCTGCATCGCTTTGCCCCGAGAAAAGGTCACTTTCCCGCCCTAGGCGATCGAGGGCGAAGCGCCCGATTCCTTTGGCACCCGTAACAACTCGTCCACCATTTGAGTGGCCGTTTAACTCTTTTGCGTCGGTGCCGATGACCATCCATCGCTCGTTAATGACATCGGACGACATGCCATGGCCATTATCAACGATCCACAAATCGAGGATTTCGTCGAGAGCTTCATTCAACGCCGTTCTATCGGCACTCGGCAGTCCGGTTTTTACGTGCCAACGGCGTTCAAGTTCTTCGAGCAATCTTTCCGCAGCCGGAAAGATTCCACGTAAAACCTCGAATTCCTGCTGCGTGAAGGAAGTCGGTGTCTTCCGCCAACGTGGTAGGAAGAGCACGGCGCAAACGCCAGCGTCGGCATCGTAAGCATTTTTCACCAATTCGGTGACCGCGCCGTGCGAGGTGGCGACATTCTCGCGTCCAATCAGCCGAGCGGCTCGCGCCGAAACTTTGAACGGAATCCTCGCCATCTGATGATGTCACCCTCTCCCTTAGACCGCTCATCTTCTTAATCCAGTAACTTGTTTAATGGAAGCGGTAGCCTATGAGGCCTATGGACCGTGCCAAGATCGTTGGACTCCCCAAATTCGAACAATCCACGCTTCGATCCAGGAACCATCAGTGGCCGCAGCGGCCCACGCGATCGTTTCGCATTAGGATCGGACCACCGTTCTCCTGTAATTCCACGCCGTTGTCCTACGCTCCCTTCCAGCCAGTTGCGTCCGGTGAGCGTGTGTATTTCCTAATGACCCCCTGCGCGGCCGCGCCGTGCGGCTAGCTTGTAGCCGGGGATCGAAATGCTTGCTGCTACTCCCTCCAATGCGAAGCCACGTAGCGTCCACATGCTGCATACAGCGTTTGGATCCGGCGTCGCGGGTTGGTTGGAGGACGCCGCTGTCGTCGAGGTGATGCTGAACCCGGATGGTCGACTGTGGCTGGACCGGCTGGGTGACGGGTTGATCGATACAGACTCCGAACTGTCCGCAGTTGACGGCGAGCGAATCATCCGGCTGGTCGCCCACCATGTCGGGATGGAGGTTCATGCCGAACAGCCGCGCCTGTCGGCCGAACTGCCGGGCACCGGGGAGCGCTTCGAAGGGCTGCTGCCGCCGCTGGTGGCCGCACCCACCTTCGCCATCCGTAAGCCGGCGGTTGCGCTGTTCCGGCTCAATGACTATGTCGCGGCCGGCGTCCTGTCAGCGGCGCAGGCTGACGTCTTGCGCCAATCTATAGCTTTGCGCCGGAACATCCTGGTCGCAGGCGGCACCTCGACCGGCAAGACCACCCTGGTCAACGCATTGCTGGCCGAGGAGGTGCTGGGCGGTGAGCGCATCATCCTGATCGAGGATACCCGCGAACTGCGCTGTGCCGTGCCCAACTTCGTGGCCCTACGCACGCGCGACGGCGTGGCCGCGCTGGCGGATCTGGTGCGGACGGCGCTGCGGTTGCGGCCGGATCGCATCCTCATTGGCGAGGTTCGCGGCGGCGAGGCGCTCGACCTGGTCAAGGCCTGGGGCACCGGGCATCCGGGCGGCATCGGCACGCTGCATGCCGGGTCGGCCCTGGGCGTGCTGCGGCGCCTGGAGCAGCTTATCCAGGAAGCCACCGTCACCGTCCCCAGGGCACTGGTCGCCGAGACCATCGACCTGATCGCCGTCCTGGCCGGCCGGGGAACGGCACGCCGGCTGGTCGAACTGCGGGAGGTCCGTGGCCTGTCTGCCAGCGGTGAATATGTCCTCGTCGATGCCGTCACCGCCAATCCGGGAGAAGGATCATGATCCGTTGCATCTTCGCTTCGTTGCGCCAGTCCTTACTGGCGGCCGGGATGGCCGGCGTCACGCTGCTGGCGGCCCTGCCGGCACAGGCGGCCGGTTCCTCCATGCCGTGGGAGGCGCCGCTGCAATCGGTGCTGCTGTCCATCGAAGGGCCGGTCGCCAAGATCATCGCCGTCATCATCATTATCACCACGGGCCTGACCCTGGCCTTCGGCGACACGTCGGGCGGCTTCCGGCGGCTGGTGCAGATCGTCTTCGGGCTCTCCATCGCCTTCGCCGCCTCCAGCTTCTTCCTGTCCTTCTTCTCCTTCGCGGGCGGGGCGCTGGTCTGATGGAGGAACCCGTGCCCGGCTTCTACGCGCCTGTGCATCGGGCGCTGACCGAGCCGATCCTGCTGGCCGGCGTCCCGCGCGCCGTGGCCATCGCCAATGGCACGCTGGCGGCCGCCGTCGGACTCGGCCTGCGGCTGTGGCTGGTGGGGCTGCTGCTCTGGCTGCTGGGTCATGCCCTTGCCGCCTGGGCCTGCCGGCATGACGCGCAGTTCATGGAGGTCGCCCGCCGGCACCTGCGGCTGCCACCCTGGTTCCGAGCGTGAGGGGGCGATGATGATGCACCTCGCCGAATACCGCACCCGCGCTACCGCCCTGGTCGACTACCTGCCCTGGGCCGCCCTGGTGGCTCCCGGCGTGGTGCTGAACAAGGATGGCAGTTTCCAGCGCACGGCCCGCTTCCGCGGCCCGGACCTGGACAGCGCCGAGCCGGCCGAGCTGGTTGCCGCCAGCGCCCGGCTGAACAATGCGCTGCGCCGGCTGGGATCGGGCTGGGCCCTCTTCGTCGAGGCGGCGCGGCAGCCGGTGGAGGCCTATCCGGAGAGCCGCTTTCCCGACCCGGCCTCGGCGCTGGTCGAGGCGGAGCGCCGTGCCCTCTTCGAACAGGCCGGCGATCATTTCGAGAGCGCCTGTTTCCTGACCCTGCTGTGGCTGCCGCCAGCGGAGCAGACGACCCGGGCGGAATCCTGGCTCTATGAGGGGCGCGAACGGCGGGGTGCCGATCCACGGGCGATGCTGGACCTGTTCATTGACCACACCGACCGGCTGCTGAAGCTGGTCGAGAGCTTCATGGAAGAGGCCGCGTGGCTGGATGATGCCGGGACGTTGACCTATCTCCACGCCTGCATCTCCACTCGCCGCCAGCAGGTACGGGTGCCGGAGGTGCCGATGCACCTGGACGCCCTGCTGGCCGACGAGCCGCTGACGGGTGGGCTGGAACCAAGATTGGGAGCGGCGCATCTGCGGGTGCTGACTGTTATGGGTTTCCCGACCGCGACCTTTCCCGGCATCCTCGATGACCTGAACCGGTTGGCCTTTCCCTGTCGCTGGTCGACCCGCGCCATCCTGCTGGACCGTGTTGAGGCCACACGGCTGCTGACCCGCATCCGCCGGCAATGGTTCGCCAAGCGCAAGAGCCTTGCCGCCATCCTGAAGGAGGTGATGACCAGCGAGGCGTCGGTGCTGCTGGACAGCGATGCCCAGAACAAGGCCCTGGACGCCGATGCCGCCCTCCAGGAACTGGGATCGGGCGAGGCGGAGCAAGCCTATGTCACGGCCACGGTCACCGTCTGGGATACCGATGCCGCTGCCGCCGACGAGAAGCTGCGGCTGGTGGAGAAGGCCATCCAGGCCCGCGACTTCACCTGCATCCGGGAACGGATGAACGCGGTGGAGGCCTGGCTCGGCAGCCTGCCGGGCCAGGCCTATGCCAATGTCCGCCAGCCACCGCTCTCCACCCTGAACCTCGCCCACATCATCCCGCTGTCGGCGGTCTGGGCCGGGCCGGCGCGGGATGGGCACCTGGACGGACCACCCTTGTTCCTGGCCCGCACCGACGGCGCCACGCCCTTCCGCTTCGTGCTGCATGTTGGTGATGTCGGCCATCTGCTGCTGGTGGGTCCGACAGGGGCCGGCAAGTCGGTGCTGCTGGCGTTGATGGCCATGCAGTTCCGTCGCTATCCGGGAGCGCAGATATTCGCCTTCGATTTCGGCGGCTCGATCCGCGCCGCCACCCTGGCCATGGGCGGCGACTGGCACGATCTCGGTGGCCGGCTGTCGGAGGAGGCCGCGCTGTCCCTGCAACCGCTGCCCCGGATCGACGAGGCGGCAGAACGGGCCTGGGCCGCCGGCTGGATTGAGCAGATTCTGCGTCAGGAAGGCATCGCTGTCGATCCCGCCGCGCGCGAGTATGTCTGGTCGGCCCTGGCCTCGCTGGCCTCGGCGCCGCCGGCACAGCGGACCCTGACCGGGCTGGCGGCCCTCCTGCAATCGGCACCGCTGAAGCAGGCGCTGCGCCCCTATTGCCTGGGTGGCGCCCATGGCCGGCTGCTGGATGCCGAGGCCGAGCATCCGGGCATCGCCGATGTCCAGGCCTTCGAGACCGAGGGGCTGATCGGCACGTCCGCCGCCCTGCCGGTGCTGACCTATCTGTTCCACCGCATCGAGGCCCGGCTGGACGGGCGT
Organism: Niveispirillum sp. KHB5.9; assembly: GCF_048066115.1. Taxonomy (NCBI): domain Bacteria; kingdom Pseudomonadati; phylum Pseudomonadota; class Alphaproteobacteria; order Rhodospirillales; family Azospirillaceae; genus Niveispirillum; species Niveispirillum sp. KHB5.9. The sequence continues at coordinate 42,272 of NZ_JBLTYX010000024.1, read as the reverse complement.
CCGACCCTGCTGATCATCGATGAGGGCTGGCTGGTGCTAGAGGAGGAAGGCTTCGCCCGCCAGTTGCGCGAATGGCTGAAGACCCTGCGCAAGAAGAATGCCGCCGTGATCTTCGCCACGCAGTCCCTGGCCGATATCGAGCGCAGTCCCATCGCGCCGGTGCTGATCGAAAGCTGCCCGACACGGCTGTTCCTGCCCAACGAGCGGGCGCTGGAGCCGCAGGTCGCCGGCATCTATCGCCGTTTCGGGCTGAACACCCGGCAGGTCGGCATCATCGCCGAGGCCACGCCCAAGCGGGATTATTACTGCCAGTCGCCCCGGGGCAACCGGCTGTTCGAGCTGGCGCTGGGCGAGGTGGCCCTGGCCTTCACGGCGGTCTCGTCCAGGACCGACCAGGCGGCCATCACCGAGACGCTGGCCCGTCAGGACAAGGCCGGTTTCGCGGCGGCCTGGCTGCGCCGGCGTGGTCTCGGCTGGGCCGCCGACCTGCTGGCCGATGGGGAGGACGCATCATGAGAGTTTGTCACCGCTGGCTGGCCGCCGCTGCCGTCTCGCTGGCGCTGGGCGCGAAGGCATCCGGCCTCACCGTCTACGACCCCAGCAACCATGCCCAGAACCTGTTGCAGGCGGCCCGTGCCCTGGAACAGATCCACAACCAGGTGGCAGCGCTGCGCAACCAGGCGCAGATGCTGCTGAACCAGTCCCGGCATCTGGCCGGCCTGCCGCTGTCGCTGCAAACCGACATTGACGGCACCTTCGCCCGCATCCAGGGGCTGCTGCACCGCGCCAACGGCATCGCCTACAATGTCGAGACGCTGGAGCAGCAATTCGCGGAAACCTATCCCGACCGCATCGATCCGGCCCTGCCGGATGCGCAGCTGCTGGCCGATGCCCGTCACCGCTGGGACCTGTCGCTGACCGGATACCGCCAGTCCCTGACTGTCGGGGCCGGTGCCGTGGAGAACCTGGCGACCGTGCAGGCCCGCACCAGCACCTTGGTCGATGCCAGCCAGTCGGCCATCGGCGGCCTGCAGGCGGCGCAGGCTGGTAACCAGCTGCTAGCCGTGCAGTCGCAGCAGCTGGCCGACCTCACGGCCCTGCTGGCGGCCGATGCGCGGGCCGACGCCCTGGCGCAGGCCCGGCTGGCGAGCGACGCGCTCCAGGCACGGGAACAGTATCGGCGCTTCCGGCAGATCGAACCCTATCAGCCCCAGCCCGTCCGCATGTTCACCGAATGAGGGAGGCCAGGATGCGCGGGACCAGGATCGTCGCCTTGCTCTGCCTGTCCACGGCCCTGCTGATGCTGGGCGCGGTCGGGGCAGGCCTGCTGGCCCGGCGGCCGGAACCGCCGCCACCGACAGCAACGCTCGTGGCGCCGGAGGTCGCGGTCCTGCATGCCGAGTTGCGGCGCTGCCGCGAATTGGGGCTGGCGGCGGCAGAGGATGAGGGCTGCCGGGCCACCTGGGCGGAGATGCGGCGGCAGTTCATGGGCCGGGGTGATGCGCCATGAACAATACCGGCATCATCGACCATTTCCTGGCCGTCTTCACCCGCTATATCGACAGCGGCTTCGGCCTGCTGGGCGGGGAGGTCGCCTATCTCAGCTCGGCGCTGATCGTCCTCGATCTGACCCTGGCCGGGCTGTTCTGGGCCTGGGGGGCAGACGAGGACATCCTGCACCGGCTGGTACGCAAGACGCTTTCCATCGGCTTCTTCGCCTTCCTGATCGGCAATTTCAACCAGCTGGCCCGCATCCTGTTCGACAGCTTTGCGGGCCTGGGCCTGAAGGCCGGCGGCTCCACCCTGGACGCGGCAAATTTTCTGCAACCGGGAAGGCTGGCCCATGCCGGGCTGACGGCGGCGCAGCCATTGCTGGACGGGGCCGAGGCCCTGATGGGCTTCGGCAGCTTCTTCGAGAATTTCGTGCTGATCATCGTGCTGATGCTGGCCTGGCTGCTGGTGGTGGCGGCGTTCTTCCTGCTGGCCATCCAGCTCTTCGTGACGCTGATCGAGTTCAAGCTGACGACGCTGGCGGGATTCGTGCTGATCCCCTTCGCGCTGTTCGGCCGTACGGCCTTCCTGGCCGAGAAGGTGCTGGGCAATATCGTCGCCTGCGGCGTCAAGGTGCTGGTCCTGGCCGTCATCGTCGGCATCGGCTCCGGCCTGTTCGGGGAATTCGCCGTCGATTTCGCCGGCCGGCAGCCGACCATCGGCGAGGCCATGTCCATGGTGCTGGCCGCCCTGTCTCTGTTCGGGCTGGGCATCTTCGGGCCGGGCATCGCCACCGGCCTGGTGTCCGGGGCGCCGCAACTCGGGGCCGGGGCCGCCGTCGGTACCGGCCTGGCCGCCGGTGGCCTGGGTGCTGCCGCCGTCATGGGCGCCGGTGCCGGGCTGGGGGCTGTGGCGGGTGCGGGCCGCGCCGTCGGCGCCATGGCCCAAGGCGGCGCCCGTCTCGCCGGTGGCGCTCAGGCGGCCTACCGGCAGGGTGGCGTGGCCGGGGTCGGCAAGGCCGGTGCCGCCGCCGCCACATCACCGCTGCGCCAGGCGGCGACCAGGGCCGGTGCGGCCATGCGGGATAGCTTCCGGGCTGGCGGCGGCACCGCGCCGGCGTCCTCTTCCGTGCCTGCCGAACCCGGCCCGCCCGCCTGGGCGCAGGCCATGAAGCACCGGCAGACCATGGCGCATGGGGCGTCACTGGCCGCGCACAGCGTCGCCTCCGGTGATGGCGGCGGCGGCTCGGCCTCGGTTCCCCTTCAGCAGGATGACAGATGATGAACCCGTTCCGCCGTGCCAGTCCGCATTACGGCCGCACTCCGCAGCCGGAAACACCCTATCAGCGGGCAGCCCAGGTCTGGGACGAGCGCATCGGCGCCGCCCGCGTGCAGGCCCGCAACTGGCGGCTGATGGCCTTCGGCTGCCTGGGCCTCGCCATGGGGCTGGCGGGTGCGCTGGTCTGGCAGGTCTCGCGCGGCACCATCATCCCCTGGGTGGTGCAGGTGGATGGCCAGGGCGCCGCCCAGGCTGTGGGGCCGGCCGTCGCCGACTATCGCCCCACCGACGCCCAGGTTGCCTGGCACCTGGCCCGCTTCATCGAACAGGTGCGGTCGCTGCCGGCCGATGCCGTGGTGCTGCGGCAGAACTGGCTGCGCGCCTATGACTTTACCAGCGACCGCGGGGCCGCCGCCCTCAACGACCATGCCCGCGCCGACGACCCGTTCGGCCGTGTCGGCACCCAGCAGGTCGCCATCGACATCGCCAGCGTGCTGCGCGCGTCGGACGACAGTTTCCGTGTCGCCTGGACCGAGCGCCATTACCGCGATGGTGCCCTGGCCACCGCGGAACGCTGGACCGCCATCCTCACCATCACGATCCAGCCCTCCCGCGATGCCGACCGGCTGCGCCGGAACCCTTTGGGCATCTATGTCACCGCCTTCAACTGGTCGAAGGAGCTTACCCCATGATGCCGTCGACACTCCCCCTGGCGGGCTGCTTGCTGCTGGCAACAGTCCTGGCCGGTTGCGCCACGCCACCCCGCCGGCCGCCTGCCATCGCCTATGATGATGCCGTTCCGGCCGTGCCGATGGCGGAAACGGCCCGGCCCATCGAACTGGTCGAGGTGCCGACGCTCTTGCCGCTGCCCGGCCAGTTGAAGCCGGCGCCGGTGACCGCCGAACCGCCCGACACCACCAGCCGGGTGGCGCTGGCAAATGCGGCGGCCCGGGTAGAGCCGGTGCGCGACGGCTACATCAACGCCATGCAGGTCTATCCCTACAGCGAAGGCGCCCTCTACCAGCTCTACGCCGCGCCGGGACAGGTGACGGACATCGCTCTCCAGGAGAGCGAGCGTCTGGTCGGGAGCGGCCCCGTGGCGGCCGGGGACACCGTGCGCTGGATCATCGGCGACACCGAGAGCGGCAGCGGCGCGGCCAAGCGCATCCATGTCCTGGTCAAGCCGACCCGGCCCGGCCTAGTCACCAATCTTGTCATCAACACCGACCGTCGCACCTATCATCTTGAACTGCGCTCGATCGAGGAGACCTACATGGCGTCGGTCTCTTGGCTCTATCCGCAGGACCAACTCCTCGCGCTCCGCCGCCGCAACGAGGCTGCCGAGGGGGCCGAGCCCATCGCCAGCGGCATCGACGTGACGGCGCTGAACTTCCGCTACGCCATCAATGGCGACGAACCGCCCTGGCGGCCGCTGCGCGCCTATGATGATGGCCGGCAGGTCTTCATCGAATTCCCTGCCGGCATCGCCCAGGGCGAGATGCCGCCGCTGCTGGTCATCGGGCCGGAAGGACAGGGCGAGCTGGTGAACTATCGGGTACGGGGCCGGCACATGATCATCGACCGCCTGTTCGCGGCGGCGGAACTGCGGCTGGGGACGGAACCGCAGCAGGTGGTTCGCATCGCTCGCAGCGACGGGAAGCGGCCTTCATGAGCGGAGCGGCACCGATGGAACCCGTGGACCTCCGGCTGCGGCCGGCCCCGCCGCGCGTCGTCCGCCTGTCACGCCGGGTGGTGGTGCTGGCGGCCCTGGTGGCCGGGCTTACACTGGGCGCCATCCTGGTCATGACGCTGCGCGAGCGGCGTCAGGAAATCCTGCCGAACCGGCACAATATCGACAGTCACGCGACGGCGGACGGCATCGCCGGCCTGCCACGTGATTATGGTGACGCTCCCAGGCTGGGTCCGCCGCTGCCAGGCGACCTGGGCCGGCCGTTGCTCGCCCTGCAACAGGGAGTGCAGGCGGACGGAGCACCGGCGATGCCTTTGCCTGATCCGCGGCAGCAGCCGTTGATCCAGGAACAGGAGGCGGCCCGGATGAGCCGGCTGTTTGTCGGCGGCAACAGCCGGTCCCAAGAGACAACGAGGCCGGAGCAGACTGCATCAGCCATTTCCGATGGCGGCAGCGCAGCGCCGACGCAGGCACCGGACCGGCAGCAGGCCTTCCTCGACGCGCCGGTCGACCAGCAGGTTGTCAGCCGCGAACGTCTGGCCGATCCCCCATCGCCGTACTTGCTTCAGGCCGGCGCTATCATTCCAGCGGCCCTTATCACCCGTATCCGGTCCGACCTGCCGGGACAGGTCACCGCCCAGGTGACCGAGAATGTCCATGACAGCCTGACGGGCCGCCACCTGCTCATTCCCCAGGGGGCACGGCTGGTCGGGCTTTATGACAATCAGGTTGCCTTCGGTCAGAGCCGGCTGCTGCTGACCTGGACGCGCCTGATCCTGCCGGACGGTCGGTCGCTCCTGCTGGAAGGGCTTCCCGGCACTGATCCGCAGGGGCAGGCAGGACTGGGGGACGACACTGACTATCATTGGGGTGGATTGTTCAAGGCGGCCCTGCTGTCCACCCTGCTGAGCATCGGCACCGAAGCCGGCGCGGACGATGAGGAAAGCGCTCTCGTCCGGGCCCTACGCCGGGGTGGCCAGGACACCGTCAGCCAGACCGGCCAGGAGATTGTCCGCCGCCAGCTTGGCATCCAGCCTACGCTGACCATCCGGCCGGGCTTTCCGGTCAAGGTGATGGTGACCCGCGACCTTGTGCTGGAGCCCCTGATTGCGAATAGGATCAGCCGCCATTCGGCTTCCAGGGTGGATACCGTTCCTTGAGCAGTGTCAGGAAGCGCTTGCGGACCGGGTTGTCATTGGCCTCGTTCCAATAGGCGCTGCACCGGATGAGCGTCGGCCCTCTGCCATCATGAATCTCCCGGTAGACGACACCCGGCATCTGCAAGCCGGTATACGCTTCCGTCAGCAGGGTGACGCCTCTACCCATACCGACGAGTGTCAGCAGGCTCTCCAGGCTGGTATGTTGCTGGCAGATGTCCAAAGCATCGCCGGGAGAGACAACCTTGCTTTTCAGGAGGTCCAGCAGTTCGGGGCCGGGATCACGGCGGCTGATCTGAATAGTTTCGCCTTTCAGGTCCGGCCAGGAAAGCTGTGAGCGTCCGGCAAGCAGGTGCTGTTCGGGTAATGCCGCGATGATCTGCTCGGTCCATAAGGGCAGCAGGCTGCAATCGTCCATTGGCGCCTGTCCGAGCAGAAAAGCGATGTCGATTTCGTAGATCCGCAATCCTTCCGTCAATTGACGCCGGCTGCCTTCCTTGATCCCCAGTTCCATGTCGGAAAAGCGATGAAGGAACTCCAGCAATATCGACCGCAGCGGGCTGCTGGCAAAGGTGGTACAGAGCCCGACCGTCAGGCGGCCGGCTTGGCCCTTGCCGACTTTGCGAGCTCCCTCGATGACCACCGTCATGTTCCGCAACATCTGCGTTGCGGCATGAAGGAAGGCTTGGCCTGCGGGTGTCGGCTTAACACCCTTGTTCGAGCGCTCGAACAAGGTGACACCCAAATGGTTCTCCAGTTCAAGGATCGAGCGGCTGAGGGTCGATTGTTGAAGTCCCAGCGCTTCCGCTGCACGGCGAAGGCCACGATGCTCCATGGCGGCAACAGCAGCACGCAGGTGGCGGAGCTCGATCATGGCTCACTATTCCACATGGTGCCATCATATCGCCTCTCGCTACGATGCCTGCGAGCCGTAAAGATACTTCTGGTAAAATTTCTCATGGCTGAATGCTGTCTGCAGGTGCGATTAGCGAAATGGCCGCATATCGGAACATATTATTGCGCACCGCAGCCGCTGCTGAGCGGCTGCGGTGTACGGCAGCGAGTTACAACCTGAAGCGCAGTCCCGCTCGGAAGGAGCGACCGAGTACATCGTAGAGCAACGGGTTGACGCTGAGTGGCGCCGAACCAACGCTGGGACCATACGCCATTTGCGCCGGATCCTTGTTGGCGACGTTGTCGACTGCCAAGAACAGGTCAATGTCGCGCTGTATACTCACTGTGACGTTGGCGTCGAAATACAGCGCACTGGGCAATCGGTTGTTGTTAATCGTCATATTTGCGGCCGTCGAAGCCGGGCAAGCCGAGGTACACTCAATGTAGGTCGTATTGTAGACGCCCGCACTGAAGCCTCGAGCGGTGACCGAGACGGACACCGGATCATAATCGTAGCCGACTGATGCCAGATAGCGCCAATTCGGCAGCGTGTTGCGGGCCGTCCCGTTGGTACCGTTGGTACCCGCGGTATCGATGGGCGGCGTGATGCCGTCATCGGTGGTATTCTCGAGAAAGCGGGTGGCGAGGACACGCAATTTCAGATCCCCGCCGAATGCCGGGCGATGGTAGCTCGCCTCGAAGTCGAGACCGCGCGCCTTCTGCCTGGCGACGTTTACGGGCAGCACATTCACGCTGGTGATCACACCTGCCGTGTTCCGTGTGATCTGCGAGCAGAACTGAGTGTTTCCCAGGAAGCATTGATTGACCAGCGCCGCGGCCGTGACCGTTTGGATCGCGTCTTGGATTTTGATATCGTAATAGTCGACCGAGGCGGCGAAATCCGGCAGGAAACTTGGCTTCAGGACGACACCCAATCCCAAGCTGTCCGCCTTTTCCGGTTTCAGCGCCGTTGAACCCGAGGTGACTTGGAACGCGGTGGTCGATGCGTTGGCGCGGAACGGATCGACGAAAGATGTCGTTGAGCTTTGACCGGACTGGAACAATTCCGCCAGGTTAGGCGCACGGATGTCGCGGGATCGGGTGGCGCGGAAGGAGATGTCGCTGACAGGTGACCAGGTCAGGCCCGCCTTCCAGGTCGTAACATAGCCAGAGGTGCTGTAGTCGGTTGCGCGGATCGCGCCGTTGAAGTCCAGGCTCTCCAGGAACGGCAGTTCGTTCGCCAGCGGTACAACGGTTTCCAGAAAGCCTTCGGTGACATGATAGGAACCGGAACTGGCGAGAAAGTTGCCCGCGAAGTAGGAGCGCGTTGTCGACAGGGGATCATTCGAACCCGACACGGCCTCGGACCGATGCTCGATGCCGGTTGCCAGCGATACCGGGCCGGCCCAATTGGAGAAAGGCTCGCCCCGCAGGGTGCCGGCAAACACTTCCTGCGTCAGCTTGCTGCGGCCCCAGCTTGTGCCGAGCACATAGTTGCGCGCCGCATCGCTGGCCACGCCGGTACCGAAGATGTTGTAGGGGACGCAGCCATTTGTTGGGTTGGTCAGGGTCGAGCGGCAGACGATCGCCCCTGTACTCGGATTGCGGACCGCATCGATCGCCTGATTGTAGCGCGATGTGATCGTCAATAGACCGTCGGTGTAGACATTGTTGATGCTCTTCTGCCCGTAGACATCCCATTTCCAGTCACTGCCGAGCGCTGCCACATCGCCCTGGATGCCGAGCACATAGCGCTGCGACGAGCGCCGGGTGGTCGCGATGGCCGGGCCGAGATCCTGATTGAAGGTGCCCAGCGAGAAGGGCGCAGTCACGCGAGAGGCGATACTCGCCGGTATGAAGGCGTTGTCGGGCTGGATGGTAATGTTGCCGAAGTTGAACTGGGTAAGCGAGGCAACGCGTGATGTAGCGCGGTTGTAGGAGGTTTGCCCATAAATGGTGACATGATCGGTCAGATCATAGCTGATGCGACCGAAGACGCTCTGTCGATTGAGCCTGGGGTCGAGATCGCCTGATTTGGCGAAGTCGGCATACTGGTAATCGCCGCCGACCATGAAATTGCCACTGACGATCGAACCATAGTTGAATTGGGCTGGTGTGCCGCCCGGTCCGAAATAGGTGCCGCGCAGCGGACCCGAGGTGATGATGCCGCCAGGTGTCGCAGTGGCGAAGCCGGCACCGGGCAGATTGAGCAACTGGGGCTGACCATTGGTCGCGGTGTAGGCCGGATTGATGAACAGCTTGGCGCTGTTGAACCACTTTCTGTCGCCAATGCCTTTGATGCCGTCATTGTGCGCGACTTCGCCGCTGATCATGACGTGGCCGCGATCTTCGGCAAAGCGGGTGCCGGCGGACAGCGAAGCGTTGAAGTTGCGATCATCGCCATAGGTGGTGACGCCGCCCTGCACCGTTCCCTTGATACCGGTGAAATCCTTGTCGAGCACGAAATTGACAACGCCCGAGACCGCGTCCGAACCCCATCCTGCTGACGCGCCTCCGGTCACGATGTCGACGCGCTTGACCAGTGCCTGGGGCAGGGTGTTGATGTCGACCAGTCCGGTGAGGGTCGATGCTGCAACACGCTGGCCATCAAGCAGGATCAGCGTGCGGTTTGCACCGATGTTGCGCAGATTGAGCGCGTTGATGCCGATCAGACCTGCGCTGAGCGAACCGACATTGGCCTTGGGCGAGGTGCTGCCGGACAACGCCGGGAGTTCATTCACGAAATCGGCGATGTTGGCCGGTGCCTTGGCTGCAATCTCTTCGATACCGATCACCGATGTCGGCGTTGGCGCGTCGTACCCGTTGCGCTGGATACGAGTGGCCGTGACCATGATCTCCTCAAGCACAACCTCGTCGTGATCCGCATCGGCAGGCGGAGAAGCGGCCCCCTGTGCAAAGGCACCGCTACAGGACCAGAAAGCGACGATGCCGGCCGTACCGGCACTGCCAAGCAGTCCGGCACGGGAATTGAACCAGTGGTTTCCCTTTTTGGCCACATGAGCCTCCCGTTTTTATGTGTGCAATGCCTCATCGTGTGAATCCAGGCCTATCTATGTCAAAGTCGAAAAACAGGGGATCGTATTGGTGTAGCTTATACCTGGGCCAGATAATCCGCCTTGCCGTGCCAGGTGGAGGAATCCCGGGCTGAAGGGCTTTTTCATTTCCCTTCACCCGATAACAACGGCGACACGGCCCGACGAAACCTGCTCACCCACGATATTCTGCCGGCAATCCTGTCCAAGTGGAGCCAGCAGGAGCCGATCCATCATGACGAACAAATCCTCAAACACCTCAATAAGACAGGCGCATATTCAGCCGCGTGAAACAGATTTTGCGTACTTTGGTACGATATTTCAGAATACAGAAAGCCGTCCTCTGCATTCTTATTCTCGTATCTTCTGAATTATGGCTTCTGATATTTTCTCGCAGAACCAAGTTAATTCGCATCTGCGGCTGCGGCTGTCACGATAATCTCAATCAGCACATCCGGCGCGCCCATCTCACATTGACAGGTCGCTCTTGACGGCGCGTGCTCTGGATCGATCCATCCGTCCCAGATCTTGTTCATGCCGGCAAAGTCGCGCCCGATGTCCTTGAGCCATATCTGCACGGAGAGCAGACGATTCTTGTCACTGCCGCACAGTGCGAGGACTGTGTCGAGCTTGCTCAATGCTTGGGCCGTTTGGCCGCAGATGTCCTGGGTGCGATCATCAGCGACCTGACCGCCGATGAAGATTGTGCCGTTATGGACCACGGCGCGCCCACGACGTGCATTGGTGACGAAGCGGATAATGTCGTTCATGAATGATGCCTCTCGGGGATACGGGAGCGATGTACCGCTCGGAGGCGCGAGAATTAATCGTGCCGTAAAGGCTCGTCCAATAGGGATGCAGTTGCATCGCATCGGAAAGACTTATGGGTGGTCGCCACCGCAGCGGCGCAAAGAAGCGATCGGATCAGCCACCTATCCATAGTGATCGAGACACTTCAGCTGCGGCCAACTGAAGTTGCTCCGCAAAGGCATTAATGATCTTGGCATTGCGTGCGTCGGGGATGCGGCAAAGCTGGAAATAATAGAGGATTTCCGGTTCGAACCGGCGCACAGCGATACGCCCACTGCTTCCTGTGACGGACAATGGGTGAACCAGCGACACCCCAAGTCCAGCAGCGACACACTCCGTCAAAGTCGGCGCGATATTGACGATTGCCACGGTTTGCGGCTGCATTTTGTAATGTTTGAACATGTCCTGCACTCGCCGCCCGATATTGGTGTCGGGATGAAGTGTCACGAAAGGCACGTCCTGTAGATCATCCGGTCCAATGACGGATTTTGCCGTCAGGGGATGGTCTTTCGGCATGATGCAGACAAGCGGGTGCTCCATCAGCGGTTCGGTGATGACGTACGGGTTGTCGAAGCCGGCACCTACGAGACCGATGTCGAGCTTTCTAGCAACCAACCGATCCAATATCCATTGTGAACTCAACTGCTGAACCGAGCAAAAGACGTTGCCACTGCCCTTCATGAAGGCAGGCAGCGTCTGTGGAATTAATGAACTTGCCAGAGCCGGCATCACACCAATGGTGAGCACGCTCTGCTCCTCGCGCCGGATCGCGTCGAGCGCATTCTGCACTTGCCGGACACCCGCGAAGATTCGCCCAATCTCCTCGTAAAGCCTCATGCCTCGCTCGGTCGGAACCAGTCGTCCCTTGATGCGATCAAACAGCTTCAGGCCTGAATCCAATTCCAGATGGGCGATGAGTTGGCTCATTGCGGGCTGAGACATGTTCAGCAGTTCCGCGCCGCCGCTGACGGTGCCGGTTTCGATCACCGCCTTGAAAGCCTCGATCTGCCTGAGGTTGACCTCCCGCGCCATAGTATAAGCTCCACAAATAGTGTGTGCAGATTTTCCACTTGGACGAAATAGATCATGGCGGCTTACTTTCGTCAAATGCAAGGGATGGACAGGATGGACACAGAAGCGGATGTCGTTGTCATCGGTGCTGGCACGGTGGGAGCGTCAATTGGTTATGGCCTGGCGGGCCTTGGTCGGCGCGTTGCCGTCCTCGACGGCGGCGATCGTGATTTCCGGGCGGCGGTTGCCAATTTCGGACTTGTCTGGGAGCAGGGTAAGGGCGTCGATGTGCCCGGCTATCGCATCCTGACACGCGAAGCGATTACCTGCTGGCCGGAATTCTGCTCCGCATTGCAGGACGAGACCGGGATCGATCTCCACTATGATCGCACCGGCGGGCTGATGATCAGCATGAGCGAGGCCGAATTCGAGCGCAGCAGCAGGATGCAGGCCCGTCTGCGGGATCAGCTCGGTGAGGAAATGCCGCCCTGGGAGATGCTCGACCGTGCAGCACTGGAGGCGAAGCTACCGAAGGTGAAGCTCGGCAAGGACGTCATCGGGGCGTCCTTCGGCCATGATGACGGCCATGTGAACCCGCTGCGGCTTCTGGCTGCGCTTCATGCCGGGATCGTGAAGCGCGGTGGCGTGCTGCGCGGGGGTGCCACGGTTACATCGATCAGGTCGAACGGAACCGGGGGCACACTGGTCGAATATGCGGGTGGTCGTATCCTGGCGGGTCGCGTGGTGATCGCCGCCGGCCTTGGCACAAAGGCGCTCGCCGCACAGGTCGGGCTTGATATTCCGATCCGGGCGCAGCGAGGACAGATTCTGGTCACTGAGCGGATTGAACCTTTCCTGCCCTTTCCGATGAGCGGCATGCGCCAGACCCGCGAGGGTTCGGTGCTGATTGGGCTCACCCATGAGGAGGTAGGACTTGATACGGCGACGACCACGGCGGCCGCAGCGGTGCTCAGTGCCAATGCGCTCCGGCGTATTCCGGGCCTGCGCGAGGTGAAGCTGGTCCGCCAATGGGCAGGGCTGCGGGTCATGACGCCGGATGGCCACCCAATCTATGCGGAGTCGGACAGCCATCCGGGGGTGTTCGTGGCGCTCTGTCATTCGGGTATCACGCTTGCCGCCGCGCATGCCGGAATGTTTGCCCGATCCATGGCGGAGGGCCGTCTGCCCGCCGCACTCGATGTCTTTCACCATAGGCGTTTCCATGTTTCGCAAGCTGCATGAGCCTGGCTCCGGGCAATTCACAATCCAGATCGACGGCGAACCCGTTGTGGCCGAACCGGGCGAAAGCGTGGCTGCTGTGCTGATGCGCCAGGCTGAACCCTGGTCGCGCCTGTCACCGGTCGGGAAAGGCAAGCGAGCGCCCTACTGCATGATGGGGGTCTGTTTCGAATGCTTGGCAGAAGTGGACGGGATATCGTCGGTGCAGACCTGCCTGGAGCCGGTGCGCGATGGCATGCGCATCTCCCGTCAGCGCGGCGCGCGGAAGTGCATTTCGTGAGCGCCGTCGATCTCCTCATCGTTGGATCTGGCCCGGCCGGCATGGCGGCGGCGATCACGGCGCGCCGTTATGGGCTGAGCGTCACCGTCATCGACGATCAACCTGCACCGGGTGGCCAGATCTGGCGCGCGGTCGAGCGCAGCACGCGCAGCGACGACATACTCGGCCCCTCCTATGTCGAAGGACGAACAATCGTCGAAGCGTTTCGGGTGAGCGGTGCGGACTATCTGGAAGGCGCCCAGCTTTGGCAGATCGAACCGGGCTATCGCGCCTATCTCAGCCGCAAGCGCGTGGCAGAGACAATCGAGGCCAAGAGCGTGATTCTCGCCACTGGCGCACAGGAACGCCCCGCGCCCTTTCCCGGGTGGACCCTGCCTGGCGTCGTGACTGTGGGTGCCGCCCAGATCCTTCTCAAGACGGCAGCGCAGATTCCCGAGGAGCCGACTTGGATTGCGGGCTGCGGGCCGTTGCCTCTTCTTTATGCTGTCCAGTTCCTGCGTGCCGGCGGCAAACTCGCCGGCTATCTGGATACAACCCCTCCAGGGCAATGGCGGGCAGCGGTACGTCATTTGCCGCGCGCGCTCCGCGCCTGGGATGAGTTGTTGAAGGGCGCCACCTGGATGGCGAAGCTTGTCGCCAGCGGTACTCACATCGTGCGCGGCGTGGCTGATCTGGAGGCGATCGGCGACGGCAGGTTACAGCGCCTGCGATATCAAACTCGATATGGAAAGACGGTCACTGCCGATGCCGCAACGCTGCTTGTCCATGAAGGCGTCGTTCCGAACATTCACACTCCCATGGCGCTCGGCTGCGCGGTCGAGTGGAATGCGGGGCAGGATTGCTTCAGGCCGGTCGTTGATTCATGGGGCAAGACGTCTCAGCCGAACCTTTTCGTGGCGGGCGACGGCGCGGGAATCGCTGGCGCGAAGGCGGCATTGCTGCGGGGTGAACTCGCTGCGCTGCGCGTCGCGGCTGATCTGGACCGTATCGCCGAAGGAGATGTCATCGCAGCGGCGCGCCCTGTAAGGAAAAGGCTCGCGAAGGAATTGGCGGCACGTCCGTTTCTTGACGCCATGTTCAGACCGCGCCCCGCGATCTTCACGCCTGCGGACGATACGATCATCTGCCGTTGCGAGGAGATCAGCGCCGGGGAGATCAGGTCGCTCGCCAGGATCGGCCGGCCGGGACCCAATCAGATCAAGGCGGCGAGCCGCTCCGGCATGGGGCCGTGCCAGGGGCGGCAATGCGGCTACTCGGTAATGCGCATCATTAGTGAAACGCAGCAGCGTGATCCAGCCGATGTCGGCTTTTATCATATCCGGCCCCCGCTCAAGCCAGTTTCGCTCGGCGAGCTGGCCGATCTCAAGCCGTTGATCGACCAATGATGCGAAGCACCTCCCACGCTTGTACTGGAAGGATTAGAGGATGATCCGATCACATCGCTGGAGGACACGCCACACCGTCCTTTCCGTGCTGTTCATTACTGCAATCATCTCATTCATGGATCGCATGGTGATTTCGGCGGTAATCCCGTTCATCGCCAAGGACCTTGAGCTGACCGCGCTGGAGAGCGGCGTCCTGATGAGCGTGTTCTTCGCCGGTTATGCTCTCTCGCAAGTACCAGGCGGGATGCTTGCCGACCGTTTTGGCGTTCGTCGCGTCACGGCGTTGGCGATGGTGTGGTGGTCGACCTTCGCGGCGCTTACGGGGGCGGCGACAAGCCTGAGCTTCATGCTGGTTGCGCGCTTCCTTTTTGGGCTCGGCGAAGGCGTGTATCCAGCCTCGGCGTTCAAGGCGGTGGCGGTCTGGTTCCCGGCCAAGGAACGAGCGACGGCGAACGCGGTAAAACTGGCGGCCACGCCCCTCGGGGGAGCGCTGGCGCCCCTGCTGGTAGTAGCAGTCATGTCCTTCGGGACATGGCGGACGGTGTTCTATGCCCTTTTCCTGCCGGGTGTCATCGTCGCCATTTTGTTCTGGCTGCTGGTGAAGGATGATCCATCCCGGAGTCCGAAAGTGTCGCCGGAGGAACTGGCTGAAATCACGGGCGATGAGCGTCCGGCAGTGTCGACGGCCGGAACCGGCGTGGGACTTGCTGCGGCACTCCGGGAACCAGGCATCCTGCGCTACTTCCTGGTGCTCTTCACTTTCAACATCGGCAATTGGGGATTCACGGGCTGGCTCCCGACCTATCTGGTGGAGGCTCGGGGATTCTCGGCGGTGGAGATGGGAGTGTCCGCCTCGCTGCCATTCTTCGCGGCCACGGTTGGCTGCCTCTTCGGTGGATGGATGTCCGATCGTTTCTTCAGCGACAATCGCCGGATTCCAATTATCGCCACGCAACTTGCAGCCGCATTGTTCCTCTATCTGACGTTCACCGCCTCATCGGTGATCGTACTGGTGGTCTGCCAGACACTCACCGGCTTCTTTCTGAGTGTTTTCTCATCCACCTTCTGGGCGCTTCCCATCACGACGATGCCGAGGTCGCTCATGGGGGTCCTCACCGGCCTCATCAATATGGCCGGGCAGATCGCTGCCTTCCTGTCGCCGATACTGGTCGGCTTTCTTGTCGGCGCCGCCGGCGGGGATTTTGGCACCGCGTTTGCGCTCATGATCGGGTCAATCCTGATGTCCTGCGCACTGGTGTTTACTCTGCCGAGACAAAGAGACGACGACGCGGTCGCTGAACCAGTCCATCCATAATATTGAGGGAATTCCAGAAATGCCCCGGATCATCAAGGCCGATATCTTCAAGCATCGGTACGACCTGGGAGGCTATAAGCTCTCCTACGGCACGTTGACGGATGTTTTTCCTGTCCTGCTCAAGCTGACCGGTAGCGATGGCAATGTCGGCTGGGGCGAAGCCAATCCGCAGCAGCCATTTACGGAAGAGAGCGCAGATGATGTCATCCGGGTTCTGAAAGATGAATTGTTGCCGATCGTCCTGGGTGAGGAGGATCCCGAGCCCGCTCATATCGATGAACTTCTGGATCAGGTCCAGCCCGAAAAGCATCTCCTGGCCAAGGGTGCCGTCTCCATCGCGTTGCTTGACATCAAGGGCAGGAGGTTGGGGACGCCGGTCGCGAATTTACTGGGAAAAGTCATTCGCCAATCATTGCCGGTTTCGCACCCATTGAACAACGGTACGGCCGAGGACGATATCGCCGTCATCGATGCCAAGCTGAAGGAAGGCTATATCGACTTCATGCTGAAGATGGGCTCTCCATCCGCAGCCATCCCCGACGAAATCAAGCGTGTGGCGATACTTGACGAGCGTTATGGGAAGAGCGTCAGGTTCAAGGCGGATGCCAACACGGGATGGACCCGTGAACAGGCCGCCGAATTCCTGGCCGGCGTGAAGGATTCCCTTCTGTTCTTCGTCGAAGAGCCGATCGCGAAAGGCGATATCGAAGGGATGGCGGCATTGCAGAGGAGCACGCCGCTTCTGATCTCGGCTGATGAAAGCCTGACGGGCATGGCGAGTGCAAAGCGGATCATCGAGCAGGGCGCCGCAAAAGTTTTCAGCATCAAGATCACGAAAAACGGAGGCCCGCTTCGTGCGCAAGCTCTGGCCAATCTGGCCAAGGAGAACGGTATCCTCTGCTACGCCAATTCGATGGGAGAGGGAGGCATCACACAGGCGGCATCGCTGCATCTCGCGGCGACAACATCCAATCTCCTCGACATCGGCCACTCGTTCCGATCGGTACTACGTTTGACCGGCGACGTGACCAACTTCGCCTCGTTCATCAGGCATGGCATGGTTTACCTGCCGGACGGACCTGGATTGGGGATCGAAGTGGATGAGGATAAAACGAGGCAAAATGCTTTGGCTTCATACGAAGTCCTGGGCGCTTGAAATCGATCGGATCGTAGGACATCTCTCAGTTCGGTAGTTCAGTCTGCGCTGGCGGTTTCGCGAGCGATGCGGGCCGAGGTTGGAATGGAAAGCGCCACCGCGCCCACCACCAACAGGGAGACGACAAGAACACCAAACGTCAGACTGAAGTGGCCACCGGTAATCTCCAGCATATATCCGACAGCGACCGGTGAAAGGAAGCCGGCCACCTGGCCTGCCGTGTTGATGACTCCGCTCGTAACGCCCATGCGGCTTCTCGGCACGGTGCTGATCGGCAGCGCCCAGAATGACGCAAAGAAGAAGTTCAACACAAAGCCCGATAACGTCTGGTAGACCATGACCAGCGTTACCGACTGCGTCTCGTAGGTCAGATAGAGAAGAACGGCCGAAATGAGTGGCGTCAGGATGATCGGAAGGCGCCGGTTGTTTGCGAAAAAGCGATCGGAAATCCATCCGCCACCGATGCAGCCCAGCGTCCCGGCAATGAATGGCAGTGATGCCGCCATGCCCATCTGGACCATCGAGAAGCCCCGCTCCTCCACCAGATAGGTGGGCAACCAGGACGTGAAGCCCCAATAGGCAAAGTCGAATGTGAAATATATGAAGCAGAAGCGGAGGATCATCGGGTCCTTGAGCACCTCGGGCAGCCCGACCTTCGATTTGGAAATGGTGGACACCTCTTCCACGTCCGCCTCGATCTCCTGCAACTCCTGGGGGGAGACGCGTTTACTCTCCGAGGGCTTGCCGGGAATGAATATCCAGAAGATCAATGCCATCAGGATTCCCGGAAGGCAGAGGCTGAAAAAGACGGTCTGCCATCCCCCGAAGCTCATGATCCAGACCACCGCCAAAGGCGCGATTGCCGCACCCATGCGGCTGGATGAGAGCATGATGGCATTCGCGGTGCCGCGTTCCCGTTTTGGAAACCACATTGCGACTGTCTTGAAGGCGCAGGCCGGATAGACACCCTCGCCCAGGCCGAAGAGGAACCGGGTAACCAGCATGTGCGAGAAATTGGAGACGGCACCGGTAATGGCGGTGAAGACCGACCACCAGAGCATGGCAATTGTCGTGACTTTCCGCACGCCAAACCTGTCAGCCAACAGCCCGCCGGGGATTTGGGACAGCGAGTAGCTGGCGAAGAAGGCACTCATCACCATGCCGCTCTGCAGAGCGCTCAGCTGGAAATCCGCCTTGATGTAGGGGATGACCACCGACATGGCCATGCGGTCCATGAAGGAGACGATCGAGGTCGCGAAAAGGATGGCGAGGACCGTGTATCTGCTTTTCCATTGAATGGTTCTATCCATTGGTTCCTCACTGGTGATCCTGCGCGTGATGCGGGCTAGAGGTCGCCAACCCTTGCGGCGCGGCTCACATCAAGCGGTATGCCCCGTCGCACCTGTTCCAGGACGTCCGGATCGAAACGATGGACAACATAACCGGAGCGGTCGGAGGCCCGCGCCACGACGTGCCCCCAGGGGTCCACGATCATCGAATGACCGTAGGTCCAGTGTTGGCGGCCCTCATACGCGACCATCCCGAAACTCGCGGAGGCCGCTAGGTAGGTCTGAGTCTCGATGGCCCGGGCACGGATCAACGGTTCCCAATGATCCTTGCCGGTTTGCAGGGTGAATGCGGCCGGCAAGGCGATGACCTGCGCGCCCTTTTCCACGAGCTTGCGATAGAGTTCCGGAAAACGGACATCATAGCAGATCGAGCATCCGATCGTGATCCCGTCGGCGACGTAGGTTACAACCTCGTCACCCGACGCAACCGTGTCGGATTCCTTGTAACTGGTGCCGTCCGGCGTCACGACATCGAAGAGATGGATCTTGCGATAGCGCGCCAACTCATGGCCCGCGCGATCGAAAACAACGCTCGTGTTGAATATGCGATCATTATTCGCGAGTTTCTCATAGAGGCTGCCGGCATGGACAAACACGCCGTGCTGGCGTGCGAACGAGGCGCACATCTGGTAGGCGGGTCCTTCGCCCAGATACTCGGCGGAGGCCTTGCGATCCGCGACGCTGCCCCCCGCCCATTGGAAATGTTCGGGCAGCAGCAGCCAATCCGCTCCCTCTTCCTCTACAGCGCGGGTCATCAGAGCTTTCGCGGTTTCGAGGTTGGTTGCGACATCACTGACGATATTCATCTGGATGACGGCCATTTTCATGACGGGTCGCCTCCGGCCAGGATCTTCGCAGCGACCCCGTTGATCTCCGGCAGGCAGCCGCCGGCTGCCACGGCGGCACGAATGCCTTCCACCCGCGCCTGGTGCGCGATGGCATTCTCCGCTTCCTCCGCCACATCCTGGGGCGGCAGGACCAGGATGCCGTCATCGTCGCAGAGCAATGCATCGCCGGGCATGACGACCGTGCCGCCGATGCTGACGGGAATGTTCAGGCGTCCCGCCGCTCCACAAGCACGGGAAGTTCGCGGGGAGACCCCGCGGCACCATACGGAAAAGCCGCTTTGCTCTATTTCACGAATGTCGGTGCAGGGGCCGTCGATGATGACACCCGCCGCACCGCGCTGCCGGGTGGCGAAATTGACCACGCCACCATAACAAGCGACCTCGGTATCACCCAGCCGGTCGATCACCAGAAGATCGCCCGGCCGCAGCAGGGACAAGGCATAATGTACGATGCTGTTGTCCTCGCTGGGGCAGGCCACGGTGATCGCCGTGCCCACGACCGTGCGTCCCGGCACCAGCCGCTTGATGCCCCGGTCGGGAAATCCCCACCGCCGCCAATGGCCGATGGTCGCAACCTCGGCCAGCGAGAGGCGCTCCAGCAGCCTGCCGTCGACCGGCGACGGCATTGGATTGATTTCAAAATTGCTCATGCTGCGTCCTGCCGTAGAAGGCCGGCGGCGACCAGTGAGTTGCCGCCGGCCCGATTGCCTTAATATTTGTAGGTCAATTGCAGGCCATAGGTCCGGGGTGCCCCGTACTGGCCCTGGTTCCCCGCGAAGGCCTGGCGCTTCAGGAGGAAATAGTCCTTGTTGGTGATATTGCGGCCGAACGCGAAGATGCCGATCGTGTTCTGACCCGACGACAACTCGCGTTCGTACCCGACGCGCCCATTGAAAAGCCAATAGCCTTCTTGGACATTCAGCGGATTATTCGCGGCGTCGAAATATGTCACGCCATTGTAGCTGGCATCGGCGTGCAACAGAGCCCGGCCGTCCCCGACCGGCGTGACATTGTCGATTGCCACCGATCCTGTATAACGCGGTGTCTGCTCGGTATAGTTGCCTGTATATGAGGCCCCGGCCGCAGTCGCATTCTCGAAGTCCCTGTACTTGGCATCCAGATAGCTGAACGATCCTGCCACCGACCAGCCCGCAGGGAGAACCAGTGACCCATCGATCTCGATGCCCCTGGTCCGCGACGATGCCGCGTTGCGGATGGTGATGAAGGGAAGCGTGCCCGGGCCCGCGTCGTTGAATTGCAGGACCTGGCGATTTGAATAGTCGAGTTGGAACAGGGCGACGTTCAGTCCCAGTTTCCGGTCGAAAAGCATTGTTTTCAGCCCGGCTTCATAGTTCGTAACGGATTCCGGCGCGAAACTCAGGCTGCTGGCGCTGAGACCGGCGCTGCCCAGGGTGTCGGTGTTGAAGCCGCCGGACTTGAAGCCGCGCGAGACGGTGGCATAGGCCGATGCCTGGGGGCTGAGTTTCAGCTTGACGCTGCCGGTCCAGGAGGTCCCGTCATCCTTGCGGTCAAGATCGGGAAAATTATAGGTCAGCGCGGCGGAATTCGAGCGGACCTGGCGGAAATGGCCGTCCTTCTTCTCGCTGTTCTGCCGCACGCCCGCGTTCAGCGTCAGGAACGAGGTGACGTCGAAATCGCCATTCAGATAGGCCGCATAGGTTTCGGTCTTGATGCCAGCATCAAGCGTTGTGGTGAAGGTGCCCGAATTGAGGAAGCGGAACGAACTGCCATCCGTGTTGGCGGCATAAACACCGCCAACGAACCGGAGCTTCCAGTCGGCGGGGGAGACGAGCCGCAGTTCCTGCGTGAAGAACTTCGCATCGTCGGTGTAGGGGCCGGACGCGGAGAGGAGTTGCGGCGACACGTCGCCATCGCTGGCCACGTCGGTCTTCACGACGCGGTAGGATGAGATCGACTTGATCGCGAAGCCCTCATCGAGCGCATAATCCACGGTCGCATTGACCCCGGTCATGTCCCGGTCGTCCTTGTTGGGCGACGTTGCCGTGATCGTATAGCGATCCCGCGGGACGTTCGTTGCGGCGTATCCGACATAGGGCGCGACGATCTGGGTCAGCACCTCCGCCCGACGATCCCGGGTCTTGTCGGCGGTGACATAGATCTCCAGGCGGTCGGTCGGGACCCATTGGGCCTGAAGACGACCGCCGATGCGGTTCTGTCCCTGCACCCAGGAACCGGTCATGCTGTTATAGATGTAGCCACGCGAGTTCCACGAACTGACGGTGCCCCCCACAAAGAGGGTGTCGGAAAGCGGCCCGGAGGCTGCAACGGTCGTGCGGACGGTCTCGAAATTGGCGTAGCTGACATCGGCACTGACCGCGACGTCGTCCGAGGGGCGCTTTGTCGTGATATTGATCACGCCGCCGATGGTGTTGGTACCGAACAGCGTTCCCTGTGGGCCGCGCAGCACCTCGACCTGGGCGATTTGTGCCAAGTCCATATTGTATGCGTTGGAGCGGCCGCTGCTGACACCATCGACGGCAATGGTGACGCCGCTTTCCAGGCCGATATTCCGGGCGTCGCCGCCCACGCCGCGGATCGACACATAGGTCTGCAAATTGCCGCGTTCCTGATAATAAAGGCCAGGTACCGTGTTTTGCAGGTCTTGCAATCCCTTCACATTGGCCTTTTCCAGCTTGTCCGCGCTGAACACCGAGATCGCGATCGGCACATCCAGCACGCTCTCGTTCCGCTTGCGCGCCGTAACGACGATTTCCTCCAGTTCGATCACATCTTGGCTGTCGGCCTGACCCTTTCCAGCCGTCTGCGCGGTGGCTGGTACCGTCATCAGGGCGGTACTTCCCACCGCGATGAGCAGGGCTTCCCGCATCCTGCCGAAACGTGAATTCCAATCCGCGACCATCTTCAGCCCCCTGTTTTCGTGACTTTTCAATGACGGTCTCGCAGTGAATCATCTCATATTCAAGAATGAAATATTTAAAGATTTTATAAGAAAATCATATACTCATCCATGAGCCAAATATGGGGTCATGGTCATGAACATCAGCTTCCTGGAGACGTTCTACTGGCTTGCGACGCTGAGGAGTTTCTCGGAGGCGGCCAAGCGGCTCCGCGTCAGCCAGCCGGTGGTTTCGATGCGGATGGCCACCTTGCAGCGTGACCTGGGTGCCGAGCTTTATCGTGGTAGCGGCAAGACGTTTGAGTTGACTAATGCCGGGCGGCGGGTGTTCGCCAAATGCGAAGCCATCGTCGTGCTTTCGAAGGAACTAGAGGACGAGGCCCGGCAGGCGGCATCTGCGGCGACGACAGGCTATGTCGGGGTGACGGACGTTATCGCCATGTCATGGCTACCTGAATTTCTTAACAATCTCAGCATCGATTCCTCCTTGAACATCGGAATCCGGACGGGGCCGCTCAGCGATCTGATGGCGGCGCTACAGAATGGCGATATCGACGTGGCGCTTGTACTGGAGCCGGTGAGCGATCCCATGCTCGTCAGTGATCATATCTGCGATTTCACCGTCAAATGGATGGGATCGCCCGACCTTCTGTCGCCCGGCGCAGTGAAGGACATTCTGGACCTGACCAGGCTTCCAATCATCCGCTCGCCACGCAACAGCTATCGTTATGAGAAGATGCTGGAATATTTCCGTTGGCATGATGTGACGGGGGCGGACGCGTTCCAGCCGCGATGGATCGATGTCGGTCTGAGCATGGCGACCTGCGCGCATCTGGCCAGCCGGGGTGTCGGCGTGACGGCGCTGCCCGTGGCGGTCGCGACGACCCTGGTCAGCCAAGGGCGGCTATCGATCTACGATATCCCGCAGGAGTTCCTGCCTTGGCAGATCGCCGCCGTTCGCAAGCGGAACGCCAACCCCAATGTTGTCGACCCTGTCATTGACAATGCACGGCGCGCGGCGCGGGCCTTCGAGCAAGCCGGCGACAACGGCCTCTACTTCCGGGCCCTGCGCCTATAAATAGGCAGTACTTATCAATCCTATTGATTGATAATTTATTGCCGCGCAAAATCCATGGCACGGTCCATCACCATCAGGGAGCCACTTTCAAGGAAATCATCATGATCATGCCTGCTATTGCATCGATCCCCCGCCGGGCCGACACCTCGCTGGAAATCGTACCGTTGGGCAACGGCTTCGGGGCCGACATCCTGGGCTTCGACTTCGAGCGGTTTGATGACGGTCAGGTCGCCCAGTTGCGCGCGGCGTGGCTGGATCACGGTGTCGTCCGCTTCCGCGGCTATCGTCTTTCGGACGAACAGCAGGTTCGCCTGACCGGAATGCTGGGCGAGTTTGTGAAGCATCCCCGCCAACTGAAGGGCGAGGAGGGCGCACATCCGGACCATGAGGAGATTCTCGTGATCGGCAATGCCAAGGTCGATGGCAAGGTCGCGGGAACCATGGGCAACAGCGAGGCGCAATGGCATACGGACACTTGGTTTTATGAGCGGCCGCCGGCCGCGGCATTGCTCCACGCCATCGAACTCCCGCCGGAGGGCGGCGACACCTATTTCGCCGACATGTACGGCATCTATGACCGGCTGCCATCGGCGCTGCGCGAGATTCTGGAGGGGCGCCTGATCCAATCCACCACGATATTCGATGGCGCCGGCCGCATTCGCGCGGGTCAGAAGGCGCCGGAAACCACCGATATCCGCCTGTGGGCCCATATGCGGCATCCGATCGTCCGGACCCACGCGGAGTCCGGCCGCAATTGCCTCTATGTCGGAATCGAAAGCGAGAGTAGTTGGATCGTTGGCCTGCCGCTTGACGAGAGCGCTGCCGTGCTGTCGGAGATCTTCGACCATGTTCGCCAACCCGCTAACCAGTTCAAGCAGGTCTGGGAGGATGGCGATATGATCATGTGGGACAATCGCTGCACCATGCATCGCCGCGACGGGTGGGATGGCAGGTATACCAGGGTCATGCATCGCACGACGACCCTGGGCGAGCGTCCCTTCTACCGATACTGAGCCTGCAATGGTGAACCGTTCGACCGAGGTGAGGCATCTGCACGCATTGTGCGTATTGGCGCAGGAGCTTCACTTCGGGCGGGCGGCGCAGCGCCTCAACATGACCCAGCCGGCGCTCAGCCAGTTGATCCGCGACCTGGAAGGCAAGCTCGGCTTCCGTCTGGTCGAACGCACGACACGCAGGGTCTTGCTGACAGGCCCCGGACGGTCGTTTCTGGCGGAGGCCGAGGCGATCCTGCTCCACCTCGATCGCGCCATCGAGACGTCTCGGGCCGAAGCGGGACAGGCCGCCAACAGTATCCGAATAGGCGCCATACTGCCGACCTCCTTTGAATTTCTACCATCCGTCCTGGCCAGCTTCCGCCGTCGCTATCCGAAGGCCGAGATCCATATCGAGAGCAGGGAAAGTCCGCAACTTGTCACCGCCGTCGAGACAGGTGCCCTGCATGTAGCACTTCTGAGGCCGCCGAAGAATGCGGGGACATTGAGCGTCGAGACATTGCGGCGAGAACCGTTCGTTGCGGCGATGCGAACGGATCACCCGCTCGCTCGTACTGAACTGCTGCATCTCGATGATCTGAAGAAGGAATGCATCATCCGCATCGCCCGCGGTGATTTGCGCGATGCATTCGATGAGATCGATCAACAGCTCGAAGGTGCAGGATTGGACCTCAACCAGAGCCGGTCCGCCGATACAACGCTGACGGCGCTTGCTCTCGTATGCGCAGGCGACGGCATCTCCTTGGTGCCAGCCTGGGCCGCCACCCTGCCATGGAAGGACGTATGCTTCCGGCGGGTTGAAGACCTCAGTGCTTGCATTGATCTCGCGGTCGCATGGGAAGCGACGAACCTCCCGCCAATCGCACAACATTTCATCGATGTCGCCCGGCGGACCGCTTTATTGAGCTGATAACGGTGTCCTGCATGGTGCCGCGGTATCCTCCCGCCAGGACAACAGCGTCGAGGTTCAGGATGGCGGTGACGTTGGAGGCAATGATCGACGGGCTGTCGCGGACACGGGCGACCCAGTCATCAATGGCGGGCCATGCCGGATCGAACCCGTCGATCAACTGATCCACCGTATCGAAGCTCTGCCCGTGGCGTGCTACAAGCTGGCGCAGCAGCTCCAGATTGGGGTGGGGTAAATATTGGCCGGCAGATCACCCGCGAATCCCCCCGCATTGCCATGCCGGCCGCGCCAGACCTCCCCATCCAGCACTACGCCGACGCCGGACGCGATATAGAGATAGGCGAAGCTGTGGGCCCAACGGCCGATGCCGACCAGGCTTTCACCCAGGACCGCGACATTGCCATCATTGTCGGTGAATATGGGCAGGCTGAACCTTTCCTGGAACAGGCCGATAACATCAATATTCGACCATTCCTCCAGGCTGTGCGATGTGTTGAAGCCAACCCCCTCGCCCACGAAGGAACCAGGAACGCCGCCACCGGCGGAGGCGCGCTTGACGGACAGTGACAGAAAACCCCGACGGCATTCACCCGGATGATGCCGGTGAAATCCACCAGAGTGACAGCCATGGCGTCAGTCATAATCGACATGCAGAAGGAGTAGGCGAATTCCGGCGCAAGCTCTAGCTAAGCGCTGGGATAGCCCCGCCGCCCCGACTGCACCTTGCCGCCGGTGCCACCTAGGCCTTCATCGATCAGTCCCCTATGATGCGTGAGATCGTGAGGTCCGTCATCTCCTCTATCAGGGCCTGTGTCGCGGGGGCGTCCCAAAAGGCAGATTAAGAATTCGATGTTCGCTTTGGGGTCTGGAGGCGATCGGGAAGCAGATTTGATCCGCTTACCGGAAGATCGACGGCGTCCCGACATAAAGCAGGAACACATCCTCATCGGATTCGTTGCGGGCGCTGTGGGGGACGCGGGAATCGAAATGCATGCTGTCGCCGGGGCCCAGCACGGCGGACTGGCCCCCCACCTCCGCGACCAGCGTGCCGCGCACGACGTAAAGGAAATCCTCCCCCTCCCGCTGGTCGGTAGGGAACTGGTGTCCCGACGGCACACGCATCAGGATGGCATCCAGTTGCCGGCCTTCCAGGGCGGAGCCGAGATCGAAATAATCGACGGGTGAGTCCACCTGGATCGGCACCGGCTGGGCGGCGTAATGGAACACCTCCTGCGCCTGCGGCACCTCCACGAAATACTGGATTTCCACGTCCAGGGCCTTGGCCAGCTTCATCAGCGACACGATGGACGGCGTGGTCTGGTTGCGTTCGGCCTGTGAGATGAAGGGCGCCGACATGCCCGACTTCTTGGCCAGATCCATCAATGTCATGCCCAGTTCCTTGCGCCGGGCCTTCAGGCGGGCGCCGATGGGCAATGTGCGTTCACCCTGGCCAGCTTCGAAAATCATGTCCTTGCCTCCCACGCACCGAAAGTCCGTCGAAGCGCCGGCCTGCAGGCCGATGCTTCTTGTCCCGGATTTCAGTCTATAAAAAATTTGCACTACATCAAAAATTTTGACATCATCATTGTAGCAAAGCGGCGCCGGTTGTGAAAGCTCTCACGAAACGGCGCCAGGGAGAGCTCCGTAGGGGGATAAAATGCGGGTAGCGACAGATGTTGGTGGAACATTCACCGACCTTGTTGTCTTCAGTGACGCCGGTGTCAGGCAGGTCAAGGTTGATACGACACCACCGAATTTTGATAAGGGCGTTATCAACGCTATCATCAAAGCCGACCTCGATCCGGCCGAATTCGACTTTTTTGCGCACGGATCGACGGTGGTCATCAATGCGCTTCTGTCCCGGCGGGGCGTCAGGACGGGTCTGGTGACCACCCGGGGTTTCCGCGACGTGCTGGAGATCGCGCGCGGCAACCGGCCGGACCTGTTCAACCTGGCTTTCCGCAAGGCTTCCAGCTTCGTTCCCCGGCATCTGCGCTTCGAGGTGACCGAACGGCTGGACAGCCAGGGCCATGTGCGCGTGCCGGTGGACCTGTCGGAGGTCGCCGGCATCGTCCAGGGCCTGCGCGAGGCGGAGGTGGAATCCGTCGCCGTCTGCTTCCTGCACGCCTATCTCAACCCCGAGCATGAACGCCGGGTGGCGGATGAAATCCGGCGTCTGTGGCCGCAGGTCGATGTCGTGACGTCGGAGAGCATCTGCCGCGAATGGCGGGAATATGAACGGACCAGCACGACGGTGCTGTCGGCCTATATCCAGCCCATCGCGCGCTCCTATCTCCAGCGACTGGACGAGAGGCTGGCCGAACTGAAGCTGGGCAGCCCGCTTTATGTCATGCAGTCGAACGGTGGCGTCGGTACCCTGCGCGGCACCATCGGCAACCCGATCACCATGGTGGAATCCGGTCCGGCCAGCGGCATGCTGGGCGCGATGGCGCTGGGCAACCAGATCGGCGAACCGAATCTGGTGGCGCTGGATATCGGTGGCACCACCGCGAAATGCGCCCTGATCCATGAGGGCAAGGTCCGCATCACCACCGAATACCGCATCGAATGGGACCGGGCCAATCCCGGCCATCCCATCCGGACCCCCGTGATCGAACTGGTGGAGATCGGTAATGGCGGCGGCTCCATCGCCTGGATCGATCAGGGCGGTCGGCTGCATGTCGGCCCGCAGTCGGCCGGCGCCTCGCCCGGTCCCGCCTCCTACGGCAATGGCGGGACGGATGTCACCACCACGGATGCCAATCTGGTGCTGGGCCGCATCAGCCCCGACTTGTTCCTGGGCGGGGAAAAGCGCCCGGACATGGAGGCCGTGAACAAGGCGTTTGAAAAGCTGGTGGCGCGGCTGGGCGGGACGGTCCGCGACGTCGCGCGCGGTATCGTGCGCATCGCCAATGCCAACATGCTGAACGCGCTGAAGCTGGTGTCGCTCAGCAAGGGCCACGACCCGCGCGATTTCGCCCTGATCGCCTTTGGTGGCGGCGGGGCCATGCATGCGGTGGCGCTGGGCGAGGAACTGATGGCGAAGAAGGTCATCATCCCCGTCCATTCGTCGGTCTTCTCCGCCTGGGGCATGCTGATGACCGACCTGCGCCGCGACTTCCTGCAGACAAGGCCCGCCAACCTGTCCCAGACGGCGCCTGAAGTCATCCAGCAGGCCTTCGCGGAACTGGAGGCCGAAGGGCTGGAGCGCGCCCGCGACGAGGGCATGCACGCCGACACGCTGCGCATGGAGCGTTATGCCGACCTGCGCTATCGCGGCCAGGAACATACGGTGAAGGTGAAAGTGACCGGAAACCTGACCAGCCCCGCCGATCTGGCCGCGCTGATCGAGGGTTTCCACAAGGCGCACGCGCAGGAATATTCCTTCCGCCTGCCCAATGATGTCGAGATCGTCAATTACCATGTCGTCGCCATCTCGGAGATCGACAAGCAGCCCCTGCCGCGTCTGGCCCGGACCGGGCGTGATCTCGCGGCGGCGCGCAAGGCCCCGCGCGAGGTGGATTTCGACGCGGCGGGCATTCACCGGGCCGATGTCTATGACTGGTCGCTGCTGGAACCGGGCATGAGCTTCACCGGCCCGGCCATCGTGGAGGACAAGAGCACGTCCCTGGTCGTCACGCCCGGCAGGCAGGTCCGGATGGACGATTTCGGCAATATCCATATCGAGCTGTGAGGACGAACAGATGACGACGCAAGAACGCCTGGACCCCTACACGCTCGAAATCATCAAGAACGCGCTGACGGCCATCGGCGACGAGATGTTCAATGTGCTGCAGCGCGTCAGCATGAGCCCGATCATCTATGAGGCGCTGGATTATTCGGTGGGCATCACCGATCGCCATGGCGACCTGATCGCCCAGGGCAACGGCACCACCGTATTTCTGGGCATGATCGACAGTCTGGTCCGCGACATCCTGAAGAAATTCCCTGGCCCGGACGGCATCCGGCCCGGCGATGTCTTCCTCAGCAACGACCCGTACGAGGGGGGCGGCACCCACCTGTCCGACGTGGCCCTGGCCAAGCCGGTCTTCGCCGATGGCGAGCTAATCGCCTTCACGGTCAACAAGGCGCACTGGGTCGATGTTGGTGGCAAGGCCCCCGGCAGCTTCACCACCGACGCCCGCGAGATCTATCAGGAGGGGCTGCAGCTGCCCACGGTGAAGGTCATCGCCGGCGGACAGCCGAACCAGGCCGTGCTGGACATTCTGCGCGCCAATATCCGGCTGCCCGAGGATTCGATGGGCGATTTCTGGGCCGGTGTCGCCGCCAACAATGTCGGGGAACAGCGGCTGCTGGCGCTGTGCGCCAAATATGGCCGGGTACAGGTACAGCAGGCGATGCGCGAACTGCTGGATTATGGCGAGCGGATGACCCTGGCCGAGTTCGGCCGCCTGCCCAAGGGCGAGTTCTTTGCCGAGGACTGGATCGACGATGACGGCATCCGGACGGAGCCGCTGCGCGTCTGTGTGAAGCTGACCATCACCGATGACAGTTTCACGGCGGATTTCAGCGGCAGCGCGCCGCAGGCCTTCGGCCCCATCAACAATTCCCGTACCGGTCTGGTTTCCGCCGTGCGCACCATCTTCAAGGCGCTGACCAATCCCCAGATCCCCGCCAATGGCGGCTGTTTTCGCGCGCTGAACGTGGTCTGCCCGGACGAGACGATCTTCACCGCCAGGCGGCCCGCGCCGGTCTCCACCTATTGGGAGACGATGCTCTATGCGGAGGATCTGATCTGGAAGGCCCTGGCCGAACATGTGCCGGACCGGCTGCCGGCCGGGCATCTTCTGTCGGTCTGCGCCATCATCCTTTCGGGCACCCACCCCGTCACCGGCGATCCCACCATCCTGGTGACGCCGCTGGTCGGCGGCTGGGGCGCCCTGCAGGACCGTGACGGGCAGAACGGCCAGTTCTCTGTCGCTGACGGCGAGACCTACAATATCCCGGTGGAGATCATCGAGGCCCGTTACGGTGTGCATGTTGAGCAATATGCCCTGCATGATGAGGAGGGCGGCGAAGGCCGTCATCGTGGCGGCAAGGGCGTGGTCTTCGATGTCCGCATCGAGGGCGACAGCGCCGAATTCACCGGCAGTTTCGGCCGCAACCGCTTCCCCCCCTGGGGGGCCGCCGGCGGGCGGGCGGGATCGCGAAACTATATCCGCTTGCTGCACGGCGGGCGCTCGGATGGCACGCCGGAAACCTATGGGAAGGCCACGCAGTTGCGCCTGGAGAAGGGCGATGTCGTGCGCATGGTGACGGCGACGGGTGGCGGCTGGGGCCCGGCGGCGGAACGGGACGAGGCATTGCTGCAACAGGATCTGCGCGACGGCTATATCACGCCCGAACAGTATCGCCGGCATTACCGCCCCGGTAATGGTCAGGTCTGATCGCGCAGGTCTCTGCGGGTTCAAAGGCCGGCATCTGTATGGCGGGACAGGCCATGCGGGTGCCGGCCCTTTGCCGTTGCCGACCCCCGTGCTTTCCAGGCTCCGGCGGCCGCTTTGCCGGGTGCAAATTAAGCGCGACGGATCGAATTTTTTCTGTTGTCAAAAATTTTGATGTATGGGACTTTTGTGGGGAGGGAGAGCCATCCCACAATCAGAAAAAATCAAATCCCATATGGAGGCTTCAATGCGCGTCCTTTCGCCGGCCGTGTCGGCCCTGGCGCTTGTCTCGGGTATGGCGTTGACGATGCCGGCCGTGGCCCAGGATCTCGCCCTTGAGGAGATCGTGGTGACGGCCCGGAAAATCTCCGAGCGGCTCCAGGATGTTCCCGTCGCGGTGACCGTGTTCACCGATCAGCAGATCCAGGAGGCCGGGATCACCCGACCGGCGGATTTCATCGCACTCACGCCGAACGTGTCGATCACGCAGTCACAGGATGTCGGCACCACCTCCATCTCCGTGCGCGGCATCGGGCAGTTGCGCAATGGCGAGGCGCCGATGGCCATCGTGGTCGATGGCGTGCTGCAATCCAGCCCCTTGCAGTTCAATCAGGAATTGCTGGACATCACGCAGATCGAGGTGCTGAAAGGCCCGCAGGGTGCGCTTTATGGCCGTAATGCCATCGCCGGCGCCATCAACATCACGACCCGCCTGCCGGGGGATGAGTTGAAGGGCCATGCCCAGGTCGGCATCGCCAACGGCAATACGGGCAAGGTTTCCGCCGCGGTCGGCGGTGCGCTGATCGAGGATGTGCTGCTGGCCAAGATCGCGGCCTCCGGCACCTGGTCGCGGGGGCTGATCAAAAACAGCTTCCTCGACAAATATGTCGATGACCAGGACGAGCAGACGGTCAGCGGCCGCCTGATCTACAAGGCGTCGGAAGCGCTAACCGTGGATCTGCGCGGCTTTTATGCCGATACGCAGGCTGGTTCGTCCTATTTCGTGCGCCCGACGACGCGCCGCGACGTGGACCGTACGGTGTTGAACGCCGACTATATCGCCAACCATGTCCTGGCCCCCATTTCCAACAATGCGGGCTGGACTGATCGCAAACTCTCCGACGCGGCGCTGAAGATCGATTATGAGGCGGCATACGGTACCTTCACCGCCATCAGTTCGCTGAGCAAGGTCGACCATCTGGTCACCTTCGACGGCTATGATTACGCGCCCAACACCTATTGCATCGATATTCGCACCGGCGGCCCCGGCAGCAGCATGGACCGGCCGTTCGATTGTGCCGCCCCGCAGCTTCATTTCGCAGGCGCGCCACTGGCGGCCTTCAACACCACCTATCAGGATTACGATATCCGCAATTTCAGCCAGGAAGTCCGCTTCACCAGCGACCAGAGCGGCGATTTCAAATATATCGTCGGTGCCTATTTCCTGAGCCGCCATCGCGACCTGATCACCGCGACGCAGGAGGACCGGGGCATCGGTATCATCCCGCGCCTGGATTTCGACCCGGCCACGCCGAACCAGACCCGCACCTATTTCGCGGAGAACAACCGCGACAAGGCCTATGCGGCGTTCGGGCAGTTGAACTACGACGTCACGGAGCAGGTGGAGCTGTCGGCCGCCCTGCGGTATGACCTGGACGAACGCCACCAGTCCGACCCGCGCCCCAACCCCTACCGTGTTGACGGCTATGGTTTCCCGATCCTGGCCGCGGCCAGCCGCAAAGCTGATTTTGATAGCTGGCAGCCGAAACTGTCGCTGACCTGGCGGCCCAGTGCCGATTACACCTTCTATGGCAGTTATTCCCACGGCTTCCGCAGCGGCGGCTTCAATGCGCCGGGGACGGAGGTGTCTCCCTTCACGGGTGAACCCATCGCCCAGTCCGTCTATGGCAAGGAGACGTCCGTTTCCTATGAGACGGGGTTCAAGGGACGGCTGTTCGACGGCAAGGCCCATGTCAATGCCTCGCTGTTCTACACCGATGTCGACGACCTTCAGGCCTTCAATTTCAGCGGGGCGGTCAATGCGCAGATCGTCACCCCCATCAACCGGGTGGAGATCAAGGGCGCGGAACTGGAACTGGCCACGCGGCTGATGAAGGGGCTGAACCTGATGGGCGGGGTCGGCTTCACCGATGCGAAGATCAAGCGCTTCGACGCCAATCCGGTGGCGGAGGGCAACCAGGTGCCCATGAACATCAAGGTTTCCTACCAGTTGGCCCTGCAGCACCATGTACCGCTGACCGACCGGGTGGAACTGGCGACGCGGCTGGAATGGGAACATCGCGGACGCAAATATATGCATGAGGGCGGCGATCCCGTCGGCATCCCCGTGCGCGATCCGCTCGACCTGCTGAACCTGCGGACCTCGCTGACGCTGGACGATGTCTGGACGCTCACCTTCTGGGGCCGGAACCTCGCCAACAAGAAATATTACGAGGAGGTCGTGGTCCCCGACTACGCCTTCCAGGGCCGGCCGCGCACCTTTGGCATGGATTTGCGCGTGGAATTCTAACGACAGGGCGGATCGGGTCCCGCCCTTCGCGCAAGGGTGGGCCCGGCGCCGGCAGGGAATGCACCATGGATGTTTTCAAGTTCCATTACCCCGATGACGGGCCGTTGAAGAGCATCGTGAAACTCGAAGGGCCGAACGGCGTGACCTTCGAACTGGGCAGCGGATTCCTGCCCAAGGGCACCCGCATGCCAGCCCTGGGGGAAAGCGCCCATCCACGGCATGAGGTGACGATCATCCTGGACGGCATGCTGGAAACACGGTCGGGTGGCCGGACCTGTGTGCTGCGCGCTGGCGACGTCGTCTCCATCCCGGCCGGTCAGAGCCAGGCCAGTCAGGTTCTGGACGATACCCATCTGGTCTGGTGTTTCATCACGACGGAAGAGACCGCCAATTGACCATCCTTTCTTACCAGGGTGACGCCACCCTGGCCGATCTGCTGCACGCCGACGGGATCGACCGGTCCGTCGTCGCCATCCGTGACCTGATCGCCGGCGTCAATGCCGCACCCGATGGGGAACTGCCCGACGCCTGGCTGGACCTTGTTTCGGCCCGCCGGTCGGATGCGACGTCGGAACAGTTGACGGCCCTGCGCGCAACCATCGGCCGCCCCGCCGATCCGGCCAGGGGCGACCACGCCGCCCGGCTGGCGAACTTGCGCGCCGAATTGAAGTGCCGGGGCCTTGACGGGTTCGTGGTGCCGCGCGCCGATGAATATCAGGGCGAATATGTTCCCCTGCGCGGCAGCCGCCTGGCCTGGATCAGCGGGTTCACCGGGTCCGCCGGTGCCGTCGTCGTGCTGTTGGACAAGGCCGCCATCTTCATCGATGGCCGCTATACGATCCAGGCCCGCCAGGAAGTGTCCGGCGCCCTGTTCTCCTATCATCACCTGATCGAGGAATTCCACGGCGACTGGGCGGCGTTGAACCTGCCGGCGGGCGCCAAGCTGGGCTTCGATCCCCGGATGCATACGGCCGCCTGGGCGGACAAGATGCGCGCCAGCCTGTCGCCCGCCGGGGTGGAACTGGTGGCGACCAATGGCAGCCCCGTTGACGCCGTCTGGACCGACCAGCCGCCCGCCCCGCTGGGCGTGGTCAATATCCAGCCGCTATCCGCTGCCGGCCGTTCGGCATCCGACAAGCGCGCAGATATTGGCGACGCCCTGGCCCGGCTGAAGGCCGATGTCGCCGTGCTGACCCAGCCGGACAGCATCGCCTGGCTGCTGAATGTGCGCGGGGCCGACGTGCCCTGCACGCCGCTGCCCCTGTCATTCGCCACCATCCGCGCCGACGGCAATGTCGACTGGTTCGTGGACCGCCGCAAGCTGGCGCCGGGGCTGGAGGAGCATCTGGGCAACCAGGTTTCCATCCGCAGCCCGGACGAACTGGCCGGCGCGCTGGACCGGTTGGGGGTGGACGGTGCCAAGGTGCGGCTGGATGGCGGCACCGCGGCCCTGTGGGTCGTGGAGCGGCTGGCCAGCGCCGGGGCGAGGCTGGACCAGGGCGGCGATCCCTGCGTCCTGCCCAAGGCCGTGAAGAACCAGACCGAGATCGAGGGCGCCAGGGCCGCCCATCGCCGCGACGGCGCCGCCCTGGTCCGCTTCCTGTGCTGGTTCGATGCCGAGGCACCGAAGGGCGAGATGGACGAACTGACCGTCGTTGAGAAACTGCACAAGGCCCGCCAGGGGGCCGCCGATTTCCGGGGTCCCAGCTTCGAGACGATCAGCGGGGCCGGCCCCAATGGCGCCATCGTGCATTACCGCGCGACCCCGGCCACCAACCGCCGCATCGAGAATAACAGCGTCTTCCTGCTGGACAGCGGCGGGCAGTATCTGGACGGCACCACCGACATCACCCGCACCCTGGCGGTCGGTGATGTCGGGCCGCAGGCGCGCCGCCACTTCACGCTGGTCCTGAAGGGCCATATCGCGTTGAACCGCGCCCGCTTCCCCGCCGGCACCGCCGGCAGCCAGCTCGACACCCTGGCGCGCCAGTTCCTGTGGCAGCAGGGCCTGGATTACGACCATGGCACCGGACATGGCATCGGTTCCTACCTGTCGGTGCATGAGGGGCCGCAGAAATTCACAAAGGAGCCCAGCCTCACTGCCTTGCAGCCGGGCATGATCCTGTCGAATGAGCCCGGCTATTACGCGCCCGGCTCCCATGGCATACGCATCGAGAACCTGGAGCTGGTGGTGTCGGTGAATATTGCCGGTGCCGAGCAGCCCATGCTGGGTTTTGAGACCCTGTCACTGTGTCCCATCGACCACCGTATGATCGATCCCAACCTGTTGACGGGCGAGGAGCAGGATTGGCTGAACGCATATCACGCGCGGGTGCGGTCGGAACTGACACCCCTGCTCGGCGGGGAGGATTCGGCGTGGTTGGAGCGGGCGACAGCCGAGCTTTGAAAGGAGACCAAGATCTTGGCCGTGCTGGCATAGTTGCGTTGCGAAGCCGTGCAGCGGGGCTGGCAGCGGCTTTACATCTGCGCTTTGAAGAAGCGCTGCTTCAGCGGCAGCATGGCGGCGCCGATGGCGGCGGCATTGCCCGGCGCCTCGGCCGGGACAATCTGGGCTGTCGGCCGCTTTTGTGAGCGGCGCTTCTGATCGTAAAGCTCGATGGCGGGGATCACGCGTTCGGCCAGTGGGCGCGGTATCCTTCCGCCCAGGACAACGGCGTCCAGGTCCAGGATGGCGGTAGCGTTGGAGGCGATGATCGACAGGCTGTCGCGGACGCGCGCGATCCAGTCATCGATGGCGGGCCATGTCGGGTCGAACCCGTCGATCAACTGATCCACCGTGTCGAAGCTCCGCCCCTGGCGCGCCACAAGCTGGCGCAGCAATTCCAGATTGGGGAAGGGGTAGATATTGGCCGGCAGACCGCCCGCGAATTCCCCCGCATTGCCATGTCGGCCGCGCCAGACTTCCCCGTCCAGGACCACGCCGCCGCCGACACCGGACGCGATATAGAGATAGGCGAAGCTCCGGGCCCAGCGGCCGACGCCGACCAGGCTTTCCCCCATGGCCGCGACATTGCCGTCATTGTCGGCGAAGGCGGACAGGCCGAACCGCTCCTGAAACAGGCCGGCAATGTCGATATTCGCCCATTCCTCCAGGCTGTGCGGCGTGTTGAAGCCCGATCCCTCGCCCACGAAGGAACCGGGAACGCCGATACCGATCCCGGCCAGCGGGCGGCCGCCGGTCAGGGGCAGCAGCCCCGCCATGGCGCCGGCCAGCCAGTCGATGGCGCGCCCGACGGACAGCGACAGGAAACCCTGCCGGCATTCGCCCCGGATCGTGCCTGTGAAATCCACCAGGGTGACGGCCATCGCGTCGGTCATGATCGACACGCCGAAGGAAAAGGCGAATTCCGGCACCAGTTCCAGCGCGGCGCTGGGATAGCCCCGCCGTCCCGACTGCACCTTGTCGCCGGTACGAACCAGGCCGTCATCGACCAATCCACCTATGATGCGTGAGATGGACTGCTGGGTGAGGTCCGTCGTCTCGGCGATCCGGGCCTGTGTTGCGGGTCCGCCCCGGAAAAGCAGATCGAGAATCCGGTGTTCGCTCTGGGTCAAGGGGCGATCGGCAAGCAGCGGAAGATCGATGTTTTTCAATGTTTGCATGGGTATTTCCACATTGTCTGCACCCTTTGCCGGTCCTTGCCCAGGGATGCGGCTCCGGTCAGGGACCTAAAATAGCGCTTGCCAGTTCGTCATAAAAGATACATACAACGAGTGTAATTAATTCGACAGACGGCCGACAGGGCTCATCAATGCACAAGCCGCAAGTTCAATTTGTGGCATTGGCGCGTGATGGGTTCCGGACCATGCTGATCAGAGGGGGAGGGAGTACCAATGCCCGTCATCAAGAATTCGCGTCGCGCCATGCTGGCTGGTGCCGCAATCGCTTTCCTGGCGCCGGTCGCCGCTTTCGCGCAGACGGCACCCGAGGCGGAAGGTTTCACGCTGGAGGAAATTATCGTCACCGCCACCCGCCGGGCGGAATCACTGCAAACCGTGCCGGTAGCGGTGAGTGTGGTGGATGGCGACTATGTCCAGCGCAACAACCTGAACAATATCCGCGACATCGCCAACATCGTCCCCACCTTGAACTTCCGCACGGCGGCGTCGAACAAGGATCAGGCACTGTTCATCCGCGGCCTGGGCACCGTGTCCACCTCGCCGGGGGTGGAGCCGACCATTTCCACCGTCATTGACGGTGTCGTGCTGGCCCGCCAGGGACAGGCCACGCTGGACCTGCTGGATATTGAGCGGATCGAGGTGCTGCGGGGTCCGCAGGGAACGCTGTTTGGCAAGAACGCCTCGGGCGGCGTCGTTAATATTGTGGGGCGGGCTCCGACGGAGGATTTCAAGGCCTATGTCGATGCCGGCTGGTTCGGTGGCGGGAATGAGCGCCGGCTGCGGGCCGGCGTTTCCGGTGCCCTGTCGCCCGACAAGGCACGGGCATCGCTGACGGCGCTGTGGGGCCGGTATGACGGCAATGTCACCAATGTCTTCAATGGGCGCACGGTCAACGGCTATGAGCGGGCGGGTGCACGGGCCAAGCTGGAACTGCTGCCGACCGACGATCTGCGGGTGATGCTGATCGCCGATTTCATGCATGCCACGGCGACCCCGCCGCAGGGCGTGGTCACGCGCACCTTCCTGACCGCCTACCCGACCAACAATGTCACCAACTTCCCGGCTTTCGCCGCCGCCTTAGGGCCGGTCGTGGCCAGTGCCGATAATCGGGAGATCAACAGCAACTATGACACGCGCGTCCGCGACGATAATGGCGGCCTGTCCGCCCAGATCGACTGGCGCATCGGCGACCATGACCTGACCGCGATCAGCGCCTGGCGGCGGTGGGAGAATACCCAGTTCCAGGACCAGGACCGGCTGCCGCGTGCCCTGGCCGGCCTGCCGCAGCAGCATGACCGCGGCGACCTGCGTTTCGATCAATATTCCCAGGAAATCCGGCTGGCCTCGCCCAAGGGCAATCTGGTCGATTACATCGTCGGCCTCTATTACATGCGGGCGGAGAATGAGGAACGGTATCGCCGTGACACTACTGTCGTGTCGGCGGCTGGCAGCACGGTCCATACCGGCATCGCCGATTATGGCGTGACCAACGACAATTACTCCGTCTTTGGTGAGGCGACGGTGAACATGGCGGACGATCTCCGGGCCATTGCCGGCTTCCGGCTGGTCAAGGATGATCTGCGCTATGATTTCAAGCGCGTCTCCACCTCGCCTGTGCCGGTGCCTGGCATCCAGGTCGGCTTCACCAGCAGCGGCTCCACCACGCCCACCGATTATGCCAACCGCCTGGGCCTGCAATATGACCTGTCCGACACGGCCATGACCTATGCCACCTGGTCGCGTGGTTACAAGGGACCCGCCTACAACATCGCGTTCAGCATGCTGCCCCAGGATACCGGGGCGCTGAAGGGGGAGACGTCGAACGCCTATGAGGCCGGGCTGAAATCGCGGTTCCTGGACGGGCGCCTGCAGGTCAATCTCGCGGCCTTCCTCAGCCGTTTCAAGGATTATCAGGTCAACTTCTTCGACACTTACAATGGCTCGCCTGTCACCAGGCTGATCAATGCCGGCCGCGTCTCAACCCGCGGTATCGAGGCGGATTTGTCGGCACGGCCCATCGCGAACCTGACCCTGGCCGCCGTCGCCGCCCGGATCGAGGCGCGGATCGACCAGTTCACCTGCCCCGCCGGTACGGCGGCCTCCTGTCAGGTGAATGGCCGGCCTTTGCCCTTCTCTCCGGACTGGAAGACGGACCTGCGCGCGAATTACACAATCCCGCTGGATGGCGGCTGGACCGTGGATCTGGCCACGAACTATAGCTGGCAGTCGAAGGTGCAATATTCCATCAACCAGACCCCGGACACGGTCCAGCCGGCCTTCGGCCTGTGGAATGCCAGCATCGGCTTTGAAAGCGGCGAGGGGCTTCGTGTGACCCTGCTGGCCCGCAACATCGCCGACACGCATTATTCCACGCAGTTGAACACGTTCGGCAGCGGCGTGGTGCGCTTCGTGCCGCGTGACGACCGCCGCTATTTCGGCGCCAATATCCGTCAGGAATTCTGAGCATGGGTGAGAGACAGGACATCATGCTGGGGCGCCGGCAACTCATGGCCCTGGGGACGGCTGCCGGTGCTGGCGTGCTGTTGCCATCCATGGCGCGGGCGAGTGAGGGCAGGGGACGGCCCACGACGGAGGTGGGGCGCAAGTTTCAGGCCGATGGCCGGGTCAGCCCCTTCCATGGCAACACCATCGTCTGCCATATCCCGCAGCAGGGCGAGAATGCGGCCTGCTTCAACGCCCTGCTGGACATCTATCGCGTCCTGCCGGCCCAGCCTTTTGCCGCCAGCATTACGGCCCTGCCGCCATCCAGCTATCACATGACCTTGTTCGACGGGGCCAATGAGACGGCACGGACGGCGGGCCTGTGGCCGCCCGGCTTGCCGCTGGACAGTCCCATCGAGGATTGCCACCGCGAGGTTGGGCGGCGCCTGGAGGGCTTTGCGTTGGACACGCAATTGCCCATCCGCATGCGGGTCGATCTGGAAGGGACGGGCATCGCCGGCAATGCCCTGACCATTCCGCTGCTGCCCGTCGACGATGCCGAGAATACTAGGCTGCGGCGCCTACGTGACCGGCTGTCGGCGGCGACCGGCATCCGGTCGCCCCGGCACGAGGAATACCGATTCCATATTTCGCTGGCCTATATCCTGTGGGAATTGTCCGCGATACAGGCCCAGTCCGTGCGGCAGGCCATGGGTGAATGGATGGCGATGGTGGCGAAGGCCGCTCCGATCATCCTGCTCGACGCGCCGGAATTCTGCACCTTCAAGGATATGTTCGCTTTCAACCGTATCCGCTACCTGACATAGGGTTCGTTCAGTGACGGTTCCGGGGGAGGCGACGGTAATGCAGGCACCGGCGGGAATCCGGCTTCCTTCCTTCAGGGTTTATGCGCTGGCGCATCTGGGGAAGAGCCTGCTATGGACCCTGGCCGATGTCCTGACCATCCTGGTACTGATCCGCCATGCCGGCATGAGCCCGGTTGTGGCCGGGGCGGTCTTCCTGGCCGGGCTGGTCTGGAATGCCGTGGCCGATCCGCTGGTCGGCGGCTGGATGGACCGGCGGTTGCGGCGGGGAGCGTCGCTGGTGCCGGCCATGGCAGTGGCCGCACCGGGGGCATGCCTGTTCTTCCTGGCGGGGCTGCTGGTTCCACCCGGCACGTCCTGGCCGCTGGTCGTCGCGGCGGGGGTGCTGTTCCGGACCTGCTTCTCCCTTTATGACGTCCCCCACAACGCCATGATGACGCGGCTGGCCGAAACCCCGCGGACGCAGGCGGAACTGGCGGGTTTGCGCACCATCGCGCATGGGCTCGCCTCTGTGGCGGCGGGACTGGCGGCGGCACCCTTTGCTGATGCCACCACGTCCTGGTTGCTGACCCAACTGGTCCTGAGCCTGACGGCACTGGTGGCGCTGATCTGCATGGTGCCGTGCCTGGGTCTGGTGCGGGTGGTGGAAAAACTGCCGGCGACATCCGCCCCGGCCGCTGCCGGGCCAGCCATGCCGGGCGCGCCCGGCCTTGCCAGCCTTTGTCTGGTCACGGTCATCGGCGCGGTCGGCCTGGGTCTGATGGGTAAGGCGGTGCCGCATCTGCAATGGACAGCCACAGGCTTGGATACGCTGGCCATGCCGTTGCTGATGGTCGGACGGTTCGTGGCCGCCTGGTGTGCCCGACCGCTGCTCGATCGGCTGGGCACGACGCGGGCATTGGCATTCTCCTATCTGCTGGCCGCACCGGCCTGTCTCGGTCTGCCCGTGCTGGTTGGTGGCGGCGGTGCGTGGCCCTTGGGGTTGATCCTTCTGGGCGTCTGCCTGACGGTGCCGACGATTCTGTCCTGGGTGGAACTGGCGCAGGTGGTGCGCGCGTCACCTGAGGGATGGTGGCGCGCCCACGCCATGGTCGGCCTGTTCACCATGGTGTCGAAACTGGCGGCCGGGATCGGGGGCCTGCTGCTGGGGTTCAGCCTGGATGTCCAGGTTCCGGGTTCCGGGCCACAGGGCACCATGACACCGGATCAGCTTACTCTGGTCTGTCTTCTGGTTGCTGGAGGCACCCTGGTTGCCGCCGGCATGCTATGGCGGGTCGCCCGCCACGGTCCTTCAGCAAAGGAGTTCCCATGAAGCGATATCGTCCCGCGCTTGCGGCCTTTCTCGCCTGTCTCGCTCTCGCACCCGGTCTGCGGGTCCAGGCGGAGACAATGCCGTCACCCTCCTATCTGGCGCAGGACGCCATCGATCTGCTGGCCATCCTGCCGCCCGCACCCCGCAGCGGGGATGCGCGGTACGAAGCGGATCGCGCCATCTTCCGCGCCACGCGGGTGCTGGCCGACACCCCGCGCTGGCAATGGGCGAAGAACGATGTCAGCGAGGCGCCGGCCGACATGCTGCGCAATTATGCCTGCGCCGCCGGGATCGAGCTGACGCCCGCACTGGTGCCGGTGACAACCCGGCTGCTGGTAACGGCGGCCCGGGACACGGCCCGGCCCAACAACGTCGCCAAGCAGCATTTCCAGCGGCAACGGCCTTTCCTCATCGACCAGGGCCCCATCTGCCAGCCGGCACCGGAAGTGACCAACAGTTTCGATTACCCGTCGGGACATACGACGCTGGGCTGGACCTGGGCGATGCTGCTGGCCGAATTGCTGCCCGACCGGGCGACCGCCATCCTGGCGCGCGGCCGCGCCTATGGTGAGAGCCGGGTCGTCTGCGGCGTCCATAATGCCAGTGCTGTGGAGGCGGGCCGCCTGTCGGCCACCCTGTCATTGACCCGGATGCGAAACTCATCAGCCTTCCAGACGGACTTGGCGGCGGCGCGTGCCGAACTGGCGACACTGCGGAACTCGCCAGCACCGGCGTCGGAACGATGCCGCGCGGAGGCAGAGGCCTTGTCGGTGTCGCCATTGCAATGATGATATGGAGAAAGGGCTTCTCCACAAAAGGGATTGCCGCCTTGTTCTAGTCGATTTCTGGCATCTAACTGCTATCTGCTCTTGATTTTACTACACCACCGCCTGGAGCAGCGAGTTCAGTTGGATGCGTGCCCCCGCATCCACTGACGTTATAACAACCCGTCCGAAGCAATTCGGGCGGGTTGTTGCGTTCAGGATCTCAGCCAGCTTGCCGTGAAGCTCCGCCTGTACCTCGCCGCGCCGCGCGCCAGGCTCGATCACCACCTTGTCGATCAGGGAGCGGATCGCCTCCATTGAACTGGCTCCCGTTTGGGCCGGACAGTCAGGCATAGCCTGGGAGGCTTGGGGATATCCCTGAGTATATGCTTATGCCTGAGATCGAGATCATCACGGATGGCGTCCGCCGTCGCCGTTGGACGGCGTCGGAGATGACGATGTGACCAGCAACAAGGTTGTCCGGCAGCTTGAGGAGC
>NZ_JBLTYX010000023.1:0-98139 GCF_048066115.1 Niveispirillum sp. KHB5.9 | reverse complement strand
ATCGCAACGAAGCCACCGTCACGCGCTACAACCTAACCGGAAGGTTAGGGTGCGGCAAGTATGGGGTGCGATGGTGTGTTTCCGTGCAGGAGACAGCTGAAGCGTCGAGGCTTCCAGGGGCTGGAAATGCAAAAGCCCCACCCGGTTTCCCGGACGGGGCTTGATGACTGAAATCGCCGGTGATGCTTACTTGGCGGCGATGGTCACGGTGACGGTGTCGGCATAATCGCCG
The DNA here is from genome assembly GCF_048066115.1 of Niveispirillum sp. KHB5.9. Taxonomy (NCBI): domain Bacteria; kingdom Pseudomonadati; phylum Pseudomonadota; class Alphaproteobacteria; order Rhodospirillales; family Azospirillaceae; genus Niveispirillum; species Niveispirillum sp. KHB5.9. The sequence goes on along the minus strand of NZ_JBLTYX010000023.1, from coordinate 97,907 downwards.
GCGATATACTGGTCGGACGCCGCGACGGTGACCTTCAGGTCGGACTTCTTGCCGAACTGCGCGGTGGCGCGGTCGACGACGGCCTGACTGGTCAGGGCGCCGGAGAAGCTGTCATAGGCGACCGAATAGTTGATGGTGAAATTACCCGACTTCAGCTTGCCGGCATTCGCCGACGCCAGGGTGATCTTATAGCCGTTGCCGGAATTGCAGGTTTCGGTGACGGAGCCGACGGTCTTGTTCGTCTCCCCGGCCTTCAGGGCCAGCGACTGGCCCAGATCCTGGACGGCGATGGTGCAGGACAGCGCAACGGTGCCCTTCAGCTGGATGGTGCCGGAAGCGTTCTGGGCCATGGCGGGAGCGGCGATGGCGATGACGGCCAGGGCGGCGGCGGTCTTGGCGAAGAACTTGGTCATGGTGTGATCTGCCGGTTCGTTATGGTGAGGCGTTGCCGCCTTCGTACGAACGGAGGAGTGCACTGAGGATGCCAAGTGCGGGATGAGCCTGGAAGTTGAGGGATTCCGCGCCTGCGATAGGAGTGTTTACGTCCAGTTGACATATTGCATAATGCAAAATCACGGCATTTTTGTTGAAATATGCAATTTATATTGCATTATGCAATGATAATTTTGGTCTTTCTACAACCTAACCGAAAGGTTAGAAGGTGATGATCCAAGTGACGGATCAAGGAATGAGTGGCTCCAGCAGATCGGGAATCCGGTCCTTCTCCATCGCTTCCAGCCAGTAGTCGGCCAGCCTGTCGGTTTCAGCCACCGCCGTGCGCCAGTATTTCTGGCGGGTCTTGGTGTCCATACGTTTGAAATCACCACGATCGGGGATTTTGCCGAAGGGCAGGGCCCGGGCGAATTCCACCGACGGGCAGAGTACCAGCATGCGCGACAGGCTGCCGGCGCGTGCGCGGCGCCAGGGCAGGGCCTTGTCGAACCAGCCCGGCACGACGCGGTGGGAGAAATGCGGATAGAGCACCAGGCCGGGCGGGGTGAAGCCCATATCCAGGTGATAATCCATGATCCCGCCATCCATATAGAGGCCGGGTCGCGCCCCTTCCGGATCGACCACCCCTTCAAAGACGAAGGGCACGGCGGAGGAGGCCAGCAGCGCCGGCACCAGATTGCCCGCCGTCAGGGCCACGGCCTGGGTGGGGAATTCGGCCGACAGGTCGAAGGGCGGCGCATCGCGCCCGTCATGCAGGACGGTGCGTTCGAAGAACAGCGGCAGACTGCGCCGGCTGGCCAGATTGGCGATGCCGGCGGCTCCCAGCCCCAGGCCCAGCCCCAGCCTGCCGGCGCGCGGCCCCATCGGTCCCCGCCCGCGCACGGCCAGGATCGACTGGCGCATGAAAGGATGGGTCAGGACATGGCCGATCCCATCCTCCCTGAAGATCAGGCGCAGGAATTCCCGGCAATGTTCGGTCAGTTCCGCCATGCTGACCGGGCTTTCCACCGCATAATCCAGATAGGCGGTTTCGAACCGCTTGGCGGCGGCAGCCGGGTCGGGCTGGGCCAGACAGGCGAAACGCCAGGTGCCGATGGAACTGCCGACCATATGCAGCGGGCGTTCGCGGTGGCGGAACCAGCGGGCGGACATCGCCTGATCCAGCCGGGTCAGGGCCAGCCATTTGGCCCCGCCGCTGGCGCCCGCCACCACGTCGAACAGATCCTCATGCAGCCCGTCGCGGCGGATGCGGGCCATGGCCTCCGGACCGGCCAGGAAACGCAGGGGCTTGGCACTCATGGGGATGCAGCCGTTTCCAAAGGGTGTATCGCACCGCACCATAGGGGGCGGCCGGGTGCCCGGCAAGGGGCCGGCTATTGACGGAACGGCGCCGGGCGTGATGATAGAAGGTCAAACCATACACAAGAACCGCCAGCCTTGAAGGCAAGCCCCATGTTCAACATCGCCACCGTGGATTTCCAGGCCCCCGACGCCGCCCAGCAATTCGTGCGTTCCATGCACGAGACGGGCTTCGCCGTGCTGCGCAACCATCCCATCGATACCGGCCTGATCAAGGAACTGTACAAGGTCTGGTCCGGCTTCTTCGCCTGGGACGGCAAGTTCGACTACACGTTCGATCCGGAAATCCAGGACGGCTTCTTCCCCTTCAAGTCGGAAAATGCCAAGGGCAGTGCGCTCAAGGACCTGAAGGAATTCTACCATGTCTATCCGAACCGCCGCCTGCCGCCGCAGGTGAAGGAGGCCACGGACCGCATGTATGCCGACCTACTGTCCATGGGTTCCACCCTGCTGGCCTGGATCCAGGACAATGTGCCGGCCAATGTACGCGACGCCTTTTACGAGCCGCTGCCCAGCATGATGGACGGGTCGACCAGCACCCTGTTCCGCGTCCTGCATTACCCGCCCGTGGGCGAGGGGTACGAGCCGGGCGCCGTGCGCGCCGCCGCGCACGAGGATATCAACCTGATCACCCTGCTGGTGACGGGCAGCGAGCCGGGGCTGCAGGCCCAGGACACGGCCGGCACCTGGTACGATGTGCCGTGCGATGCCGGCATGATCGCCGTCAATGGCGGCGACATGCTGAAGCTGGCGTCGAACAATTTCATCCCGGCCACGCCGCACCGGGTGGTGAACCCGCCGCCCGAACATAATGTGCCGCGCTATTCCATGCCGATGTTCCTGCACCCCCGCCCTGATGTGCGCCTGTCGGCCGAACTGACGGCGGGTGAATTCCTGGACCAGCGCCTGCGCGAGATCGGGCTGAAGAAGTAAGGGAACCGGCCGGGGACGGCAGCACCGTCCCCGGTTTCCCGTCACTTCCCCTGCAGCCAGGCCAGCGACGTCGCCAGATGCGCCATCGGCGTCGGCGATTCGTCCTCCAGCACATACCAGTCCACACCGGCCTTGCGCGCGGCCGCCAACAGGGCGGTCCAATCGACGCTGCCGCTGCCGATGGGTGCGAAATCGCCGGGCTTGGCCGACCCAGTGAACTCCCCCGACGAGGCGCCCGGCGCCATGTCCTTGACATGCAGCAGCTTGACCCGCCCGCCCAGCCTGTCCAGCAGGGCGACGGGATCGACCCCGGCCTTCAGCACCCAGAACACATCCATCTGCAATTCGACGCAGGCCGGGTCCAGCCCCGCCAGCAGCCGGTCCAGCAGCGTACCCTTGCCATCGGCGGCGAACTCGTACCCGTGCAGATGGTACATGACCCGCAGACCGGCGGCCTTCAGTGCCGGGCAGGCGGCCTTGTAGGCGGCGATGGTGGCATCCACCTCGGCCGGGCCGATTCCCTGATTGGCAGCAGCCCCCTGCGGCTTCAGCCAAGCCACGCCGACATAGCGGTAGCCGACGATCTTCGCCGTTTCGATGATGCCCGGCACATTCTCACGCAGGTCCTTCAGCGAGACATGGGTGCCCGATGCCGTTAGGCCGGCTTGATCCAGCAGCACCTTGAAATCAGCTGGAGACCGGCCCAGCGTGTTGAACGCCTCCACCTGGGTCACCCCGCTGGCCCGCAGCGCCTTCAGCGTGCCGGCCGCATCCCGGGCCAGATCCTTGTGCAGGCTGAAAAGCTGCACCGCGATGTTCGCATCCGGCACGGGCGGGTTGGCCCCGCCCCAGGCCCCGGTGGCCGTCCCCAGCAGCAGGGCCAGCGCCCCCGCCATGCCGCGCATCCAGTTCCCGCGCATGTTTCCTCCCGTGATCCGCTGTTCTGATAGCGTTGTCAGATTCCCCTTCGCTTATCACCGCATCAGGGGCTTGCGTGCAAGGGGCGAAAATTCTGCTTGAGAACAAAATAAGAACATTTTATATGAGAACAAGAAGGGAACATTGATCGAGCGAGGAGCGTGTGATGAAACCGGCAATCCGACACAGCGCCCTGACGGGCAATGTTGGCCTGGCGAATTTCCGCGGCCATGATTTCGAGATGCATTGCGTCTGCTGCGGGGAGGAGTGCGTATGGCGCACCGACCTGCTGCTGCGCCGGCACGGGCATCACTGGCCCGTGGCGGAATTCAGCCGGTCCTTCACCTGCCAGGGCTGTGGGGAGGTCGGCACCTCGGTGCTGCGCATCGTCGACCGGCCCGCCGACCAGCAGCATACCCGCTTCCGCCGCATGGCGCCCCGCCCCGCCCTGGGTGCGGAGGTGGCGGCCGGGCCCGCGCATTGGCGGATGCGCGAGTTGGGGGAGGGGGCGGTGGCGTGACAGCCCGCCTCCTTCCTCATCCTGATCACGGCGTTTGTCATCGAAGCTGCACTTGACCCGGTGGCTCCGCATCGGCTTGATGCGCGGGAACAATCCCTTGCCAACCGGAGCCCGCCCCATGGCGACCGCCGTTTCCCCGCTCGCCCCCGCCTCCTTCCCGTCGCTGCCGCCCGTCGCGGGCGTGCGTCTGGCCGGCCACCGCGCCGGTATCCGATACAAGACGCCGCGCAACGACGTGATGGTGGCGGTGCTGGATGAGGGTTCCAGCGTGGCCGCCGTGCTGACCCGGTCGCTGACGGCTTCGGCACCGGTGCATCTGTGCCGCGCCAATCTGGCCGGCGGTTCCGTGCGCGCCCTGGTGGTCAATGCCGGTAATTCCAATGCCTTCACCGGCAAGGCGGGTGAGGCGTTCGTGCAGGCCACCGTCGATGCCACCGTGGCCCTGGTCGGCTGCAAGCCGTCGGAAGTGTTCCCGGCATCCACCGGCGTCATCGGTCAGCCCATGCCGGCCGACCTGATATCCCGCTCGCTGCCCGAAGCCTTCACCAAGCTGGCCCCGGCGGAGGGTGAGGCGTGGGAGGTGGCGGCGCGCGCCATCATGACCACCGACACGTTCCCCAAGGGTGCGTCCGCCACCGTCACCATCGACGGGGTCACCGTCACCGTCGCCGGCTTCGCCAAGGGCAGCGGCATGATCGCGCCCGACATGGCGACGATGCTGGCCTATGTCTTCACCGACGCCAATATCGCCCATGCCCCCTTGCAGGCGGCTCTGTCGTCGGCCACCGACCGCAGCTTCAATTCCATCACCGTCGATGGCGATACCTCCACGTCGGATACGCTGGTCCTGTGCGCCACCCGCAAGGCGGCGCATGCGGTGATCGAGGGGACCGGCGATCCGCGCCTGGCCGCCTTCGCCAAGGCCCTGGATGCGGTCTGCCTGGACCTGGCCAAGCAGATCGTGCGCGATGGCGAGGGGGCGACCAAGTTCGTAGAAGTGCGCGTGACGGGGGCCGACAGCGATGCCGCCGCCAAGCGTATCGCCCTGACCATCGCCAATTCACCTCTGGTGAAGACCGCCGTGGCCGGTGAGGATGCCAACTGGGGCCGCATCGTGGCGGCTGTCGGTCGCGCGGGCGAACGCGCCGACCGCGACCTGCTGGTGATCTCTGCGGGTGGCGTCCAGATCTGCGCCAACGGGATGGAGGTCCCGGGCTATGACGAGACGCCGGTCGTCGCCCACATGAAGGGCCAGGAAATCCTGTTCGAGGTCGATATCGGCCTGGGTTCCGGGTCGGCCACGGTCTGGACCTGTGATCTGACCCACGGCTATATCGACATCAATGGCAGCTACCGGTCGTGAGCGGGGAAGAGACGCCCTGCTGGCAGGAACCGGCCCGTAAAGGGCCGGTCCGCACCGTCCTGGTCGCGGCCGTGGCCCTGGTCGATGCCGATGGCCGCGTCCTCCTGGCCCAGCGCCCGCCCGGCAAGTCCATGGCCGGCCTGTGGGAATTCCCCGGCGGCAAGGTCGATGCGGGCGAGACGCCGGAAGCCGCATTGGTGCGGGAACTGAAGGAGGAACTGGGGATCGATATGGCGGAAAGCTGCCTCGCCCCCATCGCCTTCGCCAGCCATAGCTATGATGACTTCCATCTGCTGATGCCGGTCTATGCCGCGCGCGTCTGGAAGGGCACGCCGACCCCGCTGGAAGGCCAGCAACTGGCCTGGGTGAAGCCCGTGCGCATGGGCGATTATCCGATGCCGCCAGCCGATATCCCGCTGATCCCGATCCTGCGCGATCTGCTGTGATCCAGCGGCGGGAAATATTGACCTTCGGCCAATCTTTCCCACCCCTCAATCGCCGGCGCCCACATCCGTGGGCTTGGGCGCGGCGGCAGTCGCCGCCGTACCAACGGTCACGAATTATGACCGCTGGTATCACTCAAACCGGTGCGGCACGAAACGGGAGGTGTCGCGGGTCACGGCGGTGCTGTCCTCGCGGATGCCGATCCCGCGGCACGTGTTCCCCACCATCCAGGCGCCGATGACGGCGTGGTGATCGGCCATCCGCCCGGCCGCATCCGGCGCGCGGGCCGATGCCACGGGCGACCAGGCCTGGTAGACATAGCCTTCGGCGCCGTATGGGCCGGCCACCTGCATCTCCACCCGCTCGGCCCTGCCGCCCTCGCCCAGGGTGGCGATGCTAATGCCCGCCCCTTCCCGGCCCAGCAGGGGCTTGGCCGCGACCCGGGTGCCGGGTGCGAAGCGGCTGCGATCGAAATGCGCCTCCACCAGGTTGGGATGGCCGGGATACATCTCCCACAGCACGGCCAGCAGCCCCTTGTTGGACAGCAGCATCTTCCAGGCCGGCTCCACGACCCGCAAAGCGTCTCTGCGCGACAGGTCCAGCAGTTTGCCGCCGAATTCGTCCGCCACCATCCATTCCCAGGGTGTCAGCTTGAACAGGCTGTGGATCTCCTGTTCCTCCAGGTCGGTGAAGAAGCCGCGGCGGTCGCGGTCATCTTCCTCCACGGTCCAGCCGATATCGGACAGCGCGATGGATTTCGTGGCCAGCCCGGCCTCGATCGCCGTGTCCTGGAGATAGCGCAGCGTGCCCTCATCCTCCGCATGCGGCATGGCGCAGGTCAGGTGCAGGGTCCCGCCGCCGCCGGCCAGGGCGCGCCATTGCTCTACCAGCCCTTCATGGATGGAATTGAACTGGTCGCCCTCGGGGAAGACTTCCTCCAGCCAAGCCCATTGCGCCACCGACGCCTCATAGAGGCCGGTGGGCGTATCGGCGTTGTATTCCAGCAGCTTGGGGCTGCCGTCGCCATGGCCCGGCCCGCCATAGGCCAGGTCGAAACGGCCATAGAGGGAGAATTCCTTCCCGGCCTTGTGACGCTGCCAGGAGGCTTCGATCGCCGGGACGGCGAAATCCGGTATGTTCAGCAGCGGGTAGAGCCGTTCATCGACGATACGGCCCGCGGCCGCCAGACACAGGCGGTGCAGTTCCGTCGCCGCATCGTCCAGCAGGTCGATCTCCTGCTCGGAAAACACCCAGCAGGCACTTTCATCCCAATAGAGACCGCTCGGGTCCTCCTGCGTGGGGATGGTGTGGAAGTCGAAGCCCAGTGCCTCCATCCGGGCCCGCCAATCGGGACGGGGACGAAGCGATTGGCGATTCATGACGAACCCTGCCTGGAAAAGGACGGACCAGGTAGAGTGGCTTTCGGGGCACCCGGCACCTGAACGAGCGGAGAGACTATCCCCGGCTCTTGAAGCTGCGCAACTGCGCATTCAGCTGCATGGCCAGGCTGCTCATGCGGCTGGTGGCCTCGTTGTAGCGGGCGGTCATTTCCGGGGTGAAATTGCCCTTGGCCTCCGCTTCCAGGCAGGAAAGATATTCCTGCGTCTCCACGATATAGGCCTTCACCGCTCCCTGCGCCTCGGTCATTTCCGCAGCGGCCGCGACGGCGCCGTCGGGCACGGAAGGGGCGGTGTTGATGCTGCAAGCGGCGAAGACCGGCAGAGGAAGCAGGGTCAGGGTGGCCGCCAGCAGGGCGGAACGGGTCAGGGTCGGCATACGCGGTCTCCATCTTCTGATGCCGCAACGCAGCAGGATTTTCGGTTTCTCCGTGTATTGACGATGACACATGCACAGTAGGAATCAACAGATTGAGTCTTTACTTTTGTGCAACGCAACCAGCGCAGGCTATGCGCTAAAAACTGTAACAAATCGGTATATTTTTTACTCCGGCACCTCAATTCATGATCATAAAATTATCCGACATTCTATGCATTTCGCCTTTGCCTAAGAAATAATCACCCCGCCGGATGTTTAATCACGGCAGGCAAGGCAATTATGCGCCTCACACCTGTTGCCGCACCCTCTTCCGCTGACCGGCGGAAGCGCTTATTTCTGCCGGCAGGGGCGATCACGTAAAAGCTGCAGGGAATAATCTCGTGAAGACCAAATATCTGCTGGCGGTCGCCGCCATGCTGTTCACCGCCGTCGGCGCCGCCCGCGCCGAGTATGGTGCCTATGTCGCCTCCTCCGTCGGTGCCTATATGGGCAATGATTTCAGCCATTCCGCCATCTGGAAGACGGCGAAGGGTGAGACGGAGAAGAAGTACAACGCGTCCATCGCCGCCGGTTACCGGATCGACGATTACCGGTTCGAACTAGAGGGCGGGTTCGGTCGTCTGGCCGATGTGACGGGCAATATGGCCGCCATTTCCACGGTGCCGGGTTTCCAGGCCAATGGCGACCTGACCGTCTGGACGGCCCTGGCCGGCGCCTATTACGACATTCCCGTCACCCGGACCTATCAGCCCTATGTCGGCATCGGTGGCGGTATCGCCGACCTGAAGAGCGACAGCGACCTGCTGCTGATCGATGAGGGTGCGCATGCCGCGGCCTTCGCCGAAGCCGGGCTGAACATGGTCGTCTGGGAAGGGCTGACCATCGCGCCGGGCTACCGTTATCTCTGGATCAATTCCAAGGGCAACGGTGCGGACAATGTCAGCAGCCATATCGTCAAGCTGACCGCTCGCGCCAGCTTCTGAAGAGAGTGGTTTACGGCCCCTCCGTTCGCGGGGGGGCCGTTTTCTAATCCTCGACTTCCTCGTTGGGGTAGATGCCCCAGAAGTCACCGCGTTCCAGCCAGCCGTGGAAGCCCTGGATCTCCACCTCGCACCAGGGGCCCTTGCAGGAGACCAGCCGTCCCATGACGCCGGGTTCGGCCTGGGCCACGGCGGCGGCCGAAGCGCTGGGCCGTTCGCGCACCGTGCGCAGCTCGCCCGAAATCACCAGGGTGCGGCGGCCGGACAGCATGGACTGGTGCACCCAGCCCTGCGTGCCCTCCACATCGCGGATGCGCCGCCAGGTATCGAATTCCGCCGTGATCTCCACCGGCATGCCGGGCCGCACGAACACCCATTCGATCGGGTAGGACCGGCCGGGACCGGTGCGGACATTCACCTCGCCCGACCGCAGCGACACGAAACGCGGCACGGGCAGGCCGCTGCGCACGATCATGTCGGAACGCGGGTCTGTCTCCTGCCCCCCGGCGGCGCCATGCAGCAGGCCCGTGGCCAGCAAGCCGGCCAGCAGCAGGCGGGAACCGCCCGCCCTCACAGCCTTGCTTACCTTCTTCATCCGGGATCGCAGCAACAGGGGCCTCGTGGCTGGCGCCCCGGCTTCTGCCCGGCGCCCATTCGTTAACGCCCCTTTGTGCCGTACCCCGGACGGGCAGGTCAAGCATCAGCGACCATTGGTCCCCCGTGACCGTCGCCCTGCCGGCATCATGGACAAGGCAGGCCGGCGCTTGTACTGCTATGGGCCGATCACGCCACGGGAGGATGGGGAAATGGCCGAACGCAAGAAGCCCCTGGTCATCGTCACGCGCAAGCTTCCGGACGCCATCGAGACCAGGATGATGGAGCTGTTCAACACGCGCCTGAACCTGGACGACCACCCGATGAGCCGGGCGGAGCTGGAAGAGGCGGTGAAGACCGCCGACATCCTGGTCCCCACCGTCACCGACGTCGTGGATGAGGCCTTGTTGAACCAGGCCGGCCCGCAGCTGAAGCTGATCGCCAATTTCGGCAATGGCGTCGACCATATCGACCTGCGCGTGGCGCGCGCCAAGGGCATCCTGGTCACCAACACGCCCGGCGTGCTGACGGAGGATACGGCCGACATGACCATGGCCCTGATCCTGGCCACCGCACGCCGCCTGTCGGAAGGCGAGCGGCTGGTGCGCTCGGGCCAATGGACGGGCTGGGCCCCCACCGTCATGCTGGGATCGCGGCTGGCCGGCAAGCGGCTGGGCATCATCGGCATGGGCCGCATCGGCCAGGCGCTGGCCCGGCGCGCCAAGGCCTTCGGCCTGTCCATCCATTACCATAACCGCAAGACCGTCCATCCGGAGGTGGAAACGGAACTGGATGCGGCCTATTGGGAAAGCCTGGACCAGATGCTGGCGCGCATGGATATCGTCGCCATCACCTGCCCGCGCACGCCGGCGACATATCACCTGCTGAACGCGCGGCGCCTGGCCCTGCTGAAACCCACCGCCATCCTGGTCAATATCAGTCGTGGCCAAGTGGTGGACGAGGCGACGCTGGCCCGCATGCTCCAGCGCCGGGAAATCGGCGCCGCCGGCCTGGACGTGTATGAGGACGAGCCCAATGTCGATCCCAAGCTGCTGAAGCTGGACAATGTCGTGCTGCTGCCGCACATGGCGTCCGCCACGCTGGAAGGCCGCATCGACATGGGCGAAAAGGTGATCGTCAACATCAAGACCTTCGTGGATGGCCACCAACCGCGCGACCGGGTGCTTGAGATGATGTTTTGATATGGTCTTCACAGCCCTGCTGCGCCGCAACATACTGGCCTTGTTCGAGGCCAGAACCGGAGCCGACGCATCATGGCGGACCCCGCCCCCAGCATCAGTTATGATGATTTCCAGAAGGCCGATATCCGTGCCGGCACCATCGTGAAGGCGGAGCCCTATCCGGAGGCACGCAAGCCCGCCATCAAGCTGTGGGTGGATTTCGGCGATCCCATCGGCATTCGCCGCTCATCCGCGCAGATCACCGCCTATTACCAGCCCGAGACGCTGGTGGGGCGGCAGGTGATGGGTGTGGTGAATTTCCCGCCCCGCCAGATCGGCAAGTTCATCTCCGAAGTGTTGGTGCTGGGCGTGCCCAGTGCCGACGGTGAGGTCGTTCTGCTGTCGCCGGACCAGCCGGTGCCCAATGGCGGGCGGATGTACTGACTTTCACCCCACCGGCAACGGCGTCGGCTCCGGATCGCCCCCTAGATCCGGCGCCGGGCCGGCCGGCTTCACCGCCACCAGCCGCTGCACGATGGCGGCCTTGGGGGTGGATACCTCCCCCTGCTCGAACGCCACCACCTTCATCCCCTGTTCGATGGCCAGCCGCAGCAACTCCCCCTCCCGCAGCAGGAAGGCGGGGCTGGAGGGGCGGCCATGGCGCTGGTTGCCATTGGCGAAGGTCTCATAGAGCAGCAACCCGCCCGGCTTCAGCGCACCGACCAGGGCCGGCAGCAGCGGGCGGTGCAGATAGTTGGTGACCACAATGGCATCGAACCCGGCAAGGGCGGCGGGCCATCCTCCCGCCCCCTCCAGGTCGGCCTGAAGCAGCGTGACACGCGGCCGCCCCTCCAGATCGACCACCCCGCGCAGGTCGATATCCACCCCCGTGACCAGCACCCCCTTGTCCAGGAAATGGCGCAGATGCCGGCCGCCGCCGCAGGCCACATCCAGCAGTGACGACCCGGCACGCACCAGCGGCGCGAAGCGGGCGATCCAGGGCGAGGGCGGGGCGAATGGCAGGGCATGGCTCATGCGGCAGATCATAGGGCGATCACCCCGCCATGCAAACCTTGATGGTCCGCGCTTCACCGACATGGCACCCTGCACGGGCAACGGGCTTGCGGGGAACGGCGCGGCGCGCCATCTATCTGTCATCAACATCCATTGTCCGTCCCATGATCCTGTTCGACCTGAAATGCAGCCAGGGCCACCGGTTCGAAGGCTGGTTCCGCAACGGCGCCGCGTACGAGGCGCAGGCGGCTTCGCACGCCATCACCTGTCCCATGTGTGGCGACGCCAAGGTGGACAAGGCCCCGATGGCGCCTGCCATCGCCAAGGGCGGGCGCAGCCGCGACCGGGAGGAGGCGTCCGCCGCGCCCCCTGCCGTTCCCGATGCCGCCCAGGAAGCCCAGGGGGAGATCATGCGCCAGTTGCGCGAATTGCGCAGCCAGGTGGAGAAGAATGCCGACTATGTCGGCGAACAGTTCGCCGAGGAGGCCCGCAAGATCCATTATGGCGAGGCGGAAGGCCGCGCCATCTATGGCGAGACCTCGGTGGAGCAGGCCGAGGCATTGCGCGAGGAGGGGGTACCCATCGCGCGCATCCCGTGGGTGCCCACCGGCAATTAGGGTCTGCCATGCCGCAAAGGCCGCGGAAATCCAAGCTTTCCGCTTGACCCGGCCCCGGCTTTGGCGCATCAACCCCCGACATATCGACGCCCGCCCGCGCGGGACCGTGCTGGACGACATCCCGGCCCGGCCCCGCGAGGTTTGTGGGCGCGTACCCATTCCGGATCACCGGAACCGGTCGATAGGGCGCTTCGGCGTCGGGCGCGCTTTCCTCAACATATCACCATGGAGACATCCGATGTCGATCACGGCTGAGCGCAAGACCGCGCTGATCGAAGAGTACAAGACCAAGGAAGGCGATACCGGTTCGCCCGAAGTGCAGGTCGCCATCCTGACCGAGCGCATCAACAACCTGACCGAACACCTGAAGAGCCACTCGAAGGATTTCCATTCCCGTCGTGGTCTGCTGGTGATGGTCGGTCAGCGCCGCCGTCTGCTGGATTACACCAAGGGCAAGGACAAGGCTCGCTATGAGAGCCTGATCCAGCGCCTGGGCCTGCGCCGCTAAGGCGTGGCCGGCCGCGAGCGGTCTTAGCCCCAACCCCATCGACAGGGTGACCATCCCCGTGACATTCCGCCCAGCCGTAAAATCCACCCACCCCCAGGGCCGCGCCTGCGTCCGTGGGACGGGTGTCGGCGGTGGCGGTGGGGATGTCGGGCAGGACCATCGTGGCCCGCGGTCAAGTTAAGTGGTGAGCGGCCAGCCGGGACCCCTTCCGGCTGGCCGTTTTCCCATGCGCGCTATCAAGGCTGCGCGGAAATGATGTACTGAAGGGGCCAAGAAACAGGCGGGGCCGTCCGAACGGGCCCCGGCCCGGCCGCCCAATCCGGGGTGATGCGGGTTTCGGATGGAAGGATCGAGAAAATGTTCAAGGTGTTCCGCAAGGAAATGGATTGGGGCGGGCGCAAGCTGGTCATCGAGACCGGCAAGGTCGCCCGTCAGGCCGATGGCGCCGTCATGGTGAGCTATGGCGACACGGTCGTGCTCTGCACCGCCGTTGGCGCCAAGTCGCCGAAGCCGGGCGTGGACTTCTTCCCGCTGACGGTGAACTATCAGGAAAAGGCCTTCGCCGCGGGCAAGATCCCCGGCGGCTTCTTCAAGCGTGAAGGCCGTCCGACGGAAAAGGAAGTCCTGGTCAGCCGCCTGATCGACCGTCCCATCCGTCCGCTGTTCGTCGATGGCTACCGTTGCGAGACGCAGGTCGTCTGCACCGTGCTGAGCCACGATCTTGAGAACGATCCCGACATCGTCGCCCTGATCGGTGCGTCCGCCGCCCTGACCATCTCCGGCCTGCCCTTCCTGGGCCCGATCGGTGCCGCCCGCGTCGGTTACGAAGATGGCAAGTTCATCCTGAACCCGACCGCCGACCAGATGGAAAATGCCACGCTGGATCTGGTGGTCGCCGGTACGCAGGAAGGCGTGTTGATGGTCGAGTCCGAGGCCAAGGAGCTGTCGGAAGAGGTGATGCTGGGCGCCGTCACGTTCGGCCATGCCCAGTTCCAGCCGGTGATCGACCTGATCATCGCCCTGGCGGAAGATGCCGCCAAGGAGCCGCGCGACATCCCGGCGCCGGCCTTCGACAAGGCCGCCGTCAAGGCCCGCATCCTGGAAGTTGCCGGCGCCGACGTGAAGGCCGCCTATGCCATCCTGGTGAAGCAGCAGCGCTACGCCGCCGTGGGCGCCGCCAAGGACAAGGCCAAGACCGCGCTGAAGGAAGAATTCGCGCCGGAAGCCATTTCCGAGATGTTCAAGGAAGTGGAAGCCGACGTGCTGCGCGGCGCCGTGCTGGAGACGGGCAAGCGCATCGACGGCCGCTCCACCGTGGATATCCGCCAGATCGTGGCCGAAGTGGGCATCCTGCCCCGCGCCCATGGTTCAGCCCTGTTCACCCGCGGCGAGACGCAGGCCCTCGTGGTTGCCACCCTGGGCACCAACCAGGACGAGCAGATCATCGACGCGCTGGAAGGCGAATATCGCGAAAACTTCATGCTGCATTACAACTTCCCCCCGTATTCCGTGGGTGAAGCCGGCCGCATGGGCAGCCCGGGCCGTCGCGAGATCGGCCATGGCAAGCTGGCCTGGCGCGCCATCCACCCGCTGCTGCCGACCAAGGAAGAGTTCCCCTACACGCTGCGCGTCGTGTCGGAGATCACCGAGAGCAACGGTTCCTCCTCCATGGCCACGGTTTGCGGCACGTCGCTGTCGCTGATGGATGCCGGCGCCCCGCTGGCCCGCCCCATCGCCGGCATCGCCATGGGCCTGATCAAGGAAGGCGACAAGTTCGCCGTCCTGTCCGACATCCTGGGTGACGAGGATCACCTGGGTGACATGGACTTCAAGGTCGCCGGCACCGAAGCGGGCATCACCGCCCTGCAGATGGACATCAAGATCACCTCGATCACCGAGGAGATCATGAAGATCGCGCTGGCGCAGGCCCAGAAGGGTCGCATCCACATCCTGGGTGAGATGAACAAGGCGCTGAACACGGCGCGCGGCGAAGTGTCGGGCAATGCCCCGCGCATCACCGTCATCAACATCCCCAAGGAGAAGATCCGCGACGTCATCGGTTCGGGCGGCAAGGTCATCCGCGAGATCGTGGAACAGACCGGCGCCAAGATCGACATCGAGGATGACGGCACCATCAAGGTCGCCGCCACCGACAGCAAGGCTTCCGACGCCGCGATCAAGTGGATCAAGGGCATCGTCGCCGAGGCCGAAATTGGCGAGATCTATGACGGCAAGGTCGTCAAGGTCATGGATTTCGGCGCCTTCGTGAACTTCCTGGGTTCCAAGGACGGCCTGGTCCATATCTCCGAACTGAAGAACGAGCGCGTGGCCAAGGTCACCGACGTCGTGAAGCAGGGCGACAGCGTCAAGGTCAAGGTCCTGGGCTTCGACGATCGCGGCAAGGTCAAGCTGTCGATGAAGGTCGTCGATCAGGTGACCGGCGCCGACCTGTCCAAGAAGGCCGAGGGTGCGGAGGGCTGAGTCCGACGCGTCTTCCCGCTTCGGGATATGAGTAAGGAAAGGCCGTCGGGGCGACCCGGCGGCCTTTTTCGTTGTGGGGCTGATCCCGACGCCCTACCTTCCCGGTCAACACCAGCAACACAAAGCCCGGGAGGAACCATGTTCGAGACGCTGCCGCTTTATTTCAGCTTCCTGGGCGTCTGCGTGCTGCTGATGGCGGCGGCATTGACCATCTACACGCTGATCACGCCCTATCATGAATATTCGCTGATCCGGCAGGGCAACAGTGCCGCCGCCATCAGCCTGGGCGGCACCGCCATCGGCATGGCCATCGCGCTCTCCGCCGTGGCAGCCGGCACCTATGAGGTGCTGGAACTGGCCCTGTGGGGCGGGGTAGCGTTGGTGTCGCAGTTGGCGGTGTTCGTGCTGGTCTGCATCAAGCTGCCGGGTTTCCGGCAGGGGATCGAGGCCGACCGGACCGGCTATGGCATCACGCTGGCGGCTTTCTCCATCGCCATGGGCATTTTGAACGCCGGGGCGCTTTCGGTTTGAGGGGGGACACCCCATCTGAAAGCCAGGACCGCCCACACCCAAGAAGCCAAGAGGCCATGACCGACATTCCGCGCAAGCGCCGCCGTTCCGCCCATGTCTCCACCCTGTTGGTCGGGGGGGCCGCCATGCTGGCGCTCGCCGGCTGCGGCCAGGAGGAACCGACGACGACGGAGGCCCGGCTGTTCAACGGGTTGGAGGCCTGCCGGGCGGAATTCGATCCCGGCCAGTGCGAATCCGCCTTCCAGCAGGCCCAGCAACTGCACCGGCAGAGCGCGCCGCGCTTCACCAACCAGGCCGAATGCGAGCAGCAGATGGGCGCCGGGGCATGCCAGCAGCAGGTCGTGCAGCAGGCCAACGGTTCCACGGGCAGCTTCTTCATGCCCATGCTGATGGGCTTCATGATGGCGCGCATGATGCAGCCGCCGATGAACCCCAATGGCTATGTCCGGGGTCGTGACGGCAGCTATTATCAGTCGCGCCCGCTGCATATGGATCGCGATGGCTTCATGCGCAGCGGCCAGCAGGATCTGGGCCGCGTCGACCGTGACACCTTCCGCAACAGCAGCACCGGCTTTGGTGCCTCTGTGCCGGCTCCAGGCACCCGCAAGGCGACGGCGCCGGCCCGCACCACCAGCCGTGGCGGCTTCGGTGGAACGTCGGGCCGTTTCAGCGGCGGCGGCAGCTGAGTGTGACCGTTGGTACGGCGGCGACTGCCGCCGCGCCGCTCGTGCTGCGTGAGCCCGAGCCAACGGATGTTGGCGCCGGCGCCTGAGATGCTGAAAATCTTGACCATCGGTCAATATTTTCAGCCGCTGGTATCAGTCCGTCTCGGCTTCCGTGACGGACGCCCTACCCGGCGTGGCTGTATTGGGGTTCAGGGTGGCGGGCCCGCCGACGGCCATGGCCAGCCGGTTGCTGGCGCTTTCCAGCCGCGCCTCCAGCTCGAACAGGGCGACATCCTTGGGCAGGCCCGGCGGGATGGGCGGCAGGAATTCGATGGTGATCAGGCCGGGCCGCTTGATGAAGGTCTTGCGGCCCCAGAACACGCCGGAGTTCAGCGCCATGGGCACCAGCGGCACATCCAGGTTCTCGTACAGCACGCCGATCCCCACCTTGTAGGGCCGGTATTCCCCCACGCCGACGCGCGTCCCCTGGGGGAAGATGATGATCTCGCGCCCCATCTCCTTCATCCGGCGGGCACCACGCACCA
The DNA here is from genome assembly GCF_048066115.1 of Niveispirillum sp. KHB5.9. Lineage (NCBI taxonomy): Bacteria > Pseudomonadati > Pseudomonadota > Alphaproteobacteria > Rhodospirillales > Azospirillaceae > Niveispirillum > Niveispirillum sp. KHB5.9. Next base: position 81,025 of record NZ_JBLTYX010000023.1, on the reverse strand, counting down.
GCGACGCGATGGCCGCCCCGCGCTTGCCGCGCTTCACCGGGATCATCTGCGACTTCCAGGCGTACCAGCCCCAGAGCGGGATATAGGTCAGCTCATGCTTCAGCACGATCGCTGGATCGCGGAAGATGAGGTGCAGCTTCATCGTCTCCCACATCGACTGGTGCTTGGCACCGACCAGGTAGCTGCCATCGGTCGGCAGGTGTTCCCGCCCCTTGATCTCGTAATGCAGGCCGATGATCGCGCGCTCCAGCAAGCACAGGCTGCGCATGTAGAAGCGCACGGCGCCGCGAATGAACGGGCGTGGCAGCAGCAGCGTCCAGGCGATGGCGAAGCAATAGACCGCCGTCCAGGAGAAGAAGACGATGTTGAACAGGAGCGAGCGGAGGAAGATCATGCGCGTCTGGTCCGATGGTCGGCGTGCGGGGGCAATTAACCGGAATGCCGTACCTGTGTCCAGGGATGGCGGCACCCGGCGCCTGAGGACGCTATGAAGCCGCCGGGCGTGGCCCGGTCAGAGCAGCACGGGCCACGGCCAGCAGGTACTTGTTATATTCGCCGATGATCAGCTCCGCCGTGCCCGGCCAGCTCCACCAGCCGTCCAGCCGCACCTTCTGTGGCATCACCGGATGGGGGACCAGGGTGATGCCGGGCAGGGCCCGGCGGAATTCCACCAGACTGCGCGGCATGTGATAATTGGCGGTGACCAGGCGCAGGCTGGTCAGGCCCTGCTCGGCCACCCAGCGCGCGGTTTCCACGGCATTGCCTTCGGTGTCGTCGGCGTCATAGCCCAGCTGGACGCAGCATTCCAGGTCGCCCGACTTGGATGACAAAGCCAGCAGTTCCCGCACCTCCACCCCGCGATAGACGCCGCTGATGAACAGCTTCCGGCCCTTGCCGGCGCGCAGCAGGTCGAAGGCCACGGACAGCCGCTCGCTGCCGCCGGTCAGGACGACGATGCCGTCGGTGGTGATGGTGTCGTCGGGTTCCTGACGGGGCAGGGAGGAGGCGAACAGGAACAGGCCCGCCGCCCAGATCAGGGCCAGCAGGGTGCCCAGCGTGATCAGGCCCCGTAACTGACGCGACGCGATATGCCAGCTCACGGCAGGCGGCCCAGCGCGCGCATGACGGTCAGCCGCGCGGTGATCGCCGCCAGCAGGGCTGCCGCCACGGGCACCAGCGGCATCCAGGCCCAGTCGCGGGGTGACAAGACCATGTCGGGCAGCAGTGACGCGCCCAGGCCCCGCCCCGCCTGTTCCAGCCCCCACAGGGTCAGCAGCGCCAGCAGGAAGCCCACGCCGCCACCCAGCAGCGATTGGCGCAGCATGTGGCGCTGGAACTGCCCGGCGACATAGCTGTCGGTGGCACCCATGACATGCAGCAACTCCACCTCCTGCCGGTGCACGGCGAACCCGGCGGAGGCGGCGAAGATGATGGAGATGACGCCAGCCCCGCCGATCAGGGCGATGATGCCGACCGATATCACCTGTACCGTGCGCGCCAGCCGGCGCAGGTCACCCAGCCAGCGGGCCGGGTCCTCCACCGTCACATGCGGGGCGGCGCGGTTCAGCTGTTCGGCCAGGTCGGCGACATCGGCCCCATCGACCAGACGCACGTCGATCAGCACCGGCAGCGGCAGTTCCGCCACCAGCGCCCCGTCGCCCAGCCAGGGTTCCACCAGGGCGCGGGCGTCATTGTCGGAAAGGCGGCTGGCATCGGCGACGAAGGCGCTGGCCGACAGCGCGTCCATCACCTTGCGCACGCGCTCGTCCAGCTCACGGGGATTGCTGGTGCCGGTGGGGGCGACCTGCACCGTCATGCCGGACGACAGCTCGCTGTCCCAGCGCCGGGCCAGGCCGGACAGGATCAGCGAGACGGCCAGCGCCAATGCCGCCAGATAGACCATCAGCGCGATGATCCAGGGCAGGAAGCGGCCCGTGGCGTCCTGGCTCAGCGGTATGTCGAAATGGGCGCGGCGCCTCATCTTCCCCGATCCGGTTAAACGCGGCCGGATGCATCGGCCGGATGACGGCGAACAGGAATGGCATGCGGCGGCGCGAACGTAAAGCCGGCTGACCCCGTCCGACGGAGGTATCGGTTTGTTCCGCCCCCATCCTTGCGCCCGACCCGTGCGCCCGCCTATAAGGAAGGATGGCGATGGGATGCAGTTCCCGTCGCCGCGATATTGGTCCCACCCGCACCCGGCGCCCCTACCCGATGATCCTTTCCTGCCCGTCCTGCGCCAAACGTTTCATGCTCGACGGGCGTCTTCTGGGTGCGGGCCGCAAGGTGAAATGCGGCCAGTGTGGCCATGTCTGGTTCGCCGAACCCAATATGGCGGTGTCTCCGCCACCCCCGCCGCCGCCCCGTGCACCCGCCCCACAACGAGCGGCCGCCCCGGCAAGGGCGCCGCTGGCCACGGTGGAACGGCCCGGTGGCGCTAGCAGCAGCAGTCCCGCCAGCCGGCCGCCGGCCCGCAACGCCGTCTCCCCGCCGCCGCCCCCACCGCCGCCGCCGGTGGAGGAGCCGCGCGGCAACCTGTTCGACGATCCGCCGGACGATCTGTCGGGCTTCGGCGACCTGGGCAAGGATGAGGGCGGTTTCGAATCCACGCGATTCGATGCCGATGCCGATGATATGGGCCTGGCCCGGCCCTTCCGGCCACGCCCTCTGCCCAAGGGCAGCAACCTGCCGGCCATTCCCGGCCAGGGCGGGGTGCGCCGTGCCGCGATGATGGCCTGGGCCGGGCTGTTGCTGGTGGTGGGCGGCATTGGCGCCGGTCTCTATTACGGCAAGGATGCGGTGATCCAGGCCTGGCCCGCCGCCTTCCCGCTGTACGAGATGGCGGGGCTGGCGGAACTGCCGGGCACCGGCCTGTCCGAACTGGGCGATCCGAAATCCACCAAGGTGGAAGTCCGTGATGTCGAGGGCGTGAACCTGCTGTTCGTGACGGGGGAGATCGCCAACAAGTCGGGCAGCCAGCGCGATGTGCCCGACATCCAGGCCGTGGCCCTGGGCGAGGATGGCAAGGAGCTTTACGCCTGGCGCATCGTGCCGCCCGTGCGCCGCCTGTTCCCCAACCAGTCCACCAAGTTCGAATCACGCATGCCCGAACGCCAGGGCACCCAGGCGAAAAGCATCAGCTTCCGCTATGTGGCGCCAGAGGCGAAGGGGCCGCCGACCCATTGAGGGGCGCCGTTAGACCAGCGGCAGTCGTGCCGCTGGAGCCCGCGGCGCCTGAGGGCGCAGCGAATATCAGGGCGCCCGCCGTGCCGCCAGGCGCCAGTGCTTGGCCTGGGAATAGTTCCTGGCCAGGAACTGGTAGGTCTTTTTCAGCACGGCCTCGAACGGCTGGCTCTTCTCTGCCGGCACGCCTTCCCAATCCTCCATCACCTCGTCCCAGGGCAGCAGCGTCTGGTGCAGGTCGTCGCGCATCTCGCGGACATAGGTGATGTTCTTGTCGAACTTGGCCAGCATGGACAGGATCTCGCCCGTCTGGGCATCGACCTGGGCGAATCGCTGTTCCAGGTCGGTGATCGGCGGCAGCGACAGGGTCTGCATCCGCACGATCTCTTCCTTCAGGTTCCGCTCGTTCTTGTAGATGCGGTGCGCGCTCTCCAGCCCGTCCCTGATCTTGTGCAGCTTCATCGCCCGCTCGCGCAGCGCCTCCACATAGGAAAGCTCCTTGGCCAGCATGTCGATGCGCGTCTCCACCTGTTCCTCGGCATTGCCGGACAGCGACAGCTTGTTGGCGATCATCTGGAACGCCTCGCGCACGCGCACCTTGGTGTTGGGGTCCTCCACCACCTGTTCCAGCTGCTCCGGGCTGGACACCACCGTCTCGCCGCCGGTCAGCCAGGTGACCATCTGTACCGTCAGCCGGCCCTTGGCGATCAGGAAATGGCGTTCATCCACCCGCCAGGATGCGGTCCCGTCGATCAACTCGTTGGGGATCGTGTCGCCGGGGCGGATCTCGCGCACATATTTCAGCCCCTTGGTGACCATGCCCAGCAGCTGGCCATCGAAGCTCTTGGGGTCGATCTTGAACTCGTTGCACAGCTTGTCGACCGCCACCTCGGCCTGGACCTTGCCCAGCATGAAGCGCATCACCGCCTCATCCGATGATTTCGACCAGACGAAACGGCAGCCATCGACGGTGAAGACCTTGTGGTCGAACAGGAAATGCGTGCTGCGATTCGCGCTGGGCTGGATGCCTTGGTTCATGTCGGGGCCGGATCCGATCAGTCTGCTGAAACTTCGTGCAACAGATAGCACGGGCGGGCCATCACCGCGCCGCCCAAATCGAAGAACGTGCGAAACCCAGGATTTCCCCTTTCGCCGCCACGCCTTGGCGGGGTAGTTTGGCACGAAATCATTGCCTTGCCCTTAATGGATGCCGATGCCGCCTGCTCCCGTCGTTTCCGGTTCCGTTCCCGCCGTCGAGGTGGAGGCTTTGCACAAGCGCTTCGGCGACAATGAGGTGCTGAAGGGCGTGTCGTTGACCGCCGCGGAGGGGGAGGTGGTGGCCCTGATCGGGTCGTCGGGATCGGGCAAGAGCACGCTGCTGCGCTGTATCAACCTGCTGGAGATACCCGACGACGGGCTGGTGCGCATCGGCGGGGAGGCAATCGCCATGAAGCGCGGCCGCCATGGCGCGGCGCCTGCCGATCCCCGTCAGGTGGAACGCATCCGCCAGCGCTGCGGCATGGTGTTTCAGAGCTTCAATCTCTGGACCCATATGACGGTGCTGGAGAACATCATCGAGGCGCCGGTACATGTGCTGAAGCAGCCCAGGGACCAGGCCATCGCCAAGGCCGAGGCGCTGCTGGCCAAGGTCGGCCTGTCGGCCAAGCGCGACGCCTATCCCTCGCAGATGTCGGGCGGGCAGCAGCAGCGCGCCGCCATCGCCCGCATGCTGGCCATGGAACCCAAGGTCATGCTGTTCGACGAGCCGACCAGTGCCTTGGACCCCGAACTGGTGGGCGAGGTGCTGAAGGTCATGCGTGATCTGGCGACGGAGGGGGCGACCATGCTGATCGTCACCCACGAGATGGCGTTCGCGCGCGAGGTTTCCAACAAAGTGGTCTTCCTGCACCAGGGCCGCATCGAAGAGCAGGGAACGCCGGCGGAACTGTTCGGCAATCCCAGGTCGGAACGCTGCCGGCAGTTCCTGTCCCGTGAGGGGCAGCGTTGAGGCAATCCATAAGTACCGAATGAACCGGGCAATCCGGTCATGGTTTAGAGGTTCCGGGGGAGTATGGACGTGATGAAGAAACTGATGGCGACGCTGGCGCTGGCCGGCCTGATGGCGCTGACGGGTTGCGGCAAGGACGAGGCCAAGAAGGAGCCGTCGGCTTCCGCGACGGCGGGCGGCGTGCCCAACCCGCTGCGGGTCGCCACGGAAGGCGCCTATCCCCCCTATAACATGGTCGATGCCGGCGGCAATCTGGTCGGGTTCGAGATCGACATGATGAAGGATATCTGCAAGCGGATAGGCACGGAATGCCAGTTCCAGGCCCAGGCCTGGGACGGCATGATCCCGGCTTTGCAGGCCGGCCGCTTCGACGCCATCGTCGCCGGCATGTCCATCACCGATGAACGCCTGGCCGCCGTGGATTTCTCCAGCGGTTACACCACCACCCCCGCCTATCTGGTCTCCGCCAACGCCAATCCTTTGCAGGATGTGGAGTACGGGCTGGAGCGCATCGACCTGACCGAGATCAGTGCCGACGAACAGGCCGCGATCGACAAGATCAAGGGCCTGCTGAAGGGCAAGGTGCTGGGTGTGCAGACCAGCACCATCCACGCCAATTTCGTCGACAAGTATCTGGCCGACGTGGTGGATATCCGTCGCTACGACACGCAGGAGAACCTGGCGCTGGACCTGCAGACGGGCCGGGTGGAGATCGGCCTGGCCGACGCCATCACCTGGAACGCCTTCCTGCAGCGCCCCGAGGGCAAGGATTTCAGCTATTTCGGCCCCGGCTTCGACGGGGGCCTGTTCGGGCGCGGCCAGGGCATCGCCATCGCCAAGGGCCGTCCGGAACTGCTGGCCGCCCTGAACAAGGCCATTGCCGACATGAAGGCCGACGGTGCCATGAAGAACCTGTCGGTGCAGTGGTTCGGCTTCGACAGTTCCATGCCTTGATCCGCGACGGCATGCCGCCGGGGGAGTTCATATCGTGACCGACCAGCCTTTCCGCGCCTTTGTCCTGAACTGGAAGCTGACCGAACTGCATGGCTGGGGGCTGGTCGGCCTGCATACCTGCCTGCATCTGTTGAGAACGGGTGGTTCGCCGCTGCTGCTGAGCCCGCCCGACACGATGATGCTGCGTCCCCAGACACAGGAATGGCTGAAGGGGCTGGAGCAGCCGGCGCAACGGCTGGGCGCCTATCTGGAGAAGGTGCAGTCGGAGGGCAGGCGGCTCTATCTGGAAGACGCCACGGTGCTTTACGCGCTGGACGGCAATATGCAGCCGGGTCTGGAGAGGCAGCCCATCTTCGGCGACCGCAATGTCGGGGTGGGGGCCTTCACCGAAACCAACCTGTATGATCAGGCGCAGATCGACGCCCGTTCCTATGGCCGCGTCGTGATCCATTCCACCTTCAACCAGCGGGTCCTGGCCGATTACGGCATCGCGTCGGATTGCGTCTTCCAGGGCGTGGACCCCGCGGAGGTGTCGCCGGGCCCGAAATCGGGCCAGTTTGCCGACCGGTTCGTGATCTTTTCCGGCGGCAAGATCGAGTTCCGCAAGGGACAGGATATCGTGCTGGCCGCCTTCCGCACCTTCCAGCAGCGCCACCCTGAGGCGCTGCTGCTCACGGTCTGGGGCAATTTCTGGCCGGCCACCGCCATCACCATGCGGACGAGCCGCCTGGGCCTGGTGCCCCTGGAACTGACGGAGGATGGCGGGGGCGTGGATGTGGTGCGCTGGCTGCAGGACAATGGCCTGCCGCACGGTTCCTTCATCGATGTCGGCTTCCTGTCGCGCGACCGGATTTCCATGGTCTTGCGGGAATGCGATCTGGCCGTGTTCCCCAACCGGTGCGAGCCCGGCACCAACCTGGTGGCCATGGAGGCGATGGCTTGCGGTGTGCCGCTGGTGCTGTCGGCCAATACCGGTCATCTGGACCTGATCGGCGATGACCGCACCTATGTCCTGGGGCGGCAGAACCCGGTTCCGGATAATGGCGGCAACACCCGCTATTGGGGTGAAAGCGACGTGGAGGAACTACTGGAGGCCATGGAGCACGCCTATCAGAACCGGGACGAGGCGCGGGCCCGGGGGCTGAAGGGCTCCGACTGGGTGCTGAACAACCGCCGCTGGGATCAGTTCGCTGCGGAATTCGTCGATGTCTGCAACCGCTGAACCGCGACCGGAACGCACCCATGCTTGATCTTCTCCGTTTCGGCAGTGACGGCTGGGGTGACGAGATCGCCAGCGGTGCGGTCATGACCCTGCTGGTCGCGGTCTTCGCCTATCTCATCGGGATCGTTGTCGGGTCCGGTGCGGCGGCTGCCAAGCTGTCGGGGCCGGCACCCCTGCGCTGGCTGGCCGCCCTCTACACCACATTGGTGCGCGGCGTGCCGGCCCTGCTGGTCATCTGGCTGCTGTTCTTCGGCGGGTCGGGGCTGGTCACCTGGGTGGCGCACCTGTTCGGCTATGGCGGGCGGGTGGATTTGTCGGCCTTCGCCGTGGGCGTGGCCGCCGTCGGCATCGTGTCGGGCGCCTATGCGACGGAGGTGATCCGCGGGGCGGTACGGGCCGTGCCCAAGGGGCAGTTGGAGGCGGCGCGGGCGCTTGGCATGGGCCGGTTCCTGATCCTGCGCCGTATCCTGGTGCCGCAGGCCCTGCGCTATGCGCTGCCGGGCCTGGGCAATGTCTGGCAGATGACCCTGAAGGACACCACCCTGGTTTCCGTCGTCTCGCTGGCCGAACTGATGCGCCAGGCCTATCTGGGCATGCAGTCGACACGCCAGCCCTTCCTGTTCTATGTGACGGCGGCGCTGATCTACATGGTCATGACCACCTGTTCGGAGGCTTTGTTCCGCGCCCTGGCGCGGCGGGCCGAACGCGGCGTGCGCCGCGCCGTGGCGAACTGAGGGGGCGGGGGCATGAATATCGACATGATCCTTTCCTCCCTGCCGTCGCTGCTGTCGGGCGCCTGGGTAACGGTGCAGCTGGTGGTGCTGTCGCTGTCGCTGGGCTTCGTGCTGGCCCTGGCCGTGGCGTTCGGCCGGATGTCGTCCAACAAGGCGGTCTCCGGCATCACCGGGGCCTATGTCTTCCTGTTCCGCTCCACCCCGCTGCTGGTGCAGATATTCCTGATCTATTACGGGCTGGGCCAGTTCGCCGGCATCCGGGAAAGCTTCCTGTGGCCCGTCCTGCGCGAGGCGTACTGGTGCGCCATCATCGCGCTGACGCTGAACACGGCCGCCTATACCGGCGAGATCATGCGCGGCGGCATCCAGTCGGTGCCCTTCGGCCAGATCGAGGCGGCGCGCGCGCTGGGCATGTCCCGCCCGCTGCTCTATCGCCGCATCGTCCTGCCCCAGGCGCTGCGCCAGATATTGCCGGCCTATGGCAACGAGATGATCCAGATGGTGCAGGCGACATCGCTGGCCAGCGCCATCACCCTGGTGGAACTGACGGGGGCGGCCCGCACCATCGCGTCGCGCAGCTTCCAGCCGGTGGAGATGTTCATCATCGCCGGGGCCATCTATCTGGCCATGACCTTCGCCATCACCCAGGGCGTGCGCTGGGCGGAGAAGAAGAGTGCGGCGGAGGTGTGAGGTAGAGCCGTAGGTCAGGTCGAGCCAGAGGCGAGCCCTGACGTTTTTGGCACCGTCGCTTGTCAGGGCTCAGGCTTTGCCTTCGACCTGACCTACGGCATGTCGCATTCCCCAAAACAAAACACCCCGCCGGATTTCTCCGGCGGGGTGTTCCATGTCAGCCCTGGGGCTGGAACAATCACTCGGGGATCGAGCGGCCGTTCTTCATGCCACGGCCGGTCGTGCGCTCGGCGATACGAGCGGACTTGCCGGTCAGGCCACGCAGGTAATACAGCTTGGCGCGGCGGACCTGGCCCTTGCGGACCAGTTCGATGCTGTCGACGCGCGGGCTGAACAGCGGGAACACGCGCTCCACACCTTCGCCGTAGGAGATCTTGCGGACGGTGAAGCTGGAATTGATGCCGGCGTTCTTGCGGGCGATCACGACGCCTTCATAGGCCTGGATACGCTCACGCGTGCCTTCGGTGACCTTCACGTTCACCTTGACGGTGTCGCCGGGCGAGAAGGTGGGGATCTTCTTGCCCTGGGACAGCTTGGCGACCTGCTCGGCTTCCAGCTTCTGCAGAATGTTCATGGTACTCATCCTTCGTTACTGCCACCGTTCCCGTCCGGGATCGCGGTGGTTTTGGTTGGCTCGGCCGATGCCCGACGGGCTCGGCGTTTCTTCACCTTTGGGGCCGGGCGGCTTGCCAGGTAGTCGGACCAGAGGTCGGGTCTGCGCCCTTCCGTGATCTTTTCCGCCTGTTCGAGCCGCCAAGCCCGGACCTTCTCATGGTGACCGGACAAAAGGATCTCCGGCACCGCACGGCCATTCCAGACGGGTGGCCGCGTATAATGGGGGTACTCCAGCAACCCCCGTTCAAAACTCTCCTCCCCCGCCGTCTCGACATTGCCCATGACGCCCGGCAGAAGCCGGACCACGGCGTCGATCAGACAGAGGGCCGCCGGTTCACCACCGGACAGCACGAAATCGCCCAGGGAGACCTCCTCCAGGCGATGTTCCTCGATCACCCGTTCGTCGATCCCCTCATACCGCCCGCACAGCAATGTCAGGGTCCCTTCGCTGGCGATCTCTCGCACCAGCGCCTGGTCCAACACGCGTCCACGCGGTGAAAGGTAGACGATCCGGCCCGGTTTCAGGCCTGCGGCCTCCTGCCTGGTCTTCGCATCGCGGATGGCTTCATCAAGCACATCCGGCCGCATGACCATGCCAGGGCCGCCGCCGAACGGGGTATCGTCCACGGAGCGGTGCTTATCGCGCGTGTACGATCGGATGTCCAGCTTTTCCAGCGTCCAGGTGCCCTTTTCCAGCGCTTTTCCCGCAAGGCTGAGCCCCAGCGGCCCGGGAAACATCTCCGGGAACAGGGTCAGCACGGTCACGTGCCAGGAAGGGGGCCGGGACTCCGACATGGCGATCAACGGCTTTCGCCGATCTCCTCGCCCTCACCCTCGGGCTGCTCGTCGCCTTCGGGTTCTTCACCCTCGGGCTCGTCATCCAGCGACAGCTTGCCGCCCATCGCCGCCAGCTCTTCCGCGTCCGGCTTGGCCGGGGTGAAGAGGTTGACGGGCGGTTCGATGACGATGCGGCCAGCCTTGACGTCCACGACGGGAACGACCGCGCGGGAGAACGGCACGAACACCGTCTTGCCCGAAACATGCGCCAGTTCCAGCACGTCGCCGGCCCCGAAATCATGGACGGCCTTGATGATGCCGAAATCCACATCACCCTCGGGACCTTCGGTGACGGTGCCCATGCCGATCAGATCGGCATGGTAGAACTCGTCCTCGTCATCCAGCGTGGGCAGCCGGTCGCGGGGCACGAACAGCTTGACGCCCTTCAGCGCGTCGGCGGCGTCGCGGCCCTTCACGCCCGTGGCTTCCACCAGGAAATGGTCCTTGCCCATCCCGGTCATGCGCAGGGTGAAATTCCGCGTGCCCGCCTCGTCCGTCAGGGGGTTGTAATCGAACACGGCCTCGGGATCGGCGGTGAAGCTCTTCACCCGCAGCCGGCCGTGAACCCCGTGCGATCCGATGATCTGGGCCACGCAAACGCGATCGGTCATCCTGAAACTCCAACAACGGGGCGGTCCGGATGGGCCGCCCCGTCAAACACCAAACGCAAACCAGCGGTCATGGGACATGACCGCTGGAGGCCGGCGACGGCCGGCCCGCGACCACATGGTCGCGTAAGCCAAGCCGCCGGACGGCGGCGCCCGGCGCCTGAGGGCGAATTACTCCGCCGCGGCGGCCTTGGCGGCCAGCTTGGCGCGCTCCTGGGCCTTGGCCTTCGGGGCGGACTTCTTCGGGCTCTCGACGATGGCCGGGGCGGCGATCAGGTTGGCCTTGGCCAGGAACTTGACGACGCGGTCGGTGGGCTGGGCGCCCTTGGCCAGCCAGCCCTTGATGGCCTCTTCGTTCAGGACGACGCGGTCGGCATGGTCGCTGGCCAGCATCGGGTTGTAGGTGCCGACCTTCTGGATGAAGGCGCCGTCACGCGGGGCGCGGCTGTCGGCGACGACGATGGCGTAGAACGGACGCTTCTTCGAGCCACCACGGGCCAGACGGATCTTAACGGACATGGAAGTCTTCCTTGGCTAAACGATTGATGATGATCTGGGGGATAAGGTAACCGTCGCGGTTCAGATCGGACCGGTGCGACGATGTTCTTGTCGGCGGGTCATGATGTCTCCCCGCCATTCGCTGCCGTCCATTCGGACGCCAGGATTCCGTAAAGGCAATTATCCACGGTCTCGCCGTCCGGGCGCAGGTTGCCCTGGCGGCGGATGCCCTCGCGCGTGAAGCCGTTGACCTCCAGCACGCGGGCCGAGACCTGGTTGCGCGGATCGATCTCCGCCTCGACCCGGTTCTTCTTCAGCACGGTGAAGGCAAAGTGCAGCATGGCGGCGGTGGCAGCCTTGGCCAGGCCCTTGCCGCGCGCGGCGGGGACCAGCAGATAGCCGAGGCTGATCTGGGCCGGGGTATCCTTCAGCAGCAGGGCCCATCCCAGGCATTCGCCGCCATCGCTGGTGATGGCCCATTGCATGCCGCCCCGGGCACCCGATGCCGTGGCCAGGATCTTGTCCCGCGTCACCTCGATGTCCTCGTTATGGGACAGGGTCGTGAAGCGCATGCTTTCCCGGTCGCAGAAGGCGGTGTGCAGGGCGTCGGCATCGCCGGCCTTCAGCGGGCGCAGAACGGCCGGACCGTGGCGCAGCGTGGGCAGTGCCGCGGGCGGGTTTTCCCGCCGCTTCTGCCAGTCCGACGCCAGGATGCCGAAGACGCCGGTATCCAGATAGGTGCCGCCATAGACGAAATCCTGGCGCTGCGTGCCTTCCCAGGTGAAGCCCAGTCGCAGCAGCAATCCCGCGGACCGATGGTTGCGCGGATCGATATTGGCGGCGACGCGGTGCAGCCCCCAGGCGCCGAACGCATGGTTCAGCGCGCCGGCCACCGCTTCCTCGCCATAGCCCTTGCCGCGCGCGGTGGGCGACAGGATATAGCCGACCCAGCCGATGCCGTCGCGCACGCCGAACAGGGTGACCCAGCCCAGGCAGTCGCGGCCATCGGTGGTCACGGCCCAGGTCCGCACGGTATCATCATCGACCAGCGCCTTCTCCATCGACGCCTTCGTCTCCTCGACGGAGGTGACGGGCGGGTGGGACCAATAGCGCATGGTCTCCGCGTCGCTGAGAATCGCATGCATGGCGTCGGTATCGGCCCAGGACAGGGGGCGCAGCACCAGACGCGGCGTCAGCAGCGTGGCGTGTTCGGGGGCGGTGGGGTTGCGTACCTGTATGGTCATGCCCGGTTCTTCCGACGGGTCAGGGACAGGAACCGCTCCCGCGGTTCCCCGGTCCAGCCGTTGATGCCATGGTTGGGCAGCCAGACGGCATGGAAATAGAAGACGAAGGCGGTGGATGCGGCCAGAAAGCCCAAGGCCCAGCCCCGCCCGGCCAGCGCCGACAGCGCCACCGTCAGGGCCACGAAGCCGAACAGCCCGGCCAGACGGCGCAGCACCGGACCGTCGCGATGGACAGCGGCGAACAGCGTGCTGTTCACCCCATGCAGCAACGCCGCCAGCGTGGCGTCGAACCACAGGCTGTCCAGCGAGAGGGACTGCATGTCCATGTCCAGCGCCCCGGCCATCAGCGCATGCCCTTGGGCATCAGGGCACCCAGGCCCTGGCGCATCAGGCCCTTCTGGCCCAGCTTGCGCATCTTCTTCATCATTTCCGACATGTCCTGATACTGCTTGATCAGGCGGTTCACGTCGGCAACGGTGACGCCGGCACCCAGCGCGATGCGCCGGCGGCGCGATGCGTTCAGGATGTCGGGCTTCTTGCGCTCTTTCTTGGTCATCGACAGGATGATGGCTTCCTGCCGCTTCAGGACCTTGTCGTCGATATTGGCGCCCTTGAGCTGTTCCTTGATCTTGCCCATGCCGGGCAGCAGGTTCAGCATCCCGCCCATGCCACCCAGCTTGGAAATCTGGCGCATCTGGGACAGCATGTCGTCCAGGTCGAAGCCGCCCTTTTCCAGCTTTTTGGCCAGCTTTTCGGCTTCTTCCTTGTCGATACTCTCGGCAGCCTTCTCCACCAGGCTGACGACGTCGCCCATGCCCAGGATGCGGCCGGCGATACGGTCGGGGTGGAACGGCTCCAGCGCGTCCGTCTTCTCGCCCATGCCCATCAGCTTGATGGGCTTGCCGGTGACGTGACGCATCGACAGGGCGGCACCGCCGCGCGCATCGCCGTCGATGCGCGTCATGACGATGCCGGTGACCCCGACCTTCTCATTGAAGTTGGTGGCGACGGTGACGGCGTCCTGGCCGGTCATGGCATCGACGACCAGCAGGCTTTCCACCGGCCTGGCCACGTCGCGGATGGCCACGACCTCGGCCATCAGCTCGTCATCGATGGCCAAGCGGCCGGCGGTGTCCAGGATGACGACGTCGAACCCTTCCAGGCGGCCCACTTCCATGGCGCGCCGGGCGATCTCCACCGGCTGCTGGCCGGGGACGATGGGCAGGCTGGCGACACCCGTCTGCTCACCCAGGATGCGCAACTGTTCCTGTGCGGCGGGGCGGCGGGTGTCGAGCGACGCCAGCAGCACCTTCTTCTTGTCGCGGTTCTTCAGACGGACGGCGATCTTGGCCGAGGTGGTGGTCTTGCCCGACCCCTGCAGGCCCAGCATCAGGATGGGAACCGGCGGCACGGCGTCGAAGTTCAGATCCTCGACCTGGCTGCCCAGCAGTTCGACCAGATGGTCATGGACGATCTTGATGACCATCTGGCCGGGATTGATGCCGCGCAGCACCTCCGCCCCGATGGCCTTTTCCTTCACGCCGGTGACGAAGGCCTTCACCGCGGGCAATGCCACGTCGGCTTCCAGCAGGGCGATGCGTACTTCGCGCAGTGCGGCGTTGACGTCATCCTCCGACAACGCCCCGCGCTTGCGCAGGCGGTCGAAGATATCGCCAAGCCGTCCCGTCAGTCCGTCGAACATACCCCAAGCCTTCCATCCCGGTCCCGACCCACCCCGCGTCCGCCTTTGCGGATGGGGTATGCCCAAACGCAAAAGCGCCAGTGCGCGACACTCGCGGACTGGCGGGGCACCTCGGTGCCGAATTCGATACCCGTTGCAGGGTGGCAGGTTGATACAAGCCCCGGCCCGGAGAGTCAATGCGCCCGGCCGGGGGGCGGGGCTTCCGGCCGGGCATAGCCATCTTTGGGCGAGTGTGTAAGGAACGACACGTTCTTCCGTAATAGTCACCCTGTCCGTCTATACGGAATTTTCACTTTTATAATCTTAATGCTAGGCTGATCCTTACGGGTCCTTTGATCACACTGAATATTCAGCCAGGTTTAAGGGTGGGGCATGGGCGGCGAACTGGGGCGCGGGCCGGACCGGTCGCGGATCACGGTTGCGGAATTGCAGGGGGTGCACAGCCGGCACCAGGCCTTTCTGCGCCGGCAGGCCGGCGGGGCGCGCGCCAACCTGAAGCTGCGCGACCTGTCGCATATGGACCTGTCGGGCTTCGACCTGTCCGATGCCGACCTGTCGGGGGCCAAGCTGTTCGGCACGCGGCTGGAGGGGGCGAACCTTGCCGGGGCCAATTTCTATGCCGCCGACCTGCGTCTGGCCAACCTGGAGGGGGCTGACCTGCGCCGGGCCGATCTGCGCGGCGCCTGCCTGCGCGGGGCGGTGCTGACCGAAGCCATCATGTCGGACAGCGACCTGCGCGACGGCACCATCATGCATGTGCGCAAGAATGGTGACATCGCCGCGCACGAGTTCGAGGCGATATCGGTAAATACCGAACTGTCGGTGGCCACCATCCGTGCGGCCGACCTGTCACGGGCCAAAATCTCCAACGCCTTCGTCATGCAGACCGACCTGACGGACGCCATCCTGCGCGGCACCAAGTTCGTGCGCGCCAACCTGTCCAATTCCAACCTGACGGGCTGCGACCTGCAGGGCGCCGACCTGCGGGAGGCGAACCTGTCCGGCGCCAAGCTGTCGGGGGCCAACCTGACGGGGGCGGAACTGAACGCCACCCGTTTCCTGGGCGCGGACCTGATCGGCGTGATCATGGATGATGTGACGCGCCGCGCCGCCGACCTGGACGGGGCCATCCTGTCGCGCGACCTGTCCACCGACGGGCGCGACTTCGACCAGATACTGGCCGATCACCGCATCTGGGTGGACAGCCAGGGGCGGGAAGGCTTGCGCGCCGACCTGTCGGGTGTGGACCTGACGGGGCGCGACCTGTCGGGGCTGGTGCTGTCGGCGGCCCTGATGCACCGGACCATGCTGCGCGGGGCCGACCTGTCGGGTGCCACCCTGGCCATGGCCGACCTGTCGCTGGCCGACCTGCGCGAGGTGGATCTGACCGCCGCCGACATGCGCGGCGCCAGCCTGGAACGGGCGACCTGCACCGGGGCGGTGCTGGTGCGCGCCGACCTGGGGCCGGTGCAGATACAGAGCAATGCCACGCGCCTGTGGCCGGCCAATCTGGGCCGCACCCGTTTCGACAAGGCCGACCTGGGTGGAGCCAATATGCGCAAGGCCAAGGCCACGCAGGCCGTCTTCACCCAGGCCAACCTGACCCGCGCCGATCTGGGCGGTGCCGTGCTGATCGGCGCCGACCTGAGCGGGGCGGTGTGCACCGCCCTGGCCCTGGACGGCGCCAACACCACCGATGTGCGCCATGCCGGGGCCAAGGATCTGAAGCTGCCGGATTTCGACGATCTGTAAGCCGGTAGGTCAGGTCGAGGGCGAATGCCGGAGCCCTGACAGCAAAGGCTGAAAGCTTTTCCGTCAGGGCTCGCTTCGCTCGACCTGACCTACGGTTTCGCCGTCAGATCGTAATCATACCGCACGAAGCCCTTGTAGCTGGCCACCCGGTCATAGAGCGCGCGGGCGGTGCTGTTGGTCTCGTGCGTCAGCCAGTAGAGCCGGACGGCCCCCGCTTCCTGCGCAACCTGTGCCACGGCCTCGATTAGGGCGCGGCCGGCCCCCAGGCCACGGGCGGCCTCGTCGACATACAGGTCCTGGAGATAGCAGACGGGGGCCTCCGACCAAGCCGTGGCCTGGAACAGGTAATGGGTCAGGCCCAGCAGCCGGCCATCGGCCCCGCGCGCCACGAAGCCCCGCACCACACCCTCGGGACGCAGCAATTCCGCCCAGTTGCGGTGATAAAGCGCCTCTTCCCGGCTGGTATCGTAGAAGGCCAGGTACGCCGTCCACAGGCGCCGCCAATCCTCGAAATCGGTGGGTTGGGGAAGGGTGATGGTCAAGGCACTCATCGCATACCGCCTTTGCCGGACAGGGGGACTTTCCGCTTTTCGCCCATATCGCGGCCTTTTCCAATGTCCATGGGGCGATAGCAGGGGCGACATGCGCGGGACGGGGCTATCCCCCTGCCCACGGGCCCCGTACCATTCCGTTCATCCCCCGCCGTCGCGATGCCGATACAGATCCCATGGTCACCATTACCGCCCGTCCCAAAGCCCAGCAGGGGGAAGAGAGCTTCCCGGCCGGCATCGCGCTCGCCTTCGTGGCCTTCGCGCTCTATAGCGGGATGGACGTCACCATCAAGTTGCTGACCAAGAATTACGCGGTGCCGCAGATCATCGCGCTGAACAGCCTGTTCGCGCTGGGGCCGATCCTGGCCTATGCCGCCCTGTTCGGCGGGCTTTACAATAATCTGCGCACGCGCCGGCCGATCTATCATGTCATCCGCGCCACCTGCGGCCTGTTCAGCAGCTTCTTCGCCTTCTGGGCCTATTCGCGCATGCCCATCGCCGATGCCTATGCGCTGGCCTTCACGGCGCCCTTGTTCATCACCGCCCTGGCTGTGCCCATCTTGAAGGAACCCGTGGGCTGGCGCCGCTGGTCGGCGATCGGCGTGGGCTTCATCGGCGTGCTGATCATGCTGCGGCCGGGCAGCGGGCTGATCAATACGGGGTCGCTGGCCGTGCTGGCCGGCGCCCTGTTCTATTCGGTGGGCATGCTGGTGACGCGCCGGGCCCGCAATACGGAAACCAGCGTTTCCTTCGCCTTCTACGCCACCTTGGCCAGCGGCACGGTGTTCGGCGCCATGACCCCCTGGCTGGGCCGCATGCCGACGCTGCATGATCTGGGCCTGTCGGCGATCGGCGGTACCTTGTGCGGCGTGGCCTTCGTCTGTCTGCTGACATCCTTCCGCAAGGTGCCGGCGGCGGTGGCCGCCCCGTTCCAGTACAGCCAGATCATCTGGGGCGTGCTGTTCGGCTGGCTGGTGTTCGGCGATGTGCCCGACCGTACCCTGTTCATTGGCCTCGCCATCGTCATTTCCAGCGGGCTCTACATCCTCTATCGCGAAACGGTGCTGGGCCGGCAGGTCACCGCGGCGACCAAGCGGGATTGCGCGTGATGGGTGGGCGCGCGCTGGCCGGCATCGGCTTCTTCATCGCGGCCACGCTGCTGTTCGGTATCATGGATGCGCTGATCAAGCATCTGACCGCCGATTACGGCACCTGGCAGATCATGTTCTTCCGGGCCAGCTTCTCCCTGCTGCCCATCGGCATCCTGATCGCGCGCACGGGCGGGGCGGCAAGCTTGCGCACGAAAAGCGTGACGGCGCACGCCGCGCGGTCGCTGATGGGCGTGGCGGCGGCCTATGGCTTCTTCTACGGCTTCTCCGTCATGCCGCTGGCCGATGTCTATGCCCTGGGCTTCGCCGCACCCCTGTTCATGACGGCCCTGTCCGTGCCGATCCTGAAGGAAAAGGTGGGTTGGCGGCGCTGGCTGGCCGTGCTGGTCGGATTCGGCGGCGTCATGGTGATGCTGCGGCCGGGGCAGGGGATGTTCAGCCTGCTGGCCTTGATCCCGCTGGGGGCGGCCTTCTTCTATGCGCTGTCCATGCTGTTCGTCCGGTCGCTGGCCCGGACGGAAAGCAACGGTGCCATCACCTTCTATTTCGTCACCACCATGGGGCTGGTCAGCTTCGTGTGCATGATCCCCGGCTGGCGGACGCCCGACATGACGGGTTTCCTGCTGCTGGCCCTGGTCGGCGTGGTGGGCGGGGTGGCGCAGATCATCTTCACCCAGGCCTTCCGACTGGCCGCGCCCTCGCTGCTGGCGCCATTCGAATATGTCGCCATGATCTGGGCCGCCGGATTCGGCTATATCTTCTTTGCCGAAGTGCCGGATGCCGCCATCTGGACCGGATGCGCCATCGTGGCGGCATCCGGCCTCTATATCATCCACCGTGAAACCGTGCTGCATCGCCAGGCGGCGCTGGCCAGTGCCGCCGATGGGGAACCGATCAGGTAATACCAGATCCCGGTGAGTTCTACTCACCGGGATCTGGTTCGGCGGCGACCGCCGCCGCGCCGCCTATGCGGCGTAGCCAAGCCCACGGATGTGGGTGCCGGCGATTGAGGTCGGTGATCGGTTGCGATCACCGGGACATGGTATAACGCACCGGAACCTCGCCGCCCCTTGGCGCGGCTTCTCGTCGGGTTGCAGTTCCACTATCCTGCCACCCGTTTGTGATGGGTGACGGTGGGGCAGGTATGATTTTCTTATCCAACCAGATAACGGCAGGCCACGTTCCCCAAAACAAGAATGCCATTGTAACGCTTCTGATCGGCGAGCGTTATGTGGGTACCTGGGTGACAGCCTGCCAGAGCAGCTGGGCCAGTTACGCGGCCTCCCACGGCTTCGATATCATCCTCGTCAATGCCCTGCCCGATATGTCGGATTTTGGGTTGGGCCGTTCCCCGGCCTGGCAGAAGCTGCTGATCCTGGAGCAGCCCTGGTCGGCGCTTTATGAACGGATCGTCTGGATCGATTCGGACATCATCATCAATCGCACAGCCCCGGACATCCTGGAAAGCGTGCCGGACGTGGGTCGGATCGGCGTGGCGGGCGGCAAGGCCCAGCGCGAATCCCCGGCCTATCAGGTCTTGTGCGAACGGATGCGGGGGGCGTTGCTGCGGCCGGAAATTTGGCCGCGGGCGGCGCTTCGCCTGGATATGGATCAGTTCGAGCGTGCCTTGGACATGAAGGTCGACGAGGACGTCATCATGTACAATACCGGCGTGATGGTTGTAAGCCCCGCCCATCATCGTGACCTGTTTTCAAGAACCTATCGGGATTACAGCTGCCAGACCCGCCTCTATGAGCAGCCGGCCCTGTGCTACGAGATGCACAGGGCCGGTCTGATCCATGAGATATCCGGCCGTTTCAACTGGTCTGTCCTGCTGATGCGCTTCCTTTACTTTCCGGAAACAGGCTTCAAGGACGTGACGCCGGAAATGTACCAGGAGATGCTGCCCATGCTTCGCAAGGAACTGGGCATATCCTACTTCCTGCATTTTGCCAGTTGCATGGGGCTTCTGATGGCCGTCAAGGAGGGTGATCTGGAACCCGATGCGCATGCACAGGTGCCCGGGCCGGGGTAATTCGTTAACCAAGCGGTTTCTCAGCATTCGCAACCTCTTGGCGCGGGCCATGCAAATTTGGCATGCTGTTGTCCGTCTGATCCGGCAAGGAAGGTAGCCCCAGCCCCATGCGATCCACCGGTGCCGCCCGTACCGTCGTCTGGCCCGGCCGCCCCGATCCCCTGGGGGCGACCTGGGACGGGTTGGGTGTCAATTTCGCCCTGTTCTCCGCCCATGCGGAGAAGGTGGAGCTTTGCCTGTTCGACAGCGATGGCAGCCGGGAGATCGAGCGTATCACCCTGCCGGAATGCACCGACGATGTCTGGCACGCCTATCTGCCGGAGGCGCGGCCGGGCCTGCTGTACGGCTATCGCGTCCATGGCCCCTATGATCCGTCCAGGGGCCACCGGTTCAATGCCAACAAGCTGCTGCTGGACCCCTATGCCAAAGCGCTGGAAGGGCCGCTGCGCTGGTCCGATGCCCATTTCGGCTATCGCATGGGGGCGGCGCGCGAGGACCTGTCCATCGACCGGCGCGACAATGCCCGCGGCATGCCCAAATGCCGGGTGATCGATCCGGCCTTCACCTGGGGGCTGGAACGCCGGCCCCGCGTGCCCTGGACCGACACCATCATCTATGAGGCGCATGTGCGTGGCCAGACGCTGCGCCATCCCGACATCGCTCCCGGCCTGCGCGGCACCTTCACGGGTCTGGCCAGCCAGCCGATGATCGACCATCTGAAGACGCTGGGCGTGACAGCGGTGGAACTGCTGCCCGTCCATGGCTTTACCGACGACCGGCATCTGGTGGAACGGTCGCTGCATAATTACTGGGGCTATGCCAGCATCTGCTTCTTCGCGCCCGAACCCAGCTATATGACGGGGCGGTCGACGCGGGAATTCAAGAACATGGTCGCCCGCCTGCATGATGCGGGGATCGAGGTGATCCTGGACGTGGTTTATAACCACACGGGCGAGGGCAACCATCTGGGCCCCACCCTGTCCTTCCGCGGTATCGACAATGCCAGCTATTATCTGCTGCAGCCGCAGGATAAACGCTTCTACCAGGATCATACCGGTACCGGAAATACTCTTAACCTGGCTCATCCGCGCGTGTTGCAGATGGTGATGGACAGCCTGCGCCACTGGGTGGTCGACATGCATGTCGACGGGTTTCGTTTCGATCTGGCAACGACATTGGCGCGCGAAAGCCATGGCTATGACAATGGGGCCGGCTTCCTGGACGCGGTGCGCCAGGACCCGGTGCTGGCGGGTGTGAAGATGATCGCGGAGCCTTGGGATATCGGCCCCGGCGGCTATCGCGTGGGGCAGTTCCCGTCGGGCTGGAGCGAATGGAACGACCGCTACCGCGACACGGTGCGGCGATTCTGGCGCGGGGATGAGGGGATGCTGCCGGAGCTGGCTGCGCGCCTGACCGGATCGGCGGACATTTTCGACAATGCGCGGCGCCGCCCCTGGTCCAGCATCAATTTCGTCACCAGCCATGACGGTTTCACGCTGGCCGACCTGACCGCCTACAACGTCAAGCACAACGAGGCCAACCAGGAGAACAACCGCGACGGCCACGACGCCAATTTCAGCTTCAACCATGGGGTGGAGGGGCCGACCGACGACCCGTTCATCAAGGCGGTGCGTCGCCGGCAGGGCCGCAACATGCTTGCCACCCTGCTGCTGTCGCAGGGCACGCCCATGCTGACGGCGGGGGACGAGCTGCTGCGCAGCCAGCAGGGCAACAACAACGCCTATTGCCAGGATAACGAGGTCAGCTGGATCGACTGGCCGGGCCTGGGGCCGGATGAGCGGGCGGCCAGCCGGTTCGTGGCGCGCCTGACAAGCCTGCGCCGCGCCCATCCCGTGCTGCGCCGGGGGCGGTTCCTGCATGGGCGGGAAGTGTCGGCCGACGGGTTGAAGGATATCACCTGGATCAACCCCCAGGGGGTGGAGAAGGCGGCGGAGCAATGGCGCGACGGGCATTCCCGCTGCCTGGGCCTGCTGCTGAACGGCAAGGCCGGGCCGCATCTGTCGGCCGACGGTACGCCCGACCTGGACGGGGTGCTGCTGCTGATCGTCAATGCCGGTGACGCGGCGGCGGACTTCATCCTGCCCGCCGTGCCGGGGGGCGGTGCCTGGCGCTGCCTGCTGGATACGGGGGATGAGGAGGGGCGGCCGACCGCTTCCCCCGGCTTCAAGCTTTTGGTAACCGGAAAGCCCGTATCCTTGCCCGGCCGGACTTGCTGGCTATATGAACTGATCGAAGCGGATGCTGGCGCTGGCATGCCGCTTTCTTCCGGCCTGGGAGGGCCGGCTCATGGCTGAATATGATTTCCGTTCCCTCGCCGTCGTCATCGTGGACCGGGAGGTCAATACGCGGCGATTACTGCGCGGCATCCTGGCGCGCATGGGGGTGGACCGGATCCTGGACTTTCCCAACGTGGCCGATGTGCCCACGGCCATGATCGCCATCCAGCCGGACCTGCTGTTCATCGATGCCGATGCGCCCGATCCGGAAGGGCTGAAATTCGTGCAGGGCCTGCGCCACGCCCAGCCGCCGCACAATCCGTTCCTGGGCGTCATCGCCACCACCTGGCAGCCGACGCAGCCCCTGCTGCTGCGCTTCAACGCCACCGGGGCCGACGACATGATGGTGAAGCCGTTCAGTGCCAAACAGGTGCAGGACCGGCTGGTCAATCTGATCGAGGCGCGCAAGAGCTTCGTGGTCACGGCCGACTATATCGGCCCCGACCGCCGCCGCCAGCCGCGCGAGGGCATCCAGATCCCGCTGTTCGACGTGCCCAACACCCTGCGCATGAAGACGGCGGGCCAGTATGACCGTGGCCGCGCCGCCGAGGCCCTGGCCAACGCCCACGAAGCCATCAATGTGCAGAAGATCGTGCGCAACGGCTTCCAGGTGGCCTTCCTGATCGACTTCGCCTGTCCCGGCCTGGCGGCGGGGAGCGACCGTATGGCGGCCGACCATCTGCTGCGGGCCGGCACGGCGCTGGACGACCTGATGCGCAGGCTGCGGCCCGACAGCGACCTGCGCGGCCAGGCGGACACCTATGCCGCCACCATCCGCGCGGCGGTGGAACAGTTCAAGGCGGCGCCCGACCAGCCGCTGGTGGGCGTGCAACCGTTACGCGCCGCGGCCGTCGGCATCGCCGCCCTGACCGCGCGCCGTGCCGACCTGTCGGCGGTGGAGGGGGAGGTGCGGGGCGCCGTCACCGCCTATCGCAACCGTCTGGCCCAGATCGCCCAGGCCAAGGCCGAACAGCAGCAGCAGGCCAGCGAGAAGGACGGGGACGGGGAGAAGCCGGCGGGCTGACACCCGCCGGATACTGCGGGAAATCCGCCCCGGGGGGCAGGGATGCGCCCCCGGGTGTGATTAAGTCTTTCCTCCCGAAGTGAACGGGTCTATATAGCCTTCATCTTTATCCCATACGGACCGGCCAGCGAACGTCGTTGGCAGGCTGGTCTGCTTTGCGGGTGGGCCTTTGGCCCGCCTTTTTGTTTATCTGGGCCTTGCTTATCCGGATCATGCCGGCGGCAGGCGGAGTTGGGAACGCGAATGGACGTGCTGGAACGCATCGGCGGCATCATCACCCCCTCGGTCGAGGCCATGGGGTATGAGATCGTGCGCCTGCAGATTTCCGGCGGGCTGCGCCCGACCCTTCAGATCATGGCTGACCGCGCCGATGGCGATGCCATGACGGTGGAGGATTGCGCCGACATCTCCCATGCCGTTTCCGCCCTGCTGGACGTTGAAGACCCGATCGCATCGGCCTACACGCTGGAGGTTTCCAGCCCCGGCATCGACCGGCCGCTGACCCGCCTGAAGGATTTCGAGCGGTTCAAGGGCCTGGATGCCCGGATCGAGACCGATATCCCGCTGGACGGGCGCAAGCGCTTCCGTGGCACCCTTTATGGTGTCGAGGGCGGGAATGTGCTGATCGCACTGGACGCCAAGACTTCCCAACCGCCCAAGCGCAAGCCGGGGGCCAAGGTTTCAGCCAAGGCCAAGCCGGTGGAGATCGATCCCAGCTTGGTGGAGGTGGCGGAAATCCCCTTCGCCCAGATCGCCAAGGCCAAGCTGGAACTGACCGACGATCTGCTTGCCGCCGCTGCCTCCGAACAGGGGCTGGTGGCCGGGACCGAAGGCGGGCAGATGGATGTGGACGACACGGCCCGGCCGGTGAAGCGTCCCAAGCAAACGCATCCGGGGCCGAAGTCCGACAAGGCTCCCAAGACAAAAGGTCCGGGGCGTTTTGCCCGCAAGGATCAGAATGACGACCAGGATGTTGACACCACCGATGGCCATGCCGACGCCGATGGCGTTGGTACGGTTTGACGATCAGGAATAGAAGGCAGGGTTCGCCAGGATGGAACTGCTTCAGGTAGCCGACGCGGTCGCCCGCGAGAAGAACATCGACAAGGAGCATGTGCTCGAAGCCATGGAGGAGGCCATCAAGAAGGCTGGCCGCTCCAAATATGGCCACGAGCATGACATCCGTGCGCGCATCGACCGCAAGTCGGGCGACATCCAGCTCACCCGTCACATGGAAGTGGTGGAAGAGGTGGAGAACGAGGCCGTCCAGGTGACCCTGGCCAAGGCCCGTCGCAAGAATCCCAAGGCGCAGCTCGGTGATTTCATCGTCGATCCGCTGCCGCCCATCGATTTCGGCCGCATCGCCGCCCAGACCGCCAAGCAGGTCATCGTGCAGAAGGTGCGCGAGGCGGAGCGTGAGCGCCAGTACAACGAGTATATCGACCGCAAGGGCGAGATCGTGAACGGTCTGGTCAAGCGCGTCGAATATGGCAATGTCACCGTCGATATGGGCCGCGCGGAAGCCGTGCTGCGCCGGGACGAGTGCCTGCCGCGCGAGCATTTCAAGACCGGCGACCGTGTCCGCGCCTACATCTATGATGTACGCAAGGAGCCGCGCGGGCCGCAGATCTTCCTGTCGCGCACCCATCCGATGTTCATGGCCGGCCTGTTCAAGGCCGAGGTGCCGGAGATTTATGACGGCATCATCGAGATCAAGTCGGTGGCTCGTGACCCGGGTTCGCGCGCCAAGATCGCCGTGATATCCAAGGACAGCTCGATCGACCCCGTGGGCGCCTGCGTCGGTATGCGCGGTTCCCGCGTTCAGGCTGTCGTCGGCGAGCTGCAGGGCGAGAAGATCGACATCATCCCCTGGAAGCCCGATCCGGCCACCTTCGTCGTCAATGCGCTGGCCCCGGCAGAGGTTGCCAAGGTCGTGCTGGATGACGAGGGTAACAAGATCGAGGTGGTGGTGCCCGACGATCAGCTGTCGCTGGCCATCGGCCGCCGTGGCCAGAATGTCCGTCTGGCCAGTCAGCTGACTGGCTGGACCATCGACATCATGACCGAGGCCGAGGAACGTGAGCGCCGCCAGACGGAATTCTCGTCGCGGTCGGCCCTGTTCATGGAGGCCCTGGACGTCGACGACATGATCGCCCATCTGCTGGTGAACGAAGGCTTCACCTCGGTGGAAGAGATCGCCTATGTCGACCTGGACGAGTTGACCCGGATCGAGGCGTTCGACGAGGATGTGGCCGCCGAGCTGCAGAACCGCGCTGTCACCTTCCTGGAACAGCAGAACGAGATCCTGGACACCAAGCGCCGCGAACTGGGCGTGGAGGATGTGGTCGCCGCCTTCGAGGCGCTGACCCCCGCCATGCTGGTCAAGCTGGGTGAGAAGGGCGTGAAGACGCTCGACGACCTGGCCGACCTGGCCGGTGACGAGCTGTTGGATATCATCGGCAAGGATGCGATGACGCTGGACGAGGCCAATGAGCTGATCATGGCCGCGCGTGCGCATTGGTTCGCCGACGAGGAAGGGGCGGAGGGCTGAGCCGCGAGGTTCAGGCTTCCTGCCTTTGAGTGATTGGGGAACAGGCATGAGCACCGGCACAGACACGACGCCCGGCTATCCGCCGGAACTCGACGCCGAGGCCCAGGCCGATGAACCCGAGGCCGTGGCGGGCCGCAAAAGTCCGCTGCGCCGCTGCATCGCCAGCGGGAAGGTCCAGGACAAGGCGGAGATGATCCGCTTTGTCATCGGGCCGGACCAAAGCGTGGTGCCCGACGTGGACGAAACCCTGCCCGGTCGCGGGCTGTGGTTGACGGCCGATGTGGGTTTGGTTGAAAAGGCCCTGGCCAAGGGGCTTTTCTCCAAGGCCGCCCGGCAGGGCGTGAAGCCCGTCCCGGATCTGCTGGCGCTGACGCGCCGTCTGATCCGTCGGCGGGGTTTGGGCCTGATCGGTCTCGCCCGCAAGGGCGGGGGTGCCATTGCGGGTTTCGAGAAGGTACAGGCTGCATTGCGTTCCGGTTTCATCGGCCGGGCGGGCGGTGCGGGCCAAAAGAGTGTAGGGTTGTGGTTGGAGGCGTGCGACGGATCCGACGATGGTCGGACGAAGTTGCATGCCTTGGCGCAGGCGCTGGGTGTGCCGCTGGTCGATGTCTTCGACCGGGCGGAACTGGGTGCGGCACTGGGCCGGGACGAGGCGGTGCATGTGGTGCTGGCGGCGGGTCCGCTGGCGAAGCAGGTCCGCCGCGAAGTTGCACGGCTTTCCGCACTCGGCGGAACGGCCGCCTGAGTCTTTGGGCGGACGTATTGGGTTTCAACGGCTTACTGTCGGATTAGGGATGAGCGATACCAACGACCAGAACCGCGACAAGAAGGTGCTGACCCTGGGTGGTCGCCCGACGCTTGGACTGGGTGGGGCCAACAAGCCGAAGCCGGCGGCCCCGGCACAGCCAGCTGCAAGCGGTGGCGCAGGTGCCGGTGCCGGTGCTTCCGGCACCGTGCGCCAGAGCTTCTCGCATGGACGCGGCAAGGAAGTGGCGGTCGAGGTCAAGCGCAAGAAGATCATCGAGAAGGGCGCCGTTCCTGGTGTTGCCGATGGCGGCGCTGCGGCCCGTCGTGCGGCTGAGGGTGCGGCCGGTGGCCGTGGTCCGCAGTTGCGTGGCAATGCGCCCCGCCAGTTGAGCGATGCCGAGCGCGAGACCCGTCTGCGCGTCCTGCGCAATGCGGCCGAGGAGGCGGAGGAACGCGCGGTTCTGGAGGCTGCCGAAGCCGAAGCGCGCGTCATCGCTGAGGCGGAAGCCGCCGTTGCGGCCGAAATTGCCGCCCGTGCCCGCGCCGAGGCCATCGCCCGCGCTGAGGCCGATGCCGCTGCCCGCGCTTCCGAGCCGCTGGACGAGGACACGGTCCGCCGTCGCGAGATGGAAGAGCTGCGCGCCATCCAGGACGCCGAGAAGGCTGCCGCCGCGGAGGCCGAGCGCCGCCGCAAGGACGCCGAGGACGCCCGCAAGGCCGAAACCGCCGCCCGTGCCGAAACCAGCCGCTCCCGCCATGCCGCCCCGGCGGCCGGCGATGACGACCGTTCGGCCCGTCCGGCCGGCAATCGACCTGCCTCCACGACGCAGGAGCAGCCCGCAGCCCGTCCGCCCATCGGCGGCGTGGCGCCGCGCCCCGGCGATTTCGAGGAAGAGGATGGTCCCCGCCGCGCCAAGGTGGCCGGCGGTCCCGGCAAGGTCGCCCCCAAGGTGCCCGCCGCCCCGGTCAAGGCCAAGGTCGACGACAAGCGTCGCGGCGGCAAGATGACCATTTCCCAGGCCCTGTCGGACGAGGAAGGCCGCCGCGGCCGTTCAATGGCCGCCGCCAAGCGTGCCCGCGAACGTGAGCGTCTGCGCATGTTTGGCCGGCAGGAGACCCAGAAGGTCACCCGCGACGTCATCATCCCGGAAGTCATCACGGTCGGCGATCTTGCCAACCGTATGGCCGAACGCGGTGCCGATGTCGTTAAGACCCTGATGCGCATGGGCGTGATGGCCACCATCACCCAGACCATCGACGCCGACACGGCCGAGCTGGTGGTGCAGGAGCTGGGTCACCGTCCGGTGCGCGTCGCGGAGAGCGACGTGGAAATCGGCGTGAAGGGCGATGTGGATCGCTCCGAGGATCTGGTGGCGCGTCCGCCGGTCGTCACGGTCATGGGCCATGTCGACCACGGCAAGACCTCGCTGCTGGACGCCCTGCGCAAGACCGACGTCGCGGCCCGCGAGGCCGGTGGCATCACGCAGCATATCGGCGCCTATCAGGTGCAGCTGAAGTCCGGCGCGAAGATCACCTTCGTCGATACGCCGGGCCACGCGGCCTTCACCGAGATGCGTGCCCGTGGTGCCAACGTCACCGACGTCGTGGTGCTGGTCGTGGCCGCCGATGACGGCGTCATGCCGCAGACGATCGAGGCCATCCGCCATGCCAAGGCGGCGGGCGTGCCGATCATCGTCGCCATCAACAAGTGCGACCTGCCGGCCGCCAAGCCGGACCGCGTCCGCCAGGAACTGCTCCAGCACGAGTTGGTGGTGGAAGGCATGGGCGGCGACGTCCTGGATGTGGAAGTGTCGGCCAAGGCCGGTCTGAACCTGGACAAGCTGGAAGAAGCCATCCTGCTGCAGGCCGAAATCCTGGAGCTGAAGGCCAACCCGAATCGCACCGCCGAAGGCGTGGTGGTCGAGGCCAAGCTGGACAAGGGTCGTGGTCCGGTCGCCACCGTGCTGGTCAAGCGCGGCACCGTGAAGGTGGGCGACATCGTCGTGGCCGGTTCCGAATGGGGCCGTGTCCGCGCGCTGGTCAACGACCGCGGCATCAACGTGCCCGATGCCCCGCCGGCCATGCCGGTGGAGGTGCTGGGCCTGGGTGGCGTGCCGCTGGCCGGTGAGGAAATGGTCGTGGTCGACAGCGAGAGCCGCGCCCGCGAGATCACCGAGTACCGTGCCCGCAAGAAGCGCGAGGCCGAGAGCGCCAAGTCCGGCCGCGGCTCCCTGGAGCAGATGTTCAAGCAGATCCAGGCCGGCGAGGCCAAGGAACTGCCGATCGTCATCAAGGGTGACGTGCAGGGTTCGGTGGAAGCCATCTCCGGTGCGCTGGAGAAGCTGACGGCCGAGCATACGGAAGTGAAGGTGCGCGTGCTGACGTCCGGTGTGGGCGCCATCACCGAAAGCGACATCACGCTGGCCAACGCGTCCAAGGGTCTGGTCGTGGGCTTCAATGTCCGCGCCAATCCGCAGGCCCGCGACATGGCCAAGCGCGATGGCGTGGAAATCCGTTACTACTCGATCATCTACAACATCATCGATGACGTGAAGCTGATGCTGACCGGCATGCTGTCGCCGACGCTGCGGGAGAAGTTCCTGGGCAACGCGCAGATCCTGCAGGTCTTCAACATCACCAAGGTCGGCAAGGTCGCCGGTTGCCGTGTGTCGGAAGGCATCGTCAAGCGCGGCGCCAAGGTCCGCCTGCTGCGTGACAATGTGGTGATCCATGAGGGCACGCTGAAGACCCTGAAGCGCATGAAGGACGAAGTCCGCGAAGTGCGTGAAGGGTTCGAATGCGGCATGGCCTTCGAGAATTACGACGATATCCGCGAAGGCGATATCATCGAAGCCTTCGAGATGGAGGAGATCGCCCGCGTCCTGTAATCCAGGGTCGGAGCGTTCAGCAAAAAGGCCGGCACCAGAGATGGTGCCGGCCTTTTTGTATTCTGGCCTGCTGTAACCAGCTTCCCGGCCGGATCGGAAGCAGGGCCTCATACCGTCGGCACCCACATCCGTGGGCTTGGCTACGCGGCACGTGCCGCGCGGCGGCAGTCGCCGCCGGTACGAGCGCCCGCGCGCCCCCATGGGCGCGTAAGCCAAGCCGCCGGATGGCGGCGCCCGGCGCCTGAGGGAACACAAAAATATTACGCGCTGGTGTTCACATGCGGGGCAACATCGCCCTTGGCCACACCGACAATGGCTTCGCGCAGCAGGCGGCCATGGATGGTGTAGCCGGCCTGCAGCACCTGCACGACCGTGCCGGCGGGCTTACCGGTATTCTCGATCTCCATCATGATCTGATGGAAGTTCGGGTCGGCGGGGGCACCCAGCGCCTCGACCTTGGCGATGCCGGCCCGCTCGAATGCGGCGGTCAGCTGACGCTCGGTGGCTTCCACGCCGGTCAGCAGGTTGCCCACGGCCTGATTCTCCGCGCGCACATCCTCGCTCACCGCTTCAACGGCGCGGCGCATATTGTCGGCGGCCGACAGCAGGTCCTTGGCGAACTTGGCCACGGCGTATTTGGCGGTGTCCTCACGCTCGCGCTCGGCCCGGCGGCGGACATTCTCTGCCTCGGCCAGATTGCGCAGCAGCTGGTCCTTCAGGGACGCGACTTCCGCCTCAAGCTGGGCAACGCGGGCCGCATCGGCACCGGCCTCTGTCGTGCCGGCCTGGGCGGCGGGCTCGGGCGTCGGGTCGCTGTCATGGGTGTTGATCGTGTCGGTCATCGCGGAACTTGCCCTTGGGATCGTACGGATAAGGATGGCCTCTGGTTTAGGCGGGAATGCGCCGCCTGTCGAGATGCCGCAACCCGGAATTTGGGGTTCCATGCCCGGACCCGCAAGGGGATAACCAAACCTGGTGAGTTCCACTCATCGGGTTTGGTTCGGCGGCGACTGCCGCCGCGCCGCTCGTGCGGCGCGAAGCCAAGCCCCCGGATGGGGGCGCCGGCGCCTGAGGCCGATGATCGGTCACGATCATCGAAACAAAGTATCAACCCATCAACCGTCCGATCAGCTTGGCGGTATAGTCGACCATGGGGATGATGCGGGCATAGTTTATGCGGGTGGGGCCGATCACGCCGATGGCGCCGACGATCTGGTCCTTAGTGTTGGCATAGGGGCTGACGATCATCGAACAGCCGGCATGGGAGAACAGGTTGTTCTCCGCCCCGATGAAGATCTGCACCCCCTCCGCCTTGCCTGTGGCATCCAGCATGCGCAGCATCTGCTCGCGCGTTTCCAGCGCCTCGAACAGGGTGCGGATACGCTCCAGGTCGGAGATGGCGGTGACATCCTCCAGCAGCTTGGCCTGGCCGCGCACGATCAGATAGCCCTGGCTGCCCCGCGCACCCGACCAGGTGGCCAGACCTGTCTGCACCACCTTCTGCGTCAGGCTGTCCAACTGGCTGCGCTGTTCCTCCAGCTCCTTCTGGATGAAGCCGCGCGCCTCCGCCAGGGTGCGGCCCACGACGCGGGCGTTCAGGTAATTGCTGGCCATCTGCAGGGCCGATGGCGGCAGGCCCGTCGGCACCTCCACCACCCGGTTCTCCACCAGCCCATCCTCCGTCACCAGCACGACCAGCGCGCGGCCCGGTGACAGGTTCACGAACTCGATATGTTTCAGCGGCCGGTCGGTCTTGGGTGCCAGCACCAGACCGGCGCAGGACGACAGGCCCGACAGCAGGTTCGTCGCCTCCTCCAGCACCTCCGGCACCGACCGGCCCTTGGCGGAACAGGTGACCTCGATATCCTCCCGCTCCCGCTCCGTCAGGTCACCGACCTCCAGCAGCCCGTTGACGAACAGGCGCAGGCCGGCCTCGGTGGGCACACGTCCGGCGGATGTGTGCGGGGCCATCAGCAGACCCAGCTCCTCCAGGTCCGCCATGGTGTTGCGGATGGTGGCGGGCGACAGGGTGGTGGACAGGCGCCGCGACAGGGTCCGCGATCCCACCGGTTCCCCGGTCTGGACATAGGCTTCCACGATATGGCGGAAAATCTCCCGCGACCGCTGGTTCAGCTCGCTGATCATCCTGGCGCCGGCTGTCCTTTGTGATGCCTCTGAAGGGGAGATTAGTGGCGGGCCCTTGCCAAATCAATGGCGGGGGGTGTGATGGCATGGCTGGACGGGGATGCCGGGCCATTGCTATGACGGGCGGGCGAATTCCACCAGACCATGGACCTTGAGATCATGACCCGTCCGTCCGGCCGCCTGGCCGACCAGCTCCGCACCGTCAGCCTGGAGACCAACTTCTCCCGCCATGCCGAGGGGTCGTGCCTCATCAAGTTCGGGCATACGCATGTGCTGTGCACGGCCAGCGTCGATGAGAAGGTACCGCCCTTCCTGCGTGGCAAGGGCCAGGGCTGGGTGACGGCGGAATATGGCATGCTGCCCCGCTCCACCCATACCCGCACCGACCGCGAGGCCGCCAAGGGCAAGCAGTCCGGCCGCACGCAGGAAATCCAGCGCCTGAT
Organism: Niveispirillum sp. KHB5.9; assembly: GCF_048066115.1. Taxonomy (NCBI): domain Bacteria; kingdom Pseudomonadati; phylum Pseudomonadota; class Alphaproteobacteria; order Rhodospirillales; family Azospirillaceae; genus Niveispirillum; species Niveispirillum sp. KHB5.9. The sequence goes on along the minus strand of NZ_JBLTYX010000023.1, from coordinate 49,188 downwards.
CGGCCGTTCCCTTCGCGCCGTGACCGACCTGAAGGCCATGGGCGAGGTGCAGGTGAAGGTGGATTGCGACGTGATCCAGGCCGATGGCGGCACCCGCACGGCCAGCATCACCGGTGCCTATGTGGCGCTGTATCTGGCTTTCCAGCATCTGGTGCGCGTCGGCACGCTGTCCACCATTCCGCTGATCGACCAGGTCGCGGCCATTTCCTGTGGCCTTTACAAGGGCGTGCCGGTGCTGGACCTGGATTATGACGAGGACAGCAATGCCGGCGCCGATGCCAATTTCGTGCTGACCGGCCGCGGCGGCATCGTGGAAATCCAGGGTACGGCCGAGGACAAGCCGTTCGAGGAAGCCGAGTTCATGGCGCTGATGGCGCTGGCCCGCAAGGGCGTGGGCGAACTGGCGGCTTTGCAGCGTTCGGCGCTGGGGCTTTGATACCAATTCCCGATGAGTTGGACTCATCGGGAATTGGTTCGCCGGCGACTGAGGCCGGTGATCGGTTACGATCACCGAGACATGGCGTGAGTCGTACCCGCATTGACAGATGCTGCGGCATTGCCGCAGTATCTGTAGATGGTTGAACGCGCCATAACCGTTGTCGAACTGACAAGCTTCCAGCGCCGGGCGGAGAAAATCCTGTCGGCTGAAGAGCATAAGGCTGTTATCGACTTCCTGGCCGTCAATCCCCTGGCTGGTGACGAGATCAAGGGGACGGGCGGTGTGCGCAAAGTGCGTTTCGCCATGGGCGCCAAGGGCAAGTCCGGTGGCGCCCGTGTGATCTACTAATTCTACAATGACACCATGCCCCTCTATGCGTTGCTGATCTATGGCAAGGGGGAGCGGACGGCGCTTTCGCCCGATCAGCGGCGGATGGTGTCCAAGCTGGTCGATGTGCTGCACGCCACAGCAAGGGAGCCCTCATGATGACGAAAGCGACCTTTGCCACCGACCTGACCGAAGCGCTGGAAGAGGCGATCCAGCATGCGAAGGGGACCGAAACCGGTGCCGTTAAGCATGTGGTCATGGTCGATACTGTGGATGTCCGCGCCATCCGTAACCGGCTTGGCCTGTCCCGCCCCCAGTTTGCGGAACGGTTCGGGCTGGATGCCCGCACCGTACAGGACTGGGAACAGGGGCGTCGCCGACCTGATAAGGCCGCACAATCCTACCTGAAGGTCATCGCCAACAATCCCGAAGCGGTTGTCGGCGCGCTGGCGGGGTAAGCGCACGTGCTGGACCCCTTCGCCGACCTCTCCTCCCCCACCCGGAGCCACCATGACCCAACCCCGTCAGTTCACCGGCGATACGCTGGTGATCGCCACGCACAACAAGGGCAAGGTGCCGGAGATCGCGGCCCTGCTGAAAGACCATGTCCAGAACTTTCCCAGCGCTGGCGAACTGGGCCTGGGGGAGCCGGAGGAGACGGAGACCACCTATATCGGCAATGCCGTGCTGAAGGCGCGGGCGGCGGCTCTGGCGTCGGGCCTGCCGGCGCTGGCCGATGACAGCGGCGTGTCGGTGGAGGGGCTGGGCGGCGATCCCGGCGTCTATTCCGCGCGCTGGGCCGGGCCGGGCAAGGATTTCACCGTCGCCATGGAACGGGTGCGGCTGGGGCTGGAGGCATCACCCGACCGCAAGGGCGACCGGGCCGCCTTCATCTGCGCCCTGGCGCTGGCCTGGCCCGACGGGCATGTGGAGGCGGTGGAGGGGCGGCTTGAGGGCAAGGTGAGCTTTCCGGCACGGGGGACGAACGGCTTCGGCTATGATCCGATCTTCATCGCCGACGGGTACGACATCACCTGCGGGGAGATGGATCCGGCCCTGAAACATGCCATCAGCCACCGGTCCAACGCCTTTGCCAAACTGAAGGCGCGCTGCTTCACGGGCAGCTGAAAAGGAGTCGGAATTCGGTCAATGTTCCTGTATTGTTCCTGTCTCTTCGCCGATGTCGGCGCGGGAATGATCGGGGGACATGATGATCGGATATGTGACGGTCGGCACGAACGACCTGGCGCGTGCGGCCGTATTCTATGATGCCATCGCCAAGGAAATGGGCACGGGCCGGATGATGGATTATCCCACCTTCATCGGCTGGGGCGATCCCGGCGGTGCCGCCGGCATCGCGGCCACCAAACCCTATGACGGCAATGTCGCCACGGTCGGCAATGGTGTCATGGTGGCGTTCGAGGCGAAGGACAAGGAACAGGTCCATCGCCTGTACGAGATCGCGCTGGCCCATGGCGGCACCTGTGAAGGCCCGCCGGGCCCGCGCAGCGAGAATTTCTATGCCGCCTATTTCCGCGATCCGGACGGCAACAAGCTGAATGCCTTCCTGATGACCGGGCCGCTCTGATCCGTCTGCGGGCCGACGGGTGGCACATGTCCTTCCCGCCGGCCCGCGAAGCCCTTACGGCTGCCAGTCCTTGACGCCATATTTGGCCAGGATACCGGCCAGCTTGCCGCCCTTGCGCAGTTCCAGCAGCTTGGCATCGATCAGCTTCACATAGGTGGCGCTGTTCGGGTCCGTGGGCGAGAAGCCGATGGACACCCCGCTCTGTTGACCCAGGGAATGGTAGTTGAACAGGTTGCGGTAGCCCTTCGATTCCAGCAGGAAATCGACGACGTTGCTATCCTCGACCATGGCGTCGATCTTGCCGTCGATCAGCATATTGATCAGGTCTTCGGTGACATTGTCACCCGACACCTGCACCAGGTTGGGCGAGCCCTTGTTGGCGTCGATGAAGGCGTTCACTTCCGTGCTGTAGAAATAGTCCTTGATGGAGCCGAAGCGGATCGTCTTCAGCGAATCCAGGTTCGTGACCTTGAAATCCTTGGTCTCCTTGCCCTTGCGGATGACCAGGGTGGGGCGCGACAGGCCCAGATTGATGGTGGGATAGACCAGATCCGGTGCCTCGTCCCGGATGGCGCCCACCGCACCGGTGACGGTGCCGGCGGCCGTGGCGGCCAGCACGTCGGTCCAGGTCATCAGCGCGTAATCAACCTTGTGGCCGGCAGGCTCCAGCGCCGCCTTGGCGATCTCGATCAGGTAACCCGGCCGTTCCCCCGGTTCGCAATTGTAGGGGCACCAGCTGTCGGCGCGCAGCTTCACTTCCGCCGCGCCGGCCGTCGCCGCCACCGCCAGGGCCAGCATGGTGCCGATCCCCCAACGTCCGATCATCCGCCGCATCCGAACCTCCATCACCTTGGGAACCCCTGATTACCGGGCAAGCGTGGTAATCACCTGTGCGCGGCATGTCAATTATGGGGCACGGCCTTTGGGAATGGTCACATTTCCCTTTTGGGACCGTTTCCCGTCAGACTGACGCTGGACAGCGCGGCCGCCCCGCCCCACCTTCTTGGACCGGGATTGTCCGCAGGCCAAGGGAAACGACGCATGGAATGGGTGCACCTGTCCGTTTGCATGTCCCTGGACGGGCATATCGACAATGATTGCGGTCGCCGGCTGGTCCTGTCCAGCGAGGAGGATTGCCACGACATGCATCGGGTGCGGGCCGATTGCGACGCCATCCTGGTGGGGGCCGCCACCGTGCGCCGCGACCAGCCGCGCCTGACCGTACGCTATCCGGAATTGCTGGCGGCCCGGCGGGCGCGCGGCCTGCCTGATCATCCGATCAAGGTGGTGGTGACCTTCTCCGGCGATCTGGACCCGGCATCGGCCTTCTTCAGCCAGGGCGGTCCGGCGGTGGTCCTGTGCGACGAGGAGGCGCTGCCCACGGCGCGCACGCGGTTGGGTGATGTGGCCACCGTGATCGGCCTGGGTGGGGCGGATGGGGTGGCCGGCATCCTGTCCCGGCTGGACGGCCTGGGTGTGCGCCGGTTGATGGTAGAGGGCGGGTGCCAGGTGCTGACGCAGTTCCTGGCCGCCGGAGCCTTCCATCGGCTGCGGGTGGCCGTCGCCCCCTTCCTGCTGGGCCGGGCGGGGGCGCCGCGGCTGGCCGGCCCCGCCTTCTATCCGCACGGGGCCGACAACCGGCTGCGCATCCTGTCGACGCGCACCCTGGGCAATATCGCCGTCATCGACATGGAAAACCCGGAGCCGAAGGTCGGCTGACGGGTCAGTTGCCGGCGAAGGTTTCGCGCAGGGGCGTGGCGCCCTGTATCTGTTCGCGCACGCCGGCCGTGGAGCGGTCGTTGGGGCCGGCCATGGAGGCCATGCCGAAGACATTGTCGCCGCGCGGCGGGGCCGGCGGCTCCTTGCCGAACATGGCGTGCAGGCGCTGATATTCCTTCTGGTGGAATTCCTGGGCTTCCTGGAAATCGGGCTCGCCATTGCGCGGGGCGGTGACGATCACCTCGTCCATGGTCTCAGGCTTGGTCTGCTGCTGCTGGGCCGCGGCCGGCCAAGCCAGGGCCAGCAGCACCAGGGACAGCATGGGGACACGCGTACAAGCAAACATGGTGGGCCTCATGATCGATAAACCCTTATAACATAAATGGTGTCGGCGCGCCCTTGTTCCCAGCCGTCCAGAAGATGCCTTACTCCTTAACGGGTATCGGCATCATCGTTACGGGCATCAATACATTGAAGTTATTCGGACTTCAGGACTCCCAGCCGCCCAGGAGCGGCCGCATGCGCAGGCTTTCCTTGTTACGGACCCGCACCTTGCCATGCACATGGTCGGGTATGGCATCGCGGGGACCACCCACGCGCACCGGCCGTTCGGCGAAGCGGCCCAGCGAGATCATGCGGTCATAGGTGACGATGGCCGCGGCCACCGAGACATTGACGCAGAACTTGGTGGGGATCTTCACGACATGGTCGCACCGGGCCAGCATGGTGGCCGACAGGTTGCCCCGCTCCGGCCCGAACACATAGGCCGCGCGCAGCGGGTGGCGGAAGCTTGGCAGTTCCGCGGCATCGTCGGTCAACTCGCACCCGACCAGTTGGCAGCCGGCGGGCAGGGCCATGTCATCGATGGAACGCCAGCCATAATAGGGTACATGATCCACCCCGCCCGACGTGTCGGTGACGCGCAGTTCGTCCATGTCGACGACGGCATTGACGGAGAAGACGAAGCTGGCGCCGAAGGCATGGCCGGTGCGCATGATGGTGCCGAGATTGCCGGACTTGCTGATGCCTTCAGCACCCAGGGCGAAATAGCCGCGCATGATGAAACCGATGAAGCGGTGAGGGGGATTGCGGCGATTCCTTGCATGGAAAGGCCGGCCGGGGCAAGTTTCGTCCCCCCATTCCACATGTGCGCCCCGATCATGCCCGATCCCAATCCGCTCCACATCCATGGCCCCGGCTGCGGCCACCACCAGCATGATGCCGGCCCCGCCGGCGGGGTCATGGTCGACCTGCCCGATGACAGCGCCAATCCCATCCTGATCCGGGTGACGCGCGGCGGGCTGGTGGAAAGCACCCATCGCGGCCGGGCCGTGGTGGTGGGGGCCGATGGCCATGTGCTGGCCGCCTTTGGCGACGTGAAGGCCATCACCTATCCGCGTTCGGCCAACAAGGCGTTGCAGGCTTTGCCGCTGGTCGAAACCGGGGCGGCCGATGCCTTCGGCCTGGAGACGGCGGAACTGGCGCTGGCCTGTTCCAGCCATGATGGCGAACCCATGCATACCGAACGCGTGGCCGCCTGGCTGTCGCGCATCGGCCTGAGCCCGGCGCATCTGGAATGCGGCAGCCACGCGCCCTATTCGGTGCCCACTTGGGAGGCGATGCTGCGAAGGGGCGAGGCGCCGACGACCCTGCATAATAACTGTTCCGGCAAACATACCGGCATGCTGACCACCGCCCTGCACCGGGGGGAGGCGATCCGGGGGTACGTGAACTACCAGCACCGGGTGCAGCAGCGCATCCTGGGCGTCATGGAACAGGTGACGGCCCACGATTTGACCTCGGCCCCCTGGGGCACCGACGGCTGTTCCATCCCCACCATCGGCCTGCCTTTGGAGGCGCTGGCCTTCGGCATGGCGCGGATGGCCGATCCGCAGGATCTGCCCTCGGCCCGTGCCGACGCGGCCCAGCGCCTGCTGGCCGCCTGGGGTGCGCATCCAGAACTGGTCAGCGGCACCGAAGGCTTCGACACCCTGTTCATGCAGGCGCTGAACAGCCGCATCCTGTCCAAGGCAGGGGCGGAGGGCGTCAGCGTCGGTATCATCCCGGATGAGGGCATCGCCATCGCCGTGAAGATCGATGACGGCGCCAAACGGGCCGCCGGTCCCGCCATGGCGGCCGTCCTGCGCCGCCTGGGCCTGCTGACCGACCCGGAATGGGCGGCGTTGGAAGGGTTGGTGCAGCCCGCCATCCGCAACCGGGCGGGGCTTAAGGTCGGCGGGATTGAAGCGGGCTTCTGAAATGAAAAAGGCCCGCCGGTGCTGACCGGCGGGCCCTTTCTTCGACCGAAAAAACTCACTGCCAGCCGGCGCGGTCCATGATCTTCAGCGCCTCGGCGTTATTCTTGCCATAGATGCTGGCATTCAGGCTGTCGCGCTTGAAGTCGCCCCAGGCGGCCACCACCGGATGGGAGGGGATGCCGGCCACCACCGGGAACTCATAATTGGCTTCGGCGAAGATCTTCTGGGCTTCCGGCTTGGCCAGGAATTCCAGGAACTTCACGGCATTGTCGCGGTTGGGCGCGAACTTGGCGACGCCGGCGCCGGAGATGTTCACATGCGCGCCACGGTCGCCCTGGTTGGGGAAGAACACGCCTACCTTCTGGGCCGCCGCCTTCTCCGCCGCGTTGCTGGAATTCAGCATGCGGGCGAAATAATAGGTGTTGGAGATGGCGACGTCGCCTTCGCCGGCGGCCACCGCCTTGATCTGGTCGATATCGCCGCCCTGCGGCTTGCGGGCGAAATTGGCGGCCAGGCCCTTGGCCCAGGCTTCCGTCTTGTCATGCCCGTGTGCCGCCAGGATCGATCCGGTCAGCGACTGGTTGTAGACATTGGTGGAACTGCGGACCAGCAGGCGGCCCTTCCACTTGGGATCGGCCAGATCCTCATAGGTGGACAGGTCCGATACCTTCACCGTCTCCTTGTTGTAGATGATGACGCGGGCACGGGCCGACAGGCCGAACCAATAGCCTTCCGCCTCGCGATAGGCGGCGGGCACGGCCTTTTCCAGGGCCGCACTCTTCACCGGCTGCAGCACGCCCGCATCCTGCGCGCGCCACAGGCGGCCGGCATCGACGGCCAGCAGCACGTCGGCCGGGCTGTTGCGGCCTTCGGCCTTCAGGCGCTCGATCAACTCGTCATCCTTGCCCTCGATGACATTGACCTGGATGCCCGTCTCCTTCTCGAAGGCGGCGAACAGCAGCTTGTCGGCATCGTAATGGCGCGAGGAATAGATGTTCACCTCGGCCGCACCCGCCGCCAGGGCCGGCAGCGACAGCATCGCCACGCCCAGGCCGATGCCGGTGGCGCGGCGGGCGAGGTTGCGAAGAAGGGTGCGGCGGGCGAACATCTTCATTCTATGCTCCTGCTAAGCGTGGGCCGATTGAGGCGCGGCCGGAAGGTTGCCCGATATGTCGGACCGGCCCCGGCTCCTGTCAAGGTGCCATTGAGAGCTATTCGCAAATCGGATATCCTGTGGCGATGGAATCGCCTCTCCCACACGCCTGTATGTATTTGAATGTCATGGGTAAATTTGCCACAAGCCTGACCCGCGACCCTTTACCGCGCCGGACCGGAACCGCATAATCGGCGGGCAATTTCAACCGGGGGGACCAATTGACCAGCGAGCCACTGATCCATGAACCCGCTACCGATGGCATGCCACCCCGCGATGGGGGGATCGAGGTATCGGTTCCGCGCGGCCCACTGATCGGGCTGTTGCTGTTGAACACGCTGCTGAACATCGTGACCCTGGGTTTCTACCGGTTCTGGGCCCGCACCAAGGTGCGCCAGCGCCTGTGGACGGGCGTGTCCCTGCAGGGGGAGGCGTTTGCCTATACGGGCACCGGCAAGGAGCTGTTCATTGGTTTCCTGGTGGCTCTGGTCGCGCTGCTGCCCTTTACCGGCATCGTCGCGCTGATCAACAGCTTGGTGCCCCCGACGGAAATCTTCTTGAACGTCCTGGTACAGATCGCCATCGCCCTCAGCGTGGGCATGCTGGGTATCGTCGCCCTCTACTTCGCGCGCCGGTACCTGCTGACGCGGACCCGCTGGCGCGGCATCCATGGCAGTCAGGACCGGGTGCTGGGTGCCTACATCGCCCAGCATCTTGTGGTCTACGCGCGGCTTGCCCTGACGGCGGGCCTTGTCCTGCCCTGGGCCGATGCGCGGCTTTACAACTACCGTACCGGCATCGTCTGGTTCGGGACGGAGAAGTTCAGCGCGCAGGCCGAACATCGTCCCCTGTGGCTGCTGTGGGTGCCCACCTGGTTTCTGCTCATCGTCGGCTATATCAGCCTGATCATCGTGATGATGCCCTTCCTCGACTGGTCGGCGCAGGTGCAGGCCGCCCAGGCGGCGGGCGAACCGCCGCCGGGTCCGCCGCAAGATATACCCGTGATGGCGTGGCTGTTGCCGGCCGGGCTTCTGATGCTGGCCAGCGCGCTGTACTTCCTCTACACCGTGCGCCGCATTCTCTCATTTCTCGGGGCGACGCGCCTTGGTGACATGCGGTTCGAGCTGACGGTGGGTTTCCGCGAGCTGATCTACATCCCGGTTGTGGGTGTGCTGATCTATGTTGTCGCCCTGGGGCTGGGTTTTGGCAGTTTCGCGCTGCTGCAATGGCTTGGAGGGCCGCAGAGCCTGTGGATGCTGCTGGCACCGCTGCTCTCGATATTCGTCATCCTGGCCGGTATCTCCATCCTCTCCATTGCCTGGACGCAGGTTGAGGTGCTTCGCCTCATCGGCCGTCACCTGCGGCTGCACAATATCGGCGTCCTGGACGGATTGCTGAACCGCGGCCAGCCGGCCCCGACCCGGGGTGAGGGGCTGGCCGATGCCATCGGCGATATCGGCATCGGCGCATGACGGGCATCGACGCCGTTTACGAGGATCGGCGCACGGGCCGCAGCCTGCCCGTGCGCCTGTCATTCGACGGGCAATGGCTGGTGGTCGGCCGCGCCGACGGGCGGGAACTGGATCGCTGGGAATGGAAATTGGTGGCGCCGGTTCCCGGCCCCTTCGCCGATGGACGCATGCGCGTGGGCCTGGCCGCCGACGCGCATGCCGTGCTGGCGCTGGAAGATGCGGATATGCTGCTGAACCGCGCCCATGCCGCCGGCATGGCGCAGCCGGATCATCGGGGGCATGGGAAACGGCGGGAACTGCCGCTGTTCATCTGGATCGGCGGGGCGCTGGCGTCGGTGATTGTGCTGGTACAGTTCGTGATCCCGGCCATGGCCGGGATACTGGCGCCTCTCGTCCCTTCCTCCTGGCAGGCACGCATCGGCGACCAGGTGCAGACCATCGCCACGGCCCTGCTGACCCGCAAGGGGGGCAATCCCTACTGCGCCGCACCGGCGGGGCGGGCGGCGCTGGTCAAGCTGGCGGCCCGCCTGCCGGAAGCGGGCACGGCGAAACTGCGTATCATCGACAGCGAATTGCCCAACGCCTTCGCCCTGCCGGGCGGGCATGTCACCGTGACCAACAGCCTGATCGACAAGGCCGACGGACCGGATGCGGTGCTGGGCGTCATCGGGCATGAGATGGGCCATCTGCACCATGGCCATTCCATGGAACGGGTCATCCGCTATGGCCTGACCTCGGCCGTGATCTCCATGGTGGTGGGCGATGTCGGCGGCGGTACCCTGGCCGTCGGTGTCAGCCAGATGGTCGAATCGGATTTCAGCCAGGATCAGGAACGCCAGGCCGACAGCTTCGCGATCCAGGCCTTGTCGGATGCCCGCGTCTCCACGCTGGGTCTGGCCCGGCTTTTCGCGACGATCCGGGAAGAGCATCCGGAGGCCGATGGCACGCTGGCCGAATGGATCGGCAGCCATCCAAGACTGTCGGAGCGTATCGACACGCTGGAACAGGCCGGCGGCCGGACGGAGGGCGAGTTGCTGAGTGCGCAGGAATGGCAGGCCCTGAAGGGCATCTGCCAGCAGGAGGAGAAAGCGGCGGCCAAACCCTGATTACGGCTCCACCGGTGCCGCCGCCCGTTCCGCGCAGGCCTGGCCGATGGCCTGATAGGCGCCGCCGCTGCCGGACAGGCTGAACGTGTCGGTGGTGCGGCTGCCACGCAGGCTGGTGCCGCGCACCACCAGGGTCGATCCCTGGCGCAGGGATTGGGCGATGGCGTGGTCGGTATCGGCGTCCCGCGCCCAGGCCTGCTCATCCTTGCTGAACAGCTTGAAGCTCTGCTTGCCGATCTGCACCGTCACCTCGGCATGGTCGGCGAACGGATAGCCGGCGATGAAATTCACCACGTCGAAGCTGCGTTCGTTGGGCCGATGGGTGATCAGCAGGAAGACGTCGCCGCGCTTGGTGAAGTCGCCTTCCATCTTCTTGGGCCGCGACACCATCCAGCAGACCGGTCCTGACGCCTCCTCCAGCGCAAACGCGTTCCAGTCGCGGAAAACGCCGATCAGCCTGGGTTCCGCGCCCCGCGCCGGTCCGCCAGCCGGCAGCAAGGCGGCCAGCAGCAGGGGCAGGGTCGCGGTTAAGTGCCTGAACATCCGCCGTGGCTGTGCGCGCATGGGCCCTGTTGTGCTTTATGGGGTGGCTCGCATGGTGACCTTTTCCCCTTTACCGGAAACGGGCGGGCAAACGAAGGGCGAAATCGCCCTTCCCCCACCGAAACCCCTTCCCTTCCATGTGAAATTCGCCCATCTCCCGCGCTTGACCCGGCGGCTGTGCCCGGTCAAAAGTCGCGGTTCCAAACCTTGTCCAACTCCATTTCCAGGGGAAAGCCATGTCTTCGGCTGAAGTGCCCGTTTCCAGCGCCCAGGTTGCCATTACGCTGCCCGACGGCAGTGTGCGGACCTATGCGCAGGGCACGACCGGGGCCGACGTGGCCGCCTCCATCGCCAAGTCGCTCGCCAAGGCCGCCATGGCCGTGAAGATCGACGGCGCCGTCCGTGACCTGGCCCTGCCCATCGAGGCGGATTGCAACCTGGCCATCATCACGGACAAGAACGAGGTGGAAGCCCTGGAACTGATCCGCCACGACGCCGCCCATGTCATGGCGGAGGCGGTGCAGGCGCTGTATCCCGATACGCAGGTGACGATCGGCCCTGCCATCGCCAACGGCTTCTATTACGACTTCGCCCGCGAGACGCCGTTCACGCCCGACGATCTGGTGAAGATCGAGGCGAAGATGCACGACATCGTCAACGCCAACGCGCCGTTCACGCGCGAGGTATGGACGCGTGACGACGCCATCGCCCATTTCCTGTCGATCGGGGAGAAGTACAAGGCGGAGATCATCGGCGATCTGGCCGCCGATCAGGTCATCACCATCTATCGCCAGGGCGAATGGTACGATCTGTGCCGTGGTCCGCACCTGCCCAGCACGGGGCGGGTCGGTCATGCCTTCAAGCTGATGAAGGTGGCCGGTGCCTATTGGCGCGGCGACCATCGCAACGCCATGCTCCAGCGCATCTACGGCACGGCCTGGCGGACCGAGAAGGAACTGGCCGATTACCTGCACCAGATCGAAGAGGCCGAGAAGCGCGACCATCGCAAGTTGGGCCGCGAGATGGACCTGTTCCATGTGCAGGAAGAGGCGGTCGGGTCCGTCTTCTGGCACCCCAAGGGCTGGGCTTTGTACCGGTCGCTGGAGAATTATATCCGCGCCAAGCTGGTCACGGCCGGCTATGTCGAGGTGCGCACGCCGCAGCTCTATGACAGCAGCCTGTTCAAGGCGTCGGGCCACTGGGACATGTATGGCGACAACATGTTCAAGATCCGCGAGTCGGTGACCGAAGATGGGGTGGAGAAGTTCCTGGGCGTGAAGCCGATGAACTGCCCGGCCCATGTGCAGATTTTCCGCCAGGGCCTGAAGAGCTATCGCGACCTGCCGCTGCGCATGGCCGAATTCGGCAATTGCCACCGCAACGAACCCTCGGGCGCGCTGCATGGCATCCTGCGCGTGCGCAACTTCACCCAGGACGATGCCCATATCTTCTGCACCGAGGATCAGGTCGGTGACGAGGCGAAGGACTATTTCGCCCTGCAGCTGGGCGTTTACAAGGATCTGGGTTTCGACAAGATCGCCGTGAAGCTGGCGCTTCGTCCCGATGTGCGTCTGGGTGAGGACAGCACCTGGGACAAGGCCGAGGAAAGCCTGCGGGTCGCCCTGCGCGCCAATGACCTGGCGTTCGAGGAACTGCCGGGTGAGGGCGCCTTCTACGGCCCCAAGGTGGAGTTCCACCTGACCGACGCCATCGGCCGTTCCTGGCAGTGCGGCACCTTGCAGCTGGACTTCCAGCTGCCGGAACGTCTGGATGCCTCCTATATCGGCCAGGACGGCGCCAAGCACCGGCCCGTCATGCTGCACCGGGCCATCCTGGGCAGCCTGGAACGTTTCATCGGCATGATGATCGAACATTATGCCGGTAAGTTCCCGCTCTGGCTGGCCCCGACCCAGGTGACCGTGGCCACCATCGTGTCGGAAGCAGACCCCTATGCCGAGAAGGTGGCGGCAGCGCTGCGGAAGGCCGGTTTGCGGGTCGAGCTGGATGTCCGCAACGAGAAGATCAACCTGAAGGTCCGCGAACATTCGCTCCAGAAGGTGCCGGTCATGCTGGTCGTTGGCGCCCGCGAGGCGGAGCAGGGGACGGTGGCCATCCGTCGTCTTGGCTCCAATGCGCAGGAAATCCTTGCCCTTGACGCTGCCATTGCTAATCTGTCGGAAGAGGCGCGTCCCCCTGCGGACGTGGACTCCACCGATTCAGCGTTCTAAGACCACCAGAAACATGTGATAACGGACCACCGCCCGCCCGCGCGCCCAAGCTGCCGCCGGGCGGTGATCCCAGGAAGACAGGAGAAGTTTCCATAGCCAGGCCTACCTCCCAAGACCGCGAACCTCAACGCGACGGTCCCCGCATCAATCGTGAAATCAATGTCCGCTCCGTCCGCCTCGTCGATGCGGAAGGTGAGATGGTGGGCGTGGTCAGCCTGCGCGATGCCTTGATCGCCGCGGAAGATGCCGGCCTCGACCTGGTCGAGGTCAGCCCCAATGCCGATCCGCCGGTCTGCAAGATCCTCGACTATGGCAAGTACAAGTACGAGGCGCAGAAGAAGGCCAACGAGGCCCGCAAGAAGCAGAAGATCATCGAGGTCAAGGAGATCAAGCTCCGTCCGAACATCGACGAGCATGATTACGACATCAAGATGAAGGCCATGCGCCGCTTCCTGGAAGAAGGCGACAAGGTCAAGGTCACCATGCGGTTCCGCGGTCGTGAAATGGCCCACCAGGACATCGGCATGGCCGTCCTCGTCAAGGTGCGCGAGGCGCTGGAAGACCTGGGCAAGGTCGAACAGATGCCGAAGCTGGAAGGCAAGCAGATGATCATGGTGTTGGCGCCGCGCTGATCGGCTGCCGGTTTCTGATCATGAGGTGAAAGGCCGCGTCCCATTGGGGCGCGGCCTTTTGCCTTTTCGGGCTGGCCGGCTGCCCGCCCGGATGCCGATCCGGAAAACGCGGGGAAATCTTTGGAACCCATCCGTTTGCACCGTGATGGCCGCTTTCATCACTTCGGCACGACTGTATGCTGATGTGAAGCCAATACTTGTTTTCCGGGCGTAACCCGGTTCCAGCCGGCATCGCCCCTGAAGTCAAGGGAGCGGAGCCATGCGCCTGTCCGTGAAGATTCTGGCCCCGGTGGCCATCCTGTCTATCGTGGCCCTGGCCGTTACGGCCACGGCGCTGTGGTCCAAGGCCCGCGTCACCGGTGCCACGGAGGCACTGAACCAGGCCAATCAGGCTGCCTTGGCGGCGGCGGAACTGCGCTCCACCAGCCGGGCGCTGCAGCGCGATGCGCTGAACCTGATTTTCGAGCCGGCGGAGGGGCGGGCTGCCATCGCCGGGCGATTCGACAAGCGTCTGGAAGGCATGGAAACGGCTGTCGCGGCCCTGCGCGGCATGGCACCGCCCGTACCGGGCAGCAATCCCGCCATCATCGCCACCGGCCAGGAACCCGTGGTCGCGGCCCTGCGTGAGACGCGGACCCTGGCGCTGGCCGGCAAGGCGGCCGACGCGCATGCCCTGTTCCGCGACAAGCTGCGTGCCGCCGAACGGGCGGCGTCGGAACAGACCGATCCCTATATCACACAGCTGGAAAAGGCGGTTGCCGGCCTGACCGACGAACTGCATGCGATGGAGCGGCTGACCACCTGGATCCTGGCCCTGACGGCGCTGCTGGGTACTGTCGGTGGCATCGCCCTGTCGCTGGTGGTGGCACTAAAGGGCGTCACCTCACCTCTGAACCGGCTGATCGGGGTGATGGGCCGGCTGGCGGCCAATGACTTCACGGTGAAGCTGGCGGACAGCGACCGCGCGGATGAGATCGGGGAGATGGCCCGCGCCGTCGCCGTGTTCCGCGACGGGATGGAACGTGCCGAACGGCTGGCCCATGAACAGCGGGAGGCGGAAGCGGCCGATGCCACCCGCCGTGCCGCCCGCGACCGGCTGGTCGGCGAATTCGTGGGCCGGATGGAGGCGATCGTCGCCGAACTGGCGGGGGAGGCGGACGGGTTGCAGAATCAGGCCGGCGGCCTGCAGCGCGCGGCCACCAACGCCGCCGACCGCACCAGTGCCGCCGCCGATGCCTCCAACCGCACATCCGCCAATGTGCAGACCGTGGCGGCAGCGACGGAGGAACTGGCGGCCAGCATCCGGGAGATCAGCCGGCAGGCCACTCAGGTGGCGGCCCTGGCCGGTGATGGCGCCGACGGCGCCCAGCGCACGGCCCGCGACATTGCCGATCTGGCCGACACGGTGGGGCAGATCGGCCAGATCGTCGACCTGATCGACGGCATCGCCGCCCAGACCAACCTGCTGGCGCTGAACGCCACGATCGAGGCGGCACGGGCCGGCGACGCGGGTCGCGGCTTCGCCATCGTGGCGCAAGAGGTGAAGGCCCTGGCTACCCAGACGGCCACGGCCACGGAGGATATCCGCCGCCGCGTGGAAGGGGTGCAGACCGCCACGCGCGGGTCGGTGGGGGCCATCGA
The DNA here is from genome assembly GCF_048066115.1 of Niveispirillum sp. KHB5.9. Taxonomy (NCBI): domain Bacteria; kingdom Pseudomonadati; phylum Pseudomonadota; class Alphaproteobacteria; order Rhodospirillales; family Azospirillaceae; genus Niveispirillum; species Niveispirillum sp. KHB5.9. The sequence continues at coordinate 34,082 of NZ_JBLTYX010000023.1, read as the reverse complement.
CAGTATCGTCGCCGCCATCGACCAGATCCGCAGCATGACGGGCGCCATTGCCGCGGCGGTGGAGGAACAGTCGGCGGCCACGACGGAGATTACCCGCAATGTCCAGGCGGCGGCGGTGGGGACAGAGGATATCCGCCAGGATCTGGACGGTCTGTGCGGCATCGCGGGCGAGACGGGCGCGACCTCCCGCCAGGTGACCAGCACCGCCAACGGCGTGGCCGGACAAGCCGGCAGTCTGCGCCGCAATGTTAGCGGTTTCGTTGAGCAACTGGCGGCCGCCTAACGCCGATAAATATGCCACACCGGTTAACGGCCCGGCCAAGGCGGCTTGACCCGCGGGAGGCGGGCGGGCCATGGTGGGCCTGCAACCGGAAACAGGGACCCCATGCCCGCTGCCCCCCCTTCACGCCGCTACATGCGACACCAGTCGATATGGCTGGCGGACGATGGCTGGGGCGTTGAGGTGATCGACCAGACGGCCTTGCCCGCGCAATGCACGGTGCGCCGCCTGTCCAGTGTGGGGGAGGTGCTGGGCGCCATCATAAACGGCATTGTGCGCGGCCCGGGGCTGATTTCCGTGACGGCGGGCTATGGCCTGGCGCTGGCGGCGCGGCGCGATCCCGACATGGTACCGGTGATGACGGCCTGGCACGCCTTGGCCGCTACCGATCCGCGCTGCCCGCGCCTGCGTGGCGTGCTGGACCGGATGCGGGAGGTGCTGGATGTCACCCCGCCTTCGGAACGGGCCCTGCGCGCCTATATGGAAGCCGATGCCATCGCCACGGAGGAACTGGCCGGCAACCTGGCCATCGGCCGCCACGCCATGGCGCTGCTGCGCCGAGTCGGCGCCGGTGGCGGCGATGGCAGGCCGCAGACCGTGCTGCTGGCGGCGGAACCGGGCTGGCTGTCGGGCGTGGGCTGGGGGGCGGCGTCGGCGGGGCTGTTCCTGGCACAGGAACAGGTGGATTTGCGCCGGGCCACGGGCGGCGTGCTGGGAGAGGATATCGCCCCGCCGCAGGTGGTGACCATCGGCACCCTGGCCGCCTGGGAAATGGTCGAGGCCGGCCTTCCACACAGTCCTTGCGACCAGGAGGAGGCCCTGGATCTTGTGCGCCGGGGCGTGGTGGAGCGGCTGTTCGTGGCGGCATTGCGGGCCAGTTCACGTGGCGACGTGCTGGTGCCCGCCGGTACGGCCGATCTGGTCCGCGCCGCGAAGGAGGCGGGGGTGCCGGTGCATGTCTGCCTGCCGGCTGCCGCCATCAATTGGCAGGCGCTGGGCTCCACCACCATCGCCGCCCCCGGCATGGACATCCTGCCCCTGACCCTGATCGATGGCTTCGTCACCGACCGGGGTCCTGTGGCGGCGGAGACCGATGCCCTGCTGGACCGGTTTCCGGACCATGAACCGATATCGCTGGGGGAATTGCCGGCAGCGAACGACGCATAGGCATGCCCCTCAGGCGCCGGGCGCCCGCATCCGCAGGTACCGCATGGAAAGGGCGCCTCCTCACGAAGGCGCCCTCTTCATTTTGGGTCAACAGCACCTGTTCACCCCGCTCCACCGCCGGTCCAGTTCCGACAGGTAGAAGGCCTCCCGGTCCAGCAGCGGCTGGTCCGGGTGGCGCTCGCGGTGGCGGGCGGCGTAATTCTCATACGCCGCGTCGCCGGACACTTCCCGCAGCACGGTCCAGGCCGTGCGCAGGAACTGGGCGGGTCCCGCCATCATGCTCAGTGCCCTCCCGAACCCGTGGGCTGCGGCAGGGTGGCCACATCGACATAGGGCGCCTCCCACAAAGGCGGCACCGGCTTGCCCTGGATATGGCGCAGCGAGATGCGGGCCATCTCGATGATCGTCACCCACAGCACGATGATGAAGAACACCGTCAGGCCGGCATCCAGCCGCTGGTTGAAGATCAGCTGCGGGGCCGATTCCAGGGCCTTGCCGGAAAGCGAACCCGAGGCCAGCTTGCCGGCCAGACTGTCGGCCCCGGCCAGGAAGCCGATGCGCGGGTCGGGCGAGAACAGTTTCAGCCAGGAGGCGTAGGTGGTGGTGATGGCCAGGAAGGCCATGGGCAGGCCTGTCACCCAGGCATACTGCGCCTTGCCCTTCTTCACCAGGATCACCGTGGCGATGGCCAGCGCGATGGCGGCCAGCATCTGGTTGGAGATGCCGAACAAGGGCCAGAGGATGTTGATGCCGCCGAACGGATCGATGACACCGATATAAAGGAAATAGCCCCAGCTGGCCACGAACAGGGCGGAACAGACGATGGTGGGCCAGCGGGCCGAGGTATCGCCCAGCGGCTTCCAGATATTGCCCAGCAGGTCCTGCAGCATGAAGCGGCCCACGCGGGTGCCGGCATCCACGGCCGTCAGGATGAACAGGGCCTCGAACATGATGGCGAAATGGTACCAGAGCGCCAGCATGCTCTGCCCGAAGGCGCCGGCGAAGATCTGCGCCATGCCCACGGCCAGCGACGGCGCGCCACCCGTGCGGGCCAGCAGCGTCGTCTCCCCCATCGCCGTGGCCAGTTCCTGCATATGTTCGACGGTGACGGGGAAGCCCCAGCCGGTGATGGTGGCCGTCGCCGTCTCCAGGGTCGCGCCGACCATACCGGCGGAGCTGTTGATGGCGAAATAGACGCCGGGATCCAGCACGCAGGCGGCGATCAGCGCCATGACGCCGACAAAGCTTTCCATGGCCATGGAGCCATAGCCGACCAGCTTCAGGTCCTTCTCCGACATGATCAGCTTGGGCGTGGTGCCGGCACTGATCAGGGCGTGGAAGCCGGACACGGCACCGCAGGCGATGGTGATGAACAGGAACGGATAGAGCCCGCCCGCCACCACCGGTCCGGTGCCGTCGGTGAACTGGGTCAGGGCCGGCATGTGCAGTTCCGGCCGCAGGATCACCACCGCGAAGGCCAGCAGCAGGATGGCGCCGATCTTGATGAAGGTGGAGATATAATCGCGCGGGGCCAGCAGCAGCCAGACCGGCATGATCGCCGCGAAGAAGCCATAGAAGATGACCATCAGGGCCAGCGTCGGGCCTTCGAAGTTGAAGGCCGGCCCCAGGACCGGGTCGGCCGCGACCCAGCCGCCGCCGACCGTGGCCAGCAGCAGCAAAGCCAGGCCGATCAGCGAGCCTTCCAGCACCCGGCCCGGCCGGATATTGCGCATATAGATGCCGACCAGGATGGCGATGGGAATGGTCATGGCCACGGTGAAGGTGCCCCAGGGGCTGTGCTTCATGGCGTTCACGACGACCAGGCCCAGCACGGCGACGATCAGCACCATGATCAGCAGTGTGCCGACCAGGGCGGCACCGCCGGCCACCGGCCCCAGCTCATCCCGCGCCATCTGGCCCAGCGTGCGGCCATCGCGGCGGGTCGAGGCCCACAGCACCACCATGTCCTGGACGCAGCCGCCGATGACCGCACCGGTCAGCAGCCACAAGGTGCCCGGCAGATAACCGAACTGTGCCGCCAGGGTCGGGCCGACCAGGGGGCCGGCGCCGGCGATGGCCGCGAAATGGTGGCCGAAGGTGATCCAGCGATGGGTGGGCACATAATCCCGACCATCATTGATGCGCAGCGCCGGCGTGGCGCGGCTGGGATCGGCGACCAGCACCTTGGTGACGATCCAGCCGGCATAGAGCCGGTAGGCGACGGCATAGATGCCGAAGGCGGCGGCGATAAACCAGATGGCGTTGATCGTCTCCCCCCGGTGCAGCGCGATGCCACCCAGGCAGGCGGCACCGAACACCCCGATCACGATCCAGATCAGGTTTTGGGCAATTTTGGGCATTCATCTCTCCCCAGGCGTCACCGCGTGGCCGCGGTCTTATCCTTCCACACGTTCCATGAAACGCCTGGAAACGGATAATGGCCAGCACCTTGGCGTTGATATCGATGTCAGGCTTGCCAAGGCGGGGAGAGGATGGGAAGGCGACCAAGGTCGTGCGGCGGCCCGCCGCATATCGGCCCGGTCGATCGGGCGGAGAGGTACCCCTAGGCCATGGGGGCGGGGGGCAGCGGTGCCGGTTCGCCTTCCCAGCCGCAGGCGACCAGGGCGGCGCGCATGTGCGGCGGCACGGGGGCGGTGATGGTCACCGGCGGTTTGGTGGCCTGGATGGGCACGGTGACGGCACGCGAATGCAGGTGCAGCATGTCGCCCACGCGGGCCCCGGCCCCGGCGGGCAGATAGATCGGGTCGCCCAGCAGCGGGTGCCCCAGATGCTGCATATGCACCCGGATCTGGTGGGTGCGGCCGGTCTTGGGGTTCAGCTCCATGAAGGCAACGGGGCCGATGCCCGGCAACTCACCGCGTCCGCGCACGCGCCAGAGCGTGACGGAGGCCTGGCCGTTTTCCTTGTCGATGACCATGCGCCAGCCACGGCGCGCATCGCTGACCTTGGTCAGGCCGGCATCGACCTTGCCGGTATTGTCGGTGGGATGGCCCAGGACGATGGCCCAATAGGTCTTTGCCACCTTGCCTTCCTGGAACAGGATGCCCAGCCGGCGCAGCGCCTTGGGATGGCGGCCCAGGATCAGGCAGCCCGAGGTGTCGCGATCCAGCCGGTGGGCCAGCGACGGGGCTTTCGGGAAGCCGAAGCGCAGGGCATCGAAATGCCGTTCCAGATTGTCGCCCTTGCCCTTGGCACTGTCCGGTCCCGCATGCACGGCGATACCGGCCGGCTTGTCCAGCACCAGCATCAGCCCGTCGCGATAGAGCAGGCGGGCAAGGAGATCGTCAGCATTCATGGAATGGGCCGGGAAAAGCGGGTGAGAGATGGAATCCCCCATCCGGCCGGGGCCGGATGGGGGAACGGCGATATCATGTCTGCGGGGACGCCACCAGCAGGCCCACCACCCGTCGAACCAGCGGCAGTATCACCAGCAGGGTCGGGAAGGCTACGACCCAGGACAAGGCCCAGTTCTGGAACCACAGCCAATGGACGCCATCGGCGATGCCGACACTGCGCAGGGTGGCGATGGCGGATACGATGCAGGTCATGAAGACCGACAGGATGAAGGGCATCACGATACCGGCATAACGGGCCGGCAGCTTGCGAAACCCGAAACGCCGCCCCATGCCGGAATGGTCGATCCTGATGCTATCGTTTGTCATTTTACGCTCTCCTTCCCCCGCCCCGCCGTAGCTGTCGCACATGCACCGGCAGGGACCACGCTGTCGGGCGGGGTCCTGTTGGTACGTTGGCTGACGTAAACGCTTACGACGTCTTGCGTTTGGGGCAAGCGCATCTCTGTATAGCCCCCGTCCCCACCCTCTTGCAAGCGGGGCCGGCGCAAAACCAAACGGGGCGCCCGGTAAGGGGCGCCCCGCTGCCATGGAAAGGGTGGAGACCACCCCATCCATCAATAATGATCAGACGATCAGTGCACTTCCGACCACAGACGACGCTTGGCGGCGTACATGATGCCGGCGAAGAACACCAGGAACAGGATGACCATCAGGCCGACGCGACGGCGTTCTTCCAGCTTGGGCTCGGCGGCCCAGGCCAGGAAGGAGGTGACGTCATGGGCCTGCTGGTCCAGCGTGGCCTTGGTGCCATCGGTGTAGGTCACACCGTTTTCGTACAGCGGCTGCGCCATGGCGATGGCGTTGCCGGGGAAGTACTTGTTGTAGTTGCTGCCAGCCGACAGTTCATGGCCGGCCGGAGCCTCGCCATAGCCCGTCAGCAGGGCGTAGATGTAATCCTCGTGATGGGCGCGGGCCTTCACGATCAGCGACAAGTCCGGCGGGGCCTTGCCACCATTGGCGGCAGCCGCGGCGTTCTTGTTGGGGAACGGGTTCTTGAACCGGTCGGACGGCAGGCCCGGCCGGGTGAACATTTCGCCCTGGTCATTGGGGCCGTCGGTGATTTCCACCGAGGCCGCGATGGCCTTCACTTCCTCTTCGTTGAAGCCGATGTCGTGCAGGTTGCGGTACGACACCAGATGCAGCGAATGGCAGGCGGAGCAGACTTCCTTGTAGATCTGGAAGCCGCGCTGCACGGAAGCGTAATCATAGCCCTTGAAGAAGGACAGGAAGCTGTTCACCCCGCCATGGGCCCAGGTCTGGGCCGGCGGCAGGGGGGCGTCGCCGGAGGCCAGGGCCGTGCTGGTCAGGCCAGCAATGCTCAGGGCGCCAGCGGCGATGAGGGTACGAAGACGACGCATCAGGCCTTCTCCATCACTTGGTGGTGGGGGCGTTGCCGCCCAGGACCGGATTGGCGATGCTGGCCGGCAGCGGCAGCGGCTTCTCGATCCGGCCGATGATCGGCAGGAGCAGGAAGAACGCGAAATACATCACCGTGCCCAGCTGGCCGATCAGCACATAGGGCTGCTCGGCAGGCTTGCCGCCGGCATAGCCCAGCATGAAGAAGGCCGGGACCAGACAGAGCAGCACCCACCACTTGAAGATCGGGCGGAAGCGGGCCGAGCGGACCGGGGAGGTGTCCAGCCAGGGCAGCACGAACAGGATGGCGATCGAGCCGAACATGGCGAGCACGCCGCCCAGCTTCGCCGGGATCAGCACGACGTCGGTGAACGGCAGGCCGATGGAGAAGGTGATGGAGCGCAGGATCGCGTAGAACGGCAGGAAGTACCATTCCGGCACGATATGCGCCGGCGTCACCAGCGGGTCGGCCGGGATGTAATTGTCCGGATGGCCCATATAGTTCGGCGCAAAGAACACGAAGGCGGCGAAGACGATCAGGAAGACCGTGATGCCGAAGAAATCCTTCGTCGTGTAGTAGGGGTGGAACGGCAGCGTGTCCTGCGGGCCCTTGGGCTCGATGCCCAGCGGGTTGTTCGAACCGGTCATGTGGAAGGCCGCGACATGCAGCACGACCACGCCCAGCAGCACGAACGGCAGCAGGAAATGCAGCGCGAAGAAGCGGTTCAGGGTCGGGTTGTCGACCGAGAAGCCGCCCCACAGCAGGGTCACCACGCTCTCACCCACCACCGGGATGGCCGAGAACAGGTTGGTGATCACCGTGGCGCCCCAGAAGGACATCTGGCCCCAGGGCAGCACATAGCCCATGAACGCCGTGGCCATCATCAGCAACAGGATGACGACGCCGAAGATCCACACCAGTTCACGCGGGGCCTTGTAGGAGCCGTAATAGATGCCGCGGAAGATATGGATGAACACGGCGATGAAGAACATCGACGCGCCATTGGCGTGGATATAGCGGATCATCCAGCCCCAGTTCACGTCGCGCATGATGCGCTCGACGCTGTCGAAGGCCAGCAACGTGTTGTTGGTATAGTGCATCGCCAGCACGATACCGGACAGGATCATGGTAATCAGCACCACCATGGCGATGGCGCCGAAATTCCAGAAATAGTTGAAATTGCGCGGAGTCGGGAAAACCCCGTACTCCTTGCTCATCATCGTGAAGATCGGCAGGCGCTGGTCGATCCAGTTCACCACCGGGTTCTCATAATTGGACTGTGGGGCGTGGGCCATCTGGCACTCCCTGACTGGATCTGTCTTTTAGCCGATCTTGACGCGGGTGTCGGTCAGGAACGCGTATTCCGGCACGTGCAGGTTCTGCGGGGCGGGACCCTTGCGGATACGGCCCGACGTGTCGTAGTGCGAGCCGTGGCAGGGGCAGAACCACCCACCATAGTCGCCACGCGATTCGCCCGAGGACGTGCCCAGCGGAATGCAGCCCAGATGGGTGCAGACGCCGACCAGCACCAGCCAGTTGTCCTTGCCTTCCTTGACGCGGGCCTGGTCGGCCTGCGGGTCGATCAGCTCGGCGGTCGGCACGGCGCGGGCCTTGTCGATCTCCTCCTGCGTGCGGTTGCGGATGAAGACCGGCTTGCCGCGCCACATGGCCTTGATGGCCTGACCCGGCTGGATCGGCGCCAGATCGACCTCGATCGTGGCCAGGGCCAGCGTGTCGGCGGCTGGATTCAGGCTGCTGATGAAGGGCCACAAAGCGGCAGCGGCACCCACACCGCCCATGGCGGCGCCAGCCAGATAGATGAAGTCGCGGCGGGTCTGGCCGTCGCCCGCATGGATGGTGTCCGCCATACCTCTCATCTCCTCGGCGAATTGGGCGCGGCCACCGATTGCGGGCCGCCACCCGCTTACTGGAACAACTGTTGGGACCCGGCGTTGACCGGGCCGAATTGGACTTGCCGCACGGCCTTTCCACCCCCATTTCTGGCATCCACACACGCATCCGGGGGGATGCGGCGGGACAGCCGGGAAAGGCCAGCACGAACGGAGCGGCCGGAGGCTCCCCCGGTCGCGGATGTTCGATATACATGGCCCGCCAACGGTTGGGAAGCGCGCGCTTCTGGACAATCTGTCGCGCTGCCCGGCGCCCCTTGTCATCCGTGCCGCCGCACCCGTGCATCGCGTTCCCCGCGTGGGCGCATTGCGGTCCCCGCGCCCGCGCATTGCGAGGCGCTTGCATCCGGGCCGGTTTGGGAATATCCCTGATTTCACAGCGCAACCGGCGTTCATTGGCGCCGATGATTGTCTGCATTTACCGGTAAACAATCTTGTCCGGCGTCCGCGCCGAAGGGATATCGCCCCTTGCCCAACACGCCCAAGCCTGTGCTTTCGCTCGCCGGCCGCCGCGTCCTGCTGATCGTGGCGGGGGGGATCGCCGCCTACAAGACCCCGGACCTCGTACGCCGCCTGCGGGAGCGGGGGGCGGCGGTGCGCGTGGTGCTGACCGATGGCGGTGCGCAGTTCGTGACGCCGCTGACGCTGCAGGCCGTGTCGGAGGATACGGTCTATCGCGATCTCTGGTCGCTGACCGACGAATCGTCCATGGGCCATATCCAGCTGTCGCGGCAGGCCGATGTGGTGCTGGTGGTGCCGGCCACGGCCAATATCCTGGCGCGCATGGCGCATGGGCTGGCCGATGATCTGGCCACCACCGTGCTGCTGGCCACCGACAAGCCGGTGCTGGTGGCGCCTGCGATGAATGTCCGGATGTATGAGCATCCCGCCACCCGCGCCAACCTGGCCCTGCTGGCCACGCGTGGCGTGGGGATCTTCGGGCCGGATGAGGGGCCCATGGCCTGTGGTGAGTACGGGCCGGGCCGGCTGGTGGAACCGCTGTCCATTGTCGACCATCTGATCAACTGGTTCGCGGCACAGGACGCCCCCAGGCACCTGGCCGGGCGCCATGCCCTGGTCACCAGCGGCCCGACGCATGAGCCCATCGACCCCGTGCGCTATATCGCCAACCGGTCCAGCGGCAAGCAGGGCCATGCCGTGGCGGCGGCGCTGGCGGCATTGGGTGCGCGCGTGACGCTGGTCAGCGGCCCGGTGCGCCTGCCCGACCCGACGGGCGTGAAGGTCGTGCCGGTGGAAACGGCGGCACAGATGCTTGATGCCTGCCGGGCAGCGTTGCCGGCGGACATCTTCGTGGCCGCCGCCGCCGTGGCCGACTGGCGCGTCGATGGGGCGGCGGATCAGAAGATGAAGAAAGACGGGTCCCGCCCGCCCGCCCTGCGCCTGACCGAAAACCCCGACATCCTGGCCACCCTGTCGGCCCCGGGGCCGCAGCGCCCGGCCTTGGTCGTCGGATTCGCGGCGGAAACCAACGACGTCGTCGCCTATGCCCGCGCCAAGCGGGCGCGCAAGGGCTGCGACTGGATCGTCGCCAATGATGTGTCGCCGGCCACCGGCACCTTCGGCGGCGACCGCAATTCCGTGCATGTCATCCGCGCCGACGGCACGGAGGATGCCTGGACCGACCTGCCCAAGGCGGAGGTGGCAAGCCGCCTCGCCGCCGCCATCGCCACTCATTTCGTGAACGGAAAGAATTAAGAATGTCGGATATCAGCATCTCCATCCGCCGCCTTCCGCATGGTGCCGACCTGGCCCTGCCGGCCTATGCCACGGCCTTGTCCGCCGGCATGGACCTGCTGGCGGCCATTGCCGATCCGGTGACGCTGGAGCCGGGTCAGCGCAAGCTGATCGCCACGGGTATCGCCATCGCCCTGCCGGCGGGCTTCGAGGCGCAGATCCGCCCGCGTTCCGGCCTGGCGCTGAAGAATGGCATCAGCCTGGTCAACAGCCCCGGCACCATCGATGCCGATTATCGCGGCGAGATCGGGGTGATCGTCATCAACCATTCCGATGTCCCCTTCACGGTGGAGCGCGGTATGCGCATCGCCCAGATGGTGATCGCCCGGCATGAGCGGGCCGTCTGGACCGAAGTGGACGATCTGGACGAGACGGAGCGTGGCGCCGGCGGTTTCGGTTCCACAGGCGTGAAATCCACCGGCACGAAAGGGTGAGGCACCGGCATGCTGCGCATATCCAAGAAATTGATGTTCGCCATCGAGACGGTGTTGGACATCGCCTATAATGCCGGTTCCGCCCCCGTGCAGTCGGCCGAGATCACCCAGCGCCAGGGCATTCCCAAGCGCTATCTGGAACAGGTGCTCCAGGCCCTGGTGCGGGCCGGCGTGCTGGCCGGCGTGCGCGGGCCCAAGGGCGGCTATCGCCTGGCCAAGGAACGCCGCCGCATCACGGTGGCGGAGATCGTGCGCGTCGTCCGCGCCCTGGAACAGGCCACCGACCCGATCGAGGAGGAGGTGGGGGCCGAACTGGGCCGCCAGGTGGTGCGCCCCCTCTGGGCCGAGTTGCAGGAGGAGGTGATGGCGCGGCTCGAACAGACCAGCATCGAAGACCTCTGCGTGCGCGCCCATCAGGCCGGCGTGGCCAGCGAAGCCGCCTCGAAGCTGGATTTCAGCATTTGATCGTGCCGATCAAATGCTGCTTTCGTGTTCCCTCAGGCGCCGGGCGCCGCCATCCGGCGGCTTGGCTTACGCGACCACGTGGTCGCGGGCGCTCAATGCGCCAACCAACCTTGCAGGTTGGTAGACTGCTTTGACAGCCCAGTGGCGTAGTTATATACACAACGTCGACCCGGTATTTCCAAAGAATACCAGAATGGAGATGTGAAATGTCCGCCGAATTCCGTGGCAAGATCTATGACAGCATCCTGGACACCGTGGGGGCGACGCCGCTGGTGCGCCTGAACCGGCTGGCGGCCAAGCATGGCGTCGTGGCCGACATCGTGGCCAAGCTGGAATTCTTCAACCCGCTGTCCAGCGTCAAGGACCGTATCGGCAAGGCCATGATCGAAGCGGCGGAGGCAGAGGGCAAGATCGCGCCCGACCGCACCGTGCTGATCGAGCCGACCTCGGGCAATACCGGCATCGCGCTGGCCTTCGTGGCTGCCGCCAAGGGCTATCGCCTGATCCTGACCATGCCGGAAAGCATGTCGATCGAGCGTCGCAAGATGCTGAAGCTGCTGGGCGCGGAACTGGTGCTGACGCCCGCCCCGCAGGGCATGAAGGGCGCCATCGCCAAGGCGGAGGAGCTGCTGGCCAGCACGCCCGACGCCTATATCCTCCAGCAGTTCAAGAACCCCGCCAACCCGGCCGTCCACCGTGCCACCACGGCGGAAGAGATCTGGAACGACACGGCGGGCAAGGCCGACATCCTGATTTCCGGTGTGGGCACCGGCGGCACGCTGACCGGCGTGGCCGAGGTGCTGAAGGCCCGCAAGCCCGGCTTCAAGGTCGTGGCGGTGGAGCCGGAGGACAGCCCCGTCCTGTCCGGCGGCCTGCCCGGTCCGCACAAGATCCAGGGCATCGGTGCCGGCTTCGTGCCCGACATCCTGGCCAAGGACCTGATCGACGAGGTGCTGCGCATCTCCAACGTCCGCGCCTTCGAACTGGCCCGTGACGCCGCCAAGACCGAGGGCGTGACGGTGGGCATCTCGTCCGGTGCCGCCCTGGCCGCGGCGTTCGAGGTTGGTGCGCGGGCGGAGAACAAGGGCAAGCTGATCGTCGTGATCCTGCCCAGCTTCGCCGAACGCTACCTGTCCACAGCCCTGTTCGAGGGGCTGGAGTAAGGATCGGTCGGGGGAAGCCGCATGGGTACCGATGAGGAACCTGAACGACTTCCTCCACCGCCTTTCCGGCGGACGCGTTATTTTGCCTTTGATGTGATGGTCAGGCGCCCGGATCTCGATCCCATCGATATCCGTCGGATCATCGACAAGTCCAAGGTTCGGTTGCGACAGCCGGACGGTCGTCTCCGACTCTACGGATACTCTGAAACGCTCGGCTGTTACCTGCGGATCGTGTTATTGTCCGATGGCGTAACCGTGCATAACGCCTTCCCGGATGAAGCTTTCGGGCCATGAAAACCAGCTACGATCGGTCGACCGACAGTCTTTATATCGAGGTCCGCCCTTTGCCGTCGAAACGGACGGTGGAGGTGGAGACGGATGTCATGGTCGATTATGGCGCCGATGGTGAGCCCGTCGGGTATGACATACAGCATGCGTCGACCAAGGCGGATTTGATGGCGCGCCTGATCCTGGTGCCGGCGGCCGCTGAATAGGGCTGCATGACCCCCGACACCTTCCGCGCCCTCGCCCTGTCGAACCCCGTCAACGCCGCCATTCTGGACCGGCTGCCCACCCTGGGCCTGAGCCAGGCCTTCCTGGTGGCCGGGTGCCTGTATCAGGCCGTGTGGAATGCCCGTGACGGGCGGGAGCCCGGCTGGGGCGTGAAGGATTACGACCTGTTCTATTACGACCCGGATATCAGTTGGGCGGCGGAGGATGCGGCGATACGCGCCGCCACCAGCCTCTATGCCGATCTGGGTGTGGAGGTGGAATTGCGCAACCAGGCGCGCGTCCATCTCTGGTATCCGCAGCGATTCGGCAAGCTGATCCCGCCCCTGGCCAGCAGCCGTGACGGCATTGCCGGCTTCCTGGTCCGCTGCACCTGTGTGGGCATGGCGGCGGATGGGGAGGTGGTGGCGCCCTATGGGCTGGATGAACTGGCGTCCGGCATCCTGCGCCCCAATCCCCGCACCGACAATCCGCCCCAATACCGGCTGAAGGTGGACAGCTATCGCGCCCGCTGGCCGTGGCTGACGGAAGGTTGATGGAACAAACGCCGCCTCTCGTTGTTCTTCCCGCATCAACCGCCGGCAGGAAGCCGGTTCCAACGCGAGAGGACATCATGAACAAGCGCTCCATTGCCATTCCCGCAGCCCTGCTGCTGTCGATGTTCGCCCTGTCGGCCTGCAATACGGTCGAAGGTGTGGGCAAGGATGTGAAATCCGGCGGCAAGGCCATCGAGAACACCGCGCAGGACGCCAAGAATTAACGCTGGCGGTTCTTGCCCCGGCGGGGGCTTGGCGTCATGGTTGACCCATGAGCCTGCCCCCCGCCGACACTCCCCGCCTGTACCCACCGCCGCCCACTAGCGGCCCGCGCGTGCGCATGGTGCCGCCGGGGGAGGATCGGGAGCGGCTGGTCTGTCCCGACTGTTCCTACATCGCCTATGAGAACCCGAAGATCGTCGTCGGCGCCGTGGTAACGGATGCCGAGGGGCGATTTTTGCTGTGCCGTCGCGCCATCCAGCCGCGCAAGGGTTTCTGGACCCTGCCCGCCGGCTATATGGAACTGTCGGAAACGACGGAGCAGGGGGCCGCGCGCGAGGCGATGGAGGAAGCGGGGGCCAGCATCGCCATCGACACGCTGCTGGCCATCTACAACATTCCGCGTCTCAGCCAGGTGCAGCTGATCTACCGCGCCACCCTTTCCGACCCTGCCATCGCGGCAGGCCCCGAAAGCCTGGAGGTAGGGATGTTTGCCTGGGCTGACATTCCCTGGGACGAGCTGGCCTTCCCCTCCGTCGTCTGGGCCCTGCATGAATGGCGCGACCGGGCGGGGCAGGTGGGCTTTGCTCCCGGCACCAATCCGCCGCCACCCGTGGAAGGCTTGTAACCGGCGCCCCGCGGGGGCAAAGTCGGGCTCTCAAGAGCAACAAACAAGCCGGACGACAAGCAGCATGCGCCGTTCCCACACCGCCGCCCCGGGCACCATCCACCGCCTGATGCTGGACAGCCAGGTCCTTGCCGGCAACCTGCTGGGCGACAGCCCACGGCGCGAGGTGCATGTCTATGTGCCGGCCGGCCATGATGGCGCGGACCTGCCGCTGCTGGTCGATATCGTGGGTTACACCGCCGGCGGCCCGGCCCATACGAATTGGAAGAATTTCGGGGAGAATCTGCCCGAACGGCTGGACCGGCTGATCGATAGCGGCGCCATGGCCCCGGCAACCGTGGTCTTCCCCGACTGCTTCACCCGCCTGGGCGGCAACCAGTATATCAATTCCGCCGCCATGGGCCGGTGGATGGATTTCCTGTGTGACGAGGTCGTGCCCTTCGTCGAAGGCCGCTTCGGCTGTGGCGGTGCCGGACGGCGGGGGATTTTCGGCAAAAGCAGCGGCGGCTATGGCGCCATGGCCCATGCCTTCCTGCGCCCGGATGTCTGGTCGGCGGCGGCCTGCCATTCCGGCGACATGGGGTTCGAACTGTGCTATCTGCCCGACATGCCGGGCGTGCTGCGCGCCCTGTCGCGCCATGGCGGCTCCATCGAGCGGTTCATGAACGCGTTCGAGACGGCGCGCAAGACCGACGGCAAGGATACCCATGTCCTGATGATCCTGTGCATGGCCGCCACCTATGATCCCGACCCGTCGCAGCATCTGGGCATCCGCCTGCCGGTGACGCCGGATACGTGCGAGGTGATCGAGGAACGCTGGGCCAACTGGCTGGCATGGGACCCGGCGCGCATGGTGGAGACCCATGGGGATGCCTTGCGCGGGCTGAAGGGCCTGTTCATCGATTGCGGCGACCGCGACCAGTATAATCTGGTCCATGGCGCCCGCCGCCTGCACCGCCGGCTGGAGCAGCTGGGCATCAACCACCGGTATGAGGAATTCCCCGACGACCATTCGTCGGTCGATTACCGGATGGATGAAAGCCTTCCTTATCTCGTCCGCGTCCTGAACGGCTGAGCCCATGGCCGACCAGGACATCACCAGCCTTGATCCATCCGATGCCGCCGACATCGCCAAGGGCCGGCTGCGCCTGGACAAATGGCTCTGGTACGCGCGCTTCCTGAAGACGCGCAGCCAGGCGGCCAAGCTGGCGGGATCGGGCAGCTTGCGTCTGGGCGGCGTGCCGGTGTCCAAGCCCAGCCAGGTGGTTAAGGTGGGCGACGTGCTGACCTTTCCGCTGGGCGCCTATGTAAGGGTGATCAAGGTGAAGGCCCTGGCCGCCCGGCGCGGACCGGCCCCCGAAGCCCAGGCGCTTTACGAGGACCTGGACCCGCCGACGCCGGAGGCGCGGCTGCCGCGGGGATAGAAGCCGCAGTGTGGTCTACCACCCGGTTGCGGCCGCGCCGCTTCGCCTCATACAGGGCGCTGTCGGCCGTTTGGTAGAGCTGTTCCCAGCCGACATTGTCGCGCGCAGCCATGGCGACGCCCAGGCTGGCGGTGACGCGGATGATGCTGTCCTGGTGGCGGACCATCTGCTGTTCGATACGGCGGCGCAGGTCTTCCGCGATGACGCACGCCTGTATGCCCAGGCCCGGCAGGAACAGCAGGAACTCCTCACCTCCCATCCGGGCGGGCAAATCCTCTGTTCGCAAGGTTTCGCGCAGGGTGCAAGCGGTGGCGACAAGGGCTGCGTCACCGCCGGCGTGTCCGTAACGGTCGTTCACCTGCTTGAAATGGTCCAGGTCCAGCACGATCAGCGTGTCCCCCGCCTTGATGGTGGTCGGCAGCCGTGCCTCCAGCCAGCGACGGTTGCCGATGCCTGTCAGGCTGTCCATCTCCGCCACCTGTCGCAGACCGCGTTCGGCCCGGTCGGTGGCAAAGCCGCAGACCAGCACCGCGATGCCGAAATTGCCCAGTATCTGGAACGCGAAGCCGTGCGCGATCCAGTCGACATAATCTGCCCTTTCCAGAATCGCCCAGGCCCCCAGGCCAAAGATCAGCGCGCAGGCGGCCAGCACCATGGCCAGCGGCAGGCGCGAGGGCAGTGGGTCCACCCGCCGATCGCGCCAGACCGGCCAGGCGGCAGCGGCCAGGAATCCGGCGGCCTGCAGGTGGAACAGGCAGGACCGCATACGGTCGTCGATGTGGAAGCCCGTGATCAGCGCTGCCAGGGTGAACAGAGCCGGCGGCATCAGGATCAGCCACCCCTGCTTCACCCGTCGTTGCTGGCTGAGCGCGTGAATGCCCAGATAGACCATGCCATAACCCAATGTACCGACAAGCAGGCTGGTCAAGGTCCAGAAACCAAGGGGCAGGCGACCGGCGGCCCCCCAACCGGCCAGGGTGGAACCCAGGATCAACAGTACAAAGCCGACGATCAGGGTCCGCAAGCCGGACTGTCCGCGCGTTTGTCGGCGCATGTGCATAAATGCCAACGCACCCGCGATCAGCGAGGATTTGTACAATACCAGGATAGTGACAATATCCAGCGGGAACATTGGAATTTCCGTCGGCGCGGGACGCACGGGCAAGCTGTTTCATAGCATGGCCACCGATGTATGTCTCCCAGCGCGACTAATCCAAACGGGTGCTGACGCCTATTGGTGGCATAATGAAACATTTGACCATCGGCGGGGGCCGTGCCCAAGGCTGGTACTATTCCTACCAATCATGCGCCGTCCTGGGTGCTGGTTTGCATCCAGGCGCCCAGCCAAGGCCCGTCACCCGCTTGTGGCGGCCTTGATGTGCCGCTATGCTCGGCCAACGTAACAAAGTGACCGTAAAGCAACCCCCGTCTTTGCGGTTCGATCCTTGACCCCCAGGTGAGTGACATGGCCCGCACCCTTTATGACAAGATCTTCGACAGCCATACCGTCCATCGGCAGGAGGACGGCACCGCCGTGCTGTATATCGATCTGCATCTGGTGCATGAGGTGACGAGCCCGCAGGCCTTTGAAGGTCTGCGCATCGCCGGGCGCAAGGTGCGCCAGCCGGGCAAGACCCTGGCCGTGGCCGACCATAACGTGCCGACGTCCAAGGACCGGCTCCAGGGTATCAAGAACGAGGAAGGCCGCATCCAGGTGGCGCAGCTGGGCGTCAACACCAAGGAATTCGGCATCGAATATTTCGACATGGCCGATATCCGCCAGGGCATCGTGCATGTGGTGGGTCCGGAGCAGGGTGTGACCCAGCCGGGCATGACCATCGTCTGCGGTGACAGCCATACGGCCACCCATGGCGCCTTCGGCGCGCTGGCCTTCGGCATCGGCACCTCGGACGTGGAGCATGTGCTGGCCACCCAGACGCTGCTGATCAAGAAGTCGAAGAACATGCTGGTCAAGGTCGATGGCGACCTGCCGCCGGGTGTGACCGCCAAGGACCTGACGCTTGCCGTCATCGGCGTGCTGGGCACGGCCGGTGGCACCGGCTATGTCATCGAATATGCTGGCAAGGCGTTCCGCGACCTGTCCATGGAAGGCCGCATGACGGTCTGCAATATGGCCATCGAAGCCGGCGCCCGCGCGGGCCTGATTGCGCCCGACGACAAGACCTTCGACTATCTGCGCAGCCGTCCCCGCGCCCCCCAAGGTGCCGATTTCGACCGCGCCGTCGAATACTGGCAGACCCTGCCCAGCGATGAGGGTGCGGTCTATGACAAGGTCGTGGAACTGAACGCCGCCGACATCATCCCGCAGGTCACCTGGGGCACCAGCCCGGAGGATGTGGCCCCGATCACGTCCGCTGTGCCCAGCCCGTCCGACTTCAAGGATCCGCACAAGGCGAAAGCAGTGGAGCGCTCGCTCGCCTATATGGGCCTGACGCCGGGCACGCCCCTGTCGGAAGTGGTCGTGCAGAAGGTGTTCATCGGTTCCTGCACCAACAGCCGCATCGAAGACCTGCGCGCCGCCGCCGTGGTGGCCAAGGGCCGCAAGGTAGCCGACGGCGTGTACGCCATGGTCGTCCCCGGTTCCGGTCTGGTGAAGGAGCAGGCGGAAAGCGAAGGTCTGCACACGATCTTCACCGAAGCCGGTTTCGACTGGCGCGAGCCCGGCTGCTCCATGTGCCTGGCCATGAATGATGACAAGCTGAAGCCGGGTGAGCGCTGCGCCAGCACGTCCAACCGCAATTTCGAAAGCCGGCAGGGTCCCGGGGGCCGTACCCATCTGGTCAGCCCTGCCATGGCCGCCGCCGCCGCCATCAAGGGCCACCTGACCGACGTGCGCAGCCTGTAACCAGGTACGCGAGCCTGTTTCGTAGAAAGGGGGTAGCTGGCAACGGCTACCCCCTTTTCGCATGCGCTCGCCCCAGCGCTACGCACATTTCCCATCTTGCTATTGAGAACCATTCGCAATAGCATCATCGCATCGGGAGTAAATGGACGCCGGAGGCGGTGATGAGCGAGATGGCCCTGTGGTGGCCCGACCTGGGCGCGGCGGCCGCCCGGGATGGGCAGGCCGAGGAGATGGCCCATGCGGAGCGGGCGCGCCTGCTGGCCGTTTTCCAGGATGGCGGGACGGTCTTCACCCTGTCACGGGGGGAACAGCTGCTGCTCTGGTCGGCGCGGCGCTGGCGCCATGGGCGCTTCCGCTGGGACCAGGTGGAGATGGAATTCCGCCGGCTGCTGCCAGGCTGCTGGCCCGATGCCCTGATTGCCTGGGAAGAGGTGATGGAGCAACTGCATGTCTATCCGGCCGGGCGGCCGGATATCGGCAATGGCTGCCGTTCCTCCCTGTCCACGGATGAACGGACGCTGCTGACGCTGGTGGGGGTGTTGCAGCGGGGGCCGAGGGCGCGGCTGTCGGCCTCGCTGCTGCTGGCGCATCTGTTGCCGCCGGCCCGTCAGCGCGATCTGGCGGGGCCGCTGCTGGCGCTGGCGACCAGCCTGTCCCTGGCCGGGGTGGAACTGCCCTTGCGCAGTAGCCCCACTCCCGGCGGTACCCTGGAAATGCGGGTCAGCGTTCGATCTGCAAGTAACTGACGGGCAGCAGATCCCAGGGGAAATGGATCCAGGTATCCTGGCTGACCTCGGTGATGAAGGTATCGACCAGGGGGCGACCGGCGGGCTTGGCATAGATGGTGGCGAAATGCGCGTTGGGCAGCAGCTTGCGCACATAGGCGGCCGTCTTGCCGGTATCGACCAGATCGTCGATCAGCAGCCAGTCCTTGCCGCCATCGGTGACGGCATCGGCGGCCTTCAGCACGCGGATTTCGCCCTGGGTCTGATGGTCGTAGCTCTTGACCGAAATGGTCTCCACCACGCGCAGATCCAGTTCACGGGCGATGATGGCCGCCGGGACCAGACCGCCACGGGTGATGGCGATGATGCCCTTCCACTTTGTATGGTCGGCCAGACGCCAGGCCAGGGCCTTGGCATTGCGGTGCAGCTCTTCCCAGGTGACGGGGAAGTTCTTGTCGGGGTTCTGGATCTTATTGCTCAAGGTGGGCCTGCTTTCATGGGGTTGGCGCAGGAATAGCCGATGCGGGCGCGCTCGGCAATCACGGGAGATCGGCATTGTGCGCAAAGCCAACAAAATCCCGTTGCAATCCCCGGCGCCATCGGATACAAGCGCCACCTCACCGGCCGGTACCCCTCACGGGGGAACGGAAATCGGGATAAGTCGGATACAGTGCGCCCGTAGCTCAGCTGGATAGAGCACCAGACTACGAATCTGGGGGTCAGAGGTTCGAATCCTTTCGGGCGCGCCATTCCGAGTTTCCCCATCCAGACCGGTCAATCATGGCGATGCGCCCGTAGCTCAGCTGGATAGAGCACCAGACTACGAATCTGGGGGTCAGAGGTTCGAATCCTTTCGGGCGCGCCAGCCAACTCTTTGATATCATTGGGGTTTTCCCCTCATTGGGCAATGCCCCCAGGCAAGCTGCCAAGCCTGCCCCACGCCATCCCCACGTTCGTGCACCCGACACGACGAAAGCCGGGCAAAACCTGGGTCACACTGGTGGCCAAGTGCCGGCCGTCGTGTGCCCTCGCGGCGGCCAGCGGCGAAAGAGGGGGCTTATATCACCCCTCCGTCCCCGTAGTGCCCCGATGGCCCCACGTCCCACGGGGCACCGCTTTACATGGTTTGCATGGCTGTCGGCCCGCCCCTCGACTCGTGTGGGGCGTGGGGCTGGTGCGATCTCATCAAGGTGAGGCTCGCTGCTTTCGAGCCCTCTCAACCTAAGTCGCACTCTATATTTTGATAATCTTGGAAATATCGTTGACTCTAGAATCGAGGCAACCTAACCTCCGTTCATCAAAATGAATGGAGCCATCCATGAGCGCCCTTCCCGTCGCCGTCATCGGCGCTGGCCCTGTCGGGCTGGCCGCGGCAGCCCACCTGCTGGCCCGTGGGCTTGAACCCCTTGTCCTTGAAGCCTCCGACGATGTCGCCGCCCATATCCGCGACTGGGGCCATGTCCGGGTCTTCTCTCCCTGGCAGTACAACGTCGACAAGGCGGCCCGCGCCCTCCTCGAACAGTCCGGATGGCAGGCACCGCCAGCCGACCACCTGCCGACCGGTGCCGAGATCGTGGAGCGGTACCTGCAGCCCTTGGCGCAGCTTCCCGCCATCGCCAGCCGTCTGCGTCTCGGCCACCGGGTCACGGCGATCAGCCGGGCCGGCTTCGACAAGGTCAAGACGGCTGGACGCGAACAGGCCCCGTTCCTTTTGCGCGTGACCACACCAGCGGGCGAGGCGGAGATCCTGGCCTCGGCCGTCCTGGACGCCTCCGGCACCTGGTCGCAGCCGAACCCGGCAGGCGCCGACGGTCTGCCAGCCCTGGGTGAAGTCGCGGCGGCGGACCGGATCGCCTACCGCATCCCCGATGTCCTGGACCGCGACCGGGCGCGCTATGCCGGCCGGCATGTGCTGGTCATCGGTGCCGGCCATTCCGCCGCCAACGCCTTGCTGGACCTGGCGCGGCTGGCCGAACAAGTGCCGGAGACGCGGATCAGTTGGGCCGTGCGTGGCACCGACCTGCGCCGTACCTTCGGCGGTGGTGACGGCGATGCCCTGGCGGCGCGTGGTGCCCTGGGCAGTGCCCTGCGCCGGCTGGCCGACAGCGGCCGGATGGAGCTGTTCACCGGCTTCAAGGTTGCAGCCTTCCAGGATGCGCCGTCCGGCCTGACGGCCACCGCGCGTGATGGCCGGGCTGTGACCGGCGTGGACGAGGTCATCGCCGTCACCGGCCAGCGGCCGGACCTGGGCATGCTGCGTGAACTGCGCCTTGGCCTTGATCCCTGGCTGGAAAGCACCGCGACACTGGGGCCGCTGATCGATCCCAACCTGCATAGCTGCGGCACGGTGCGCCCGCATGGCGCGCGGGAGCTGAGCCACCCGGAGCCGGGCTTCTACACGGTCGGCATTAAGAGCTATGGCCGAGCGCCAACCTTCCTGATGGCCACGGGATATGAGCAGGTGCGCTCCGTCGCGGCCTTCCTGGCCGGTGACCTTGCCGCTGCGGCGGAGGTGCAGTTGGAATTGCCCGAGACCGGTGTGTGCAGTTCCAACCTGACCGCCAGCGACGATGGCGGTTGCTGCGACAGCCCGGCGCCTGCCGTGGTCGTATCAAGCTGCAAGCCGTCCACCCCCACACCGGCCAAGAAATGCTGCGGAGCGGCCTGATGCTGTTCCGGGCCACTGCCGGGCAGTCCGGCTTCACCGCCGGGCTCGGCGTGGCCTAGATCGTGTCCTGGGGCACCCTGATCTACGCCTTCCCCCTGCTGGCCTCGCCCATGGCGGCGACGTTCGGCTGGGGGCGGACGGAGATCTTCGGGCTGGCGTCGTTGGCCCTGGCCATAGCGGGGCTGTCCGCCTACCCCGTGGGCCATGCCATCGACCGCGGACACGGCCGGGTGGTGATGGCCGGCGGATCGACACTGGCTGCCCTGTCGCTGCTGGGCTGGGCCTGGGCCGGTGACGCCTGGTTGCTGGTGCCGGTCTTCGTGCTGGTCGGCGTGGCCCAGGCCATGACCCTGTACGAGGCCGGCTTCGCGGTGATCTCCCGGCGGTACGGTCCGGAAGCCCGGCGCGGGATCACCGCCCTGACCCTGTGGGGCGGCTTCGCCAGTACCGTCTTCGTGCCGGTGACGCAGTTCCTGCTGGACCGGCTGGGCTGGCGTGGCACGCTGGAGGTGCTGGCCCTGGTCAACCTGATCGTCTGCCTGCCCCTGCATCTGTGGGTCGTCGAGGCTGGTGCCACCGCTCGGGTGTCAAGCGCGGTCACCGATCCAGATGCGGGCATCGTCCGGTGGGCGCTGCACCAGCCCGCCTTCTGGGGGCTGCTGGTGACGTTCACCCTCTACTACGCCCTGTTCT
The DNA here is from genome assembly GCF_048066115.1 of Niveispirillum sp. KHB5.9. Taxonomy (NCBI): domain Bacteria; kingdom Pseudomonadati; phylum Pseudomonadota; class Alphaproteobacteria; order Rhodospirillales; family Azospirillaceae; genus Niveispirillum; species Niveispirillum sp. KHB5.9. The sequence goes on along the minus strand of NZ_JBLTYX010000023.1, from coordinate 11,905 downwards.
CCGGCATCTCCTTCCACATGTACCCGCTGCTGACCGAACAAGGCCTATCGGTGATGGAGGTGGTGACGGTCATGACCCTGATCGGCCCCGCCCAGGTCGCGGGACGGATCATCGTGGCCGCCGTGGCGGAGAAGGCGCCGATCCGGCAGGTCGGCATCGCCACCATCCTGACCCTGCCGCTGGCGCTCGGCCTGCTGCTGGTTCCGGCCTCGGGCATGGCACCGATGGTGCTTTTCGCCCTGGTCTATGGCGCCGCCAACGGCATCATGACCATCATCCGCGGCTCCGCCGTGCCGGAGATGCTGACCCCGCGCGCCTACGGCGCCGTCAACGGCTTGATGAGCCTGCCGGGCTCCATCGTCCGGGCGCTGGCACCGATGATGGTGGCGCTGATGTGGGAAGTCTCCGGCTCCTATCAGCTCGTCCTGTGGCTGGGCATCGCCGTCTGCCTGCCGGTCCTGGGCGGCTTCCTGCTGGCGGCCTTCATGCGCCCCACCGACCCGCATGATGATCCGCACCAGCGGGTTTGACTTGGACAGGGGCTGCCGATCACAATCCGGGCCTCGATCCCTGGACACGCTCCCCTGATGTCATCACGCACAACCCATCATGCCCGTGGCCCGATCCCGACCTTCGGTGCCGGCACGATCATCGGCACGCTGGGTGGCCTGATCGGGCTCGGCGGTGCTGAGTTCCGCCTGCCGCTGCTGGTGGGCTGGTTCCGCTTCCAGGCGCTGGAAGCCGTCATCCTCAATAAGGCCATGAGCCTGATCGTGGTCACGGCGGCGCTGCCCATGCGGGCGAGCACGGTTCCCTGGACGGAGATCGGCGCGAATATCCCCGTCGTCGCCAACCTGCTGGCAGGCAGCCTGGTTGGCGCCTATGTCGGCGCCGGCCTGGCCCTACGGCTTGACCGGGCGGCGCTGCATCGCGTGATCGCCATCCTGCTGATGGCCATCGCCCTGGTGCTGCTGCTGGGCCATGGGTTCACGGGCGGGGAGCCCCTGCTGACCGGCATCGGGCTGATCGCCGCGGGGCTTGTCGCCGGATTTGGCATCGGCGTGGTCGCCTCCCTGCTGGGCGTGGCGGGCGGTGAACTGCTGATCCCGACGTTGGTGCTGCTGTTCGGCATCGACGTGAAGCTGGCGGGCAGTCTGTCACTGGTGATCAGCCTGCCCACCATGCTGGTCGGGTTCGCCCGCTATGCCCGTGATGACAGCTTCGCGGTGATCGGCAGGAACCGCGCATTCGTCGCCATCATGGCGCTCGGCTCAATCGCCGGCGCATTCATCGGCAGCAGGATGCTGGGCATCGTGCCGGATAGCATCCTCCTGCCGGCGCTGGCGGCCATCCTGATGATATCCGCCTACAAGATGTGGCGGCACTAGCAGCAGGACGTCTCGGCGGACACCTGGGCCACCGGCCGGGCGCAGCACTGCTCCGTCAGGAAGGCCACCAGGGCATCCATGCGGGGATAGAGTGGGCGGCAGATCAGGGTCCGCCCGTCGCGGACCTGCTCCACCAGACCGGCATGGACTAGTTGCTTGATGTGGTGGGAGAGCGTGGACAGCACGATCCCCAGTTCCTCGGCGATCGCCCCCACCGGCATGCCGTCATCCCCCGCCTGCACCAGCCGCTGATAGACGGCTAGGCGCGACGGGTGCCCCAGTTCGGCAAAGCAGCGGGATGCGGTTTCCAGGTCCATGGGATGCTCTCGGGGCCAAGGCGATGTATCGGAATATGGGGCCGACGCTTTGCGATTTCCAGAAATGTCGAAGGAACGTGGGGCTTCATGAAAAAGGGGCGCCCACCCTCGCGGATGGACGCCCCCAGCTATTCAGGCCGTCATCGGCTGGTTAGCAGCAATCCCCGCCGGCACCGCAACAGGCCAGGACCAGGTCGCAGCAGGTTTCCACCGCCTGCACAATGACGTCCGGGGCCGCGGCATAGGCGGTCGCCGTGGCGACCAGCAAGGTGGCCGCCACGAGAAGGGCAAAACGCTTCATCTTCATTCTCCAGTTTCAAGCATTGAAGTCGTAAACGATCAGGCCGCCTCACCCACGGGGAGGGGGATCATCAACTTCAATCTCCCGGCCGGTCCGAAGGTCTGCCATCGGCCCGTCCCATTCCCCCTGGAGCGGTTCTACCAGCAGGCCGGCAACCGTGCGCGCCGGCAGCATCAGGCAGAGCAGCGCGCAAGGGGCCGCGCACCGCATCGGCATCGGGCCGCAGCAATCATCGTCGCAGCCATCTTGATGGGACGCTGCCATCGACCGGGAGGCTATGCCGTCTTCCAACGCGAACCGGGCAGAGGCGACGGGCGCACTCCACATGGAAAGCCCAAGCACGAATAGCATCACAAGCGTCAGCAACCGCCGGGGACGGCGATCACTACCTCGGAGCCCGCGCTGGGACCTATATGCTCGACGTTGGATCAGCATGGCGAAAAGCTAGTGAATTGCAGCACCCGGGGCAATTGGGCAATTCGGGCGCGTGGCACTACGCCACGGCCCGAACCCTTCAGGTGCTTTCCAAAACACCTGAAGGGTCTTGCCCAATGCTGTGACTCGGATCAGGAAGCCGGCTTGGCCATCGGGGTCAGCTTCAGCGCTGCGGCCTCGGAGGCCTTGCGCTTGGCGTCCGGCAGCGGCACTAGGCCCTTGTCGGCCAGGTAGCCCTCGTCACCCATGGCACGCTCGGAAGCGTATTCGGCCAGGAATTCCTTCAGGCCGGGAACGACGCCGACATGCTGGTTCTTGAAATACATGAACAGGGGGCGGGCGACCGGGTAAGTCTGGCCGGCGATGGTGTCATAGGTCGGCTCCACACCATTGACGGGCACGCCGCGCAGCTTGTCGATGTTCTCTTCCAGGAAGCTGTAGCCGAAGATGCCGAAGGCCTTCGGGTTGGTTTCCAGGCGCTGGACGATGACGTTGTCGTTCTCGCCCGCCTCAATGAACAGGCCGTCCTCGCGCATGGTCTTGCAGACCGTATCGTGACGGGCCTTGTCCAGGTTCTTGATGGTGGGGAACTCCTTGCAACCCGTCTCCATGACCAGTTCGACCCAGGCGTCGCGCGTGCCTGAAGTCGGCGGCGGCCCCATCACCTCGATCTCCGTCGCCGGGAACGACTTGTCGATATCCGACCACTTCTTATAAGGGTTGGCGACGATCTGGCCGTTGACCTCGACCTCCTTGGCCAGGGCCTGGAACAGTTGGGCCTTGCTGAGGCTGATCGCCGTGCCCTTCTTCGACTGCGAGAAGGTCAGGCCGTCATAGCCGATGATCAGTTCGGTGACCTGGGTCACGCCGTTCTTCTGGCATGTGTCGAACTCCGACGCCTTCATGGCACGCGAGGCGCCCGTGGCATCGGGGAAGTCGGTGCCCACACCCGAGCAGAACAGCTTCATGCCGCCGCCGGTACCAGTGCCTTCAAGGATCGGCGCGCCGAACTTGCTCGTCTGGCTGAAGCGCTCGACCACCGTGGACGTGAAGGGAAACACCGTGGACGAGCCGACGATGCGGATTTGGTCGCGGGCAGCCGCCGCGCCAGCGACGCCCATGACGCAGGCCATGCCGATCATGGTCGAAAGGAGAATCTGCTTCGTTTTCATTTTCACGCTCCGATCTGCCGTTGAATAGAAAATCCGTGCATTGGCATCGATACTGGGGAAAGTAGTGGGGTGGATTGACCCAGCTCTCACCACCCCACAGGGAAGGAGGCACTTTATGTTTCACTTACGTGACACATGAGCGGCCATTATTTTGCAAATACCCAGCATGCCGCCCACGCCGTGGCTTGTGACATCACTTGACACCCAGAGTCAATTCTATAATTATCGAATCATGGAATCAAAACACGCCATCGAGGCCTTCGCGGCCCTTGCCCAGGAAACTCGGCTCTCCATCTTCCGCCTGCTGGTGCAGACGGGACCCAACGGCCTGCATGCCAGCGAAATCGCCGGCCAGGTCGGCGTTCCCGCCTCCACGCTTTCCCATCACCTGGGCATCATGGAGCGGGCGGGCCTGCTGCGATCCTGGCGGGTGCAGCGGCAGATCTTCTACGCGACCGACTATGAGGGCACGCGCAAGCTGGTGGCCTTCCTGATGGAGGATTGCTGCCAGGGCCGACCGGAGATCTGCGGTGGCATCCAGGTCCCGGCCTGTACGGGCGATTGCCTGGATTGACCCAACCGACGCCCGCTGAAGGAGCGATCATGTCCGAGCGCGTTTTCAATGTGCTATTCCTCTGCACGCACAACAGTGCCCGCAGCGTCATGGCCGAATGCATCCTGAACCAGGAAGGCAAGGGGCATTTCCGCGCCCATAGCGCCGGCAGCCAGCCTTCGGGTCGCATCAACCCCTATGTGAAGGACCTGCTGGACCATCTGGGCCACGACACGGCGGACTTGCGCTCCAAGACCTGGGACGAGTTCGCCGGCCCGGATGCCCCGCAGATGGATTTCATCTTCACAGTCTGCGACAACGCGGCCGGCGAGGTATGCCCCATCTGGCCCGGCCATCCGATGACGGCGCATTGGGGCTTCGCCGACCCTTCCTCGGCCACGGGCAGCGATGCCGAGAAGGCCGCCTTCACCGCCGACATCTACCGCCAGATTCAGCGCCGCCTGCAACTGTTCACGAGCCTGCCTTTCGCATCGTTGGACAAGCTGGCCTTGAAGCGCAAGCTGCTGGAGATGGCGCAGCAGGGAGCCCTGTCGTGACCGACATCACCATCTACCACAACCCCGACTGCGGCACCTCCCGCAACACCCTGGCCATGATCCGCAACAGCGGGGTGGAGCCCACGATCATCGAGTACCTGAAGACCCCGCCCACGCGGGAGACGCTGTTCGATCTGATCGCCCGCATGGGCATGCCGGTGCGTGACCTGCTGCGCGAGAAGGGCACGCCCTATGCCGAACTGGGGCTGGACGATCCGGCCCTGACGGACGAGGCGCTGCTGGACGCGATGATGGCCCACCCGATCCTGATCAACCGGCCGATCGTGGTCACGCCGCTGGGCGTGCGCCTGTGCCGGCCGTCGGAGCTGGTGCTGGACATCCTGCCCGACGCGCAGAAGGCCGCCTTTGCCAAGGAAGACGGCGAGGCCGTCGTGGACGCCGCCGGCAACCGCGTCGCCCGCCCCGCCTCCTGATCCCGCCCGGAAAGACCCTCCCATGACCGACCAGGCTGTGGTGGCGCCGCGCCGCCTGTCCTTCCTCGACCGCTACCTGACCCTGTGGATTTTCGCCGCCATGGCCCTGGGCGTGAGCCTGGGCAGCCTGTTCGAGGGGTTGCCGGCGGCGTTGGACCGGCTGTCGGTGGGCACGACCAACATCCCCATCGCCATCGGCCTGATCCTGATGATGTACCCGCCGCTGGCCAAGGTCCGGTACGAGGAACTGCACCAGGTCTTCGCCGACAAGCGCATCCTGGCCCTGTCGCTGGTCCAGAACTGGATCATCGGGCCCGTGCTGATGTTCGCGCTGGCGGTGATCTTCCTGGCCGACCAGCCGGACTACATGACGGGCCTGATCCTGATCGGGCTGGCCCGCTGCATCGCCATGGTGCTGGTCTGGAACCAGCTCGCCTGCGGGTCGAACCAGTATGTGGCGGGGCTGGTGGCGTTCAACTCCATCTTCCAGATCCTGTTCTTCAGCGTCTACGCCTGGTTCTTCCTGGGTTTCCTGCCCCCGTTGTTGGGGCTGGAGGGCAGCGTCATCGACGTGTCGTTCTGGACCATCGCCGAGGCGGTGCTGATCTATCTGGGCGTGCCCTTCCTGGCCGGCTTCCTGACCCGCCGGGTGCTGATCCGCGCCAAGGGCGAGGGCTGGTACGAGAACCGTTTCCTGCCACGTATTTCCCCGATTACGCTGGCGGCCCTGTTGTTCACCATCGTCGCCATGTTCAGCCTGAAGGGGGGCGACGTCGTCCGGCTGCCCCTGGATGCGCTTTCCATCGCCGTGCCGCTGACGCTCTATTTCTTCATCATGTTCCTGGTCAGCTTCGCCATGGGCAGGCTGATCGATGCGGACTATCCCCGCGCCACCTCCGTCGCCTTTACGGCGGCGGGCAATAACTTTGAACTGGCCATCGCGGTCGCCATCGCCGCCTTCGGGCTGGCCTCTCCCGTGGCCTTCGCCGCCGTCATCGGGCCGCTGGTGGAGGTGCCGGTGCTGATCCTGATGGTGCAACTGGCGCTGTGGCTGGGCCGGCGCTGGTATCCGGCCACTGCACCGGCCAAGGGGTGAAGCATGTTGCGCCTGCGCCCCCTCGCTGATCCGGCTCATCTGCCGGCCCTTGATCCCGCCTATGCCCACCAACAGCCAGCATTGGGTCTGGGGCCGTTGGACCACAAGCCGCGCATCCTGTTGCTCTACGGCTCGCTGCGGGAGCGCTCCTTCTCTCGCCTGGCGGTGGAGGAGGCGGCCCGGTTGCTGGAATATTTCGGGGCTGAGACGCGGATTTTCGATCCATCCGACCTGCCATTGCCCGACCAGGTGAAGGGAGACGACCATCCGGCCGTGCGCGAGTTGCGGGAGCATTCCATCTGGTCGGAGGGCCAGGTCTGGTGCAGTCCTGAACGCCATGGCCAGATCACCGGCATCATGAAGGCCCAGATCGACCATCTCCCGCTGGCTATGGGCGGCATCCGCCCCACCCAGGGCCGCACCCTGGCCGTGATGCAGGTGTCCGGCGGATCGCAGAGCTTCAATGCTGTGAACACGCTGCGCGTCCTGGGCCGCTGGATGCGGATGGTCACCATCCCGAACCAATCCAGTGTCGCCAAGGCATTCCAGGAATTCGACGAAGCCGGCCGTATGAAGCCCTCAGCCTATTACGACCGCATCGTCGATGTCATGGAGGAACTGGTGCGCTTCACGGTGCTGCTGCGCCCGCATGCCGGCATGCTGGTGGACCGCTATTCGGAGCGCCGGGAAGCGGGGGCGCCTGTCAACGCGGAGACCGATCTGGCGACTTTAGCAGTTTCCTCCAGCGGGACGAGCAACCCGACATAGGTTCGGGGTGCCCCTCGGTGAACGAAAACGGCCCTTCCCCTTTGGATCGGGGAAGGGCCGTAGAAGGAACTCGCGCCATCTACCGGGTGTGACGCGACATGTATGGCCTGAGTCTCGAAGGGTCGTTCCGAACTGCGCGCGGATCAGGCCATCGGGTGGCGCAGTTCGGATGGTAGTCGCGAAGGGGGCGTTCTCGTGCTGCTGGTCAGGCGGCGGTGCTGGACACGGTATGCGCAGTCAGGTAGGTCGCCAACAGATCGGCCGGATATCGAATGGTCTTCTTCGACACCCGGCAGAACTTCGGCCCCTTACCCGTCATGCGCCAACGTTCGAGCGTCTTTTTCGACACGTCCAGCAGGCTGGCAACCTCGGCGGGCGTCATCAACCTGATGTGCTGGCCCGACGCAGTGGCAACGGTGGGACACTCTCCCCGCAAGATATTACCTCCTCAGTTGATGTTGGTGCGCGGCTCCATGGCCGGCAGGAAACCCCACGTCTCGGCGGCGAGCGTCGCGGTAGAGACCAGGCGGTCCGGGGCGTGATGGGCGTAGCGGCGGGTGGTCGAGAGCTGGCTGTGGCCCAAGACGACGGCGACCTCATCCAACGACCGACCACGGTTGACCAGACAGCTCGCATAAGTATGCCGGAGCGAATGCAGGACGAAGTCGTCAGACAGGCCCGCCATCTGCCTCGCCCGGCTCCAGGCGCCGCGCAGGCTGGTGATGGGCTTGCCCGGGACACGCCCCGGAAAAACGTGCTCCAGCTGGCCGGTCCGCTGCTGCTGCATCCGAAGCAACGACACGGCGGGCGATGACAACGGGATGTGATGCCGTCGGCCGCTTTTCGAGCGCTGAACCGTCAACAGGTTCAGTTCGAAATTGACGTCGCTCCAGCGCGCCTGGGTGACCTCGTTGCGCCGTGCCCCCGTCAGCAGAAGCAGCAGGATGGCACCGGCGGCATCGCGGTTCGGTTCCAGGTCCAACGCCCCGACGAGGGCCTGGACCTGCTTCACGGTCAGGTACTGTTCGCGATTGTTTTCAGGCAGTGCCCTGGGAGTTTTCGCCGGGTTCGAGCCGGAAAACAGCCCCCGCTCAATCGCCCTGTTGAATGCCATCCTAAGAAAGGCGATGTGACGGTTGGCCGTGGCATTGGCCAACCCTTCCTTCACCAACCGCAGCCTCCAACTGATGATGTCGGTCGGCGTCAGTTCGTCCAGGCGCAGCTTCCCGAATGCCTGGACGATGCGGGCAGCATAGGCACGGTGGTTCCCGGCCCCACGCTGATGCGCCAACTCGGGCAGGACAGTCTCCTCAATCATTTTGGCGACGGTGGGAATGGCACGGCGCTGACGCTTCTCCGCCGCCGGGTCCTGGCCTAGCGAGACGCCTGCCCGCAGGGCCTGCGCCCGTTCACGGACCTGGGTGATAGTTACGGCACCGAAGCGGCCGAGACCGATCATCTGCTCCCTGTGGTACTGATCGAAATACCGGAAGCGGAAACTGGCCTTTTTCTTGGGCCGGAATTCCACCGACAGTCCCTTGATCTCAGAGTCGTACACACGGACCCGACGCTTGCCGACAGGAATGGCCGGCGGGTTATTCATCAGTTCAAGCGTGATCTTGGCGATTGTCATGATGTCTTTGGCTGATCGCGGAGTGAGGGGTGGGGGTGGTTCGTCGTGTCCTGGGCACCGCTAGGGCCTGGGCCGCCGACCAGCGATGCCTATCCGGCCGGCTGGGCCGCGCGGGGGACCCAGACTGAGCCCATCTGGCGTGCGGTAAGCCTCGGCGATCTCTTCCTCACTGGCAGCCTTCCACCTTTCATGCTGGCGGATTGCCCAGACCCTGGGCTTGGTGCCATCCAGCATCCGCTTCTGGCCGACTTCGACCGCATCGATGCTGCGGAAAAATTTGCTCAGCGCCTTGGGAGTGACCTTCATCCTGCGCACCTCGTTCAGGTGGTTGATCACATGGTTGCCCACTACAAGGTCATGCTTGAACGGCGGCTCTCCGGCGTCGAACGCATTCTGCAGATACGCTTGCACATCATCCCTGCTGTCCATCGCCAGTTCGCCACGGGCACGCGTACGGGGTGGCGCAGCGTGTGGATTGAAATCCGCCAGGTCGCGGGTCATGAGAAAGTGAAGAACCCGCTCGGCGCCACCCTGATTGAACCAGCGCATCAGCCACTTGTAGTAGCTGCCGGGCTTCTTCTGCGCCTTGCTCTTCCAGACCAGGAAGCGCCGGTCATCCGGGTCCAGACGCGCGGCATCATCCTCATTGGAAATGAGGAAGAAGCTGGCGCGATTTCGGATCGAATAGGTGGGAATGTTCTTCTCGTTCACCGTGATGGTGGGATCGGTGATGTAGGACTTCAGCTGGGCGGCAGCCTGACGGTCCCCGGGGCCGGGGATTTCATTCACCACGACGAGATGCGCTTTGGAGATCCAGGGGTTGAAGCTTGAGCGCAACTGTTCGGCGGTTATGACCTGGACGTTCCGCTCACCAAACAACTTGGCCAGCATGCCGCCGAGGAGGCTTTTGCCGATGCCCTGGCCACCAATCAGCAGTACGGCCCATGCCGGCTTCTCGCCTGGGTGCTGGACGAGGAAGGCCAGGAAGTTCAACACGGCGTCGATCACCTTGCCGCACTCGAACAAGTAGCTGATGTGATCAAGGAATGGTCGGGCACTTCCCTCCGTCGGTCTGATGGCGGGCCGCACCCAGAGATTCGCCTTCCGCAGACCGTCTTCTTCCACGATATCGTCCTGGCCCGGGCTGAATGTTACTCCATCGACCGTTTCCACCGGGTTATCAGGCCCAAAGAAGAACTCCGCCGCCGATATGCGCCTCGGGAGATTCCGCATATGCGCGTTGAGGACAGCAGGGGCAAGGAGGAGCTGACCGGTAACCCGGTGCAGGAACCTGTGGAGGATGACGACATACAGGTAGTTTTTGCGACGATCGTCCATTTCTCCGTTCCAATTTAGCGATTGGTAGAGATGCCTTGCCTCAAATGGCCTCGGTAAGTTCGAGAACGAGGCGAGGAAAACTCAAAGTTTTCTTTGAGTTTTCTTTCTTGCCTCGCTCGCCTCATCTGAAATCAGAATCTCAACTACAAACCGGAGAGTTGAATTTCGTATTCCTGATGATTATCCGAGGCGTTTTGAAGAAGCAGTTGCGGATCATGCCAAAGGCTTAGCGCCAAACATGATCGGACAACCGCCGCCGACATCGTCGGCGGCGGTGTGCTGGTGTCAGGCGGGCCTGTTCAGTACCTCGTCGAGCATGAACTCGACGTCTTCACGCAGAGTGCTATCGTCAAAGCGAAACACAGCCTCGGCACGGGTCATGGCGCGGACCATCCACGGCTTACACTTCATCATCAAGGCCACCTGGGCAAACCGTTCCAGTGAGGCCAAGCGCTCGGGATGGCTCAGAGCCTTAAAATTAGCGCTGTCGGGTTCCGTGATCTGGCGGCAATCGACAATACGAACGACTTCAATCGCTTGTGCCACAAGCGCGTCGATGTCCTCTCCCGGCAACCCGTGGGGAAAGCTGTGGCATGCCCACATCTCAGCCGCGCAGCGGATCAGCCACGCCGGCCACCCCCGCGCCGCCAAGGTGCACAGACTCGTCTTGTACAGTTCCGTCCAGTCATTCTTATTCATCGACGGCGTGATCTTGTCGGGGCCACAAAGCAAGGATCGATCAGTTTTGAGGTGCGCTTTAGCGGTAGCCTCCTTCTGACGGGACGGGAGGGGGAGCCGGGTATTGGGGCGGGGAATGCGCTGAACCCCTTTAAGTTCCCGGTTCTCCTTCACGATGCGCTTCCCCGGAGCCTCCTTAGCGGAAGTGGCAGCAGGGTTGTCCTTCGGTGCGACGTGCGGCGTCGGATCATCAAGATACTTAGTGTGGTAAGCGGGCCGGGTGAACTCTTCCGGAAGCGTTTCCAAGCCCAGGAGCTCAAGGAACTTCCTCTCCCGTTCCTTCTCCGCGTCGACGTGCTTGCGCGGCGGGTTCCTGGGGGGGATTTTCTTCGGTCCGGAAAGCTGCGTCATGGCCAAGTCCTCGTTGGACTTGGGCTCCTGGGTAACGTTGGACTTGGGCTCCTGGGTAACGGTGACGCGATCATGCCGCGACAGACCGATTCCGGGGGAGACCATCGGCGACTGAAGGCGCGAAGCATTGGGGAGACCAATCGGCGGAAGGTCCTTGGCGAAAATGCGCTTTGCCCCGGGGAGATGGTCACCCAACAGCCTCTTGCCGGGCAGGACGGTGGACTGCCTCGGGCCGAGGCCAGACGTCTTGGGCGGGTTATCGGAGTTATCGGAGTTATCAGTCATGATGATTTTCCCTTTTTCATCAGCGGAATGTGAATATCCTTTCAGCAGCCGAATGCTTAGCTGAAGGCGCGAAGATCTATCTGTGCAGACGCAAATCTGCTGTCAGATCAGAACTTTCTGGATGGGGGTATTTCATGCGAAGATGCGGATCTTGCGCGCGAAGCGCCAGATCTATTCATTTATCGGCATGAGAAATTACTGACAATCGTACCTTAGGACTTTGGTGCCTTAGGTCGGGCAAGTGGAGCGTAGATGCGATCTCGCTGCACGGTCAGGTCAGTATTCGCGGGGATGTGGAACTTGGGCATGACGATCTCATCTCAGTCGGGTGACTTGCATAAAGGATTAGCCTTGTCACAAGAGAGAGTAGGTCCTGGGCATATCTGAATAGACGCGGCCACAGAAAGGCATTTCCACCAAGATTATCTTGACAGAGTGCACCCTTTGACCAGTCTCACTAACTGGAGCGTTATCGGTGCGGTGAACGACGTCTCGGTGAACCCTTTTTCCGCCAGTCTTGTTACTGGCAGGGTTCAGAG
>NZ_JBLTYX010000022.1:0-107543 GCF_048066115.1 Niveispirillum sp. KHB5.9 | reverse complement strand
TATGCGTTGAACTCGCCAAATTTTCTGCGATCTAACCTTTCGGTTAGGTTGTAGTGATGGGTGCGGAAGTGCCGCGATCACATCAATCCCGCACTCTTGAAGCTGACATATTTCCCGCCCTTGCCGATGATGACATGGTCATGGATGACCACGCCCAGGGCCGTGGCGGCGGTGACGATCTGTTTCGTCATGTCCAGGTCGGCGCGGCTGGGCGTGGGGTCGCCGCTGGGATGGTTATGGACCAGGATCACCGCACTGGCGCCCAGTTCCAGGGCGCGGCGCACTACCTCACGCGGGTAGACGGGGGTATGGTCGATGGTGCCGCGTTGCTGCACCTCGTCGCCGATCAGGGTGTTCTTGCGGTCCAGGAACAGCAGGCGGAACTGTTCCACCGGTTCATGCGCCATGGCGCCGGCGCAGTAATCAAGCAGCTTCTGCCAGGATGACAGGATGGTCTGGCCCATCACCTGTTGTTTGGCCATGCGCAGGCCGATGGCGCCGACCACCCTGATATGGGCGATGCGCAGATCGGAGAAGCCGAAGCGCTGGCGCAGGCTCTCGGGTGTCGCCTGGGTGACGGCCCACAGGCTGCCATAGGCGGCCAGCAGCTCCTTGGCCAGGGGCTTCACATCCTTCTGCGGGATGCATTGGAACAGCAGCAGTTCCAGCAGTTCATAATCCAGCAGCGCATCGGGACCGGCCGCCAGGAAACGATTGCGCAGCCGGTCGCGGTGGCCGTGGTAATGCGGTTTCTCCTCCTCCGCCGCTTCCTCCGCCGGCGTCGGCGCCGGTTCCGGTTTGGGGGGCGGGGAAGGGCGGGGGCGGCCCGCCACCAGGGAGGCCAGCAGATCATCGTCTGGCGGCAGGGTTCCCGCCGCCGCCTCATCCAGCCGGGCCGTCTTCACCGTCCGCTTCACCGCCATCGCGATACATCCGTGATGTGCATGACCATATCAAGCCACTCTCCTACAAGTGTAGCAGCGGGCGGCGATGGATGCCAGACGGGAAGCGGAATGGAGTCTTACGCGTAGGGAGGCTTCGTGTAACCGGCGGGCGACAGGGTGAATATCTCGAACCCTTCGCTGGTGACGCCGATGGAATGTTCGAACTGGGCCGACAGGCTCTTGTCCCTGGTCACGGCGGTCCAGCCGTCGGACAGGACCTTCACCTCGTACCGGCCGGCATTGATCATCGGCTCGATGGTGAAGAACATGCCTTCCTCCAGCACGGCACCCCGGCCCTTCTGGCCGTAATGCAGCACCGACGGCGCGTCATGGAAGACGCGGCCCAGGCCATGACCGCAGAAGTCGCGGACGACGGAGAAGCGGAAGCTTTCGGCATAGGACTGGATGGCGTGGCCGATATCGCCCAGCGTTGCCCCCGGCTTCACCACCGAGATGCCGCGCATCAGCGCCTCGTACGTCACATCGACCAGACGCCGCGCCTTCAGCCCGACATCGCCCACCAGATACATGCGGGACGTATCGCCGAACCAGCCATCGACGATGACGGTGACGTCGATATTGGCGATGTCGCCGGCGACCAGACGCTTGGGGCCGGGAATGCCGTGGCAGACGACATGGTTGATGGAGATGCAGCTGGCCTTGGTATAGCCCTTGTACCCGACGGTGGCCGATGTGCCGCCATTGGCCTCCACATAGGCCAGGATCTTATCATCGATCTCCTCCGTCACCGCACCGGGAACCACGAAGGGCGTGATGTAATCAAGCGTGGCGGCGGCCAGACGGCCGGCCCGGCGCATGCCTTCGAAATCCTCGGGCTTGTGCAGCTTGATGGAACGCTTGTCTTCGTAATCGTCGGCGAATTCGGCCTGGGTCATCGGGGGTCGGTACTTTCGAAGCGGAAACCGGAATCTCAAGCCCGGTACTTTACACGATGCCCGGGGCGGGCCGCAAACCCGCCGTCCCAATGCCTGGGCTGGTTGTGTCGCATGGCCGGGGCCGGCCCATCCCCTTGCCATGGCGGCATTGCGTGCCCACCCCCTGCCAAGGTGCGCACGGATGGGTTATAAGGCCCCATCATGAATGAAGACGACCTGATCCTTCCGCCGCCGCCGGCCCCCCCGCCCCCTTGCGCCACCTGCGGCAAGCCCGACGATCTGTGCCTGTGTGCCGAGCTGGTGCCGGAACGCACGCGTCTGCAATTGCTGGTCCTGATGCATCCGCAGGAACAGGATGTGGAGCTGGGCACCGCCCGGCTGCTGGCCGGACAGATCGAAAACAGCGTCGTCAAGATCGGCCTGTCCTGGCCGTCACTGTCCAAGGCCCTGGGCCGGCAGGTGGAGGCCAAGCGCTGGGGCGTGCTGTTCATGGGAGCCAAGGACGAGGTGGCCAAGGTGCCGCGTGGTGGCATCGCCGTGTTCGGGCGCAAGGATGTGGCGCCCGACAGCGACCTGATCCTGTCCGACCTTGAAGGCATCGTCCTGATCGACGGTACCTGGGCCCAGGCCAAGACCCTGTGGTGGCGCAATGCCTGGATGCTGAAGCTGCGCCGCATCGTCATCCATCCGGATTTCCGCTCCGCCTATGGCAATGTCCGCAAGGAACCGCGCAAGGAAAGCGTCTCCACGCTGGAAGCCGGGGCCTTCGTCTATGGCAAGCTGGAAGGCGATCCGGCTTTGCAGGACCGTCTGCTGAAGCCGTTCGACGAACTGCTGTCACGCTGGCGCAAGCGCAAGCGGCGGCCGGTGAAGGCGGGGGCGGCACCGATCGAGTGATTCAGTTCGGCCCGAAGAATTTATAGGCCAGGCCGACTGCCGCGAAGATCGCCAGCCAGATGGCGATCTTCGGCAGCAGCCCTTCGCGCGGTATTGCCCCGGCGCGGCCGCGCAGCACCAGGATCAGCACCAGCACGGACGAGATGAGGGCCAGGATTTGGTTCTCTGTCATTTTCCGCATGTGGGGTGGGTGCCTGACCGCCGCAAGGGGCAGGCCAGCGGGTTGGCATACCGGTTGCTTTTCATCCCGCACCCTTCCCCGCAATGACGGGGTGTCCGGGACAAAGGCATGCGAGAAACCGCCGGACGCCAAGGGAAACCGCTTCTCCTCCGCTGCTCGGGTGCCGGCAAAGCCTGCCCAGCGGCATAGGCAGATATTGCCTAGCGTTGGGAAGGAATGACCCATGGATATCCAGGCATTACTGGCCGCCCGCACCCGCTGGCAACCGGCATCGGCGGTCTCCGGCAGTTCCAAGAGCACGGGTACATCGGCCACCGGGACGCAAGATATCGGCACCGGCGGCGAGATCGGCTTCCACGGCGCACCCACCGGCAAGAGCATGGATGTCGGCGGCCTGACCGCCACCAACCACAGCCTGGTGGAAAGTGCCACCACCGCGCAGGAGGAACCGCCGACCGCGGCGGAGGTGGAAACCGCCCGCCGCCAGGTGGGACACCAGTTGCAGATGGCGCTGGCCATCGCCGGCATCCAGGCCAGCCCGCCGATCAAGTTCAAGCTGAACGACCAGGGCCAGCCGGAAGTGGCGGGCGACGACCCCCGTGCCGCCCAGGTGCAGCAGGTGCTGGATGGCGATCAGGGGCTGAAGGACAGTCTGACCGATCTGATCGGCGATGCGCAGCAGGTGGAGCAGGGGGCGGCCAAGGCCGGCTGGATGCGGCAGGTCAATGGCGGCGTGTCGCAGAAGGATGCCGACCACAACCTGAAGAACGCCATGAACCAGATCGGCAAGGCCAACGGCTTCACCCTGGACGGGGATGAGCTGACGCTGGACTGCACCGGCATGGGCGACCGGCTGATGCAGGCCGATGGCGCCCCGCCCACCGACGATGAACGCATGTGGCGGGAGACCATGCGCCTGACCGACCGGATGACGCCCACCGGCGTGACTGGTGCCGCCGCCGCGGCCCGGGCGGAGGAAGAGGCGGCCAAGGATGGGCCGTCCGCGATGGGCCTGCGCTTCGGCGGGCCCAAGCCCGACCTGAAGGATGGCAGCAGCGCATCGGAGACGGTAAAGGCGGCGTGATGCCGCCTTGTGCCAGCGGTGCCCTTTACCCCTCGCGCCAGCGGTTCAGGTGCGTTTCGATCGTCTGCACCAGGCCGTCGGCGTTGCGGGCTCGGATCATGGCGATCATTTCGCCATGGTCGCGGTTGGACCGCTGGATGGAGGAGGTGGCCCGCCAGCCGCGCACGCCGGGAAGGCCGCGATGGCGCAGCGCCTTGATCTCTTCCATCAGCACGCGGTTGCCGCAGATGGCGTAGAGCCGGTCATGGAATTTGGCGTTCAGACTGCGCAGCAGGGGAAGGTCGGCGTCGGCCATGTTGGCCTCGAACTCCGCCACCAGCGCGTCCAGTTCGACCAGATCCTCTTCCGTCGCGCGCTCCACCACGCGGCGGGCGGCGGCGACCTCCAGCACGGTGCGCGCCTCGATCAGTTCCTCGCGGTCCTGCTGCGACAGGCTGGCGACACGGTAGCCGCGGTTGGGCACATGTTCCAGCAGCTGCCGCGTCTTCAGGTCCAGCAGGGCCATTCTGACATCGAAACGATGTGCTTCGTAATTCGTTT
This sequence comes from Niveispirillum sp. KHB5.9, assembly GCF_048066115.1. Lineage (NCBI taxonomy): Bacteria > Pseudomonadati > Pseudomonadota > Alphaproteobacteria > Rhodospirillales > Azospirillaceae > Niveispirillum > Niveispirillum sp. KHB5.9. Next base: position 103,001 of record NZ_JBLTYX010000022.1, on the reverse strand, counting down.
CGATATCGGTTTGTTTCAGCCATTCACCGGGCCGGAACACGCCGCCCAGCAGGTCGGCTTCAAGCCGGCTGACGAGACTGCCGGCACCATCGGCCTTTTCCTTGGTCATTGCCATGATCGGGTGGTAGCCAATTTATTATCCAATTTCTGCTCAACATATTAGCAGACGCTCCTCTTGTCGCAAAGGACTGGTTGCATCAGGGGGCGGGCTGTACCGGTATCCGGGCGAGACCGGCGATCAGTGCGTCGGGCATCTGTCCGTCGGCGATCGCCTTTTGCAGCGCTGCCTCCTTGGCCTTCTGTGCCGGCAGGCGGTCGGCCAGTTTGCCCAGGCTTTCCACGGGGATGACCACGATCCCATCCGCGTCGCCGGCCACCAGATCGCCGGGCCGCACCGTCAGGCCCAACAGCATGACAGGTAGGTTGACCCGGCCCGGCGAGGGATCGAAGGGAGAGGCGGGGTGGCTGCCGGCGGCCAGCACCGGCATGGACAGTTCCGCGATCTCTGCCCGGTCGCGCAACAGCCCGTCGGTGATGATGGCGGCCACTCCGCGCGCCTGGGCGATGGCGGCGAAGACGGCGCCGAATTCCGCGCAATCGCGCCGCCCGTCACTGGCGATGACCAGCACGTCGCCGGGCTGCACGCTCTCCAGCGCCCTCCATTGCGCCAGGCTGCCGGCTTCCACGGTGACGGCCGGGCCGATGAAGGGCGCACGGGGGGCGACCATGGCCAGCGGATGGCCCGCCGCCCGCACATCGCGGGTCACGTCGGCCAGGACGGAGCTGGGCACATCGCGCAGATCCCGCCACAGGGCGGGGTCGGGGCGTGTGGGGGCGGGACCAAGATGCAGAAGGCCACTCATGCTGATTTCTCCAGAAAATCCGTCAGTTCGGCGAAATAGGCATCCGGCTCCTCATAGAAGGGCATGTGGGAGCTGTGGTCGAAGATGCGGATGCGGCTGTTCGGCAGGGCCATGTGCATGCGCAGGCTGCAGGCCGGCGTCAGCTCGTCATATTTGCCGGCCAGGACCAGACAGGGAACCTTGATGGCACCCATGGCGGGCACGCGGTTCCAGTCCTTCATGTTGCCGGTATAGGTGAACTCGTTCGGGCCCTGCATGGCGACATAGGGCGCCATGTTCCATTGCGCCAGCGACGCGGTCAGCGGCTCCGGCCAGTGTTTCAGGCGGCAGACATGGCGGTGGTTCAGCAGCGTGACCGCCGCCTGATATTCCGGATGATCCAGGGTTCCCGCCGCCTCATGCGCTACCATCATGGTCACGGTTTCCGATCCCAGGGCCAGGCGCAGGCGGTTCAGTTCCCCCACCAGATGCGGGATGTCGCAGGCGCCGTCGGCGATGATGTAGCTGCGCACATTGTCCGGGTGGGTCAGGCAATATTCGGTGCCGAGCCAGGTGCCCCAGGAATGGCCCAGGAAATCCACCGGCCCCAGGTCCAGGGCGCGACGGACCTGTTCGGCCTCCCCCACATAGCGCTCCAGGGTCCAGAGGCCGGGATCGTCGGGCCGATCACTGGCCCCGCAGCCCAGCTGGTCCCAGCCGACGATGCGGTAGCCCTGGGGCACCAGCCGCAGATGCGGATCGCGCAGATAGAGATTGGGCAAGCCCGGTCCGCCATTGGCAAGGAGCAGGGTGCGGTCACCCTCGCCATGGATATAGGCCACGACATCATGGCCCTCGCGCAGGGTGATGCGTCTGGTGATGGTCTGCATGGGCTCAGGCCTCGATCCGGAAGGGGCGGTTGGTGACGGGCGAGGGGATGGCGGCGTGGAAGGCCTCGACCTCGCCCAGGTCGAGATTGGCCGACAGCACCCCGACCTCGTCGCCCAGGCGGCCCAGGACGCGGCCCCAGGGATCGATGATCAGGCTTTGCCCATGGGATCGGCGGCCGGCGTAATTGTCGCCGCACTGGGCCGGGGCCAGGATGAAGCACCCCGTCTCGATGGCGCGGGCGCGCAGCAGCACCTCCCAATGCAGCGGGCCGGTCATGGAGCTGAAGGCGGCGGGCACGGTGATGATCTGCGCCCCGTTCTGCGCCAGGGCGCGGTGCAGATGCGGGAAGCGCACGTCGTAGCAGATGGCCATGCCGATGCGCGCCCCGTCCGGTCCGTCGGCGACCACGGCGCGGCCGCCATGGCGATAGAAATCGCTCTCCCGGAAGCGGGAGCCGTCGGGCAGGTCGACATCGAACAGATGGATCTTGTCATAGCGGGCCGTGATGGCCCCGTCCGGCCCGATCAGGGTGGAACGGTTGGCCATGCGCCCATCATCCAGTTTCACCGATACCGACCCGGCCAGCAGCCAGAGGGACAGTTCCTTGGCCAGTTTAGACAGCAGGATCAGGGCCGGATGCACCGGTTCCGGCAGTGCATAGTCGCTGAGGGCCGCGAAGGACGGGGTCAGATAATCGAACGCCTCGGCCAGGCAGACCAGCTTCGCTCCACCCGCCGCCGCCTGCCGGATCAGCGGCGTGACGGCGGCCAGATTGTGCTGGGGATCGGAGGTCGCGGTGCTTTGCACCAGCGCGACGGGGAGGGACATTACGGCGCTCCATTTTGGCTGAAATCTGCACAGCCAAAATTGGCTACCATTTGGGATGTGTCAACTGTCTTGATGAAGCGGCCGTAGGTCAGGTCGAGCCGCAGGCGAGCCCTGACGAACGACAGTGCCGGAAATGTCAGGGCTCAGGCTTCGCCTTCGACCTGACCTACGGAACAGACAATTCCAGATGTCCATCCTCTCCCGCCGCCCGGGAGCAGCAGGCGGTCATGCGGCCGGCGGCGTAGTCTTCGGCGTCGAGGATGCTGTCGCGATGGTCGATGGCGCCGGATCGCACCGTCACCACGCATTGCCCGCACAGGCCGCGCCGGCAGGAATGGGGAATGGCGATGCCTTCGGCCAGCAGCCTTTCCAGCAGGCTTTCCCCGGCGGGGACGGCGATGCGCCTGTCGCCCAGGCCGATGGTGAAACCGGGACCGGTCGGGGTGGCGGGGGCGAAAGCCTCCCAATGCAGCTGGTCGGGCGGCCAGCCAAGGGCGCCTGCCTGATCCAGAGCCGCTTGCATGAAGCCGTCGGGTCCGCAGACATGCAGATGGGTGCCGGGGGGTTGGGTGCCGAGAAGGGCGGCGAGGTCCAGGCGGCCGGCGCTGGTGCTGTCATGCCAGCGGCAGAAGGGGCTCAGCGGCGTGGCGGCGATGGCGGCGGCCAGGGGGCGGGCCTCGCGGTCACGTGAACAGACCAGCAGCGTGAAGGATCGGCCCTGTTCCCACAGCGCCCAGGCCTTGGACAGAAGCGGGGTGACGCCGATCCCACCGGCCAGCAGCAGGACGGGGCCGGTGCCGCTATCCAGGGGGAAATGCGCGCGGGGGCGGCCGATGCGCAGGGGCATGCCCACGGCCAGATGGGTATGGACCCAGGAAGAGCCACCGCCGGAGACATCCGAGAGGCGGACGGCGATGCGCCAGGTGCGGCGCCGGCCCGGCCGGCCGCACAGGCTGTATTGCCGGACCAGCCCGTTGGGCAGATGCAGGTCGACATGGTCGCCCGGCCCGAAGCGGGGCAGAGGCAGGCCCCAGGGATGGCGCAGGTCGATGCGCAGGACGCCGGTGCCATCGGCGGCCAGGGCAGACACGCGCAGGGACAAGGGTCCGCGCCGCTTTGCCCAGAGCCAGCAGCCGGTGGCCAGGAACCCCGGCAGGGACAATCCCGCCAGCAGCATCAGGAACAGGCCGGCCGGGCCGAACAGGGCACCGGTATGCAGCGGATAGAGCAGGTCCATGAACCGGTCGGCAGGGGCGCGGTCGGCCGCGCGCCGGGTGCCCTGCAGGGTCCCGTCATAGCCGTCGAACCAGAGCTGTTCGTAATCCGGGCTGTCCGGGCGGCCCAGCATGACCATCACCACCCGCCCATGGCCGCCGGGCAGGCGGATGCTGCTGGCGGGGGCCGTGGGCACCATTGTTTCGGCCTTCTCCACGATCCGGGAGAGCGGCAGGAGTGGCGCGCCCTGGCGGTCGAAGACCAGGGGTGCGGGGCGCGGCGTGACGGGCAGGGCGCTGGTGACGCTGCTGTTCCAGGCCATGGCGATGCCGGTAAGGGCCAGCAGCAGCAACAGGGGCAGCAGATACAGGCCGGCGCTGCGATGCAGGTCGCGCCAGCGGCGCAGGGGTGCGCTGCCCAGGCCGGGAAGCCAGAGATGACGCCAGCCCTGGCGCCGGCCCGTGCGCAGCAGCAGCCAGAAACCGGTCAGGCAAAGGGAGAGCAGGGCGATGCCGATCCAGCCCACCGCCTGTTGACCGCCCGTGCCGGCCACCAGCCGGTAATGGAACTGGAACAGCCATTCCATCGGCCATTGCCGCAGCGGGGCCAGACGCAGCACACGCCCATCGGCGGCGGTGGCCATGAACGGCTCCCCGTCGCATGTCAGGTGGAACAGCAGAGTGTCCGACAGGTCGATGCGGATGAGGGTGCAGCCGGTGGCGCGGATGGCTTGGATATTGGCGTCCAGGGCCGGGACGCTGCCGGGTGCGAAGGCTTGCGCGTGCAGCAGGTGGTTGAGCGGCGTGCGGAACAGCAGCAATGTCCCGCCCAGCCCCTGGATGGTGATGAACAGGCCCAGGATCAGCCCGATCCAGCGGTGCCAGGCCTGAAGTCTCATGCGGCACCGGCCCGGCGGATCAGGTCGGTGGCGCCGGAAATGTCGGCCAGCCTTTCACCGGCCGCCAGCCGTGCCAGCACGATCTTCTCCCGTTCCTGCAGGCTGATGGCGTGTTCGGCCGCCGCTCGCGCCGCGTCCGGGGGCAAAACGATGGCGCCGCTTTCATCGGCCAGGATCAGGTCGCCGGGATTGATGGCCACACCACCGACGCTGACCGGCACATTCATGGCGCTGTCGAGTGCCAGGAACTTCGTGGTCAGGGATGAGGGGCCCCGGCACCAGACGGGCAGGCCGGCCTTGGTGATCTCCCCCAAATCGGTGGCCGGGCCGTCGATGATGATGCCGGCAATGCCGGCCAGCCGCGCGGCGTTGGTCGTCACCCCGCCCCAGCAGGCATGGCGCGTGTCGCCGCAACGGTCGATGACCAGTACATCGCCGGGCCGCGCGGAACTGACCGCGTGGTGCAGCAGGGTGCTGTCGGGACCGGGAATGCGCACCGTCACCGCCGGGCCGGCGATGCGCGCCCGGGGCAGGACCAGGCGGATGGCGGGATCGATGAACCCGTCATGGCGGAAATGGCCCAAAGTTGCCGTCTCCACCTGCAACAGCAGGTCGATCAGAGGGCCTGATGGCTGGTTGGGCATGGGATTGATGGTGAACATGGGTCTGGTCCTTTGCTGGCGTCTGATCCTTCAGCGCGATGCCGGTGGCGCCGATCCGGCGTGCCTCCGTCAGCAGCCAGGCCAGCGTCGTGGCGGCCTGGGCGATGGAGAGCCCGTGGGGCGGGCGGATGTTCGAAACACAGTTGCGCGCGCTATCCAGGCGGCCCGGACGCGGATCGAAGGTCAGGTAGGCGCCCAGGCTGTCGGCGGCCGATAGGCCCGGCCGTTCCCCGATCAGCATCAGGGCGAAACGCGCACCCATGGCGGCCGCCACCGGATCGCCCAGGGCCACGCGCGCCTGGGTCGCCAGCACCAGCGGGGCCAGGGACCAGCCGGGCAGCAGGTCGCGCAATGCCAACGCCAAGGCGGCACCATGGGATTGCGCTGCGCGGGCCGACAATCCGTCGCCGATGATGATCGACAGGTCGAAGGGGCCGGCGGGCAGGGTGCCCGCATCCTCTTCCCCCAATTGGCGGCCCAGGTCGGGGCGGCGCAGATAGGTGGCCCGGTCGGGCACCCGGCTGTGCACTGTCAGGACGGGCCAGTCGCCGGCCTGTGCCGCCACCTCATCGGCGTTCAATGGCGTCCAGACGGCATCGCGGGCGCGGGCATGGCCCAGGTCGAAATCCAGCAATGCCCTTGTGGGCAGGCCGTGGCCGGCCCGGCCCAGGCCGATTCGGGCCTGGGTGGCGGCGCGCAATCTGGCCAGCGGGTCGTCTGTGGGCGGTTGGTTCATGGCGTGATGAACCGCTGGTCGGCGATGGCGCGGGCCAGCGGCAAGGTGGCGATGTCCAGCGGGGCCACGCGGCCGCGCGCGTCCAGCATGCCCATCTGCGCCAGCCAGGCCTCGAACTCCGGGGCCGGCCGCGCATCCAGCACGTCGCGGACATAGAGCGCGTCATGGAAGGACGTGCTCTGGTAATTCAGCATGATGTCGTCGGCACCCGGCACGCCGATGACGAAGGCCACGCCCGCCACCCCCAGCAGGGTCAGCAGGTTGTCCATGTCGTTCTGGTCGGCCTCGGCATGGTTGGTGTAGCAGACATCAACCCCCATCGGCAGGCCCAGCAGCTTGCCGGTGAAATGATCCTCCAGGCCCGCGCGCAGGATCTGCCGTCCGTCATAGAGATATTCCGGGCCGATGAAGCCGACGACGGTATTGACCAGCAGCGGCTTGAACGCCCTGGCCACCGCCTGGGCACGGACCTCCAGGGTTTGCTGGTCCACGCCGTGATGGGTGCCGGATGAGAGCGCACTGCCCTGGCCTGTCTCGAAATACATGACATCATCGCCGATGCTGCCGCGTTTCAGCGACAGGGCCGCGTCCTGCGCCTCGCGCAATAGGGCAAGGTCGATGCCGAAACCCTGGTTCGCCCCTTCAGTGCCCGCGATGGACTGGAACACCAGATCGACGGGGGCACCGCGTTCGATGGCCTGCAGGGAGTTGGTGACATGGGTCAGCACGCAGCTTTGCGTGGGGATGGCATAGCGCAGGCGCAGATCGTCGATCAGGCGCAGCAGATTGATGGCGCCCACCACATTGTCGGTGGCGGGGTTGATGCCGATGACCGCATCGCCGCAGCCATGCAGCAACCCATCCAGGATGGAGGCGGCGATGCCCGCCGGATCGTCGGTCGGGTGGTTGGGTTGCAGCCGCACCGCCAGACGGCCGGGAAGGCCGATGGAACTGCGGAACCGGCTGACCACCCGCGCCTTGCGGGCCACGGCGACAAGGTCCTGGTTGCGCATCAGCTTGGACACGGCCGCCACCATCTCCGCCGTCAGGCCGGGGGAGAGCACCGACAATTCCTTGGCCCGCACCTTGTCATCCAGCAGCCAGTCGCGGAACTCCCCAACGGTCAGGCTGGACACAGGTTGAAAGGCCGCCTTGTCATGGCAGTCGATGATCAGGCGGGTGACCTCGTCCTGCTCATACGGCACCAGCGCCTCGGAGAGGAAGGTTTTCAACGGCAGGTCGGCCAGGATGTGGCGGGCGGCCACCCGCGCCTCGTCGCTCCCCGCCGCGATGCCGGCCAGTTGATCGCCCGAGCGCAGCGGCGTGGCCGCCGCCATCAGCGCCTTCAGGTCGGGGAAGGTGTGGCGGGTGCCCCTGAGGTCGATGCGCAACATGGCATCAGGCCCGGACCAGCAGCGTGTCGTCCACGGCGAAGCGCAACCAGGCGCTATCGCCCTCCACCCGCGTCTCCGTCTCCGCCATCAGCACCAGACCGCCGCCGCAATCCACGGCATAGAGCAGGCGCGCGCCCAGATAGGAACGCTCCACGATGCGGCCGGACAGGATGTTGAGGCCGGGGCCGGGCACGGGCGGCTCCGCCGACAGGGCGATATGTTCGGGCCGCACCGTCACCAGGGCACCAGAAGGCGGGGATGCCGGGTCGGGCCACAGGGCCGACAGCACCTCACCACCCGCAAGCTTCACTTTCGCCGTGCCGGCGGTGCGCTCGACGATCTCGCCGGGCAGGAAATTGCTGGCACCGACGAAATCGGCCACGAAGGCGTTGGCGGGGCGGCGGTAGATCTCCTCCGGCGTGCCCAGCTGCGACACGCGGCCCTTCTCCATCACCGCGATCCGGTCGGACAGCGCCAGGGCTTCGGACTGGTCATGGGTGACATAGATGGTGGTCAGGCCCAACTGGCGCTGCAACTGCTTCAGCCAGGAACGCGCCTTGATGCGCAGCTTGGCATCCAGGTTGGACAGGGGCTCGTCCAGCAGCAGCAGCGAGGGGCGGAAGACCAGGGTGCGGGCCAGGGCCACGCGCTGCTGCTGCCCGCCCGACAGCTCATGCGGATAGCGGTCGATATAGGCGCCCATCTCCACCAGGGACAGCGCCTCTTCGATCCGCACATCCTGTTCCTTCCTGCCCACCTTGCGCAGGCGGAGCGGGAAGGCCAGGTTCTGGCGCACATTCATGTGCGGCCACAGCGCATAGGACTGGAACACCAGGCCCAGATTGCGCTTTTCCGGCGGCAGTTCCAGGCCGGTGGACCCATCATAGAAGGTCCGGCCGCCGACGGTGATCCTGCCACCGGACGGGCTGTCCAGCCCGGCGATGGCGAACAGGGTGGTGGACTTGCCGCAGCCCGACGGGCCCAGCAGGGTCAGGAACTCACCGTCGGGGACATGCAGGCTGACCTCGTGCAGCGCCTGCACCGGCCCGTAATGCTTGACCAGGCGGTCGACGACGACTTCAGACATCTTTGTTGGTCCTCAAGGAACGGCGCGCCAGCGCCACGAACAAAGCCGTGATGGCGAGCTGGATGACGGAGAGGGCGGCGACCGGGCCGGTGCTGCCATTGGCCCAGAAGGAGAGCATTGTCGTCCCGATGATCTCGGCACCGGGCGCGAACAGGAACACCGCGGCGGCATATTCCTTCAAAAATGCCAGGAACAGCAGCACATAGGCGGAGAACAGGGCCGGCTTCATCAGCGGCAGGATGATCAGCCGGACGGTGGTCCACCAGTCGGCCCCCACCGACCGCGCGCTCTGGTCCAGTTCCTTGCCGATCTGGTGCAGGGTGGGAGAGAGTGCTCCGAAGGCCATGGGAATGCCGCGCATGGTGAAGGCCAGCATCAGCAGCCAGATCGTGCCCTGCAGCACATGGGCAAAGGGCAGCAGCAGCATGGCCCAGAACATGCCGATACCGGCGATGATGCCCGGCATGGCGCGGGGATAAAGGGCGATGAATTCCAGGGCGCGGCGGAAGCGGAAATCCGACCGGTGCGCGACCAGCGCCACCAGGGCCACGAACACGGTGGCCAGCGCCCCGCCCACCGTGGCGATGATGATGGAATTGGTGATGGAGCGGCGATAGGCGTCGTACCCGAACAGCACCTCGAAATGCTCCCAGGTCAGCAGGTCCAAGGGCGACATCAGCGGCGTCAGGAAGCTGGTGACCGAGCGCAGGACGATGCCGGTCAGCGGCAGCAGCAGCACCAAAACCGTATAGGCCAGCATCAGGGCGCAGACGACGCGTCCCACGGGGCCGATGGCCGCCAGCTTGGGCCGCTGGGCCTTGCCGCGCACGGTGACGAAACGCTTGGACTGGCGCAGCAGCAGGCCCTGGAGCAGCAGCAGCACGGAGATCACGGCCAGCAGCAGCGTGGCCGCCGCGCCGATCAGGCCATAGTCGGGCGTGATGGCGCCCAGACCCTCAGTATAGAGGAAGGTGGTGAAGAACTCCAACCCCACCGGCTTGCCGAAGACCAGCGGTACCGCCAGCATCTCCAGCGAACCGATGAAGGTCAGCAACGCTGCATAGATGATGGACGGGCGCATCAAAGGCAGCGACACGCTCCACAGCACCCGCAAGGGACCGGCACCCACGGAACGGGCGGCATCTTCCAGCGTGGCGTCGGCCATGCGGGCGGATGAGGAGCAGAACAGATAGACCACGGGCGCCTGCGAGGTGCCGGCCAGCAGCCCCATACCCAGGATACTGTACATGTCCCAGAGCGGCACGCCGGCCACCCGCTCCACCGCCAGGGTGATATAGCCGGACGGGCCGTAGAGGATGAACCAGGCAAACGCCATGACCAGTTGCGACACATACATGGGCCAGAGCGTCAGGTTGCGCAGCAACCCCCGCCCCGGCATGTCGGTGCGTTCCAGGAACAGGGCGAAGGCGACACCCAGGACCGTGGCGATCAGGGTCGACAGCAGGGCCAGCTGGATGGAATTGCCCAGGGCCTCGTGGAAGCGGGGGTTGGTGAACAGCCGGACGTAATTGTCCAGGCTCAGCAGCGGTGCCGCCTCATACAGGGGTCGGTCGAGCAGCGATTGCCACAGGACGGGCACCAGGGGGCCCAGCACCAGCGCCATCGTGGCCAGCGCCACGGCCGATTGGATCAGCAGCGCCCGGTCGGGCCTGAACAATCTCGATTGGGATTCCGCCAGGGACATGGGCCGGTCCGGTCCTTTGTCAGGGGGGTGAAATGCAAGCCAACTTTCCGTCATCCCGGCGGAAGCCGGGACCCAGGGGCGGCAGCGTCAAACCTGTATGCAGTGTCGATCAACGCTGTTGAACCGTCGGGCGCTTGGCTCCTGGGTCCCGGCTTTCGCCGGGATGACGGTATGAGAGATCGAATCCCTCACCGCCGCGCCTTGAACGTGGCGTTCCAGTGCTGGATGAAGGGTTGGTAAGTGTCGAGCATGGTGGGGTCGTAGCCGACATGGACGATCCGGTCCTCGCCGCCCAGCCTTGCCACTAGCCCGGCATAGGTGAGATAGGGCACCTCGTCCGCCCGCACATCGGCGCGGTAGGGCATCAGCCCGCCCTGGGCCGCCGCCACCTGACCGTCATGGGACAGGATGTAATCCAGCATCAGCCGGGCGCTGGCGGGATTGCGCGCGGCCGCCGTGGCGGCCATGCCGCGCGGGACCAGCACCGTGCCATCCTTGTCCAGCGTCCAATCCACGATCTCCGCCCGACCCTTCGACGCCATCTGCGGCCAGACGGTGACGGCGGAGACATTGAAGCCGACCAGATATTCACCGGTCGTCACCTTCTCCATCATCGCCGCCCCGCCGGTTTCCACGCGCACGGCGGGCGACAGCCGTTCCATCAGGTCCCAGCCGCCGGGCCGGCCGGCGGTGATGGCGGTCCAGTGCACCGCGTAGGCCAGCGCATGGGCGGCGGCGTCATAGGTGGTGACGCGCTTGCGGAACTTTAGCGGGTTCTCCTCCGCCAGCACAGCCAGCCGCTTCAGCCCGTCGGGATATTGCTCCGGCTTCAGCAGAAGCTTGTTATAGACCATGACCATCGGGTCGGCCGACAGCGTGTAGAGGCCGGGCATGGGCAGGCTCCAGCCCGGCAGGTTGGGTATCTCCCGGCTGTCATGCCGGCCGATGCCGCCCTTGGCCGCGAACCGCATCCAGGCGTCGGGTGCGCTGGACACGATGATGTCGGCCGATGGCCGGTCGACGGAGGTTTCGGCGTAATAACGCTCGAACACCTCGGTCGGGCCCATGTCCAGGCAATTGACCTTGATCCAGGGATAAAGCGCCTGGAACCCGCGCAGGATGGGCCGCCAGTTGTACTCGGCCATGATCGAATAGATCAGCAGGCTGCCTTCCTGCTTCGACGCCTCGACAAGGTCCTGGGCGCGCGACGGCAGGGGCAGCAGGGATGCTGCGGCCGTGCCGGCCAGGGCGCCCAGGAACTGGCGGCGGGTACGCTGGGTTAGGGGATGTCGGTCCTGCATCATCTCGTCCCCTCTAACCGTCCAGGGCCAGGGTTGCCCCCCGGCGCAGGAAGGTGACATCGGCACCGACCGTCACGAAACCATAGCCCCGCGCGAACATTGCAGCCGCCGGCAGACCCGGCAGGATGGTGCCGCCCAGTGCCAGACCCGCCTCCAGGATGCGCCGTTCGGCCGCCTGGAGAATATCCCTGAATGCGGGGGCGTCATATTGTCCCGGCACGCCGGCGCTGATCGACAGGTCCAGCGGGCCGATGAACAGCATGTCCAGGCCGGGGACCCGGGCCATCTCCGCGATGGCATCCACGCCCTCCACACTTTCGATCAGGCCGATAGCGAGTGTCTCCGCCTCGCCCCGCTCCGCCACATCCACACTCCACGCCCCCCAGCCGGACGCGCGGGAGACGGTGTAATGGGCACCCCGGATGCCATGCGGGGGATAGCGCGTGGCCCGGACCAGACGGTCGGCGGCATCGGCACTGTCCAGATTGGCGGCCATCACCCCCTCCACCCCGGCATCCAGCAGATGGCGGATGGGCGTGGGATTGTTGTCGGACAGGCGGGCCAGCATGGTCGTATCCGTTCCCGCCATCGCCCGCATCTGGTGGATGGCGGTTTCCAGCCCGCCCGGCGAATGTTCATGGTCGATGATCAGCGCATCGAACCCCATGGGGGCCATGGCTTCGGTCACCACCGGGCTGCCCATGAACAGCCAGGCGCCGCGCGCGGGGTGTTTTTCGGCCAGCAGACGTTTCAGCCGATTAGGTCGGAACATCGCCGCCCCCTTCGTCCAGGGCTTCCAGGAAACGGATGGCGGCGGCCGACAGGGCGTCGCGCGCATGGCGTACGCCCGGCAGCAGTTCCAGCCGTGCATCCAGGCCATTGGCTTGCAGGTTGGCGGCCAGGCTACGCAGTCGTTCCACCCGCGTCACGCCGGTATCGTTGGCCCCTTCCATCCAATGGCGGGAACCGGGGCTGTGGGTGATCTCCCAGGTGTCGGTATCGTCCGACCCGACGACCAGATGGATGCGCACATCCTTCATCGCGTCGGGGTTCAGGCGGACGGCGAATTTCTGTTCCAGATCGGCCACCCCCACCCACCAGGGGCGGGTGCTGTCCAGCAGGGTGGGGGAGCCGGGGGCCCCCACCGACAGAGCCCGCAGCCGTGAGGGATGCAGATAAAGGAAGCGGTGGGCGAAATGCGCCCCACCGGAAAAGCCGAACAGGTCGAAGCGGCCCGCATCCACGCCATAGCGCGCGGAAACCTCATCCACCATGTCCAGCAGCAGCAGGTCGAAGCGGATGCCCTGATAGTCGATATACTTGTAATTGTCCCGTTCCTGCGGCTCGCCGATTCCGCAGGGGAACAGCGGGGCCAGGATGATGCTGTCCGTGGCCTCCGCATAGGGGACGAACAGGTCCCGCAGCGCCTGGTTGCCGCGATCCGTGCCATGGACCACGGCCAGGATGCGCCCGGCCGCGGCGGGGTTTTCCACCACCCTGGCCGGCACATAGAGGCAGTAGGAGAAGCGCTGGTCGATACGGCAGGCCGTTGCCGGGGTCCTGCCGATATCGTAGGGCGTGAAGCCCCGTTCCGCGCCGTTCACGGGCAGAGTCATCTTGGGTCATCCATTGGGATCAGGATGCGGCCGGAGCCGCAGGACCGGGACGGTCGGATCAGTAGTCCGCGGACATTTTCAGGAAGAGGGTACGGCCCTCGCCCTTGCTGTACAGCTGGTCGCGGTTGATCATCTGGGACGTGACGGAATAATAGTCGTTGTTGAACAGGTTGTTCACGCCGACGGTGAACAGCACCTTGTCCATGCGGTACTGGGTGGAGGCATCGACGCGCGTCACCGGACGCACGCGGCCGGTATAGAAATCGTTGATCCTGGCATTGGGGAACTTGTTGCGGCTGCCGGTGCGGTTGACCTGCAGGCGGCCCGACCAGTCGGCGGTGATCTCCTGTTCCAGCCAGGCATTATACTGTTCCGGCCCGATGCGCCGTCCGGTCAGGGCTGTGTCGACCTTGCCGTCATGGTCGGCGTCGCGCTTGCCCTCCGACCAGGCGAAGCTGCCGCCCCAGCGGGTGGCGTCGCCGATCTTGCCGGTCAGCGTTGCCTCGATACCCTTGATCCGCTCCTTCTCGCGGAGCGTCGCGGCCTCGGTGGGGTTGACCGTGTCGATGACGAAGTCGGTGCCGTACTTGGACTTGCTGATGAAATAGGCCACGGTGTAGTCGATATCGATCACCGACCCGCGCAGGCCGATCTCGTAATTGTTCACAAGCTGCGGCTTGGGATCGAAATTATCCAGGTTGGTGGCCGTGACGCGGCGCAGGGGTGCCCCGATATCGGGGATGGAGAAACCCTGGGAGAAGCCGCCGAAAACCTCGGCTTCCGGCACGATATGCAGGGTGCCGCCGATATTGACGGGCGTGGCGCTGTAATCCAGCTCACCCGCCGCGACCTTCACCCCGGTCAGGCCGGCGACGAAATCGTCGATCTCCATGTTGAACTTGTCGTGCCGCACGCCGGCGCGCAGCGTGAACCAGTCGGTCACCGGCAGGTCGAGCTGGATGAAGGCGGCATAGTTCATCTGCTTCAGCGGCGGCGTGAAGGTGCGGCCGTCGCCCGGCTTGTCGGTCAGCGGGATCAGCGGCTGTTCGGTCGTATCGCGCGCGATGTCGAAGCCCCAGAGTGCCGTGCCGCCCTCCAGACCCCAATCATCCAGCTTGGTGGTGAAATCGGTCTGCCAGCCGATCTTCTCGGAAGAGATCGTCGTCTGGGTGCCGCCCAGGCGCGCCGCATCGAAGGAGAAGACGCTGTAATTCTCCAGGTAATAGAGCTTGCTGTTCAGGGTCGAGCCCAGAACATCGCTGTTTTCATACCCGATGGAGGAGATGAGGTTGCGGTTCTCCGGGTCGATGGCGCGGGCGTCGGCCATGCCCTTGACGGCGGTTTCCTTGATGCCCTTGGCGATATTGCCGCTGACCGTGACGTAGTTGGTGTCCTGCTTTTGCTGGTAGTAATTGACCATCGCCTCAATGCGCTGGTCACCGAAGGAATAGCCCAGCTTGCCATACAGGTTGTAGATATTGCTGTCGGCGATGCCGCCGAAATTATGCGGATCGGGCGCCAGGCGGTCGCCGTCGGCGTCGAATATGCTGTTCACGCGCTCATACGACCCGTTCAGGTTGACATCGATGCCGGCCACGCTGCCGGACGCGCTCTGCGAGAAGCTGGGGCGCGTGCTGTCGGCCAGATGCTGGGTGGACAGGCTGGTGCCGATCTCGGTGCGGAAGCGGAATTCCTCGGTCGAGGGCGCATCCTTGGTGATGTAGTTGATGATGCCGCCGGCACCGCCCTGGCCATAGAGCGCCGAGGCGCCACGGATCACCTCGATCGAGCCGATGACGGTGGGGGAGATCAGGCGCAGGTCGCGGCCGCCGTCGCGCAGCGGGTTGGAGATGGGAATGCCGTCGATGAACACGCGCAGCGGCCGGCCGCGCAGGCTCTGCTCGACATTCGCGGCGGTGCCGTTGGACGCGGCGATGCCGGGCACCATGTTGGCCAGCACCGCACCGATATCGGCGGTGGTCGACAACTGGTCCTCCAGGTCCTTGCGGCTGACCACGGTGTAGGAGCCGGGGAAGGTCTCGATCGTTGCCGACAGGCGCGAGCCCGTGACCACGATCTCCTCCAGCTCCATCTCCTGGGCCTGCGCGGTGGGGACCAGCGCCCCCGTCGCCGCCATGCCCAGCAATAGAACCCGCTTCAAATCTCTCATAACCCTGTGCTCCCGCGTTCATGGTGCCGGCTTTGGCGTCGGCTGCGGACGGATAGTAGCCAATCTTAGCGCCAAATGGTAGCCAATTTTGGAGCCGTGATCGGGATGAGGATGGGCGCAGAGGAAATCACATTTTATCAATAGGATATTGATGGGGTCGGGGGTGTCTGTCTCTCCCCGCAGACATCGGGGCTGCGAGGGTTCCCGCAATATCTACCGTCACCCCGGCAAAAGCCGGGGCCCAAGTCGTAGAGCGAAGTGCTTGTCATCTGGGCCCCGGCCTTCGCCGGGGTGACGGTAGAGAGAGTGGCAACGACGGTGCCCAGGAGTTTTCGCAGAGAACTAACGCAGGCGGCTGCGCGCCCCCTAAAACCGCAGGAACGCCCCCAAATCCCGCGCCGTGCCCTTCAGCACCGGCAGGATGGTGCCGACCAGTGCGTCGTGGGGATAGCGGATGGCGGCCACGCCCAGTGCTGCCTCCACCTTCTGCCCCGGGCCGAAGACCGGCACGGCGATGGAGGTCAAACCTTCCTCGAACTCGCTGTCGGAGATCGAATAGCCGGTCTGGCGCACTTGCTCCAGGACCTGATCCAGGGCGGCGCGGTTGGTGACGGTGCGGCTGGTATGGGCGACGATGCTGGTATTGGCCAGCTGCCGCTCCAGCTCATCATGCGGCAGATGCGCCAGGATGCAGCGGCCCAGCGAGGTGCAGTAGGCGGGAATGCGGCTGCCCACGGAAAGCGACGCTGACACCATGCGCCGGCTGGCCGACCGCGCCACGAAGGTGACATGGCCTTCATCCAGCACGGCGATGGAACAGCTCTCATTCACCTGGTTGCCGATCCGGTCCAGCGTCTCCTGCGCCATGGTGGCCAGAGAGTTCGACGACAGATACGCCTGGCCCAGGGCCAGCGTCTTGGGCAGCAGCTGGAACGACCGCCCCTCCGACCTTACATAGCCCAGCTTTTCCAGCGTGTTCACCAGCCGCGCCACGGAACCGCGCGACAGGCCGGTGATGCGGCTGATGTCGGAGATGCTGAGATGCTTGCGTGAGCCCGCAAACGCCAGCAGCACGTTCAGCCCGCGCGCCAGCGACACCACGAAATTGGGATCATCCTCATAGGTTTCGTGCAGTTCCTCCGGATTGTTCCCCGGTGCGGCCCCAGCCTGGCGACGCGCCATTCCCGTCTTCTCCTTATATGCGGCTGCCATCTCCGCTTGGCCCCGAAAGTGTCGGACGCCGGTGGCGGCGTCAACAGCCGCGGCTGCCAACCAAGCTGTAGCCGAACTTTTCGTTTGACAACAGGTCTGGTGTGATCAATCATTCGCATATCGGACAAACGTCCGCACAGCGGACAAAATAACGTCGGCGAAACAAGCAAGATCACGAGGGAGGAGCGGGTTCCGGGACTGTGACGTCCCCGACCATCTCCACACGGAATTCGGTTCTTCATATCGCGTGCCGGCGGCGGTCCCCCGTCGCGGCATGCCCATCCATGGCGGCCCCGCAGCCCAAGCGCTGCGATGAAGGCCTGCTGGCGAGCGAATAGGGGGTTTCTTTGTCCTACATCGGTACGGATATCGGCGGCACGTTCACGGACCTGGTCCTGTTGTCGGACGATGGCGACATCCGCATCTTCAAGGCGTTGACCACGCCGGAGGATCGCACCAAGGGCGTTCTGAACGCCATGAACCTGGCGGCGGAAGCGCTGGGTTTGGCACCGGCGGAACTGGTCGCCCGGCTGCAATATTTCTCCCACGGCACCACGGCCGCCACCAACGCCTTCATCGAGCGCAAGGGGGCGAAGACCGGCCTGCTGACCACCCGCGGGTTCGAGGATACGCTGCGCATCCAGCGCGCCATGGGCGGCTGGGTCGGCATGGCGGCACATGAGATCTCGCATTTCTCCGTCCGCCGCCTGCCCGATCCCATCGTGCCCCGGTCGCTGACCGCCGGTATCGTCGAGCGGGTGGATTACAAGGGCGAGATCATCGTACCGCTGGACGAGGATGCGGCCCGTGCCAGCATCCGCAAGCTGGTGGAAGACGGCGTGGAATCCATCGCCATCAGTCTGCTCTGGTCCTTCCGCAACATGGCGCATGAGCGCCGGTTGGCGGAACTGGTGGCCGAAGAGGCGCCGGGCGTGTTCGTCACCACCTCATCCTCCCTGGTGCCGATCATCGGGGAGTATGAGCGGGCATCGACCACGGCCATCAACGCCTATCTGGGCCCCGTCATCCACCGTTATATCAATGGCTTGGAGAAGGCGATCCGGGGCCACGGGTTCGACGGTCCCATCTCCATCATGGAATCCGGTGGTGGTGTGCTGCCGGCATCGGAAGCGGCGTTCCAGGCGGCGAACCTGCTGACCTCAGGCCCCGCCGGCGGCGTGCTGGCGTCGCAGAAGCTGGGCGAATTGCTGAACTATCCCAACGTCCTGACCGCCGACATGGGCGGCACCAGTTTCGATGTCGGGCTGATCGTCAATGGCCAGCCGCTGCTGGAGACGGTGCGTGAGGAGGGGCGGTTCCATGTGGCATTGCCGTCGATCAAGGTCACGGCCATCGGTGCCGGCGGCGGATCCATCGCCCGGGTGCGCGACGGCCATCTGACCGTGGGGCCGGAGAGTGCCGGTTCCACGCCGGGGCCCGCCTGTTACGGGCGCGGCGGGGTGGAGCCGACCATCACCGATGCCGACGTCGTGCTGGGCATCATCGATCCCAAATATTTCCTGGGCGGCAAGATGCGCCTGGATATCGAGGCGGCGCACAAGGCGGTGCGCGACCATGTGGCCGAACCGCTGGGCATGAGCGTTGCGGAGGCCGCGTCCGGCATCCGCGAGGTGGCCAACAACCAGATGGCCGACCTGCTGCGCCGCGTGACGCTGCGTGCCGGCTATGATCCGCGCGATTTCGTGCTGATGGCCTATGGCGGGGCGGGGGCCACCCATGCCCACCAGTTCGCCGAGGCTGCCGGCATCGCCACCATCATCATCCCCAATACCGGCCCGGCCCATTCCGCCTATGGCACCGTTACCGGCGACCGGCACCGGTCCTTCTCCCTGGCGCTGGGCCAGCATGCCCCGGCCCGGTTCCGCCGTGCGTCCGACCATGTGGACATATCCCGGATCAATGACAGCCTGAACGGCCTGGCCGTGCGCTGCGTCGAGGCGCTGGGCGATGGCGTGACCATCAAGCGCTTCATCGGCATGCGGTTCCGCCAGCAGGTGCACGAGATCAGCGTGGCGGTGCCTGACGGTGCCCTGGACGCGGCCGGCATCGACGCCCTGGTCGACCGGTTCGAGGAACAGTATGAGCGGGTCTATGGCAAGAACACCGCGCTGCGCATTTCCGGCGTGGAATTCTCCGTGGTCCGGGTGGAAGGCACCTCGCCGGTGATCAAGCCGGTGCCGCGCAAGGTGGATGGCACCAACCGCTCCAACAAGCCCATCGATGCCCGCGAGGTCTATTTCTACGGCCGTGGCTTCCTGTCCGCCTCGATCTATCGCAGCGAGGATATCGGCCCCGGCCGGCCCGTCGCCGGCCCCTGCATCATCGAGCGGCCGGACACGACCATCGTCGTCGGCCCCGACCAGAATGCGGAGATGGAGCCCTACGGCAACATCATCATCCGAACGTCGCAAGCCGCCTGACACTCGTTTTCGTTTCCTCAAGCGCCGGCGCCGCATCCGCGGCTTGGCTTCACGCCGCACGTGCGGCGCGGCGGCAGTCGCCGCCGAAGCGGCTTGAAAGCCGCTCCAGATACCGGGGACCAGACCCATGGACGTTTACAACTACGTTACCCAGGATGTCGATCCGATCACCTTCGAGGTGATCCGCCACCGGCTCCTGTCCATCACCGACGAGCAGGCCGCGACCCTGGCCGCCGTTTCCGGCTCTACCCTGGTGAACGAGGCGACGGACTTCAATACCGGCCTCTACCGCGCCTTCGGCGAGGTGGCGACCATGGGCCGGACGGTGACCTTCCACGCCGCCTCGCTGTCCTTGATGGTCAAGCATGTGATCGAGGATTGCGCGGAAAACCCGGGCATCCGCCCCGGCGACATGTTCATCGTCAATCACCCGCACAAGGGCGCGCTGCACTGCCCCGATATCGGCATCCTGGCCCCGATCTTCGTGGGTGACCAGCGCATCGGCTGGACCGGGGCGTGTGCGCATCAGCTGGATGTCGGCGGCATGGTGCCGGGCAGCTTCGCCTCCATGGCCAAGGATATCCGCCAGGAAGGTATCCTGATCCCGCCCGTCAAGCTGGTGGACCGGGGTGAATTGCGGGCCGATGTGCTGAACTTCATCACCGGCATGTCGCGCCTGCCCATCAATATCAGCCTGGACCTGAAGGGGCTGATGGCCGCCTGCAACACCGGCGTGAAGGGCGTGCTGGATACGGTGGCCAAGTATGGCGTCGACACGGTCCTGACCGTCATGGACGGGATGATGGACCTGTCGGAAGCCAAGATGCGCAAGCGCCTGCATGAGCTGCCCGACGGCATCTTCCGCGCCCAGGCATTCCTGGACCATGACGGGTTCGAGAACAAGATCTACAAGATCCATGTCGAACTGCGGAAGCAGGGCGACAGCATCATCTTCGACTATACCGGTTCCGACGATCAGGCGCCGGGCTTCGTCAATGCCACGCGCACCGGTCTGCTGGCCGGCATCTATGCCGGCATCCTGCCGCTGATCGCCTTCGACCTGCCCTGGAATGACGGCTTGCTGCGCCCGCTGGAGGTGCTGTCGCGCGACGGGTCGGTGGTTTCCTGCAAGTTTCCTGCCCCCTGCTCACAAGGCCCCCTGGGCGCCATGTGGCTGGTGGAGGTGACGACGACGGAGGTGATGTCCAAGCTGCTGGCCAGCCACCCCGATTATGTGCGCGAGGCGCAGGCGGCTCCCGCCAGCGGCCCCGACCTGTTCCATATCCATGGCAAGAACCAGTATGGCGAGCCGGCGACGGCCCCCATCCTGGAGGTGATGCTGTCGGGCGGCGGCGCCTATGCCCATCGCGACGGCATCACCGTGTCGGGCCAGCGCAACATCACCGCCGGCCGCGCGCCGAATGTCGAGGCGACGGAGCTGAAGCTGCCCGTGCTCTACATGTACCGGCGCATCATCACCGACAGTTCCGGTCCCGGCCGCAATGCCGGCGGCCTGGCGGCGGGTGCTGCCTTCGTCCTGCACGATGTGCATGAGGTTGAATCGCTGGTGGCCTGCCATGGATATCAGTCGCCGACCTCGCGCGGGCTGTTCGGCGGCTATCCCAGCGGCTGCAACCATCGCCGCCTGCTGCGCAATTCCAATATCCGCGAGTTGATGGAAGGCGGCGTGTTCCCCGACAGCATGAACGGGCTGATCGGCGAGGAAACCACCTTCACCGCCAAGCCGCCGGAATTCGAATTCACCCATAACGATGTGTATGAGTGCAACCCGACCGCCGGCGGCGGCTGGGGCGATCCGATCGGGCGGGAGCCGGCCTTGGTGGCCCGCGACGTGGCGGGTGGTGCCTTCTCCGCCGCGTCGGCCCTGAACATCTTCGGCGTCGTCCTGGATGGGTCGGGTGATGTGGATGAGGCGGCGACGGCGGCCAAGCGTGATGCCATCCGCCAGGAGCGCCTGTCCTGGCCGGTGACCCGCAAGCTGGCGCAGGTGCCGCATGTGCATGGCAATGCCGAAGCGGCCGCCATCGTCGGCGACGTGGCCCGCATCCTGCGGCTGGAGGATGGCCGCAATTACTTCGTCTGCAATTGCGGCCATGTCATCGCACCCGCCGATGAGAACTGGAAGGACTATGCCGCCCATGCCCCGGCCAGTGCCGAGGATCTGGGCCCCCGTGTGCGTGTGCATGTGGATCTGGAGGTGGTGCGCCATGCCTGCCCCGGCTGCGGCACCTTGCTGGATGTGGAGGTGAAGCGGCGGGGCGAGGCCAGCCTGTTCGACATCGAAATCGCGGCCTGAGGGAGGGGATGATGAGCAACCCCACCTATCCCGTCACCGGCCGCTGCGTGAGTTTCCCCAACGGCACCGACACGATCCGGGGATATCTGGCCGAACCGGCGGGTGCCGGCCCCTGGGGGGCCATCGTCACGGCCCCGGAAAATCTGGGCGTCACCGAACATCGCCAGGCGGAAACGCGCCGTCTGGCGGCGGAAGGGTTCGTGGTGCTGTCCGTCGATCCCTATAGCCGGATCGGCGGGCGCCCGCCCCAGGATTACACCACGCCGGAGGAACGCCGCAGCAAGGCGTTCCTGGCCGCGAAGGATGAGACGGCGGTGCCCGACATGCAGGCGGGCTTCGACTTCCTGGCGGCCCAGCCCAACGTCGATCCAGCCCGCATCGGCACGCTGGGTTACTGCCTGGGCGGCGGCACCTCGCTGGCCTGGGCGGCCACGCCCAACAAGCTGGCCTGCGCCGTCATCCTCTATGCCCTGCCCATCCTGCCGGCCGCCTATTCCCCGGATGGCCAGGAGCGCTCCCGCCTGACCCTGGCGCCGAAGATCCAGTGCCCGTTGCAGCTGCATTTCGGCACGAATGACGAGGCGATCCCGCTGGAGCAGACGCAGGCTCTGCGGGCGGCGCTGCTGGCGCAGAGCCCCCAGCCGGTGGATTTCCACCTCTATGAGGGGGCGCGCCACGCCTACATGGACAGCACGCTGGAACGCTATTCGCCGGAAGCGGCGGCGCTGACCTTCCAGCGCTTCGTCACCTTCTTCCACCAGCATCTGGGATAGGCGCCATGAGCCTGTGGACGCAAATGCTGGGCGGGGAGGTGGGGTTCGTGCAGGCCGGTGGCCTTCGCACCCGCTATGTCCGGCTGGGCCAGGGGGCGCCGCTGCTGCTGCTGCATGGTCGCGGCGGGCACCTGGAAACCTTCGCCCGTACCATCGGCCCGCTGTCGGTCCGGTTCACGGTCTACGCCATCGACCTGGCCGGCCATGGGCTGACGGAAGGCTTTGACGGCGATTACACCATCGACCGGCTGGCCGCCCATGTGGCGGACACGATCAAGGCCCTGGGCCTGGACCGCCCGCATGTGGTGGGCCAGAGCCTGGGGGGCTGGGCAGCGGCCTGGCTGGCCCTGAACCGGCCGGAATTGCTGGAAAGGTTGGTGCTGATCGAACCGGCGGGGTTGCAGGCGGAGGCCGAGCGGCTGGCCGATCCGAAGATCGCCCAGGCCTATAAGGCCGGTGGCGAGGCGTTCGAGAAACCGACCCTGGAGGCCGTGCGCAAGCGGCTGTCGGGATTGCTGGCCGATCCCGACAGTGTCGACCCGGAAATCCTGGCCACCCGACTGGCGCTGTATCAGCCGGAGGCGGCGCGGGCGGTGCATCTGAAGGTGCGCCAGGCCGACAATGGCCCCTTCCTGCTGACCCCTGAACGGCTGGCCGGCCTGTCGATGCCAACCCTGTTCATCCGGGGAAACGACGGAAACACCGATGGCCAGATCGTGGCCCGCGCCGTCTCCGCCTGCCCCGATGCGCAGCTGGCGGTGGTCGAGGGTGCACGGCAATGGCCGCAATACGAACAGGCCGACAGGACCAACAGCCTGATCGGCGACTTTCTAAAAGACGGGAGAGAATGATGTCTTTCTGGACCGACGCCCTGGGCGCGCAAGTGAAATATTACGACGCCGGCGGCTGGCGCACCCGCGTGATCGAGGCGGGCGAAGGCATGCCGGTGATCATGATGCACGGCCTGTCCGGCCATGCCGAGGGCTTCATCCGCAATGTCGTGCCGCTGGGGCAGGCCGGCTTTCGCGCCATTTCCATGGACGCCATCGGCCATGGGTTGAGCGCCAAGCCGCTGGACGTGACCTACCACGCGCCCCTGTTCGTGGAGCATCTGAAGCGCTTCATGGATGCCGTCGGGGCGGAGAAGGCGCATCTGGTGGGCCAGTCGCTGGGCGGCTGGACGGGGTTCAACTTCGCCCAGGCCTATCCCGACCGCGTCGCCTCCCTGATCTCCATCACCGGGGCCGGCTTTCTGCTGAGCGATCCGGAAAGCCAGGCGGAGAGTGCCCGCATCCACCAGCAGGTGAAGAGCGTCACCAAGAAGGCCAGCGAGGCGCCGACCCGCGACAAGGTCAAGGAACGGCTGCAATGGCTGATGTGGAACAAGGAGGTCGCCACCGAGGAACTGGTGGATACCCGCTTCCACTTCTTCATGCTGCCCGACAGCCGGGCCGCCATGCCCAAGATGGTGGAGGAACAGCCGGGCGAGGAGAACCGCCGCTATCTGCTGGATGAGGAACAGCTGTCCAGGCTGGATATCCGCACCAAGATCATCTGGAGCGACCATAACCCGACCACCCCCTGGACCGTGGCCAAGAAGGTGTCGGAGATCATGCCCAATGCCAGCTTCTCCCTGGTGGAAGGCGCCGGGCACTGGCCGCAGTTCGAGCAGGCCGACGCCGTCAACCGCCTGATCATCGACTTCCTGAAGGGGTGAGGGCCATGGGCAGCTTCGTCTGGGCCGCTGCGACGGCCCATACCGGCGCCATGATGCGCCTTCCCGATGGCGGGGCCGACGAGGCCCGCGCCGAGCGGGTCTTCGACGGGTTCCGCACGCTGGCGGCCTCCTTGAAGGCGGCGCGCCCGGACGTGCTGGTCACCATCGCCACCGACCATTTCCTGACCTACGGCTATGAGTTCCTGCCCATCTTTTCCATCGGTACCGGCGACCGGTTCGAGGGCTGGGGCGAATTCGGGGTGCCCAAGCGCGACTATACCGGCATTGCCGACTTCGGCGCCGCCGTGCAGGCGGGGCTGGTGGATGCCGGCTTCGACGCGGCAGGTGCGCGCGACGTGAAGCTGGACCATGCCTTCTCCTGCCCCCTGCAATTGCTGTTGCAGGATTGGGATGTGCCGGTCCTGCCCGTCTATATCAACTGCACCGTCGCCCCCTTGCCCAGCCATGCCCGCGCCCTGGCTTTCGGCCGGGCGCTGGGTGATGTGGTGCGGGCGCAGGGTGTGGCGGAACGGGTGGCGATTGTCGGCACCGGCGGCCTGTCCCACTGGGTCGGCACGCCGCAGACCGGCACGATCAATACGGCATTCGACCGGCAATTCCTGGACCTGTTCACCGCCGGCCGGCTGGACGAGATCGCCGCGTTCGACAGCGACTGGGTGATCAACGGTGCCGGCAACGGGGCCGCGGAGATCCGCAACTGGCTGGCCGCCGCCGGGGCCGTGAACGCCACGGGGGCGCGGGAGATCGCGTACGAGCCCGTTTCCATGTGGAATACCGGCATCGCCGTGACGGAGATCCTGTCATGAGCCGCCGCGACCTGGAGAAGTTCCTGTTCCGCTTCGACAAGGAACCCGACCTGCAGGCGGCGTTCGCCGAGGAGCCGGCCAAGGCCTTCACCGCCTATGACATGACGGCGGAGGAACGGGAAGTGCTGGCGGCGCGCGACGTGGCCACGCTGTATGAATGGGGCCTGCACCCGCTGCTGGTCCGCAATTTCGCCGGCACCTTGGGCGTGCGCTATGTCGGGGAATATCGACGGCGGGGGCTGACATGAGCCGGCAGGATCTGGCCCTGGCTAACCGCATTCTGGCCAATGAAGGCGTGGTGGATGCGTTCGGCCATGTCAGCCTGCGCCATCCCGACCGGCCGGGCCATTTCCTGCTGTCCCGTTCCGTCAGCCCGGAACTTGTGACGCCAGACGACATCATGGTCTTCGGCCCGGACGGGCAGGCGGCGGATGGCGATACCCGCGCGCCGTACCTGGAGCGCTTCATCCATGCCGCCATCTATGAACAGCGGCCGGATGTGGTCGCGGTGGTGCATTCCCACGCCCACGACCTGATCCCCTTCGGGGTCACCGGCACGGAAGTGCGACCGCTGATCCATGTCGCCGGGCCGCTGGGCACCGTGCCCGTCTGGGACATCGCCGACCGGTTCGGGGAGACGTCGCTGCTGGTCACCAACATCGAACAGGGCCGCGATTTGGCCGCCCGGCTGGGCAGCGGCCGGGCCGTGCTGATGCGTGGTCATGGCGGGGTGGTGGTGGGCGACAGCCTGCGCGCCGCGGTGATCATGGCCGTCTACCTGCAGGTCAATGCCGGGCTGGACCTGAAGGCCCGCCAGTTGGGCCCCGTCCGCTATCTCAGCGACGGGGAGGTCGAACTGAGCTTCGACGCCATCCTGGCCGAGGTGCCGGCGCGGCGCGCCTGGGATTATTTCAAGCGACGGGTGGACACGCACGCCTGAGCTTTCATCGGCAAACAATGCCATAAGGCAAGACAGAGGGAGGAAGAAGAATGGGCAAGATGGTCTGGATGCAGAGATATACGGTGTCGGCCCTGGCTTTGCTGGCTGCCGCGGGGGCCGCACAGGCCCAGACGGCAGCACCCGCCGCCGATCCGTTTCCGTTGCTGGAAGAGATCGTGGTGACGGCGGAGCGCCGGTCGGAATCGCTTCAGGACACCCCGCTTTCCATCCTCACCTTCTCCGGCGATGCGCTGGAAAAGGCCAATGTGCGTTCGGTGGATGACCTGCAGAACTTCCTGCCCAACGTGTCCATCGGCGGGTCGGCCCCCGTCGGCAATTCCGCCCCCAACTTCTCCATCCGCGGCGTCGGCCAGACATCGGGCCGTGCGAACAATGAGAAGGGCGTCGGGCTCTATGTCGACGATGTCTATTACCCGCGTTCCACGGGTGCCATCCTGAACCTGCTGGATGTGGAGCGGATCGAGGTGCTGCGCGGCCCCCAAGGTACGTTGTTCGGCCGCAACACCACGGGCGGTGCCATCCGCTATATCACCCGCAAGCCCAGTGATGAGCTGGAAGGCCGTATCACCGGCACCTATGGTTCCCATGACCGCACGGATATCGAGGGCATCCTGAATGTGCCCATTTCCGACAAGGTGGCCTTCCGGGGCCAGGGTGCCTATTTCAAGCGTGACGGCTATGTCGATGTCATCGGCACCGACCGCACGCGCGGCAATCAGGATGATTACGCCATCCGTGGCGCCCTGCGCCTGAAGCCCACCGACAATGTGCTGATCGACCTGACCGCCGCCTATACGGAAAACCGCAGCAACGGCTCACCCACGGTGATCGCCGGTGTCGGCTTGCGCCAGGCGTCGGGTTTCCCCATCGCGGCGGTCAATGCCTACAACGCCTATCTGGCGTCCAAGGGCCAGACGCCCATCGTGGCCGACGATCCGCGCTTCGTCACCCCCGACGGCTATTCCGTGCCGGATAGCTGCATCATGGACGAGATCGCGCTGAATGCGGCCAAGTTCGGCGATGCGCCCAATCTGGTGCCCAATTCAAGGCCGCAGGCCAGCCTGTGCGACGATGCGCGCAAGACCAAGAACACCTTCCTGTCGGCCGATATCGGCATCGATATCAATGACGCGCTCTCCCTGCGCTCCATCACCGGCTACAACAAGGGTACCGACATCGACCAGGGCGATTACGGCCTGTTCGGCGCCCAGACCAACTATACCCTGAACGAGATGGACAGCATCTCCCAGGAACTCCAGCTGCTGGGCAGCCACGAGGGGCTGGAATGGGTGGCCGGTCTCTATTACTTCCACGAAACCCCGGCCGAACGCCGCTTCCTGCGTGAGGCGGTGGTCAATGCCGGCCGCGTGGAATGCTGCAACGGCTTCGACGCCAATGTGCAGTTGAAGACCAACAGCTACTCCGCCTTCGGCCAGGCGACCCTGGACCTGACCGACAAGGCGCGGGTGACGGCGGGTGCGCGCTATTCCTATGACGACAAGGATGTGTTCATCAGCAAGGTCGGCATCTTCACCCCGGCCCTGCCGGCGGGCGGCTCGCCGCGCACCAATGCCAACCATTGGGACGCCATCGATTACCGCCTGACGCTGGATTACCAGTGGACGGACGCGCTGATGACCTATGCCACCTACTCCAAGGGCTTCAAGTCCGGTGGCTTCAATGTCGATATCGTCACGCTGGGCACGGCCGCACCCACCATCACCTCCTTCGATCCGGAGACGGTGAAGAATCTGGAGGCCGGCGTGCGGTCGGAATGGTTCGACAAAAGGGTGCGCGCCAACCTGACCGGCTTTCACATGAAATACGACAATCTGGTCGTCCAGCTTGCCGATTTCTCCCGTGGCGCCCTGCAGGTGCTGTTCCTGAATGCCGGCAAGCTGGAGATCGACGGGTTCGAGGGCGAATTCGCCGTGGCGCCCATCGAGCGTCTGACGCTGAACGCCAATGTCGGTTACACCAAGATCAAATATGTCGATCTGCCCACCGGCAGCCCGCTGTTCGACCCGGCCAGCTGCCCCGGCGGCGCCCTGACCTTCGACCGCTGCTGGGCCCAGCCGCTGGCCCGGTCGCCGGAATGGACCTATACGCTGGGTGCCCAGTACAGCATCCCGGTGGGCGAGGGCGATGTCAGCCTGAACGCCAATTACGCCTACAAGGGCAGCCAATATTCCAACAACTCCACTTCCAACTCGGTGAAGCTGCCCAGCTATGGCGTGGCCAATGTCCGGGTCGAGTATGACAGCGGCGCGCAGTGGAAGGTGGCGGCATTCGGCACCAACATCTTCGACAAATATTACATCACCACCGGCACCAATGGCCGCCAGAACACGCTGGCCACGCTGACCCATTCCCCGGGCCGGCCGGCGGAATATGGCGTGTCGCTGACTTGGAGCTTTTGAGGATCGTAGCCAGTCCTTGCTTATCCCTTGTGGAAGTTTGGGCCATGAGGGTTTTCGCAATATCCACCGTCACCCCGGCCTTCGCCGGGGTGACGGTGGAGAGAGTGGCAACGACGGTGCCCCGAGAGTTTTGCGGAAGTCTCCCAAAACGGGATGGCGACTGATGAAGCGACCAAACATCTGGTGGAGACCATGGTATGTATGTGCCATGGTCTCCTCAAAAAAAGTCACAGCCGCTTGGGCGGATGGACAAGGGTGAGGAACATGCAAAGCGAACAGGAAATCCCCACCGGTGCCCGCCGGGGTATCATCCTTCTCTGCTTCCTGGTGGCGGTGCTGGAAGGGTTCGACCTGCAGGTCATCGGCGTGGCGGCCCCGCAGCTGACGCGTGAACTGGGCCTGACACCGCAGGAGATCGGCTGGGCCTTCGGTGCCAGCCTGATCGGTCTGGCCATCGGGGCGCTGGCCGGCGGGCGGCTGGCCGACAAGGTGGGGCGCAAGCCGGTGCTGGTCGGGTCGGTCCTGGCCTTCGGGGCGGCCACACTCGTCTCAAGCTGGGCGTGGGATTATCATTCGCTGTTCGTGCTGCGCGTGCTGACCGGCCTGGGCCTGGGCGGCACTTTCCCCAATGTCATCGCCATCGCGTCGGAAGTGACGGCCAAGGCACGGGTCACCATAACGGTGGCGTCGATCTCCTGCGGGCTGGCGGTGGGCGGCATCATCGTATCGCTGATGGCCAAGCTGGCGCCCGGCGGCATGGACTGGCGCGGGCTGTTCATCGTCGGCGGCGCCCTGCCGCTGCTGGTGGTCCCGGCGCTGTGGTATTTCATGGCGGAGACCAAGCGGGTGGCGCCACGTGGTCAGGGTGTGCGCACACCGATCGGCGAGGCCCTGTTCGGGGCGAAGCAGGCGGGACCGACCCTGATGCTGTGGATCGTATTCGCGCTGACCTTGTTGCAGCTGTCGCTGCTGCTGAACTGGCTGCCCACCCTGATCATCGCCAAGGGCTTTCCGCCGGCCCAGGCCTTCCTGACCTCGCTGGTGCTGAATATCGGCAGCATCTTCGGGTCCATCATCGCCGGTTTCCTGTGCGACCGGTACGGTGCGCGCGGGCCGATGGCCACGGGGTACCTGCTGATGGCGCTGGTCATGTATCTGCTGTCGCTGGCCGGCGACATGGACATGCTGCTGGTGCTGGCCTTCTGGGCGGGCTTCCTGGTGCTGGGGGCGCAGTTCGCGCTCTATGGCCTGGCGCCCAAGGTCTATCCCGACCAGACGCGGGGCACCGGGGTAGGAGCCGCCGTGGCGGCGGGGCGCGTCGGCGCCATCTCCGGCCCGCTGATTGCCGGACAGATGATCGGCGCCGGGGCCACGGGCGATCAGGTGGTGCTGCTGATGGTGCCGCTGGCCCTGCTGGCCGGGGGGGCGCTGCTGGCGCTGGCCCATATGGCCGGTTCGCGCCTGCATGCCGGGGGTGCCATCGCGCATTGAGACGGGAACGGGCTCGAGCCCCGGATTTGTCCAGTCGAGGCCGGCTGCCAGCCCCCCCTGGTGCCGGCCTTGATCCGTTTTGAACTACCTCTTCCGCACGAATTGCCTAGTCCAAGTCGCAAGGTTGTCGAGCGGACGGATTGACCGTACACGGTGGTGATGGACAAGGAACTGCTCGACTTCATCCAAACATCCTTCAAGTCCGTCTGGGCACTGGAACTGGTGATGTTCCTGCGCGGCCACCGTGAGCGCGGCTGGACGGAACAGGAATTGGTGCTGGAATTGCGCGGCAGCCTGCCGGCCGTCAGCCAGGGACTGAAAGCCCTGAGCAATGCCGGCCTGGTCACTACCGATGCCGACAGGCTGTTCCGCTATGCCCCGGCCTCGCCCGTTCTGGACCGCCTGGCGGAAAAGCTGGAGGAGGCGCACCGTGACAAGCCGTTCGCGGTGCACCGCGCCATCCTGACAGCCCCCAACGAGAAGCTCTATACATTGGCCGATGCCTTCAAGCTGAAGCGGGACTGACCCATGGACTTCGCCATCCAGCCCTTCATCTACCTGCTCTGCTTCGCGGCCAGCACAGCCTGCGCGGCGCTGCTGGTCAGGTCATACCGGGCCAGCCGGGTCAGGTTGCTGATGTGGGTGGCCATCTGCTTCGTGCTGCTGGCCTTCAACAACCTGTTCGTCGTTCTCGACATGTGGCTGCTGCCCGATGTCGATCTGCAGCCGATGCGCCAGATCACGTCGCTGGGGGCGATCTGCGTGCTGTTGATCGGCTTCGTCTGGGATGCGGATTGAGGGGCGTGGTTGGTTCATCAGGACGGCGACCGCCGGCCTGCGCCACGTGGCGCGCAAGCCAAGCCGCCGGATGGCGGCGCCCGGCGCTTGAGGGAACAAAAGGAGAGGGGCCATGCAGCATTTCATCTGGGGCCTGATCACGATGGGCTATCTCTTGGCCGGCCTGTTCTTCCTGCGGTTCTGGTCACGCACCCGTGACCTGCTGTTCGGTGCCTTCGCGGTGGCCTTCTGGCTGCTGGCGCTCAACCAGGGACTGGTGGCCGTGGCCGACCTGCCGCGCGAGGAGGTGAGCTGGCTCTATCTTCTGCGGCTGCTGGCCTTCATGATCATCATCGCCGCCGTGGTGGAGAAGAACGCCAGGCGGCGGTCACGGTGATACCCCACCCCTCACCTTCCCCATAATGGAATGACATTGGGTGCCGTCGGGCTCTGCCCCAGGACGACGAGCAGCGAGGCGGCCAGATCCTCCTGCCGATAGGGCTTGGCCAGACGCGGCAGGTCCAGCACCTCGTCCGGACCCTGCGGCAGCTCGGCGAAGCCCGATGCCAGGATGATCGGCATGTCGGGGCGCATACGCCGCAGATGACGCGCCAGTTCCATGCCGGTCATGCCGGGCATGGCGTGGTCGGTGATGACGATATCGATATGCTGGCCCGACCGCATGATCTCCAGCGCCTCGGCCCCGGAATGGGCGCTGACAACATTATGGCCCAGATCCTCCAGCATGGCGGCGGTGCCGATATTGACCAATGTGTCGTCATCGACCAGCAGGACCGACCGCGGCAGGATGGTACCGCCTTCCATTACCCCGCCAAGGGATGCCACCACCTCACCCGTGGGCAGGATCACCTCTGCCCGCGGCAGCCACAGGTCGATGGTCGTACCCTTGCCCGGCTTGCTGGACAATTTCAGGCGCCCGCCCGATTGTGCGGCCAGCCCATGCACCATGGACAGGCCCAGGCCGGTACCCTTGCCCGGGCCTTTGGTGGTGAAGAACGGTTCTGTGGCGCGGGCCAGCGTATCGGCATCCATGCCGATGCCGCTGTCCGATACGGTGATGCGGACATAGGCGCCGGGGCGCAGGCCGTCCTTGGCCTCCATTTCTTCCGTCTTGGCGGCAACGCCCAGCACGCCACCCACCGGCATGGCATCGCGCGCGTTCACCGCCAGGTTCAGCAGCGCCAGTTCCAACTGGTTGGCATCGACGCAGACCGGCGGCAGGTCATTGGGCAGGCTCTTGGCGATGCGCACGCTCTGGCCCAGGGCGCGCTGCAACAGATCCTCGATACCGCCGACCAGGCGGGAGACGTCCACCGCCTCCGGCTTCAGTTCCTGGCGCCGGGCGAAGGCCAGCAGGCGCTGGGTCAGGGCCGACCCGCGCTCCGCCGCCTGCCTGGCATTATCCAGCAGGCGCAGGATGCGCGCATCGTCTGGCGGCAGCCATTTCTTCATCAATTCCAGGCTGCCCAGGATGGCCATCAGCAGATTGTTGAAATCATGGGCCATGCCGCCGGTCAGCTGGCCGATCGTGTCCATCTTCTGTGCTTCGAACAGTTGGGCCAGCGCATGTTCGCGCTCGCGCGTCCGCTCCTCGATCCGCCGTTCCAGATCATCGTTCAGGGTGCGCAGCGCATGTTCGGCATTCTTGCGTTCGGTCACGTCATAGGTGATGCCGCAAAGCCGGGTGGGGCCGCCGCCCGCATCCGGGCTGACCGCCGCGATGGACACGCACCAGCGCCAGCTGCCATCGGCGTGGCGGATGCGGAATTCGGTATTCAGCGGCTGGCCCGCCTTCACGGCGGCCCAGCTGGCCTCATGCACCAGTTGCCGGTCGTCGGGATGGATGAAGGCGGCGATGCTTTCCTGGTTGGGCACGAACGCGCCGGGCTCCAAGCCGTAAAGCCGGAACTGCCCCTCGTCCCAGGCGCAGATGCCCGACGCCACGTCCCAGTCCCAGGACCCCATGCGCCCGGCCGCCATGGCCAGGGTGCGGCGCTGTTCGCTGTCGGTGAGGCGGGCGTTGGATGCCTCCAATGCTGCAGTGCGTTCCTTCACCCGCAATTCCAGCTCCGCATTCAGCCGCTCCAACTGGCGGGTCTTGCGGAACAGTTCGGCGAAGATACGGACCTTGGCGCGCAGCACCTCCGGCACCACGGGCACCGGCACGTAATCCACGGCGCCGGCCTGATATCCCCGCAGCCGGTCCAGATCGGCCACCTGGATGGCGGAGACGAAGATGATGGCGATATCCTGGAAGCGCGGATGTTCCCGGATCATCGCCGCCAGCTCGAACCCGTCCAACTCCGGCATGCAGACATCGATCAGGACGACCGCCACTTCGTGCCGCAGCAGATGTTCCAGCGCCTCGCGCGCCGAATTGGCCTTCAGCAGATGCTCGTCCAGGTCACGCAGGATGACCTCATAGCTCATCAGCTTGGCGGGCTGGTCGTCGACCAGCAGGATATTGACCTTGTCGGATTGCTTGATGGCCATTGCCGCCTCCCCCCCGCCTCAACGATGCAGCCACATCCGCAGGGCGGACAGCAGCTGGTCGGTGTTGACGGGCTTGGCCAGATAGTCGGACGCGCCGGCTTCCAGGCACTTCTCCCGGTCGCCCTTCATGGCCTTGGCCGTTAGGGCGATGATGGGCAAGCGGCGGAACACCGGCTTGGCCCGGATCACCTGCATGGTCTCATACCCGTCCATGCCGGGCATCATGATGTCCATCAGCACGATGGTGACATCCGACCGCGATTCCAGGACGGAGATGGCCTCGCTGCCCGTCGTGGCTGTCAGCACCACCATGCCGCGCCGTTCCAGCACACTGGACAGGGCGAAGATGTTGCGGGCATCGTCATCGACCAGCAGCACGGTGCGGCCGACCAGATCATCGTCGGAACTGTGCAGCCGTTCCAGCATCTGGCGCTTGGGGCCGGGCAGGTCGGACACGATGCGGTGTAGGAACAGGGCCGTCTCGTCCAGCAGGCGTTCGGGGCTTTCCACGCCCTTCACCACCACGCTGCGGGCCATGGTGTGCAACCGCGCATCCTCGTCCGGCGACAATTCGCGGCCGGTGAACACCACGACGGGGACGTCGCGCAGATCCTCATCCTCACTGATGCTTTCCAGCACCTCGAAGCCCGACATGTCCGGCAGCTTCAGGTCCAGCACGACGCAGTCGATAGGTTCGGACCGCAGCTTTTCCAGCGCGTCTCCGCCGGTGCCGACGGTGGAAATGTCGATATCGTCATGGCCCAGCAACTCCGTCACGCTCATCAGCTCGGCTGTATTGTCCTCCACCACCAACAGGCGCTTGCGCCGCGGACGGGCATATTCCTGAATGCGGGCCAGGGCCGCCTCCAGCCCTTCGGTCGTCGTCGGCTTGTTGAGGAAGGCGAAGGCGCCGCGGGCCAGACCGTGCTGGCGATCCTCGTCCAGGGTGACGATCTGCACGGGGATGTGGCGGGTGGCGGGACTCTGCTTCAGCTGGCTCAGCACCGTCCAGCCCAGCATGTCGGGCAGGAACACGTCCAGCGACACGGCCGTGGGCTTGAATTCCCGGGCGAGCGCCAGGGCGTCCGCCCCGCGATGGGCCACCAGCACCTTGAAGCCGCGATCATGCGCCAGATCGACCATGACGCGGGCATAGTGCGGATCATCCTCCACGATCAGCAGCACGGTATCGTCGGGCAACAGGTTGGTACGGTCGTCAGGCACCGCCTCGATCGGCCGTTCCGGCATGCGCACGACCAGGCCGGCGGGCAGGTTGGGACGTCCGTGCTGCTGAGGTTCCGGCAGCCGCGCGGTGACGCCGGCATAGGTGAGCGGCAGGTACAGTGTGAAGGTGCTGCCCGATCCCGGCTGGCTGCGCAGGTGGATTTCGCCACCCAGCAGGTTGGCCAGCTCGCGGCTGATGGCCAGGCCCAGGCCGGTGCCGCCATATTTGCGGCTGGTGCCGGCATCGGCCTGCTGGAACGCCTCGAAGATGATGCGCTGCTTTTCCGGCGGGATGCCGATGCCGGTATCCGACACCTCGAAGGCGACGACGCTGGCCGCGTGCTTCAGGCTGGCATTCTCCGCACTCCAGCCGCTCTTGGCTGGCGACACGGTCAGGCGCACGCCGCCGCGTTCGGTGAATTTGAAGGCGTTGGACAGCAGGTTCTTCAGCACCTGCTGCAACCGCTTGGCATCGGTGATCATGCTCCGGTCCAGGTCCGGCGCCATCACCACCTCGAAGCCCAGCTTGCGGCTTTCCGCCTCGTGGCGGAAGGGCCGGGCCATGACCTCCAGCAGGTTGGAGAAGAATATCTCCTCCGCATCCACCGACACGGTACCGGACTCGATCTTCGACAGGTCCAGGATGTCGGAGATCAGGTTCAGAAGGTCGGTGCCGGCGCCATGGATGGTGCGGGCGAATTCCACCTGCCGGTCGGACAGGTTGCCATCGGGATTGTCGCCCAGCTGCTGGCCCAGGATCAGGATGGAATTCAACGGCGTGCGCAGCTCGTGGCTCATATTGGCCAGGAATTCCGACTTGTATTTCGACGTCAGCGCCAGTTCGGTGGCCTTTTCCTCCAAGGCCCGCCGGGCCTGCTCGATCTCCTGGTTCTTGGCTTCCACCTCGACATTGCGTTCGGCAAGCTGCTGGGCCTTCTGTTCCAGCTGTTCATTGGTCTGCTGCAATTCGCGCTGCTGGGTCTGCAATTCGCCGGCCAGCTGCTGCGACTGTTTCAGGAACCCTTCGGTCTGCATGGTGGCTTCGATGGAATTCAGCACGATGCCGATGCCGGTGGTCAGCTGTTCCAGGAAGGTCATCTGCAGATCGGTGAAGGCGCCCAGCGACGCCAGCTCGATCACCGCCTTCACCTGGCCCTCGAACAGCACGGGCAGGACGATGACGTTGCGGGGCAGGGCCTTGAATACGCCGGAACCTATCGGAACCACATTGGACGGCATCTCGGTGATCAGCATGCGCCGCGCATCCAGCGCGCATTGCCCGATCAGGCCCTGGCCCATGCCCAGGCGTTCCGGATGGCCGACGATGGGATCATCGGCATAGGCGGAAAGCAGGCGCAGGCCGGGGGTCGCCCCCTCACTCTCCACCTGATAGATCACGCCATGCTGGGCATCGACCAGCGGCGCCAGTTCCGACAGCAGCACCCGGCCGACCGTGGTCAGCTCGCGCTGGCCCTGCAGCATGCTGGTGAAGCGGGCCAGGTTGGTCTTCAGCCAGTCCTGTTCGGTATTGCGCTCCGTGGTCAGGCGCAGATTGCCGATCATGGTGTTGATATTGTCCTTCAGTTCCGCCACCTCGCCGCGGGCCTCCACCTGGATCGACCGGGTCAGGTCGCCCTTGGTCACGGCGGTCGCCACCTCGGCGATGGCGCGGACCTGGGTGGTCAGGTTGGCGGCCAGCAGATTGACGTTGCCGGTCAGATCCTTCCAGGTGCCCGCCGCACCCGGCACATGCGCCTGGCCGCCCAGCCGGCCTTCCACGCCCACCTCGCGCGCCACCGACGTCACCTGATCGGCGAAGGTGGCCAGCGTGTCGGTCATGTTGTTGATGGTCTCGGCCAGCGCCGCCACCTCGCCCTTCGACGCCACGGTCAGGTTCTGCTTCAGGTCGCCGTTGGCCACCGCCGTCACCACCTTCACGATGCCGCGCACCTGTTCGGTCAGGTTGGCGGCCATGACGTTCACCGTGTCGGTCAGGTCCTTCCAGGTACCGGCCACGCCGGGCACCTGCGCCTGGCCGCCCAGCTTGCCTTCGGTGCCTACCTCGCGCGCCACGCGCGTCACCTCGCCAGCAAAGGCGTTCAGCTGGTCCACCATGGTGTTGATGGTGTTCTTCAGCTCCAGAATCTCGCCCTTCACATCCACGGTGATCTTGCGGCTCAAGTCACCGCGCGCCACCGCCGTGGTCACCTCGGCGATGTTGCGCACCTGGGTGGTCAAGTTGGCGGCCAGCAGGTTGACATTGTCGGTCAGATCCTTCCAGGTGCCGGCCACGCCGGGCACCACGGCCTGGCCGCCCAGCTTGCCCTCGGTACCCACCTCGCGCGCCACGCGCGTCACCTCACCGGCGAAGGAACGCAGCTGATCCACCATGGTGTTCAGCGTTTCCTTCAGCAGCAGGATTTCCCCGCGCACGTCCACGGTGATCTTGCGGGACAAGTCGCCATTGGCGATGGCGGTCGCCACCTCGGCGATATTACGCACCTGACCGGTCAGGTTGCCGGCCATGGAATTCACATTGTCGGTCAGATCCTTCCAGGTGCCGGCCACGCCGGGCACCTGTGCCTGACCGCCCAGCTTGCCTTCGGTACCGACCTCGCGCGCCACGCGCGTCACCTCACCGGCGAAGCCGTTCAGCTGGTCCACCATGGTGTTGATGGTGTTCTTCAGCTCCAGGATTTCGCCCTTCACGTCCACGGTGATCTTGCGGGAAAGGTCGCCTCTCGCCACGGCTGTCGTCACCTCGGCGATGTTACGCACCTGGCCGGTCAGGTTGGACGCCATGGAATTGACGTTCTCCGTCAAATCCTTCCACGTCCCGGCCACGCCGGGCACCTGCGCCTGACCGCCCAGCTTGCCCTCGGTGCCGACCTCACGCGCCACACGCGTCACTTCCGACGCGAAGCGGTTCAGCTGATCCACCATGGTGTTCAGCGTTTCCTTCAGCTGAAGGATTTCGCCACGCACGTCCACGGTGATCTTGCGGGAAAGGTCGCCATTGGCGATGGCGGTGGACACTTCGGCGATATTGCGGACCTGGGCCGTCAGGTTGCCGGCCATGGAATTCACGCTATCGGTCAGATCCTTCCAGGTGCCGGCCACGCCCGACACGTTGGCCTGCCCGCCCAGCCGGCCCTCGGTACCCACCTCGCGCGCCACGCGCGTCACCTCGCCGGCGAAGGAACGCAGCTGATCCACCATGGTGTTCAGCGTTTCCTTCAGCAGCAGGATCTCGCCCGACACGTTCACGGTGATCTTCTTGGAAAGATCGCCCTGCGCCACGGCGGTCGCCACCTCGGCGATGTTGCGCACCTGTCCGGTCAGGTTGGATGCCATGGAATTGACCGAGTCCGTCAAATCCTTCCAGGTGCCGGCCACGCCCTTCAGCTGCGCCTGACCGCCCAGCTTGCCTTCGGTACCGACTTCTCGCGCCACGCGGGTCACCTCGCCGGCAAAGGCGTTCAGCTGGTCGACCATCGTGTTGATGGTTTCCTTCAGCTGCAAAATCTCGCCCGACACGTTCACGGTGATCTTTTTCGACAAGTCTCCGTTGGCGATGGCGGTGGACACTTCGGCGATGTTGCGGACCTGGGCCGTCAAGTTGCCGGCCATGGAATTCACACTGTCGGTCAAATCCTTCCAGGTGCCGGCCACGCCCATCACGTTGGCCTGACCGCCCAGGCGGCCTTCGGTACCGACCTCGCGCGCCACGCGCGTCACCTCGCCGGCGAAGGCGTTCAACTGGTCGACCATCGTGTTGATGGTTTCCTTCAGCTGAAGGATTTCGCCCGACACGTTCACGGTGATCTTCTTGGAAAGATCGCCATTGGCGATGGCGGTGGACACTTCGGCGATGTTGCGGACCTGGGCCGTCAGGTTGCCGGCCATGGAATTCACGCTGTCCGTCAAATCCTTCCAGGTGCCGGCCACGCCCGGCACCTGCGCCTGACCGCCCAGGCGGCCCTCGGTACCCACCTCTCGCGCGACGCGCGTCACTTCACCGGCAAAGGCGTTCAGCTGGTCGACCATCGTATTGATGGTCTCCTTCAGCTCCAGGATCTCGCCCGACACGTCCACGGTGATCTTGCGGGAAAGGTCGCCGCGGGCCACGGCCGTCGTCACCTGGGCGATATTGCGGACCTGCGCCGTCAGGTTGCCGCACATGGCGTTCACAGAGTCTGTCAAATCCTTCCAGGTGCCGGCCACGCCGGGCACCAGCGCCTGGCCGCCCAGCTTGCCTTCCGTCCCCACCTCACGCGCCACGCGCGTCACTTCCGACGCGAAGGACCGCAGCTGGTCCACCATCGTGTTGATGGCTTCCTTCAGCTGCAAAATCTCGCCGCGCACGTCCACGGTGATCTTCTTGGACAAGTCGCCATTGGCCACGGCGATGGTCACGTCGGCGATGTTGCGCACCTGGGCGGTGAGGTTGGACGCCATGGAATTGACGCTCTCCGTCAAATCCTTCCACACGCCCGTCACCTCGCGCACCTGGGCCTGGCCGCCCAGCTTGCCGTCGGTACCCACCTCGCGCGCCACGCGCGTCACTTCCGAGGTGAAGATGCCCAGCTGTCCGATCATGGCATTCACGATGGTGGCGGCGCGCAGGAATTCGCCCTTCAGCGGGCGGCCATCCACGTCCAGCGGCATGGTCTGAAGCAAATCGCCCTTGGCGACGGCGCTGATGGAGCGGGTGACGGCGTTGACGGGCCAGAGCAGGTCGTCGATCAGGGAGTTGACCGAATTCTCCATGTCCGTCCAGGCGCCACTGGCCAGCCCGAAGCGCACGCGGGTGCGGGTCTTGCCGTCGCGGCCCACCACCTGGCCGACATGTTCCAGCTGCTGCGCCATATGCTGGTTGGCGGCGACGATGTCGTTGAAGGTGTCGGCGACCTTGCCGGCCAGCCCGGTCAGGTTCCCCGGCAGCCGCACGGAGAAATCGCCGGCCCGCATGGCCTGCAGCCCCGCCAGCAGCGCATCCAGGTCCAGGGAGGTCATGTCGTTGGCGGGCATGCCCACCGGCAGCATGCCGTCATTGGCAGTGTCGATGGTGTCGAGTTCGGCCGTCATCGCTTTTCCCCTGGGAAACCCGTGTCGCACAACAGGGGGAAATGGCGGACCCGGCCCGCCTCGCGACGAGCAGGGTGCCAACAAACACACCAAAAGCGTCGGACGGAGGACCGACGGGTACCTCCTTTTCCCCCTCCATACGGGTACCGGATTGTCGAGCAATCGGCGAGTAGGGCAATGGTCTGCGCCGCCTAGCCTGATGTCTTATGCCAACCGTGAACCGGTGGGCGGGTAGCCCTGGATCGTATCGCTGCCGAATCCATAGTTCCGCCCTGCGTCCGCACCAATTGCGGGAATGATACTGGCAGGGCGGTCATCCCCATCCCATATCTGGTTGCGTGAAACGGATATCGATCATCCTTCTGCTGCTGGTTCTGGGCGGCCTGGGTATCATGGCCGCCGGGCGCGGTGGCCAACCGGCGTCGATCATCCTCGCGCGCTGGAACCCCTGGGCATTGCCCGACCCGGCACAGAAGCCGGGCTGGCTGACCAGTTGGCAATTGGCGCGGCTGGCCGACGATACGCCCGCCTGCCTCGCCTGGCTCGGCCGGGCGGGGGTGGATGTTTCGACCATACCCGATCGGGAAGGGGCGGAACCGGGCTGCGACCTGTCGGGTGCGGCCACCCTGCGCCAATCCCTGCTGCGCTATCAGGGACGCGTAACCGCTTCCTGCCCGGTGCTGGCTGGGCTGGCGCTTTATGAACGGCATGTGCTGATCCCGGCTGCCGAGCGCCATCTGGGCACCAGGCCGATCTCCGCCCGCCATCTGGGCACGTATGCCTGCCGCGCCGTGCGTACCGGTCGCGGCGAAGGGGGGCGGCGCAGCCAACACGCCACCGCCAACGCCATCGACATCGCCGCCATCACCCTGGCCGATGGGCGGGAGACGACGCTGGTCCGCGATTGGGGGGAAAGGGGCGGAACAGGGCCGCGCGCTCTGTTCTGGCGCGACGCGCATGACGGGGCGTGCGATATTTTCCGCACGGTGCTGGGCCCCGAATACAACGCCCTGCACCGCGATCATTTCCATCTGGACATGGCCCGCTTCGGCATCTGCCGGTGAGGGCGTCAGGCGCCGATGCGCGCGTCCCATCCCAGCATGGCGGTAGCTGCCACCGCCTCCAACTCCACCCGGCCGGCCCCGTCGCGGGCCAGGATCGACATGCCACTCTGGAGCGTCTGCACGAAGCGGGCAAGAGCGTGGATGTCCGTCGTGACCGGAATCTCTCCCGCCGCGATGCCGCGTTCCAGCCGCGCCTTCAGTCGTTCCAGCGTCACGGCGCGGGCCGCCCGCACCATCCCGCCCAACACCGCATGCCCCTCGCTGTCTACCGACGACAGGGTCACCATGCAGCCATGCGGAATGTCGGCGACACAGCCGGTCAGGGCGGCAGCGGAATCCATCAGCAGTGCCTCGACTGCCGCCCGCGCCGTTCCGGCCGCCTTGAAATTGGCCCAGACGAAGCTCTCATAGTTCCGGCCGTAATAAGCCAGCGCTTCGGCATAGAGCGCCTCCTTCGATCCGAACGCGGCATACAGGCTGGGAGAACCGATTCCCATCGCTTCAGTCAGGTCGCTGATTGACGTCGCCTCGAACCCCCTGGTCCAGAACAGCCGGGTGGCGTTGGCCAGGGCCGCCTCCCGGTCGAAGGCACGCGGCCGCCCCCGGGCGCGACCGGCTAGCAGTTGGGGGGCGGGGGTTGGTTCATTTGAATTCTGCATCGATCGATATATAATTCCATTGACGTCGACCGGCAATGATCCTAGCTATGCATTTATGTGTCGATCGATACAGAAAAGGATCAGATGATGAGTGAGTTGAATGGTAAGCGCGCCCTGGTAACGGGCGGATCGCGTGGCATCGGGGCGGCCATTGCCCTGGCGCTGGCGGAGAAGGGCGCGGATGTCGCCATCACCTATGAGAAGTCGGCCGACCGCGCGGCGGAGGTCGTCAGGGCCATCGAGGGCAAGGGACGGCGCGGCCTTGCCATCCAGGCGGACAGCGCCGACCCGGCGGCCGTGAAGCGCTCCGTCGCGGAGACGGTAGCTGGGTTGGGCGGCATCGACATCCTGGTCAACAATGCCGGCATCGCCCGCGGCGGCCCGTTGGCGGAGATCAGCCCGGAGGATATCGACGCGCTGCTGAACATCAATGTCCGCGCCGCGATCCTGATCACCCAGGCGGCCATCCCGCATCTGGGCCCGGGCGGGCGCATCATCCTGATCGGCTCCTCGCTGGCCGATCGCATGGTCGCCGCCGGCGTGACGGTCTATTCGATGACGAAATCGGCGCAAGTTTCCCTGGCCCGCGGTCTCGCACGGGAACTGGGGCCGCGCGACATCAATGTCAACCTGGTGCAGCCCGGGGCCACAGACACCGACATGAACCCCGCCGATGGCGACTTCTCCGACGGGCTGCGTGCCCTGACCCCGCTGGGGCGTTATGGTGTGCCAGAGGATGTGGCGGCGGCGGTGGCCTTCCTGGCCAGCCCGGCGGCGCGCCAGATCAACGGATCGGTCGTCACCGTGGATGGCGGCCTGAACGCCTGATACGTGTGGTTGGAGGGGCGGCGTCAACCACCATCATAGGTGATGGACTTCGCCGCCTCGTCCGCCAGGATGAAGCCGATCGGCCGCTCCGCCTCCTCCCGCAGATGGGCGATCAGGCTGGCGGTGCGGGCCAGCAGCGATATGCCCTTCAGGGCCGCCAGCGGGAAGCCGATATCCAGCATCACCGCCGGGATGGCGCCATTGACATTGATCGGCAGGTCGCGGCCATGGGTATGGGGCAGGGCCGCCTTCACCGCGCGCAGCATGGCGATGTGCCGACCGGCGACGCCGCGTTCATCGGCGAGTTCAAGCAGCCGGCGCGCGCGCGGGTCGCCATCGGCATGCAGCGGATGGCCGAAACCCGGCACGGCGCGCTTTTCCATCCTATGCTTGGCCAGACGCGCCGCCGCCACAGGTGCCGGATCACCATCCCCCGCCGCCGCGACCAGTTCCGCCAGGAACTGCCCCGCCACCTCCGCACTGCCCAGCACGACGGTGCCGCAGCCCGACAGGCCGGCCGCCACCGCGCCCTGGAACGCCTCCGGTGCCGCGGCATAGGTCATGCGTGCCGCCACCACGCTGGGCACCAGCCCATGTTCAGCGATGGCGGTCAGCACCGCATCGGCGAAGAAATGCTGGTTCTCATCCGCATGCGTGCCGGTGACCAGCAGCCAGAAATAGCGGGTGAAATCCATCCTGCCGATAATCTCCCCGCACAGATCCAGCCCCCGTACCGTGATGCTGTCCGCGTCGGAAGTGGAGATGGCGGTGAGGGGCTGGTCGGTCTTGCCGATGCGCATGGGGCTGCTCCCGTGGGTCGTCTGCCACCCACCTAATCCCAGCCCGACTTTCCTGACAAGTAAATTTCGATGATCGAAGTTGATTTCGATTATCGAAGTCGATATACCGGAAGGCAGGAAGCGACGGCGCCCGCCGTCCGGCCTCGGGGATATGCCCCGCCGCCCGGCCCTTGCATCCGCGGCCCTTCCCCCGATTGGAGCATGAGATGGCAAAAGTCCTGAAGGATGTTCGGGTACTGGAAATGGGCACCTTCATCACCGGGCCGGCGGCGGGGATGCTGCTGGCGGACCTGGGTGCGGATGTGGTGAAGATCGAACAGCCGGGCACCGGCGACCCGTTCCGCGCCTTCAATGGCGGCCTCTACAGCCCGCATTTCCAGACCTATAACCGCAACAAGCGCTCCATCACCCTGGACACGCGCGATGCGGCCGGAAGGGCGAAGCTGGACGAGCTGGTGGCCGGTGCCGACATCTTCATCCAGAATTTCCGCCCCGGTGCGGCCGCCAAGCTGAATGTCGATGCCGAAAGGCTGCGGGCGCTCAACCCGCGCCTGATCTATTGCGCCATTTCCGGCTTCGGCGCCACGGGACCGGACAGCCAGC
This sequence comes from Niveispirillum sp. KHB5.9, assembly GCF_048066115.1. NCBI lineage: Bacteria > Pseudomonadati > Pseudomonadota > Alphaproteobacteria > Rhodospirillales > Azospirillaceae > Niveispirillum > Niveispirillum sp. KHB5.9. The sequence continues at coordinate 59,940 of NZ_JBLTYX010000022.1, read as the reverse complement.
GCCCGGCCTTCGACACGGTGGCGCAAGCCGCCAGTGGTTTTCTGCGCCTGGTGCTGAACCCCGACAACCCGCGCGTGGTGGGCCCGGCCCTGGCCGATGCGATCACCGGCTTCTATGCCGCCTATGGCATCCTGGGCGCCCTGCATGAACGCCACCGCACGGGGAAGGGGCGGCTGGTGGAACTGTCCATGCTGGAGGCCATGTGCCATTTCAACCTGGATGATTTCACCCATTTCTTCTCCGCCGACCAGATCATGGGGCCTTATTCCCGGCCGTCAGTGTCGCAGTCTTACGTTTTCGTCTGTGCCGACGGGAAATGGATCGCGCTGCACATGTCCTCGCCGCCGAAATTCTGGGAAGGGCTGGCCCAGGCCGTGGAATGGCCCGACATGCTGCAACGCCCGGAATTCGCCGACCGCCAGGCCCGCATCGCCAATTACGAGAAGGTGGTGGAACAGCTGGCCCCCATCTTCCGCACCCGCAGCCTGGCCGACTGGTGCGACCGGCTGGGCCGCCAGGATGTGCCGCACTCCCCCGTGCATGACGCGGCGGCGGCGCTCGCCACCGATCAGGCCCGGCACCTGCGTCTGGCAGTGGAGGCCGAGCACCCGCAGATGGGTACGTTCCGCACCGTCCGCTCCCCCGTCACCTTCGATGGCGAGCGCGACCTGACCATCACGCCGCCGCCGGTGTTGGGCGAACATAACGCCGTCCTCCTGGGCAAAGCATAGTTCTGGCGGTCGGCCGGTGCTGCGGTTATAGCTGGCCCGCTGGGATTTCGGCGGACAGGGCAGACGCGATGGCGGACACGGGCGTGAAGGATGAACCGGCGGCGGAGCGGGAGCCGGCAGCGGAGCGGGAGAAGGACCCCGAATATCTGCTGACCCTGGAACGCGGCCTGACGGTCCTGCGCGCCTTCAACCAGCAGCGCCCGGAAATGCAGTTGAGCGAGGTGGCGGCCGCGACGGGTTTGAGCCCTGCCGTGGCGCGGCGCTGCCTGAACACGCTGGTGGCGCTGGGCTATGTCGGTCGGCACGGGCGGCGCTTCCTGCTGCGGCCGGAGGTGCTGGTCTTCGGCTCGGCCTATCTGGCCTCGATGAACCTGGAACAGGTGGTGACACCGCACCTCCAGGCCTTGCGCGACGAGACCGGCGACAGTGCCTCCATGGCCACCCTGTCCGGCCATGACATCCTGTACCTCGTGCATGTCTCCACCAACCGCCATATCCGCATCGGCGCCAGCGTCGGCACGCGGTTTCCGGCCCATGCCACCTCGCTGGGCAAGGTGATGCTGGCGCATGAGCCGGCCCCGGCACTGGCCGATTATCTGGCCAAGGCCAACCTGACCCGCTTCACCGAACGCACCATCATCAACCGCGAGGAACTGGCCAGCCGCCTGCAAAGGGTGCGGGAGGTCGGGTATGATTCAGCATTGGACGAGCTGGATTACGGCATCGTCTCCGTCGCCGTGCCGGTGCGCGACAAGGAGGGCAATGTCTGCGCCTCCATCAACTGTTCCACCTCCACCACCCGCATCTCCCAGGATGAGCTGGTGCGCACCCGCCTGCCGCTGCTGCGCACCGCCGCCCGCGGTATCGAAGCATCGTTGCAGCAATGGCCCTTCCTGATGCACTCGCTGGCCAGGAATTGAGGTTGATGCCGTAGGTCAGGTCGAGGAGCAAAGCCCCGAGCCCTGACAATTCTCCCGCACCATCACTCGTCAGGGCTCGCCTTCGGCTCGACCTGACCTACGTCCCACCAACGCCCCGGCCCACCCGCCGGGGCGTTTTTCTTTGTGCGCACCGCATTCTTCGACAACGGAAAAAACTTCGAACATCGAACTTGACTTCGATAATCGAAGGATGGATTGTTCGCATCACGGGCAACGATCCGACGGCCGCGCCACACGCGGACCCAAGCGCACCGACCGCCGAAGCGGCGGAAAACGACGTGCGCCTTCAATGACAAGTGACGAACGGGAGGTTTTGCATGGCACGTTCCTCTTGGCGCCTCGCCTGTTTAGCCGGCGCCTCGGCCCTTGCCCTGGCGGCCACGGCGCCGGCCGGCGCCCAATCCAACCAGGAGATCGAGGAGGTGGTGGTCACCGGCCTGCGCCGGCCGCAGGCGCAGCAGGATGTGCCGGCCGCCATCATGGCCTTCACCGCCGATGCCATCGAAATGGCGGGCATCGAGAAGCCGGCCGATTTCATCGACCTGACCTCCAACGTGACGCTGGTGGAAACGCAGAACGCCGGCAACGCCTTCATCATCATCCGCGGCATCACCCAGGCCCGCAATTCCGAGCCGTCGGTGGCCGTCATTGTCGATGGCGTGCAGCAGGTGAATGCCGCGCAGTTCAGCCAGGAACTGTTCGATATCGACCAGATCGAGGTGCTGAAAGGTCCGCAAGGGGCGCTCTATGGCCGCAACGCCATCGGCGGTGCCATCGTCATCCGCACCAAACAGCCGACCGACACGTTCGACACCCGCGTCAAGGTCGGGGTGGAAAACGGCTTCGGCTATTCCGCCCGCGCCGGGATCAGCGGGCCCTTGTCGGAGAAGGTGAAATTCCGGCTGGCTGGGTCCTACGTCAATAATGACGGCTTGATCCGCAACGCCTATCTGGATGAAAAGGCCGATCCGTACGAGGATCTGTCGCTGCGCGGCACCCTGCTGTTCCAGCCCACGGACAATCTGACCGTGGATGTGCGCGGGTCGGCGTCGCAACTGCGCACCCAGGCGCTCTATTTCAACATCGTCACCGATGTGAACGACACCAGCCTGCCGGTGCGGGTCAACAATCCCGGCCAGAATGACCGCGACATGTACGGCACCTCGCTGCGCATTGCATATGAGACGGATGCCGGCAGCCTCACCTCCGTCACCTCCTACGACATGGTGAAGGAGGTGCTGACCGGTGACGCCTTCGACTTCCTGCCGATCCAGGAAAGCCTGTTCTTCCAGATATTGGGCTTCGATCTGAACCAGAGCCAGTATCTGAACGTGAAGGCCTGGAGCGAGGAGCTGCGCTTCGCCTCGCCCACCACCGACCGGTTCCAGTGGAGCGTCGGTGGCTACATGATCGGCACCAAGCGTTACATCTCCACCGGCAACATGATCGATCGGGGGCAGGGGGTGTTCCCCGTCTACCGCACGCCCAGCACCGATCCGCGCAACCCGCAATTCTCCTTCCTGGCCGACAGTCAGGATAATTTCGCCTGGGCGCTGTTCGCCAGCAGCAGCTACGACCTGACCGAGAAGCTGACCGCCGACCTGTCGCTGCGCTATGACAAGGACAAGCGGGAGAACACCACCCTGACGCCCACCGCCTTCCTGCCCAATGTCGCGGGTTTCCCCGCCGGCCGGTCGGGGGAGGTGCGCAAGGAGACCTTCACCGCCTGGCAGCCGAAATTCACCCTGACCTACAAGGCGGATGAGGCGCTGACGCTCTATACCGGCTATTCCAAGGGCTTCCGCAGCGGCGGGTTCAACCAGACCGGGGTGGGCGCGGTGGCGGCATCCAACGGCATCCTGGGCGTGTCGGACGTGTTCAAGGCGGAAACGGCCAGCACCGTGGAGGCCGGGTTCAAATCACAGCTGCTGGACCGCAAGCTGCGCCTGAACGGCTCCGTCTACAACACCATCTCCGACAATTCGTACTTCTTCGTCTTCCTGGCCGCGAACTCGACCCAGAACCTGGGCAATGTGCCGGAAACCCGCCTGCGCGGGTTCGAACTGGACGCCACCGCCTTCCTGACCACGGGTCTGCAGGTCAATGTCGGCTACGGCTTTACCGACAGCAAGATCAAGGAATTCCCCGATCCCACCGTGCTGGGCAACGAGGCGCCGCTGATCTCCCGCTACACGCTGAATGTCGGGGCCCAATACACCACAGCCCTGGGCGACAGCGGCCTGTCCGGCACGATGCGTGCCGACTATCGCCGCATCGGCAGGACCTGGTTCGACATCCAGAACAGCACGGTCCGTGACCCGCTGGATATTGTCGATGTCCGCCTGGGGTTGGAGGGAGAGAACTGGACCCTGTCCGCCTATTCCGACAACCTGTTCGACAAGAAATACAATGCCGAATTCTCGCCCGGCGGCTTCGTCTTCAAGGGACGGCCCCGGCGGTATGGCCTGGAATATGGCATGAAATTTTAAAGGGGATACTCATGGCAAAGGTGCTTGTCCTTTATTATTCCAGTTACGGCCACGTGGAGACCATGGCGGCGGCCATCGCTGAAGGCGCGCGGTCCGTTCCGGGGGCCGACGTCACGGTGAAGCGCGTGCCGGAACTGGTTCCCGATGAGGTCGCCAAGGCATCCGGCATCCGCCTGGACCAGGCCGCCCCCATCGCCAGCCCCGGTGAGCTGGGCGATTACGACGCCGTGATCTTCGGCACGCCCACCCGGTTCGGCAATATGGCCGCCCAGATGCGCAACTTCCTGGACCAGACGGGCGGGCTGTGGGCCAAGGGCGCTTTAGTTGGCAAGGTGGGCAGCGTCTTCGTGTCCACCGCCAGCCAGCATGGCGGACAGGAAACCACGATCACTTCGTTCCACACCACCCTGCTGCATCACGGCATGGTGATCGTCGGCCTGCCCTATAGCTGGACGGGGGCGGTGAGGATGGACGAGGTCAGCGGCGGCACCCCCTATGGCGCCAGCACGCTTGCCGGTGCCGACGGGTCGCGCCAGCCCAGCGCCAATGAATTGGAAGGCGCCCGTTTCCAGGGCCGCCATGTCACGGAAATCGCCACAAGGCTGTTCGGCTGAACCATCAGGGAGAGGACAACGACAATGAAAGCCAAGCTTCCCAACCGCCTGCACCACACCGCCTATGTCACCCGCGACCTGGAGGCGACCCGGCATTTCTATGAGGATGTGCTGGGCATCCCGCTGATCGCCACCTGGTGCGAGAAGGACATGCTGTTCGGGGCGGAGCGCACCTACTGCCACTGTTTCTTCGGCCTGGGCGACGGCAGCGCGCTGGCCTTCTTCCAGTTTGCCGATCCCGACGACCAGAAGCTGTTCGGGCCGGAAATGCCGGAATCGCCCTTCCACCATATCGCCCTGCATGTCGATGCCGACACCCAGGCGCAGCTGGAAACCCGCATCCGTGCGGCGGGCTTCACCGAGCCGGAGACCTATACGCTGGAACATGGCTATTGCCGGTCGGTCTATATCAAGGACCCCAACGGCATGATCCTGGAATTCACCTATGACGCGCCGGAGGCGGCGGCCCTGGCCGAGGGCAAGCAGGCGACGGCGCGGGATGAGCTGGTGCGCTGGCTGGCCGGCAACCACGACATCAACAATACATTCCGCCACTGACCATGGCCTTCAACGTGCCCGTGGCCGGCGGGACCCTGTCCGTGGAACGGGTGGGGTCCGGTGCGCCGGCCCTGCTGCTGCTGCATGGATGGACCTTGGACCGGCGCATGTGGCGGCCGCAGGTGGAGGGTCTGGGCGGCCATTTCACCCTGCTGCTGCCCGACCGGCGCGGTTTCGGCCGGTCGCCCGCCCCGCCCGGCCTGGCGCGGGAACCGGACGATGTGCCGGCGCTGCTGGATTATTTCGGGATCGACCGCGCCGTGCTGGTCGGCCATTCGCAGGCAGGCCGCGTGGCCTTGTCCGCCGCCGCCCGCCATCCGGCCCGTGTCGCCGGGCTGATCCTGCTGGCCGCCCCTCATGATGCGGTTTCGCCTGATCCCACCCGTGAACCGGCCTTGCCCATGGCCCGACTGGTGGAACTGGTGCGGGCAGGGGAGGTGGCGGCCGCCCACCGCCTCTGGCGTTCACATCCGATGCTGCAAGTCACAGACACCGCGACGGCCCGCCTGCTGGACGAGATGCTGGGTGATTATGAGGGCCGCGACCTGCTGGCCCCGCCGGAACCGTTGCCGGTGGATGATGGCCTGCTGGCCGCGATCACCTGTCCCGCCCTGGTCATGGTCGGCGATGGTGATGCCTGGTCGCGGGTGCAATCCGCCGCAAGGCTGGCGGACGGCCTGGCGCAGGCCACAAGTCTGATCCTTCCAGGCGCCGGACATATGGCCAATATCAGCCATGCCAGTGCCTGCAACGACACCATCCACCGCTTCGTCCTTATGTGACGGGCGGATTGCCTTCCTTGTCCTCCACCCCTGCCGCCAACGCCTCCTGCAGCTTCGCCGCTTCCTCCGCCAGCACATTGTAGCGCCGGGCGGAGAAGGGGATGCTGGCGATATAGGCCAGCCCCACCACCGACAGCGTCGCCCAAGGCGCGCTGACCAGGGCCGCCGCCGTGGCGCCCACACCCAGCAGCACGAACACCACATAGCGCTGCGGAATGCGCAGCCCCTTCATGGAGAAGGTGGGGATGGCGCTGATCATCAGGCCGGCCACGCCCACGGTCCAGGGCACGACGATCCACGGACTGTCGAACCAGCCCGGCCCGACCTCCAGCGTCGCGATCAGGGGTAGCAGCGCCAGGAAGGCCCCGGCCGGGGCAGGCACCCCGGTGAAGTAGTTATAGGCAAAGGGTGGCTTTTCCGCCGCGGCCCCCAGCATGGTGTTGAAGCGTGCCAAGCGCAGCGCCGCGCACACACCCATCAACAATGCTGCGATCCAGCCGATGGTGCGGGCATCATCCAGCGACCAGAGATAGAGGATCATCGCCGGGGCCACGCCGAAGCTGACCACGTCGGACAGGCTGTCCAGTTCCTCGCCGAATTTCGACTGGGCGTTCAGCATGCGGGCGATGCGCCCGTCCAGCATGTCGAACAGGGCGCCGACCGCGATGGCGATCACCGCCTCCTGGTACTTGCCCTCCATGGCGAATCGAATACCGGTCATGCCCGATGCCAGATTCAGCATCGTCAGCATGTTGGGCAGCATGTTGTTCAGCGACAGGCCCTTCAGGCGGGGCGGCCGAAGCCGCCGCCGCACCCGGTGCCGGTGACCCGCGCGGCTGGCCTGCGGGTTCTCCTCGACCGGCATCAGCGGACCTCGCCCTCGCGCTGTTCCTCGGCACTGTTCAGATCGGCCAGGATGGTCTCGCCGGCGATCATCTTCTGGCCCACGACGACCAGCGGATGCACGCCGTCGGGCAGATAGACGTCGCAGCGGCTGCCGAAACGGATCAGGCCATAGCGTTCGCCGGCCTTCAGCGCCTGCGCCGGCGCCACCCACCAGATGATGCGGCGCGCCACCAGACCGGCGATCTGCACAAACGCCATCTCGCGCCCGTCGGGCAGGCCCAGACGGATGGACATGCGCTCATTCTCGTCGCTGGCCTTGTCCAAGTCGGCGTTCAGGAACTTGCCGGGCTTGTACTCGGCGGCCTTGACCACGCCGTCGGTGGGGCAGCGGTTCACATGCACGTCGAACACGTTCAGGAACACGCTGATCCGGGTCAGCTTCTCCTCGCCCATGCCCAGTTCGGGCGGCGGGGCGGCCTTGGTGATCAGGGTGACGCGGCCATCGGCCGGGCTGATGACCAGGCCCGGCTTGGTGGGCGTCACGCGATCGGGGTCGCGGAAGAAATAGACGCACCAGGCGGTCAGGACCAGCCCGATCCAGCCCAGCGCCGGGGACCAGGTGGCCAGCAGGGCGGACACCACGGCGAACAGGGCGATGAAAGGCCAGCCGGCCTTGTTGATCGGGACGATGACGGTTTTCAGCGCGGACATGTCTTTCGCGGCTACCCGCTATTGGTGGATCAGGCGGCCATACTAGACAGTCGGGACCGGGATTTGAAGCACCATGGTCGCCATCACGTCCGGGGCCGGTTTGGGCCCCCTGTTCAGCCTGCCCATCAGCGGCTATAGCATCGCCCCATGCCCGACTTTCCCGCCCTTCCCATTGATGATGCCCTGCCGGCCCTGCTGTCGGCGCTTGCCGTCGGCACCACGGCCGTCCTCCAGGCCCCGCCGGGTGCCGGCAAGACCACGCGCGTGCCGCTGGCCCTGCTGGACCAGCAATGGGCCGCATCGGGGCGCATCATCATGCTGGAACCGCGCCGTCTGGCCGCCCGCGGTGCCGCGCGGCGCATGGCGCAAATGCTGGGTGAGGAGGTGGGGCAGACAGTCGGCTATCGTGTGCGCATGGACAGCCGCGTGTCGGCGGCCACCAGGATCGAGGTGGTGACGGAGGGTATCTTCCTGCGCCGCCTGCAATCCGATCCGTCGCTGGAGGGCGTGTCGGCGGTTCTGTTCGATGAGTTCCATGAACGCAGCCTGGATGCCGATCTGGCGCTGGCCTTCTGCCTGCAGGCCCGCGCGCTGTTGCGTGACGATCTGCGGCTGGTGGTGATGTCGGCCACGCTGGATGGCGGGCCGGTCGCCGACCTGCTGGGCGGGGCACCGCTGATCACGTCGGAAGGCCGCGCCTTCCCCGTGGAGACGCGCTGGGCCGAACCCGGTCCCACCGATCGCGCCGATGACCATATGGCACGCACCATCCGCCGGGCTTTGGCAGAGGATGAGGGCTCCATCCTGGCCTTCCTGCCCGGCAGCGGGGAGATAAGGCGGGTGGAACGGCTGCTGGCCGAGGGGCGCCTGCCCGCCAATGTCCTGCTGACCCCGCTTTATGGCGATATGAGCCTGGAAGCCCAGGATACTGCCATCCGCCCGGCCCCGGCGGGCCAGCGCAAGGTGGTGCTGTCCACCTCCATCGCCGAGACCAGCCTGACCATCGAAGGCATCCGCATCGTCATCGACAGCGGCCTGTCCCGCCTGTCACGCTTCGATCCGCGCAGCGGCATGGGACGGCTGGAGACGCTGAAATCATCGCGGGCATCCGCCGATCAGCGAAGGGGCCGCGCCGGGCGCCTGTCGGCCGGTCTTTGCTACCGCCTCTGGTCGGAAGCGTCCGACCGGGCGCTGGCCGGTTTCACCCCGGCGGAGATCACCCGCGCCGATCTGGCCCCCCTGGCCCTGGAACTGGCGCAATGGGGCATTGTCGATGCCGATGAACTGTCCTGGCTGGACAGCCCGCCAGCATCCACCCTGGCCCAGGCCCGCAACCTGTTGCAGCAACTGGGCGCCATCGATGACAAGCTGCGCATCACCGCCCACGGCAAGGCCATGGCCGGGCTGGGCGTGCATCCGCGTCTGGCGCATTTGGCGCTGCGCGGCAAGGAACTGGGCCGCACCCGGCTGGCCTGCCGCATCGCCGCCCTGATCGGTGAGCGCGATATCCTGCGCGGCGGCGGCCGGCGTGATGCCGATCTGCGCACGAGGCTTGAATTCCTGGATGAACGCGGGCGCGGCGGCGATGTCGATCGCGGCGCCCTGCACCAAGCCCTGGAACAGGCGAAGCAGCTGGAACGCCAGTTGGGCGGCCCGCCCGGCGACATGGACCATCATGATACCGGCCTGCTGCTGGCGCTCGCCTATCCTGACCGCATCGCCCAGCGCCGGGCGGGCGCGGCCGGGCAGTTCCGTCTGTCGGGCGGGCGTGGTGCCGCACTCGATCCGACCGACGGGCTGGCCGCATCCGACCTGCTGGCCGTCGCCGATCTGGACGGGCAGGGGCGCGACGCCCGCATCTATCTGGCGGCCCCCGTCACCCAGGCGGCATTGGAAGAAGCCTTCGCCGATGACATAAGGGCGGAAAATGAGGTGGTCTGGGATGACCGTCAGCAGATCGTGCAGGCCCGCCGCCGCCGCCGGCTGTTCGAACTGTCGCTGAAGGACGAGCCGCTTTCCAATCCGCCGGCCGATCTGGTGCTGCCCGCCATGCTGGAGGGGGTGCGATCGATGGGACTGTCCTGCCTGCCCTGGAGCAAGGAGCTGGAGGGCTGGCGCCGCCGCGTCGCCTTCCTGCACCGCGCATCGCCCGACCGCTGGCCCGATGTGTCGGATGACGGGTTGCTGGCGACTCTGGAGGATTGGCTGGCGCCGTACCTGTCGGGCGTCACCCGCCGGTCGCATCTGGACCGGATCGATCTGCACTCCGCCGTGACCGGCATCCTGGACTGGAACCAGCGTCAGGCCATGGATACCGAGATCCCCACCCATCTGACCGTGCCCACCGGTAACCGCATCCCCATTGACTATAGCGGGGAGGAACCGGTGCTGGCGGTGCGGTTGCAGGAACTGTTCGGGCTGGCGGAAACCCCGCGCCTGGGCGGCGGGCGCATCCCCGTGCTGCTGCATCTTCTGTCACCCGCCCACCGGCCGGTGCAGGTGACGCGTGATCTTGCCGGTTTCTGGTCCGGATCGTACAAGGACGTGAAGAAGGAACTGGCCGGCCGCTATCCCCGCCATTACTGGCCCGACGACCCGCTGGTGGCGGAACCCACGGCAAGGGCCAAGCGGCGGGGCACCTAACGCGCCAGGAACAGCCGCAGCCCCTTCACCCCCGGCACCGGCCTCTCCACGAAACCATGCGCCTGTGCGTAATCCAGCAGCGGTTGTTCCAGCACCGTATCCTCCCGCCCCAGCAGGATCGCCGCCGGCGGCCGGGCCGCCAGCAGGCCCGGCAGGTCCCGCCGCCCCACGGCGTTCAACCCCCGCAGCCTCTCCGGTGTCAGCCGGTCGGCGGTGCGATAGAAGAACGGCCCGGCCGACAGTTCCGGATAGATCGCCAGCCCCGCCTCCAACACCGGAATGGGTGACAGGGTGGCCACCGGCCCGTCCAGCCCTGCCGCCCGCACCTCGTCCCGGATGGCCTCACCAGCCGCCGCCACACGGGCGAGCATCCATTTGCCCGGCTGCACCAGACGCGGCGCATTGGCCAGCATGACCAAGGTGCCGGGCAATGTCCCCAGCAGCATAACCGCCGCCAGTAAGGCGCCCCGCACACTCCCCGCATTCTCCATCGCCACCCAGGCCGCCGGCAGGGCCAGCAGGGTGAAGGCGGCGAACGGCATGAAATACTGGATATAGGGCGGGCGCGGCAGCAGCCCAAAAGCCAGCGCCCCCAGCATCAGCAGGCCCGACAGACCCACACGCCGATGCGCCAGGAATGTGGCTGTCGCCAGGAACAGCAAGCCGGCCAGCACCGCATCGGTGAACACCCGCCGGTTCAGGAACTCCGCCAGATATTCCAGCCCGAAATAGGCGGACAGCCCCGCCTCTTCATGCCACAGCGCCGGGGTGATGCGGTGATAGGTGAACACCCCCTCCACGAACCCGGCCCAGCCCATCAGTGGCCAGGGCAGCAGGCACAAAGCCCCCAGCACTCCGCCCGCGACAAAACCCGGCAGCATCCCGACCCGCCGCCACAACAGCCACAGCCCCATCACCAGTGGCGCGAACCCATAGGACAGCTTCATCCCCACCGCACCCGCCAGCAGCAACCCGGCCAGCGCCACCACCCCATGACGCACGCGCCTGCGATCCCGCTCCCCCATCACCAGCACCGCGGCCCACAAGGCCAGCGCACAGGGCGCCATATCGTTGCGCATGCTGTCGATGGCCGGCTGCACGGCGGTCGATGCCGAGAACAGCAGGGTCACCGCCACCGCCACCCGCCGGTCATCCGTGCAAGCCCGCGCCTGCCACCACAGTGCCGCCAGCGCCAGCAGCGTAAAGCCCAGGTTGAGCAGCCGCCCCGCCAGGAAATACCCGCCATCCAGCCCCAGCAGCCGGTAAAGTCCCGACAGCAGCGCCAGATAGGCGGGCGGCTGCAAATAGACGAAGTCACGATAGGGCACCCCGTCCATGGCCAGCACAGCCGCCGCCACGAACTGTTCCTCATCATGATTATAGCCGCGCCCGACCGCGAAGGCCGCCAGCAGCAGGACCAGTGCCAGCCAGTAAAGGGCGACGGCGGGGGAGGGGAGATACGCCCTCAATCCAGGTGCCAGGCCAGGCCGCCCGCCTGTGCCGGCCGGCTGTCGGCGGTGGGCGACTGGCCTGCCAGGAACAGCAAGGCCTGCTCGTACGACGCCGTGGCATTGGCCACGGTGAAGGCCGACGCCCGGTGGCGCAGCACGGCGTCGGCCACCGGATGGGCCAGAGCCGCATCCATGCCATCGGCCAATGCTGCCACATCATCAACCGGCACCAGCGGCCCCAACGCCCCCTGGCGCAGCAGCTCACGCGATCCGCCGGGACAGTCGGTGGATATCACCGGGCAGCCCATGGCCATCGCCTCCACCAGAACCCCCGGCATGCCTTCCCAGCGCGAGGACAGCACGAACAGGTCCGCCGCCGCCATGCGCGCGAACGGATCATCGACCAGACCGGGAAAGCTGACATGGGCGGTGATGCCCAGTTCCCCCGCCAATGCGAACAGCGCCGCCCGGTCCGGCCCGTCGCCGGCCAGGGTCAGGTGCGCCGGCCGGCGCGCGATCAGCCGGGCGAAGGCGCGCAGCAGCGTGTCGAACCCCTTCTGCTTGACGAACCGGCCCATGGCCAGCAGCTGCGCCGGCTCCCGCCCGTCGCGCTGTACCCGCTGCGCAAGCGGCAACCGGTCGGGCAGGATCGGGCTGGTGACGGAGATGACGCGGTTGCCGTCCATTCCCGTCACGCGGGTGACGTCGCGGGCCACATCGTCGGACACGGCCAGCACCCCGTCGGCCCGGCGCCACAAGGCGGCTTCCGGCAGGCGGCGCAGGCTGAGCCCGCCGCCGCGCCGGCGCGACAGATGGTTGCTGGCGCGCAGCACCAGACCCGTGTCGCGCCGTCCGGCCATCGCATGGGCCAGGATCGCGGGGATCACCGCATGGTTGGCCATGCCCACCAGCATATCGGGCCCCCGGTGGCGCAGATAGCGCGACAGCGGCTTCAACGCCCCCAGCAATTCCCCCGTCCGCGCCCCGCCGCTGGCCACCGCCTTGGCATTGCCGCCGGCCAGGGGCAGGCGCGAGACATTTCCGGCCACCAATGCCACCTGCGGCCCGCCATCCACGGCCGTGACCAGATCGACGCAGTGGCCGCGCGCGGCCAGGCCGTTGGCCAGCATGATGGAGCGCCGCTGGGCGCCGCCGGTGCTGAGCGAATGCAGGAACAGGGCGATATGCATGGGTCGGCTTCGATGACCGTTCGATCCGTCACCCTATCGGTGCTTCCTGACAGTTTTCTGACCGTTGGACGTTGCTTGCGTGATGATTGCCGTGCAGGACGGTTACCACCGGCATGAACTCATGCCGGTGAGGCCGGTGAGGCCGGCGACCGCCGGCCCGCGCCACGTGGCGCGCAAGCCAAGCCCACGGATGTGGGCGCCCGGCGCTTGAGGGCGCACGAAGCGAAGCACATGACAAAAATTTAAAGAAATTTCGCCGCAGGGTCTTCGCAGGCGCGGCGTATAAGGGTCGTACGCACCAACCCGTTTGCCAAAGAAGCGATGATGCAGCCTGCGCCCCAAGTCACGACCAAGGCCCATGCCAAGCCACAAGGCCGGCGCCCCAAACGTTCCCTGTTCCGCCGCCGCAACATCCTGCTGGGGCTTGGGGTGCTGGCCATTGCCACCGGTGTCTACTGGTGGCAGGCGGGCAGTGCGGCCAATGGTGACGGGACCGGCGACTATATGACGGCCGCCGTCGATCGCGGCAATATCGAGGACAGCGTCACCGCCGTCGGCAATCTTCAGCCGCGCGATTACGTGGATGTCGGTACGCAGGTGTCGGGCCAGCTGCGCAAGGTGCATGTGGAGATCGGGCAGCAGGTCAACCAGGGCGACCTTCTGGCGGAGATCGACCCCACCGTCTATCAGACCCGTGTGGAGGCCGACCGCGCCCAGCTGGAGAATTTGCAGGCGCAGCTGACGCAGCGTCAGGCCGAACTGGCGCTGGCCGAACAGCAGCATACGCGGCAGAAGAACCTGATGGCCGAAAACGCCACCAGCGAGGATGCGTTCCAGAGCGCGCAGAAGACGCTGCGCGCCGCCGACGCCGCGGTGAAGGCGGTGAACGCCCAGATCCGGCAGACCACCTCCACCCTGCGGGGTGACGAGGCGAACCTGGGTTATACCAAGATCTACGCCCCGATGTCGGGCACGGTGGTGTCGCAGAATGCCAAGCAGGGCCAGACGCTGAACGCCAACCAGTCGGCCCCGATCGTGCTGCGCATCGCCGACCTGTCGGTGATGACCGTGACCACCCAGGTGTCGGAGGCCGACGTCTCCCGCCTGAAGATCGGCATGCATGCCTATTTCACCACGCTGGGCCGGCCGGAACGCCGTTGGCGCGGCACCCTGGCCAAGATCAACCCGACGCCGGAAGTGGTGAACAACGTGGTTCTCTACAACGCGCTCTATGATGTGGAGAATCCGGGCGGCGAGTTGATGACCCAGATGACGGCGCAGACCTTCTTCGTTGTCGCCTCGGCCGACAATGTCCTGCGCGTGCCCGTCGCCGCCTTCCAGCAGCGCCAGCCCCGGGCCCCCGGTTCCGCCGGTGGCCCCCAGGGTGGTCCGCAGCAGGCCGGTCCCCAGGCGGGTGCCCCGCCGCAGGGCGGCCAGCCCCCGGCCGGTGCCAATGGTGAACAGCGCCAGCGCCGCCGCGACGGCAATGCCCCCGCCGGTGCCCCGCCGGGTGAAGGCGGCCAGCGTGAGCGTCCCCGCATGGTGCAGGTGCTGAAGGCCGACGGCACGTTGGAGGAACGCCGCGTCATGGTCGGTGTCGCCGACCGGGTGAATGCCGAAATCGTGTCCGGCCTGAACGAGGGTGACCAAGTGGTGGTGGGCCGCAAGCCGTCGTCGGGTCAGCTGAAGGCCCAGCAGCAACAGCAGCAGCAGAACATGCAGCGCATGCGCCCGCCGGGGATGCTATGAGCACGCCGCACAATCCGGGCCATGCCACGCCCTTGATCGAACTGGTGGACATCACCAAGACCTATTCCAACGGGGAGATGGCAGTGCAGGTGCTGAAAGGCATCTCGCTGAAGATCTATCCGGGTGAATTCGTCGCCATCATGGGTCAGTCGGGGTCGGGCAAATCCACCCTGATGAACATCCTGGGCTGTCTGGACCGGCCGACGACGGGCAATTACCTGTTCGACGGGCGCGACGTGTCGACCTTCGACCGCGACATGCTGGCCATGCTGCGGCGCGAGGCGTTCGGTTTCGTGTTCCAGTCCTACAACCTGATCCCCATGTCCACGGCCGTGGAGAATGTCGAGGTTCCGGCCATCTATGCCGGCATGGGCAAGGATGCGCGCCATGAGCGGGCATCGGAACTGCTGTCCACACTGGGTCTGGCCGAACGCATGGACCACCGGCCCAGCCAGCTTTCCGGTGGTCAGCAGCAGCGCGTCTCCATCGCCCGGGCCCTGGTCAATGGCGGCCAGGTGATCCTGGCGGACGAACCGACGGGCGCCTTGGACAGCCGCAGCGGTGAGGAGGTGATGCGCCTGCTCTCCGACCTCGCCTCGCGCGGCCATACCGTCATCCTGATCACCCATGACCGCGACGTGGCCAACAATGCCCGGCGCCTGGTGGAGATCAAGGACGGCCAGATCGTCGCCGACCATCCGACCGACCATGCCGCCGGGAGTGCCGCCCCGCCGCCGGTTCCCGCCCGCACCATCCAGGTGCCGGAGGAAGGGCAGGACAGCGACTGGACCGCCAAGGAGGTGTTTGAAGCCTTCATGATGGCCCGGCGCGCTTTGTCGGCCAACCTCTACCGCACCATCCTGACCCTGCTGGGCATCGTCATCGGCGTGGCCTCGGTGGTCACCATGCTGGCCGTGGGCAACGGCTCGCAAAAGGCCATGGTCGAACGGATCAGCGCCATGGGCACCAACCTGCTGGTGGTGCGCCCCGGTGCGCCCGGCCAGCGCAACGCCAATGGTGTGGCCACGCTGGTGGCCGACGATGCCACCGCCTTGGCCAAGGTGCCCAATGTCGTGGTCGCCGTGCCCGAATATACGGGCGGCATGACGGCGCGTGCCGGCAATCTGGACTATCAGACCCAGATCACGGCGACGAGCCCGGATGTGCAGCAGGCCCGGTCGTGGGAACCGTCCAGCGGCACCTTCTTCGACCAGTCGGCCATGGACAGCTATGCCCCCGTGGCCGTGATCGGCCTGACGGTGGCCAACAACCTGTTCCCCGGCCAGGACCCGGTCGGCCGCTACATCCTGCTGCGCAACGTGCCGTTCCAGGTGATCGGGGTGATGTCGCCCAAGGGCGCCAATCCCGGCGGCCAGGACCAGGATGACGTGGTGTTCGTGCCGCTGACCACCGGTTCCTACCGCCTGTTCGGCCGGCGCGATCTGCGCACCATCACCGTGCTGGTCGATGACCTGGCGCAGATCGACGAGACGCAGGCCATGATCACCAGCCTGCTGACCGCGCGTCATCAGGCGGAGGATTTCCAGATCCGCAACACCGCCTCCTTCATCGACACCTTGTCGGCGATGCGGGAGACGATGACCATCCTGCTGGGCTCCATCGCCGCGATCTCCCTGCTGGTGGGGGGTATCGGGGTGATGAACATCATGCTGGTCAATGTGACGGAACGGACGCGGGAGATCGGCATCCGCATGGCCACCGGTGCCCGCGCCCGCCATGTCATGCAGCAATTCCTGCTGGAGGCGCTGCTGGTCTCGGCGCTGGGCGGGGTGATCGGCGTGGCGCTGGGTATCGGCATCTCGCTGTTCCTGACCCTGTTCAAGGTCGATATCCAGCTGACCCTGCCGCCCATGCTGCTGGCCTTTTCCTGCGCCTTCGCCACCGGTCTGATCTTCGGCTACACGCCTGCCCGCCGGGCGGCATTGCTGGATCCCGTCGTGGCCCTGGCGTCTGACTAACCCAATCTGGATGATCCGAATGATCGCCCGTACGTCCCGCCTGATCCTGCCCCTGCTGCTGTCCGGAACCATCCTGTCGGCCTGCGCCCATGGGGATTACGGTTCCACCGCCAGCCCCGTCGCCCCGCCCCAGGCCTGGAAGCAGGCCGATGCGGCCAGTGCCGCCAATGCCTGGCCCGCCGCCGACTGGTGGGGCGGGTTCGGTTCGGCGGAACTGGTGTCGCTGCTGGCCGATGCGCGCCGGGCCAATCCCGACCTGGCCGCATCCGCCGCAAGGCTGCTGCAGGCCGACGCCCGTGCCCGAGCGGCCGGTGCCGACCTGCTGCCCAGCGTCAATGGGTCGGCCGGGATCAGCCGTCAGGAAAGCGACGCGTCCGGCCCCGGCGGCCGGTCGGGCCGCACCGGCACCAATGTCGGCCTGTCCGCCAGCTATGAGCTGGATTTCTGGGGTGCCAACAAGGCATCCGCCGACAGTGCCGCCATCAGTGCTTCCATCAGCCGGCTGGACCAAGAGACGGTTGCCCTGACCGTCACCTCCACCGTCGCCAACACCTATTTCCAGGTCCTGTCCCTGCGCGACCGCATCCGCAGTGCCGAAGAGAACCTGGAACTGGCCGAGCGGGTGATGAAGGTGGTCGATGCCCGCTACCGCAACGGTGCCGCCACGGCGCTGGAGGTGGCGCAGCAGCGCACGTCGCTGACCAGCCAGCGCGCCTCGCTGCCGGCGTTGCGCCAGCAGGAACTGGCGGCGGCAAACAGTCTGGCCGTGCTGCTGGGCCGCAGCCCCGGCGACCTGCCGGTCGTGGCCACTGGCCTGGGCGGGCTGGGCCTGCCGGCCACCGGCGTGGGCGTGCCGTCCGACCTGCTGGAGCGCCGTCCCGACCTGAAGGCCGCCGCGCGGCAACTGGAGGCGGCGGGGGCCGACATCGTCATCGCCAAGGCCGCCCTCTATCCCGCCGCCAGCATCAGCCTGTCTGGCACCCTGTCGGGCGCCGGCCTCTCCAGCCTGGTCAACGCCCCGTCGGCCGTGGCCAATGCCGGCCTGTCGCTGGCCCAGAGCATCTTCGACGGCGGCCGCCGGTCGGCCAGCGTCGACGCCGCCCAGGCAAGGCGCGTGGAACTGGTGGAGAGCTACCGCAAGGCCATCCTGACCGGCTTCTCCGACGTTGAGACGGCACTCGCCGCCGCCCGCAACGCCGAACGCCAGCGCCAGTACCAGGAAGAAACCGTGCGCCTGTCGCGCGAACTGTTCCGACTGGCCGAGACGCGTTATCGGGAGGGTGCGACCGACCTGCTGACCCTGCTGGACGCGCAGCGATCCCTGCTGTCGGCCCAGGACCAGCTGACCCAGGTGCGCCTGGCGGAAATGCAGGCCGCCGTGTCGCTCTACCGCGCGCTGGGCGGGGGTTGGACGGCGACGTGAAGAACATCCCCTCCTTCGCGCCAAGGGAAGGAAGTGAGGCGGCGGCGGGCGCTACGCCGCCAGAACCCGGTTGCGCCCTTCATGCTTGGCGCGATAGAGCGCTTCGTCGGCGCGCGCCAGGGCCGGGTCGATGCTGACCTCGCCGGGATGGACGACGGCGCCCCCCATGCTGACGGTCACCTTGATCGGGCCGTTTTCGGTCGGGATCGGCGTATGCTCCACGATGCGGCGCAGACGCTCCCCTGTTTCCACGGCCTGGGCCAGCGTGCTGTCCGGCAGCACCAGGGCGAATTCCTCTCCCCCCAGGCGGGCAAAGACATCCTGAACGCGGATAACCTGGCTGATGCGGTGCGTGAAACCGGTCAGCACCTTGTCACCCGCCGCGTGGCCGTGGGTGTCATTGATCTTCTTGAAATGGTCGATATCCATCAGCAGCACGGCAAGATCGCAGCCCGTGCGGGATCGCCGCCCGATCTCCCGCTCGGTGAGGGAGAAGAAGGTCCGGCGGTTCAAGGCACCTGTCAGCGGGTCGGTCTGGGCCAGTACGGCAAGGTGGTGGTTGGCCAGGCGCAACTCCATCTCATCCATCACGATGGCGGCGAGGTCGGCCAGGGTCTCCTGTTCCCCCGGCGTCATCGCGCGTGGCTGCAGGTCGATGATGCACACGGTGCCAAGCGGCTGACCGTCGCGGGTGATCAGGGGCGCCCCGGCATAGAACCGGATGCCGGGATCGCCGGTCACCAGGAGATTGCCGGCAAAACGCGGATCACGCGTGGCATCCTCCACCACCATCACGGCGCGCTGGCGGATGGCATGGTCGCAGAAGGCCAGGGAACGCGGGGTTTGCGCCACGTCCAGCCCCACGCGCGCCTTGAACCATTGCCGGTCCTGATCGATCAGGGAAATCAGCGCGATCGGCGCACGCAATACCCGTTTCGCCATGGTGACGATACGATCGAACGGCAGCTCGGGCTGGCTGTCCACGATCTGGAAGCGCTCAAGCGCATGCAGGCGCAACGCTTCGTCAAACCGTATCTCACAGCTTTCGCCGCCGGGAAGGGTCTCCAAGGTCGCCATCGTCGTCCCCTATTACCCTGTGTGCGGCGGTACGGTTCGCCGACTGAACCAAATGTATATCCTTTTGAGACAGGCGAGATACCTATCCATTCGCTATGATGCGGCCCGCATCCATCGGCCGGATGGGGTGCGGTCGGGCTGCGACCGACCTATAAACAATGGGTTAGGCCCTGACGACCGTGATCGGCACCAGTTTGGCACCCAGAACGCGCACGATGTCGGCCGGAGCCGCCGCGATCTGCAAGCCCCGGCGGCCGCCATTCATGATCATCTCCGCCAACTCACCGGCGCTGGCGTCGATCATTGTGGGCAGGCGCTTGCGCATGCCCAGCGGGCTGATGCCGCCGATGACATAGCCGGATACCCGTTCCGCCATCTTGGGATCGGCCAGGGCCGCACGCTTGCCCCCGGCCGCACCGGCCAGGGCCTTCAGGTCCAGCCGGGCGGGCGACGGGATGACGGCGCAGACCAGCCCCACCCCTTCCACGTCCGACACCAGCGTCTTGAACAGCATGGCCGGATCAACACCCAGGGCCGCGGCGGCGGCCATGCCGATGGCATCGGCATCCGGGTCGTAATCATATTCCAGCAGCCGATGCGCCACGCCGGCGGATTTCAGGGCATTCACGGCGGGCGTGGCCTTGGCGGACATGGGGATCGCGTCTTCCAAAAGGGAAAGGGGTGCCATCTTTTCCGGGCGGGGCCTGGCCGGTCAAGACTTATGGCCGACCTGCCGGAAGTGCCCGACATACACGTGAGTGCGTTCGCACTGTCATAAACCGATACAATTTGGTACGCGGTCACGCCTTCCCGTGGCGCGCCGGCCGTGCCATGGTCGTCCACTGGCGATCCATGACCCCCCGAACCCGATGCAGGCGACAGAGAATCCCCATATCCTTCTGGTCGATGACCACCGCGACATCCGCGAAACCCTGACCCGTTTCCTGGAAAAGCACGGGATGCGCGTGACGGCGGCAGAGGATGCGGCCGCCGCCCGGCGGCGGCTGCGCGCCTGCGCCGCCGACCTGATCGTGCTGGACGTGATGATGCCGGGGGAGGACGGGTTGAGCCTGTTCCGCCATATCCGCGAGACGATGGACACGCCCGTCATCTTCCTGACCGCCATCGGCGAGCCCACCGACCGCATCGTCGGGCTGGAGATGGGGGCCGATGATTACGTCACCAAGCCGTTCGAACCGCGCGAGCTGCTGGCCCGCATCCGCGCCGTCCTGCGCCGCAGCCACAGCCTGCCGGTCGGCGGCGGACGCAAGAAGGGGGAGGAGAGCCGCCTGACCTTCGATGGCTGGCTCTTGGACCTCAACCGGCGCGAACTGCTGGGCTCCGACGGTGTCGTCGTCTCGCTGTCCACAGCGGAATTCTCGCTGCTGGAGGCGTTCGTGCGCCATCCCAACATGGTGCTGACCCGCGAACAGCTGCTGGACCTGACCAAGGGGCGGGAAGCGGACGTGTTCGACCGCTCCATCGACAACCAGGTCAGCCGCCTGCGCCGCAAGATCGAACCCGATCCCCGCAACCCCACCCTGATCAAGACCGTCTGGGGCGGTGGCTATTGCCTGGCGACGGAGGTGAAGGCGGCATGAGGCGGCTGGCGGCCTTCCTGCGCCAGCCGCGCAGCCTGTTCACCCACATGGTGGCGCTGCTGGTCGGGGCCATGCTGGTGGCCAAGTTCGGCAGCTGGACCGCGTCGCTGGACGACAAGGCCGCCACGGTGCGCCGTACCCATCTGGAGGAGATGCTGCCCCGCATCGCCAATACCAGCCGTATCATGGGCACCCTGCCGCGCGAACTGCGCGACGACACGCTGGGCGCCATCCATGCCCGCGAAACCCGCTATACCGTGGATGACCAGCCCATCATCCGCCCCGATTACGAATTGAGGGACCCGCAGGCCATCGCTGCGCGCGATAGGCTGATGGACCTGCTGGACCTGCCGCGCAGTGCCGTGCTGTTCAAGATGTGGAACCGGTCGGAAACGGCCGATCCCGCCTGGTTCCACAATCCCTGGGCCGCCATCGATCCGGTGGAGATGGGGATGAAATTCTCCATCCGCCTGCCGGACGGACAATGGCTGAACGCTGTCAACCGCCGCATGATCCAGCCGACGGTGTGGAGCAGCACATCGACCTGGACCCTGCTGACCTCCATCCTGATGGTGGCGCTGGCCACCTTCTACATCTCCCGCCGCCTGTCGCGCCCCTTGCGCGACCTGGCCGACGGTGCCGACCGGCTGGGCCGGGGTGAAAGCGTGCCGGCGCTGGAAACGGAACGCGGGCCGGACGAGGCCCGCCGCGCCGCGCATGCCTTCAATGCCATGAGTGCCCGCATCCGCCGCTTCGTGGACGATCGCACCCGCATCCTGGCCGCCATTTCCCACGATCTGCGCACCCCCATCACCAACCTGCGCCTGCGGGTGGAGCTGCTGGAGGAAGGCGAGGCCAAGGTCCGCATGCTGGAAACCCTGGATGAGCTGCGGGCCACCGTGGAGGCCACGCTGTCCTTCACGCGTGAGGAACTGGGGGAGGAGGCGGTGCGCGCCGATCTCTCCACCCTGGTGGAAAGCGTGTGCGACGATTTCGCCGATACTGGCCATCCGGTCAGCTTCACCGCCGCCGACCGGCTGCCGCTGATCTGCCGCACCAGCTCGATGCGCCGCGCGGTACGCAACCTGATCGAAAACGCGCTCGCCTATGGCGGCACGGCGCGGGTGTCGATCCGCAGCGACGGGGCGGGGGCGGAGATCATCATTGCCGATGATGGCCCCGGCATCCCGGTGACCGACATGGAGCGGGTGTTCGAACCTTTCGTGCGGCTGGAGGCGTCGCGCAACCGCCGCACCGGCGGGGTCGGCCTGGGCCTGTCCATCGCCCGGTCCGTGGTGCGCGGCCATGGTGGTGATATCCGCCTGTCCAACCGCCCCGATGGCGGCCTGAACGCCGTCATCACCCTGCCCATCGTCACCGGCCCGCATGTGGACGGGCTGGTCTATCGCAAGGCCGCGTGATCCTCACCATCCCCGTCGCAGACCCTGATCCCAATCATGGCTGACGCGACCGTAGCCGGCGGCGAAACGCAGGTCCGACAGGCTGACCGCCCGGTCCAGACGCTCTGCATGCTCACGCGCCATCGGGCGCACCCGCAGCCGGGCCAGCGTCTCGACATGTCCGCCCAGCCCCGCCAATGGCATGGTCAAGCTCAACCCCAGCCGCGTGGTCTTCACCGTCGCCGTTCCATCCAGTCCCAGTTCCAAACCCGACCCGAATTGCCGCGACAGGGTAAAGCTGCCGCCCCAGTCCCCGGCCAGATACCGCCCCAGCGCCAGTTCCGTGCGCGTCCCGCCGTCGCGCCCCTCCCACCCGGCCGTCACGAATCCCGTCGTCCGCCCCGTACCCCGGTAAATGGTCTGCACCGTCGGCGGCCGTTTCCACACATGGTGCGCCACCGCCCCCAGCGACCAGCGGGCCTTCAGCGGCTGGTAGCGCAGCTCCGCCCCGCCACCCCCATATATCGGATCCAGATGCCCGCCCTCCACCAGCAGGTCCAGCGACGGTGACAGCGCCCGGACATACGCCATCTGCGCCCGATCCAGGCTGAACCGCCGGTGCAGATACAGGGCCGCATCATCCCGCCCCGCCGATGGCGGTTCCCATCGCGGCCAGGGGACATAGGCGGCTGTGGCCACCCGCCCCTCACCCGTCAGGATCAGCTCGGCAAAGGGCAGCAGATGCAATCGCGCCCCCGCCGATAACCGGCTGGCCCAGACATCACCGCGCGCGCCCGGCTCCAGTTCCGAGGTCGCATCCAGCTGCAACTCCCAGTGCCGCACCAGATCGTCCGGCGTGTCCGCCCGGCTGAACCGCGCATTGCGGCGCAGTTCGGCGGCACTCAGCCGGTGACGCCGCAGCGCCTCCAAATCCGGTCCCAGCAGCCCCACGGCCACACCCGGCAGCCCCAAACGGTGACTGGACAGCATGACGCGCGGCGGCACCACCGCGTCCTGGGGCAACCCAGCATGGAAGGCCGCTCCCGCCGACTGGAACGGTCCGATATCGGTGAAGCGCCCGCCATCCGCCCGCCGTGACAGGCCGAACAGCGGTTCCGCATACGCTGCCCCCGCCAGTTGGAAGACCGCACCCGCCACCAGCCCGCGATCCCGCCGCCAGCCCAGCGAAACCATGGTTCCCGGCTCCAACGGCCAGGCCGCCTCCACCATCGCCCCGTCCGGACCACCCAGGCCGCCCGACAGCCAGCCCCGCACACCCATCACCTGTACGGCCAAGCGCAGATGCAGCAGCGGGTGCAAACCGCCATCCCCCGCCCGTGCCAGACCACTGCTGGCCTCCACCTCGCCCAGCCTGGCGCCCAGCAGCAGACTGTCCAGCCGCTCCGTCCGGCTGCCGCCATGCCCGCGACTGTCCAGCACCAGCAGGGGAAGGGCACCGCGCCCATCCGCCAGTTCCACGGCGAAATCCGCCTCCGCCCCCGCATCCCCCTGGCGGATGGCGGCGACCAGCGGCCGGATGGGACGCATGCCGAATGTCAGGCCGGGCACGCCGTCGCCGGGCGTCCGTGTGGCGATCCAGGCCGATCCCGCCGCCGGCAGCCAGGCGCCGGGCTGGTCGGATGGCGGCCCGTCAGCCCGGCAGGGCAGGGCCAGTGACAACAGCAGGAACAGGGAAGGGTGCAGGCGCATGCGCCTGCACTATTCATCGCGATTGCCGGAAAAATCAATCCTCAGGCGATATTCACACCTGATGAAGATATAATTGGTAGTCCGTGTCCGGAATCATCTCCGCAAGGCGAAGCATTTCCGTCCGCTTGATCGCCAGAAACGCGCGATGCAGGTCGGGCCCCAGCGCCCCTTTCAGGAAATCGGACGTTTCCGCCTGGGTGATGGCGGCACGCCAGTCGGCGGGCATGGTGCGGGCGAAGGGCGTTTCCTGGGTGAAGCCCTGATATTCGGCCGCCGGCCCCGGATCGATTCCCTGGGCAATGCCGTGGCGGATGCCGGCCAGCACCGTCGCTCCCACCAGATAGGGATTGGCATCCACGCCGGCCGGGCGGTGTTCCAGCCGCCGCGCCGGAACCGGCCCTGCCGGCACGCGCAGCGCCACCGACCGGTCATTGACGCCCCAGGTCGGTTGCACCGGCGCATAAAGCTTCGCCACGAACCGCCGCCACGAGTTCGCATGGGGTGCGAAGGCCAGCATCCCGTCGCCCATGGTCGCCGCCAACCCGCCGATGGCATGGCGCAGCAGCGTGTTGGGCACCGCCTCCCCCTCGGCCTCCGCGAACAGGTTCCGCCCCTGCCCATCATTCAGCGAGACATGCAGATGCATCCCCGATCCGGCCTGTCCGGCCAGCGGCTTGGCCATGAAGCAGGCCACCATCCCATGCCGCCGCGCCAATGCCCGCACCAGCCGCTTCAGCATCACCATGTCGTCCGCCGCACGCAGCAGGTCGGTGCGGTAATGCAGGGTCAACTCATACTGGCCCGGTGCATATTCGGAAATCAGGGTTTCCAGCGGCAGTCCCTGCACCCTGGCCGCTTCATAGACCGGCCCGAAAAACGGCTGCATCCCGTCCAGATCGTCCAGCCCATAGACCTGCACCTGCCCATGCCGCCGCCCGTCCAGCGCCATGGAAGCCGGCCTCGGCTTGCCATCGGGACCGGGTTGCGCGTCCAGCAGATAGAATTCCAGCTCGAACGCCCCCGCCGGATACCGCCCATCGGCTGCCATCGCCGCCAACTGTGCGGCCAGCGCGTGGCGCGGGTCGGCGCCATGCGGCGTGCCGTCCAGATGGTACAGGCTGACCAGCACCTGGGCGCGGGCCGGGCTGGTCCAGGGCAGGGCGACCAGGGTGCCGGGCACAGGCCAAGCCCGCAGGTCGGCATCGCCCACCGACCAGACCAGCCCCGTCTCCTCCACATCCTCCCCCGTCACATCCAGTCCCAGGATGGAGGAGGGAAGGTGGCGGCCCTGTTTGTAGAGCCCTTCAACCTCATGCCGGCGGATGATCTTGCCGCGCCCGATGCCGTTGGCGTCGGTCAGGACGATATCGACGGCCTCGATCTCCGGATGCGCTGCCAGAAAAGCCTCGGCCTCCGCCCATGGGGCAATCTGCGCCTTCATGCCGCGACCTTCCCTTCGGCCAATATCCCTGCCACCTCGGCGAACGCCGCCACCAGCGCATCGACCTGTGCCGCTGTCGTGGCCGGACAGACCAGCATCATATTGTGGAAGGGGGCGATCAGGATACCGCGGTTCAGCAGAGCCAGATGGATGGCCTGTTCCAGCGGCCCGGCATGCGCCGCCTCGGCTTCGGTCCCGTTGCGCAAGGGACCGGGCGCGCAGATGAATTCCACCCTGGCGCCCACCCGCACCACATGCCAGTCCAGGCCATGGGCCCTGATGGCGTCGTCCAGCCCGGTCGCGAGCCTTCCGGCCAGCGCCTCCATATGCGCATAGGCGGTTTCGGTCATCACCCGCTCCAGCGTCGCCCGCATGCAGGCCAGGGCCAGGGCGTTGGCCGACAGGGTCGTGCCCATGCCGGAATGGCCGGGCGGGGTGGCGGCACGCACCGCATCCAGCCGTCGCGCCACATCGTCGGTAAAACCCCAGACGCTGGCCGCCACCCCGCCCGCCACCGGCTTGCCCAGCACGAACAGGTCGGGCTCCAGCCCGTGGGCACAGGTATGGCCACCCGGCCCGGTGGAGATCGTATGCGTCTCATCGATCAGCAGCAGCGTGCCGGTTTCCCTGGTCAAGCGGCGCAAGGCATCGTGGAAACCGGGATCGGGCAGCACCATGCAGCAATTGGTCAGCACCGGCTCGGTGATGACGCAGGCCACCTGCCCATCGGCCAGCGCCGCCGCCAGGGCGGGGACGTCGTTGAATTCGACGACGCGCGTATCCGCCGTCAGGTCGGTGAACTGGCCCAGCAGGCCCGGCCGGTTGGCGGGCACCCCATCGACCAGCCGCACGAAGGTCTCATCCACCGTACCATGGTAGCAGCCATTGAACACCAGGATCTTGGCCCGCCCCGTCACCGCCCTCGCCACGCGGAGTGCGAAACGGTTGGCATCGGTGGCCGTCGTCGCCACCTGCCAGTGCGGCAGCCCGAACCGTTCGGCCAGCAGCCTTCCCACCACCAGCGCATCATCTGTGGGCAGCATATAGGTCAGGCCCTTGCCCGCCTGCGCCACCAGCGCGTCGCGCACGGGGGCCGGGGAATGGCCGAACATCGAACCGGTATCGCCCAGGCAGAAATCGGCCAGCACATGCCCGTCGCTGTCGGTCAGCGTGGCGCCCTCGGCCGACGTGACCAGCAGGGGGAAGGGCATGGGCCAATCCCGCATCCAATGCATGGGAACGCCCTGGTAATAACCGGGCAGTCCGCCGCCCACGCGGGCGGCGGCATCGGGATGGGCGGTGATGAAGCGCTGTGTCTCCAGGTCCATCATGGACTGGATGGTGGCGGCCGCTATGCCACCGGAACCCTCACCCATTCAAACGCTCCCGAAACCCCGACAGTCCGCCAACTGTCGGGGCGTCGCGGGGGACGCGTCAAGGGGGCAGGGTCAATTGCACCGGTCACCGAAGGGAACACCCCCAGGCCGGCGACGGCCGGCCCGCCGCACGTGCGGCGTGAGCCAAGCCGCCGGATGGCGGCGCCCGGCGCCTGAGGGAACAAAAATCAATGCCCGAACCAGATGCCGACCACGCGGTGCAACTTGTCCAGGTCGTCCATGGACAATTCCACCCGCTTCTTCGACAGGGTCAGGCCATAGATGACGCCCTCGTCATCCTGGCGCAGATAGAGGGCCAGCGGAGCGAAGTTCAGCCGGTTGACCACCAGGTCGCCGACATTGGCCGGCGCATTGGGGTTGATCAGCAAGGTGGCGCCGATGCCGATGGCCGGCATGTTCGACAGGTCATGCACGGTGACGGCATAGGCACCCTGGACGCCGCGCATCTGCGGCGGGCGGGCGATGGTGCCGGCAGACTTGGCCTCCAGCCCGTCGCGTGCCAGATCGCGGCCTTCATAGACCGGCAGCTCCGCTTCGGCCTTGCTCTCGCTCAGCATGGAGCGCAGCGGGCTGGCGGGCGACAGCATCTCGGTCGGGCCGACACCGAAAATCTTGGCAAGCCGGATCACATGGTCGGGCCGGAAGGGCCGGACGCCGTTTTCCAGCTTGGATATCTCGCTTTTGGACAGGCCGGCGGAATTGGCCAGCGCCGCCAGACTCATGCCCCGCGAGGTGCGCATCATGCGCAGATGCACGCCGTCATGATGTTGCACTTGTTGATGTCTCCCCTGACAGACTTCCAAGGAAACATACATCAGCGCCGTTTCCCGGAAAGGTCGCGGGACTAGTCCAAACGGATAGGTTGGTTTTTAGGAAAATGTCAATAATGCGAGTTAATCTCAAGCAAACGGCGGCATTCGGCTCATGAACCTCTCCCAACATTCCCGAAATACCCCTATATTCGGAATGCCAAGGCAGGAAGGTGTGATTTGACCCAGATGGCGTATTCATTCATCCAGGCGGCGAAGGGCGAGGGACCGGCGGTCGAGCTGGAAACCAGCGGCTACAAGCTGTCCTACGGGCTCAACCGCCGTGCCGGCAAGCCAGAGCTGACGCTGATCTCCAGCGTCGGTGCCGGCCATCGGGCCGTCCACAGCAATTATATCGAGCTGGATGACGGGGGCGCCGTGGCCGGCCACCCGTCGATCACGCCCGAGGTCGCGGCCTTCATCTTCCAGAATTTCGACCAGCGCGGCCATACGGAGTCGTTCACCATCCATGCCCGCGACTTGGCAAGCGGCCAGGCTTCCGTCGCGCTGGCGGCACCAAAGCCGGAGGATGTGCGCCACCAGCTGGGCACGACGGAAAAAAGCTTCACGGCGACCGGGGCCAAGCTGGCGGCCCACTGGCCGGTTTTCAACAAGCTGCGCGACACGGGTTTTTCGTCGATCATCCGCGCCACCATGACGAACAGCCAGGTCTGCGCCTCGCGCTGCCATTTCTGTTCGACCATCGCCCGCAACAAGAAGGACAGCATCACCCTGGACGAGGCCAAGCGCTTCGTCACCACCCTCTATGAGGACCAGGCCGCCTTCAACCGGGAGCATTTCCCCACCTTCAACGAGGAATACCGCCGCCTGCACGGCTGTGACATCCGGCTGCGCGGCCTGATCCTGTCGGGCGGGGGACAGCCGAACCTGTGGCCGCACTTCGTGGAATTCGTGCGCTGGCTGGCCGAACGGGAAATCGACCTGGGGTTGATCACCAACGGCTTTCCGCAATCGATTCCCGAGGAGATCTACACCCATTTCAAATGGGTGCGCATTTCGGTCACCCCGCCCGAGGCGTCGGCCTTCTATCCCGGCGGCCTGTTTGAGAAGCAGTACATCCCCGATGTGCTGAAGCATAATCCGGCGGTCACGGTCGGCCTGTCCTATGTCGACGGACCCTGGTCGGGCGAGGATATCCTGGGGCGCCTGGACCGTGCCGCGGTGGAGAACGGGTTCGAATATGTGCGTGTGCTGACGGATTGCAACCTGGGCCGCTCGGCGCAGTTGCTGGCCCACCATCATCTGGCGGAGAAGCTGTTCAATGCCGGCCTGGTGGATGAGAAGGGCATCGCCACCTCCCGCACCTTCCAGCAGCTGAAATATCACGGCACGGAAGGTGAGGCGCTGGACCTGTGGAGCGAGGGGCAATGCTTCCTGCAATCCTACAACGTCTTCTGGGATACGACGGGCCACGACGATAACGGCTATTCCTATTGCTATCCCTGCGATTCTGTCACCGTCCTGACGGAGGAGGGGCCCAAGGACGCCGCCAACAGTTCCGAACGGCGCTTCAACGCCTCGAAATGGGGCACGGTGCGCAACGATCAGGTCGAAAAACTCTATCGTGAACCGCTGCGGCCCTATTTCGACCCGCGGGAGATTTGCCATGCCTGCCTTTTCATGCGCAATAATGCCACGGTGAAGGCTTTGAAGAACACCAGCGATTACAGCGCGATCCGGGTGCCGCAGGACCTGCAGCATCAGAACTTCCCTTGAAAGATGGGCACCATGCACAAGCCTGATAATAATTACGGGAAAATGGCTGATACCACGGGTGCATACGACGAGGATTATTTTGAACGCGGCGTCGTCGTCGGCAAATCGGGATATATGAATTATCGCTGGATGCCGGAAATGACGATCCGCATGGCGCATTTCATGATCCGGAATCTGGATCTGAAATCGGGGCAGCGGGTGCTGGATTTCGGCTGCGCCAAGGGCTTCCTGGTGAAGGCCCTGCGTCTGCTGGACATCGATGCCGAGGGCATCGACGTTTCCGAATATGCGATCAGCATGGTGGACACGGAATTGCGCGGCCATTGCCGGCTGGTCCGTGATGTCGATGACGACCGCTGCTTTGTCGGGCGATATGAGATGATGATCGCCAAGGATGTGTTCGAGCATCTGACCGAGGCGCAGGTCCGCACCCTGCTGGCGCAGGCCAAGGGGCGCTGCGCCCGTGTCTTCGCCGCCATTCCGCTGGCGGCCGACAATCATTCCGGCAGCTTCATCGTGCCGGAATATAACAAGGACATTACGCATATCACGGCCAAGACCTTCGACTGGTGGCGTGACCTGTTCATCGATTGCGGCTGGACGATCGAGGAAGGCTCATATACCTGCCATGGCATCAAGGAAAACTGGACGCGCTACTGGCCGGACGGCAACGGCTTCTTCACCCTCAAGGCCCGCTGAGCCGCAAGGCGCGCGCCGGCTGCTGGTGTTCT
The DNA here is from genome assembly GCF_048066115.1 of Niveispirillum sp. KHB5.9. Lineage (NCBI taxonomy): Bacteria > Pseudomonadati > Pseudomonadota > Alphaproteobacteria > Rhodospirillales > Azospirillaceae > Niveispirillum > Niveispirillum sp. KHB5.9. The sequence continues at coordinate 29,930 of NZ_JBLTYX010000022.1, read as the reverse complement.
TGTCCTGCTTATAAGGAACGACGGATGTTTGAAGGGAATGCGAGGGGCCTGGCCCTGGGCAATGCGGCGCAGGTTCTGGCGGATGTCATTGCCGCCGCCGTGCCCGACCGGTCCGCCGTCGTGGATGCCGGTGGCAATGCCGGTGCCGTGGCCGGCCTTCTGCCGTCAACGGAAACCGGGGGCCGCGTCGTGCTGGCCCTGGGTCTGGCGGAGCGCGTGACGCCCGAACAGGTGGCCCAGCTGCTGCACCATTTGTGCGATGGGGCGACCCATGTCGTCTTCGCCGCCACCGCCCCCGGCCAGGATGGCGACGGGCTGGTGAACAGCCAATGGCCGTCCTATTGGGTGCAGGGCTTTGCCGCCCACGGGTTCGCGGCCAATGACGTCCTGCGCCGCAGCGTCTGGGACGATGAGCGGTTCCCCATCTGGTGCCGGCAGAACCTGCTGCTGTTCACGCGCGGCGGCACACCCAGCTTCGCGGCCCCCACCCATTTCGACCTGGTGCATCCGCACATGTTCCGCCAGGCCGAAGCGAAGGTGGACGCCGTCACCCGGGAGAATGAGCATCTGCTGGGCATGTGGACGAACCGCGGCCAGCACGGCTTCTCCCCGCAGGAGGTGCATTGGTGCCGCATCGTGATGAACGAGGAAACCAAGCGGCTGATGCGGACGCTGGATTATACCAATCTCAGCTGTCTGGAGATATCGGGCAACGCCTGGCACAAATTCGGGTTCAAGGAATATTCGGTCGCCGTCTTCCCGGAATTCGACATCACCAAGCATGTGGCCCGGGGGCCGAACAACCAGGGCTTCGACGTGATCATCGCCGAACAGGTGCTGGAACATGTGCCCACACCCTGGGTCGGCATCTCCACCATGCGCGAAGGGCTCAGCCCCGGCGGCCACCTGCTGGTGACCACGCCCTTCTTCATCCGCATCCATGCCCATCCGCATGATTACACGCGCTGGACGGAATCGGGTCTGCGCAACCTGTTCGAATATGCCGGCTTCGCGCCGGAGAACATCATCACCGGCTCCTGGGGCAACCGCGCCTGCGTGAACGCCAATTTCGTCGGCTCCGTCTATCGGGCGGAAGCCTATGATACCGCCATTCATTCACTGGAGAACGAGCCCGACGTGCCGATCATGGTTTGGGCTTTTGCACGCAAATGACCGGCAGTCTTTGTTTCAAGGGGTTTATTTGATGGCCAAGTTCGAGCTGTTCTACATCAATCTCGACAGCGCCCCGGAACGGCGTGAGACGTTGGAGGCCAGTTATGCCAAGGCCGGCTTCTCGGATAATTGGACGCTGAACCGCTTCGCCGCCTATAGCAAGGACAGCCCGGAAGTGCTGTCCAACGCGGGCAAGCAGAACGGCCCCTACAAGGGCAACTTCGCCAGCCATTATGACTGTCTGAAGAGCCAGTTGAACAGCGACGCCCACACCATGATCTGCGAGGATGATTGTGATTTCGCACCGGGATGCGGTGATTATATCGAACAAATGATCGATAATCTGCCCCCCGACAAATGGGATATCCTGCTGACCGAGGTCACCTTCCTCAGTGCCTTTGAACTGCCTGTATTCCTGAAAATGAAGGAGCAGGAATGTAAGAAACGTCTGCACCTGATCAAGCTTGGGCAGTTGGAATACGCCTTCACGGGATCGACATCCTATATCGTGAACAAGGCGTCGCGACACAAGGTCATGGAAGTGTTCGCTGATCAGCGGGCGGTCATCGACTTTCCCTTCGACATCTGTCTGCGGGCAGCGGTTTATCATGAGCAGTTGCAGGGCCTTCTGGTCTTCCCGTTCATCACGGCCCCGTCCCGCCATGCTGACTTCACCCAGGCCCCTTTCCTCAGCCTGACCGGCAGCGCGCAAGCCGTGCACCAGTTCCATATGGAGGCGATGAACTGCAGCCGCCGCATGCTGTCGATCCACTATGACCCGGCCAATGCGATCAGCCCGCAGATCCTGGCGGCCTGCGAGCAGTACGAGTACGATCAAGAGGAAAAGGTGGCTCGCAACGTCATCTATTGGATGCAGCTCATGCAGCAGAAATCCTATTACAAGGAGTTCCTGCATGTTCCCGTTGTGGATTTTGGGTTGGACCTGCCGCCCTCGGCAACGGATCGGGATTGATGCCGGCCGGCCTGTAACCTGAAATCCAAGTCGGGGAATTTGCCGTGGATCTCGCCACCCTGGTCGAAGAATTCAACCGCGCCGTCGCCCTGCACCAGGAAGGGCGGCTGGAAGAGGCGGAAAGCGTCTATACGCGGCTGATCGAGGCCAAGTCCGATATTCCCTGGAGCCATTATTACCTGGGGCTGTTAAGGCTGGCCCGTGGCGATACCGAACAGGGCCTTGCCGGCATGCGCCGCGGCCTGGAACTGGCGCCCGACGATGCCGAGATCCGCCGCAACCTGATCCAGAGCCTGACGACCGCCGGTCGCCTGCATGAGGCGCAGGACGTGCTGAATGCCGGTGCCCAGGTCCATGGCTACCGTGGCCGGGCGCCATTGGAACAGCATCTGCGGCTGATGGTTGCCCAGCAGGGCAGCCTGCCCGCACCGAAGGCGCCACCTCCGCTGCCGGAGGAACAGGACGACATGTTCGACCGCATCGTCGCCCGTGCCTGGCCCAATTCGATGAATGCCACCTATGGCATGATCGAGGCGTTCCATTCGCTCTATTCCATGGTGAAATATGTCAGCCGCTACAGGATTCCCGGTGATTTCGTGGAATGCGGGGTCTATGCGGGCGGCATGTCGCTGCTGGCGGCGCTGACGCTGATCGAATGCGGCGACACCGATCGCCATCTCTATCTCTATGACACGTATGAGGGCATGCCGGCACCGACCCCGGAGGACGGGGAACAGATGATGGCGGCCTATGAACACAACACCAAGGATGGCCAGCCATGGGCGAAATGGGGTATCGAGGCGGTGCGCCGGACCATGCTCGACAGCGGCTATCCGGCGGATCGGATTCATCTGGTGAAGGGAATGGTCGAGGATACGATCCCCGCCACCGGTCCCGGGCAGATCGCCATCCTGCGCCTCGACACGGATTTCTATAGCTCCATCAGGCATGTCCTGCAGGAATTCTATCCCCGCCTGTCGCGCGGCGGGGGATTGGTCATCGATGATTACGGCTATATGCCCGGCGCGCGCCTGGCGGTGGACGAGTATTTCGCCGACGCGGATAGGCCCCTGCTGCTGAACCGGGTGACCGTGTCGGTCAGGGCCGGCGTGAAAATCTAGAGCGGTTTCCTTGTGCCTGGAAACCGCGCCGGCGCCTGAGGAAAGCGAAAGACCCAGAGCGTGCGGTGGGTGGTATGGGGGAAAGCGCACCCTGCACTGCGAGAATCCTCGCCTTGTCGTGCACACGGCCCCGTGCCACCTTCCTGACCAATAACCCGAGGGAGGATCCATTGGTCGAGAAGCTGTACCATTTCATCGGCGGCGCCCGTGTCGAGGGCAAGTCCGGCCGTTACGCCCCCGTCTTCACCCCCATGACGGGCGAGATTTCGGCCGAAGTGCCGCTGGCCAGCACCGTGGAACTGGCCGAAGCCGTCGCCAATGCCAAGGAAGCCCAGCGCGGCTGGGCCGCCACCAACCCGCAGAAGCGTGCCCGCGTGCTGATGAAGTTCCTGGAACTGCTGGCCCGCGATTTTGAGAAGATCGCCCTGAAGCTGGCCCTGGAACATGGCAAGACCCTGCCCGACGCGCGCGGCGACATCCAGCGCGGGCTGGAGGTGGTGGAATTCGCCATCGGTATTCCGCACCTGCTGAAGGGCGAGTACACGGAAGGGGCCGGTCCCGGCATCGACATGTATTCGATGCGCCAGCCGCTGGGTGTGGTTGCCGGCATCACGCCGTTCAACTTCCCGGCCATGATCCCGATGTGGAAGTTCGCGCCGGCCATCGCCTGCGGCAACGCCTTCATCCTGAAACCGTCGGAGCGTGACCCGTCGGTGCCGTTGATGCTGGCCGAGCTGATGTATGAGGCGGGCCTGCCCAAGGGTATCCTGAACGTCGTCAATGGCGACAAGGAAGTGGTTGACGCTATCCTGGATCATCCCGACATCAAGGCCATCGGCTTCGTCGGCTCCACCCCCATCGGCGAATATATCTATACCCGCGGCACGGCCAACGGTAAGCGCGTTCAGGCCTTCGGCGGCGCCAAGAACCATGCGCTGATCATGCCCGACGCCGACCTGGACATGGTGGCCGACGCGCTGATCGGTGCCGGCTATGGCTCGGCCGGTGAGCGCTGCATGGCCATCTCCGTCGCCGTCCCGGTGGGTGAGCAGACGGCCAACGCCCTGGTCGAACGCCTGGCCCCGCGCGTGCGGTCGCTGAAGGTCGGCCCATCCACCGATGAGAAGGCGGATTTCGGCCCGGTGGTGACCAGGCAGCACCTGGAGAAGGTGAAGAGCTACGTCGATATCGGCATCAAGGAAGGTGCGGAACTGGTCGTCGATGGCCGGGAGATGAAGCTGCAGGGCTATGAGGGCGGCTATTACATGGGCGGGGTGCTGTTCGACCGCGTGACGCCGGACATGCGCATCTACAAGGAAGAGATTTTCGGGCCCGTCCTGTCGATCGTCCGCGCACCGGATTATGAGACGGCGCTGTCCCTGCCCACCGACCACGAGTACGGCAATGGTGTGGCCATCTTCACCCGCGACGGCGACACGGCCCGCGATTTCGCGGCGCGCGTCGATGTCGGCATGGTCGGCATCAATGTGCCGATTCCGGTGCCGCTGGCCTATTACACGTTCGGCGGCTGGAAGCGCTCGGGCTTCGGGGACCTGAACCAGCATGGACCGGACAGCATCCGCTTCTACACCAAGACCAAGACGGTGACGTCGCGCTGGCCGTCGGGCATCCGCTCGGGCGCCAGCTTCGTCATCCCGACCATGGGGTGATATCATCGGTCAAAATTGACCGATGATACGGCGGCGACCGCCGCCGCGCGGCACGTGCCGCGTAGCCAAGCCCACGGATGTGGGCGCCGGCGATTGAGGGGCATGGAAGACTGACTGCTGGTCAGTCTTCCATGCCAATTGTATGAGGCTCCCATGGATTTCGATCTTTCCGAGGATCAGCGCGCCATCCAGGATCTGGCCCGCGGTTTCGCGGCCGAACATATGGCGCCCTTTGCAGGCGATTGGGACGAGCACCACATCTTCCCCGTCGACACGCTGCGCAAGGCGGCGGCGCTGGGCTTTGCCGGCATCTATTGTTCGGAAGCCCAAGGCGGCACCGGCCTGGGCCGCCTGGACGCGTCGATCCTGTTCGAGGAACTGTCGGCCGCCTGTCCCTCCACGGCGGCCTATATCTCCATCCACAACATGGCCGCGTGGATGATCGACACGTTCGGTGATGATGCCCAGAAGGCGCGTTTCCTGCCCGACCTGTTCTCCATGGCGAAATTCGCCAGCTATTGCCTGACCGAGCCGGGCGCCGGCTCCGACGCCGCGTCGCTTCGGACCAAGGCGGAACGGGATGGCGACCACTATATCCTGAACGGGTCCAAGGCCTTCATTTCCGGCGGCGGGGCGTCGGACATCTATGTTGTCATGGTGCGTACCGGCGGTCCCGGCCCCAAGGGCATCTCCTGCCTGGTGGTGGAGAAGGGCACGCCCGGCCTGTCCTTCGGCAAGCAGGAAAAGAAGATGGGCTGGAACAGCCAGCCCACCGCCCAGGTGATCTTCGAGGATTGCCGCGTGCCCGTCGCCAACCGCCTGGGTGAAGAGGGCGACGGGTTCAAGATCGCCATGAAGGGCCTGGATGGGGGGCGCCTCAACATCGCGTCCTGCTCGCTCGGCGGTGCGCGGGCCTGTCTGGAGGCGGCGCGATCCCACATGGATGTGCGCCAGCAATTCGGCCGGAAACTGGCCGATTTCCAGGCTTTGCAGTTCAAGTTCGCCGACATGGCGACGGAGCTGGAGGCCGCTCGCCTGATGGTGCATCGCGCAGCATCCAAGCTGGACGCCAAGGACCCGGACGCCACGCTCTATTGCGCCATGGCCAAGCGCTTTGCCACCGATGCCGGTTTCAATGTCGCCAATGATGCACTGCAACTTCATGGCGGTTATGGTTACATCCGCGAATATCCGGTGGAACGCATCCTGCGGGACCTGCGCGTCCATCAGATATTGGAGGGCACCAACGAGATCATGCGCGTGATCATCGCCCGCCGGCTGCTGACTGAAGCTTAACCGACGATCAGCAATGACCGTTGGAGGCCGGCGACTGCCGGCCAGCCGCACATGCGGCGTGAGCCAAGCCGCCGGATGGCGGCGCCCGGCGCCTGAGGGAACATGAAAAGAGGTGAGTGAAATGACCGAGACCTATGAGAACATCCTGGTGGAGACCAAGGGCGCCGTCGGGATCATCCGGCTGAACAGGCCCAAGGCGCTGAACGCGCTCTCCGACGGTCTGGTGACCGACATGGAAAAGGCGCTGAACGTGTTCGAGGATGATACCGCGATCAGCGTCATCGTCGTCACCGGTTCGGAAAAGGCCTTCGCGGCGGGTGCCGACATCAAGGAGATGATGGGCTTCACCTATATGGATGCCTATCTGAACGACTTCATCACCAAGAAATGGGGCCGGCTGGCCACCTGCCGCAAGCCGACCATCGCCGCCGTTGCCGGCTATGCGCTGGGTGGCGGGTGCGAGCTGGCGATGATGGCCGACTTCATCATCGCCGCCGACAATGCCAAGTTCGGCCAGCCGGAAATCACCATCGGCACCATCCCCGGTGCGGGCGGCACCCAGCGCCTGACCCGCGCCATCGGCAAGGCCAAGGCCATGGAAATGTGCCTGACCGGCCGGATGATGGACGCCGCCGAGGCCGAGCGTTCCGGTCTGGTCGCCCGTATCGTGCCCCTGGCCGACCTGATGGACGAGGTGCTGAAGACCGCTGAAAAGATCGCCGGCTTCTCCCGCCCCGCCACCATGATGGCCAAGGAAGCGGTGAACCGTTCCTTCGAGGCGACCCTGACCGAGGGGCTGCTGTTCGAACGCCGGGTGTTCCACAGCACCTTCGCCCTGGCCGACCAGAAGGAAGGCATGGCGGCGTTTGCGGAAAAGCGGCCGCCGAATTTCACGGGCAAGTGATCCGTGAATCGAGGGGCGGGGAGGCGATGGCTTCCCCGCCCCATTGTTTTTGTAACGGTTGCCAGGGCGCTACCGACCGATTATTTATTGCGACGCAAAATAAATGAAACTGGAGGACCACGCCCGTGAGCGCCTTGAATGAAGTCGTCATCGTCGCCGGCACCCGCACCGCCATCGGCGGCTTCGGTGGCAGCCTGAAGGACCTCTCGCCCGCCGAGCTGGGCACCCTGGTCATCAAGGAAGCCGTCAGCCGCGCCGGCATCGCGCCCGCCGATGTGCAGCATGTCGTGCTGGGTCAGGTGATCCCCAGCGGCCCGCACGACGCCTATCTGGCGCGCGTGGCGGCGGTGGAGGCCGGCATTCCCGTGGCGACCCCGGCCCTGACGCTGAACCGCCTGTGCGGGTCGGGCGTGCAGGCCATCGTGTCGGCCGCGCAGATGATCAAGCTGGGCGAATGCGACGTGGCCGTGGCCGGTGGGGCGGAGAGCATGAGCCGCTCGCCCCACATCATGCCGTCGGTGCGCTGGGGCCAGCGCATGGGCGATGCCGCGGTGGTCGACGCCCTGGTCACCGCCCTGACCGACCCGTTCCACAAGATCCATATGGGCATCACCGCGGAAAATATCGCTGAACGCCACAGCATCGACCGCGCCACCCAGGATGCCCTGGCCCTGGAAAGCCACCGCCGCGCCGCCCGCGCCACGGCGGAGGGCCGCTTCAAGTCGCAGATCCTGCCGGTGGAAGTGAAGGTCAAGGGCGGCACCAAGCTGTTCGACACCGACGAGCATTTCCGTCCCGATGCGACCGAAGCCGACTTCTCCAAGCTGAAGCCGGTGTTCAAGAAGGACGGTTCCGTCACCGCCGGCAACGCCTCGGGCGTCAATGACGGTGCCGCTGCCGTGGTCCTGATGTCGGCGGATGAGGCCGCCAAGCGCGGCACCAAGCCGCTGGCCCGCATCGTCAGCTGGGGCCATGCCGGGCTGGAGCCGGAGGTGATGGGCCTGGGCCCCATCCATGCCGTGCCCATCGCCCTGGCGCGCGCCGGCCTGACCGTCGCCGACATGGACGTGATCGAAAGCAACGAGGCCTTCGCCGCCCAGGCCTGCGCCGTGGCCAAGGAACTGGGCTTCCCCGCCGACAAGGTGAACCCCAACGGTTCCGGCGTCTCGCTGGGCCATCCGGTGGGGGCCACCGGCGCCATCATCACTGTGAAGGCGCTGTATGAGCTGGAGCGTGTGGGCGGCCGCTATGGCCTGATCACCATGTGCATCGGCGGCGGCCAGGGCATCGCCATGGTCATCGAGCGGCTGTAACCAGCGGCCATTTCCGATTAGGATCGGCCCGCCCACCGCAATGGTGAGGCGGGCCATTTCATTTCGGCCAACCAATAATCAATATAAAGGTTGGGTCCATGCGCATGCGTAACATTCCGGCGGTCCTGGCCGTCATCACCGCCCTGCCGGCTGGTGCCGCCCCCGCCGATGACTTTCTGGCCCGGCTCAACGCGCTGTGCGGCAAGGCGTTCGAGGGCAGGATCGTCGACAATACCGCCCCCAATGCCGCCAACGACCCGTTCGCCGGCAAGGTACTGACCATGCATGTGCGCGAATGCGGCAAGGATCAGGTGAAAATCCCCTTCCATGTCGGCGACGACCGCTCGCGTACCTGGGTGGTCACCCGCACGGCCGACGGGCTGCGCCTGAAACATGACCATCGCCACAAGGACGGGTCGGAGGATGCGGTGACCCAGTATGGCGGCGACACCGCCACGCCGGGCACGGCGGAGCGCCAGGAGTTTCCCGTCGATGCCTTCTCCAAGGCGATGTTCACCCAACAGAAGCTGCCCCCTGGTGCGCAGCAGAATGTCTGGGCCATGGAGGTGAGATCGGGCGATGAATTCGTCTATGAACTGTCGCGTCCCGACCGGCTGTTCCGCGTCAGCTTCGACCTGAACAGGCCGGTGACCCCGCCGCCGGCGCCGTGGGGCCACCAGTAGGGCTTTGCAGCCGATGACGGAAACGCTAGGAAGGGCCATCCAACAAGAAGAGTACCCCTCCATGGCCAGCGTCATCGTCATCGGCAGCATCAATTACGACATCCTGTCCACCATGGAGCGTGCGCCCAGGGCCGGGGAGACGCTGAACGGGGAAACGGTGCAACTGATGCCCGGCGGCAAGGGCCTCAACCTGGCCGTCGCCGCCGTGCAGCAGGGCGTGCCCGTACGCTTCGTGGGCAAGGTCGGGCGCGACATGTTCGGCGACCGTATCCTGGCTTTCTTCGACGAGAAGGGCATCGATGCCACCCATGTCGGGCGGTCGGATACCGAGGCGACGGGATCGGCCCTGATCCTGGTGGAAGCCACGGGCGAGAACCGCATCGTCGTCATCCCCGCCGCCAACAAGGAGATACGGCCGGCCGATGCCGACGGGCTGGCGATCGCGGCCGGCGATCTGCTGGTCAGCCAGTTCGAGGTGCCGCGTACCACCATCGCCGCGCTGTTCGCCAAGGGCCGCGCCGCCGGCGCGCGTACCCTGCTGATCGCCGCCCCGGCGCTGGATGATGCGCCCGAAAGCCTGTGGGCGGATACCGACATCATCGTGGTGAACGAGACGGAACTGGCGCATTTCGCCGGCGTGGATCTGGCCGCCGACGCCGCGGCACCGGACATTGCCGCCGCCGCCCGCCGCCTGCTGCGCCGCCCGGGTCAGACCCTGATCGCCACCCTGGGCGTGCGCGGCGCGCTGGCCGTGACGGCGGAGGCCGAAACGCTGGTGCCCGGCCGCAAGGTGACGGCCGTGGACACGACGGGGGCGGGCGACTGTTTCGCGGGCAGCCTGTCGGCCCGGCTGGCGGCCGGCGACGATCTGGCTGCGGCCATGCGCTATGCCAATGTCGCCGCGTCCATCGCCTGCATGCGTGTCGGCACCAGCACGGCGATGCCCGTCGCGGAAGAGGTACGGGCGGCGCTTTGATACGAAATCGCTTGGGAAACAAGCGTCCGCCTCGCTAATCTATCCGTCTTGATCCATCCGGGAGGGCTCGGGGCCATGAGCGACACCTATGTCACGCTCAAGATCCGTGAGGCATTGAAGGCAGCACAGGGCAGCCGCAGCCAGGCACAGCGCGTACTGATCGCCTGGGCGCTGGATGACGAGCAATTGCTGCGCGGCCTATGCAAGCCCTTCCTGAAGGCCATTGCCGGCAGTGCCGTGGATCGTGTCGCCCGCGGCGGGTCCATCACCACGGCCGCCCCGGCGCCCGGGCAGGGCGTGGTCAAATCCGCCCGGCCCAGCACGGGGCCGAAGAAGCTGTCGCCACAGATGCTGGACGCCATCATTTCCCGCATGGGTACCGGCGGTGGCGGGGCGGCGCCCGACGATGGGCATGAGCAGGCCGACAACCTGAAGGCCTTGGCCGCCGCCTTCACCCAGCGCAAGAAGCCGTGATGTTACGGGCCCTGGCCCTGGCGGCGGCCCTGGCGCTGCTGCCCCTGATGCCGGCCGCCGCCCAGCAGGCCGAAGCCAAGGCGACCGCGCTGGCAGCCAATTGCAAACCGACCAAGCTGGAAGTGCTGAAGCAGGTCAGTGGCCGCATGGCCGAGATTCTCTACAAGATCAGCTGTGGCAACCTGAAGGATGGCTTCGTCGTGGTCCAATGCCGCGACCGCACCTGCACCGTGATGCGGTGAGTGGGGAAGGGGCGTTGGCGCCCTTCCGCCGGACCCTTACCAGCCGTAGGCTGGTTGGCGCGTTGAGCGCCCGTGACCCCATGGCCGCGTAAGCCCAAGCCCACGGATGTGGGCGCCGGCGCCTGAGGGGCAGGAAAGATTGACCGAAGGTCAAGATTTCATGCCGCTGGTATTACGCCACCTGGCTTTCCATCAAGGCCGCAGCCACCAGCTCATGCCGGTGATCCTCCAGATACGTCGCCACGGCGCGGTAGATGGCCAGGCCCATGCCCTCCACGAATCGCTCGCCCGGTGTCCGGTGGGCCGTGCTGCCCTCCAGTTCCAGGGTGGCGATCATGTGGCGGTAATCGCTGATCCGGTCACCGATGATGCGATCCAGATGACGGGGCGGCAGCAGATGGCCGAAGCTCAGGATGAACATCAGGTCGGAGCGCAGCTTGTCTGCCGACGGAGTCTTGGTCAGCGACTGGTACAGCGCGTGCCGGCCCGAGGGCGTGATCCGATACAGCTTCTTGTCCGGCCGGCCGTCGCCATTGTGCGGCAGCATGGTGATCTGGCCATCATCCAGCAGCCGCTTCAGCGCCGGATAGATGGAACCGAAGCCGGCATCGCTGAAATGGCTGAGCGGCCCTTCTTCGAATTCCTTGCGAATTTCATAGCCGGAGGCATCGCCCCGACTCAACACACCCAGGCACAAGGTCTTTACGTCAATCATCACACACCTGTCTGACAATTCCGGCACGATAGAGCTTGCCGTGACATAGTCAAGCGATGCATCGAGTCGATATATGTCGTTTCGTTAATCATGTTCCAAGGCGCAGCAGATGCACGGACAGGGTTACGGAAAACCGCCGTTCGGCATCCGCGTCATTCTGGAAATCCGTGGCGATCCGCTCATGCAGTACCGCCCTTTCCGCCTGGGACAGGGACGTCACCAGCGGGCTGAAGGCCATCTCCAGGGTGGGCAGCCAGAAGGGCTGGTCCACCCGGGCCGGCGTGCGCAATTTCAAAGCCTCGTGCTGCACTGTGGCAAAGCCGGCATCCTGCGCCATGGCCTTAAGCCCCGCCGGGTCGGCGAAGCGGAACAGCGGGGCCAGCAATGCAGCCACCTCCGCACCCCGCACAGGCTCCAGCAACCGGCCCAGCCGGTCGAACAGGTTGTTGTCCGCGCGCGGACCCCACACGGCCAGCGCCGCCGCTCCGCCGGGACGCAGCACCCGCCGCATCTCCGCCAGGGCCAGGGGTACATCCGGCACGAACATCAATCCGAAGCGGCAGAGCACATGGTCGAAGCAAGCGGTGGCGAAGGGCAGGGTGGTCATGTCGGCGGCGACCGGCAAAGGCGGATGGGCCAGCCCGGCCGCGCGGCGCCTCAGACCCGACAGCATGGCGGGAACAAGATCGCTGGCCACCACCAGCCCGTCGCCATCCAACCGCCTGGCCTGGCTCAGCGCCGGCTCCCCCACCCCCGCCGCCAGGTCCAGCACGCGCTGGCCGGGGGTGGCGGCCGCAAGGTCCAGGAGGGGGCGGTTGATGCGGTCGGCGGGATTGGCCATCCCCTCGGCCCAAAGGTCCCAGGCCCGGACACTGTCGGTCCAGCGCCGGGCCTCATCAATGTTGCCGGCCCCAATCATGTGCGAACTATTATCCCCCGTTAATGCTCTATTTACTTTGTTGCGTCGGCAAAGGGCAATGTGGTTACGTGCGGATGGATGGTCATGTTAACCCTGCGTAAATATCAACAGATTTTCATGGTGATATGCGGGATTTCCCCCGACTTATGCTTTGGGTGATATTGACCGACCTTGCGTTCATCGCGCGGATGACGATAGCTGTCACAAACGGTTCTTCCCGAACCGTGCTGCCCGGACCTGCTCCCGCCGATGTCCAAGCCATCCAACAACAACAAGTATTATCGCTTCGATGGCTTGTCCGTGCTGATCGCGGACGATAACCGCTTCGTACGCTCCATCATGGTGACGATCCTGAAGGCGCTGGGAATCGGCAAGGTGTTGCAGGCCGACAATGGCGAGGAGGCGATGGCCATCCTGGACGTGTCGGCCCAGATGGACAGCACCGCCGGCCGCGACGTGGACATCATCTTCGCCGACCATCTGATGGAGCCGATGGATGGTATCGGCCTGCTGAAATGGGTCCGGGAGCATGAAAGCGACAAGATACGCTTCCTGCCCTTCGTGATGATGAGCGGGGAGGCCGACGAGTCCGCCGTGCGTCTGGCCCGTGACAGCGGCGTCACCGAATATCTGGCCAAGCCCATGTCGGTGATCAATGTCGCCAGCCGGTTGCTGGCGATTATCGACAAGCCGCGTTCCTTTGTGCGCGCGCCCAACTATTTCGGCCCCGACCGTCGCCGCCAGACCCTGCCGCATGACGGCTCCGACCGCCGCCTGATGAGCCCCGAGGATGTGCGTGTCGTCGACGAAGGTGCGCACATGGTTATCGACAGCCAGCCCGGATCGGTGGAAAATCAAACCGACCCTGTCGATGGACAAGCCGATGCGCCGGTGGAAGCCGACGCGCGGCGGGCAGCGAGCGCATGAACGACAACCTGAAACCGGAGTCCCGAGTGTCGGGCGTTGAAATCATCAAGCGGCCCAACAAGCTGCGGGAAAAGGTCGGTGGTTCCGCCGATGGCAAGCCGGGCATGATCGACCCGGCGGCCCTGGCGCGCGCCAGCACCCATGTCTCGCGCATGTCGGATGCCCATATCGCCCAGACCCGCGTCGATCTGACGGATCTGCAGGAAGCCTATCGCCGCGCCATGACGGATGCGGAGAATCGCCCCGCCCATCTGAAGCGGGTGATCAAGATCAGCGACGGCATCATGACCCTGGGCAAGACCTTCGGCTATGACCTGCTGTCGGACTTTGCCAACTCGCTGAACCATTTCCTGGTGCCGCTGCCCAACCCGTCGGTGGCCCAGCTGGCCGTGGTCGGCCTGCATATCGACGCCATGCATGTGCTGGTCCGCGACGATATAAAGGGTGATGGCGGACAGATCGGCCAGGCGCTTTCCGTGTCGTTGAACATGGCGCGTGCCAAGCTGGGAGCCCGCCGACCGGCCTGAGCGGGTCCTCCGCCGGGCTTCGACACCCTGTTTCTGTGCAATTTTGCACTTTTACGGCGTTTCTTTCCGAACGGGTTATGGTTTTTGTCTAGGCATAACGCCTGATCGTGTTAAAAGGCGATCATTAAAGACGCTCTATTTCACGCGTTCGGCGGCCTGGGATCGATGGAGATGACCTTGCGTCAACCCTATTACGACAGCATTCTGCTCATCGAGCGGCTGCATCGTCATTTCCTGGAAGTCCTCAAGATCGAACTCGACCGTTTAGGCATGCAGGACATCAACAATGTCCAGAGCCTCATCCTCTACAATATCGGCGATGACGAGCTGACGGTCGGCGAATTGACGGCACGGGGCTACTATCTGGGCTCCAACGTGTCCTACAACGTGAAAAAGATGCATGAGAACGGCTACCTGACCCAGGAACGTTCCACGCATGACCGCCGGTCGGTGCGCGTGCGCCTCTCCGACAAGGGGCTGAAGCTGCGCGACCGGATATCGGAGCTGTTCGCCCGCCAGGTGGAGTCGCTGGACAAGTCCGGCCTGTCAGCCGACGAACTGTCCCGCGCCAACGAGACGATGCGCACGCTGGAACGGTTCTGGACCTCGTCGCTGTCCTATGGCGCCTATGCGCCGTCCAACCTGGGCTGAGGGGAAGGGAGCGGCACCATGGCGCGGCCGCCGCTCAATGAACGCGACGTGCTGATCGAGTTCCACGCGGTCGGCAATATCGTGCGCGTCAGCGCCATCGACCCGGTGACCAATACCGAAGTCATCATCCAGGGCCCGGCCAGCGCCGGCAAGCCCGTGCTGGCCCGAAATGCGCTGGCCAAGCTGAATTACGTGCTGCGCAAGGGATCGTCATAGAACACGGGTCCGGCTCTGCCCCGGCCCCGTGTTCTATGAACCAACCCTTTCAGCCCCGACGGCGGGTGGTGCGGGTATCGCCGCGGCCCAGGCCGATCTTTTTGGCGAATTCCGACCGCTGTGCCGCGTAATTGGGTGCAACCATCGGATAATCCGGCGGCAGGCCCCACTTCGCGCGGTATTCGTCGGGCGACATGTCATAGGTGGAGCGCAGATGCCGCTTCAGCATCTTCAGCTTCTTGCCGTCCTCCAGACAGACGATGTATTCCGGCGTCACCGACTTCTTGATCGGCACGGCCGGACGGGCCGGCTCGGCCGACACTTCCACGGGTGCGCCCTGCAGCCCGGTCAGCGTCGCGTAGACGGCGTTGATCACGTCCGGCAATTGCTGCGTCGCAAGCGTGTTCTGCCCCACATAAGCGGAAACAATCTCTGCCGTCATTCGCAGCAGATCACCCGCCAATACCTCATTGCCCTGCTGTTCCATCGCTCTCAACGTTCTTGAACGGTTAACCAACAACGAATGGACGCTTCGCACGGGGACAATTCCCTGTCAATGCATAACGGAACGTATCTGTATGTTTTTTTACTTGGCCATATGCCATCATATCAATTGTTACAGTCGGAATATGCGCATCTATCTGATATGGCTTCTATGTTCGACATCCCCGCGCAATCACGATAGTGCGGCGTGATATCGACTTTCTGCCCGATTATCACAAACATTTTAGATATTTGCCGAATTGTCTTCGTTCGCGGCCGCAATATGGGCATGGGCATAGCGTAAGGTGGCGTGCTTCAATTTGCCATGGCTATGTTTCAATTGTTTCTATTTCCCGCTATTTGCAGATTTGCGATGAAGGCAGGCGCGCGTCACCGGCAGGGCGGGGCTGCTTTCACGGCCCTGGGCGGGAACTGGTGCGGGGACGACACTTCTGCTAGGGTCGGCCGCGTCGGTGACCCCCTATCGATGGGGTGTCTATAAGGATTCCAGGGTGCCGGGCGGCCTCGCCCGGAAAAGGGTGAGAACATGGGCGTCCAGACCATCGCCATCGCCGGCGACCATGCCAGTCCGGAGCTGAAGGCCGTGCTTGCCGAGCAGCTGCGCGCTGCCGGCCATACCGTGCTCGACCTGGGCACCAATGGCCCGGAATCGGTGGATTATCCCAGCTTCGCCGATGCCGTCGCCGCGGCCCTGGCCGATGGCCGCGCCACGTCCGGCGTGCTGATCTGTGGCACCGGCATCGGCATCTCCATCGCCGCCAACCGCCACCGCCATGTCCGCGCCGCCCTGTGCCACACGCCGACGGAAGCGCGGCTGACCCGCCTGCATAATGACGCCAACGTGCTGTGCCTGGGTGCGCGCACCATCGGCGTGGAGGTGGCCAAGGATTGTGTGGCCGTCTTCTTCTCCACCGAATTCGAAGGCGGCCGTCATGCCCGCCGTGTCGCCCTGTTGGGCTGATCAGCCCAAAACAGTACCAGAGGACCAGACGCACATGAGCATTCAGGGTTTCTTTTCCGATAACCTGGCCGATGCCGATCCCGACCTGTACGCCGCCATCCGCCAGGAACTGGGCCGGCAGCAGGACCAGATCGAGTTGATCGCGTCGGAGAACATCGTCTCCACCGCCGTGCTGGAGGCCCAGGGCTCCGTCCTGACCAACAAGTATGCCGAGGGTTACTCAGGCAAGCGCTATTACGGCGGTTGCGAATATGTCGACGTGGCCGAGACGCTGGCCATCGAGCGCGCCAAGAAGCTGTTCGGCTGTGAGTATGTGAATGTCCAGCCGCATTCCGGCGCGCAGGCCAACCAGGCCGTGTTCATGGCGCTGCTTCAGCCCGGCGACACCTTCATGGGTATGGACCTGGCCGCCGGCGGCCACCTGACCCATGGCTCCCCCGCCAACCAGTCGGGCAAGTGGTTCAAGGTCGTGTCCTATGGCGTGACCCGCGACACCAACCTGATCGACTATGACGATGTCGAGGCCAAGGCGCGCGAGCATAAGCCGAAGCTGATCATCGCCGGTGGTTCCGCCTATCCGCGCCAGATCGACTTCGCCCGCTTCCGCAAGATCGCGGACGAGATCGGCGCGTACCTGATGGTCGACATGGCCCATTACGCGGGTCTGGTCGCGGCCGGCGTCTATCCGTCGCCCATCCCGCACGCCCATATCACCACGACGACGACGCACAAGACCCTGCGCGGCCCGCGTGGCGGCATGATCCTGTCCAACGACCCGGACCTGGGCAAGAAGATCAACTCCGCCGTGTTCCCCGGCCTGCAGGGCGGCCCGCTGATGCATGTCATCGCCGCCAAGGCCGTGTCCTTCGGCGAGGCGCTGAAGCCGGAGTTCAAGACCTATGCCACCAACGTCGTCGCCAATGCCAAGGTCCTGGCCGAGCGCCTGATCGCCGGCGGCCTGGACATCGTGTCCGGCGGTACCGACAGCCATATCGTGCTGGTCGACCTGCGTCCCAAGAAGCTGACCGGCAAGGCCGCCGAGCATGCCTTGGAAAATGCCGGCATGACCTGCAACAAGAACGGCGTGCCGTTCGACCCGGAAAAGCCGTTCGTGACCTCGGGCGTCCGCCTGGGCACGCCTGCCGCCACCACCCGCGGCTTCGGCACCGCCGAATTCGCCCAGGTCGGCGACATGATCGTGGAAGTGCTGGACGCGCTGGCGGTCAGCAATGGTGACAATAGTGCTGCGGAAAGCCGGGTGCGGGCGCGGGTACAGGAACTGTGCCGCCGCTTCCCGATCTACCCGACGCTGTAAGCTTGACAAGAACCCCGGTTCCGGCCATCCCGGAATCGGGGTTTCTGCTTTGGCAAAGCCGGGCACATGAGGCAATGCCTCATGTGCCCGGAGGCCGGCGACCGCCGGCCCGCGACCACATGGTCGCGTGAGCCAAGCCGCCGGATGGCGGCGCCCGGCGTTTGAGGAGGTTCCTGATCGTCAGATCAGGGACCATTAACGAAACAAATCACGGAGGGGTTTCATGCGCTGTCCGTTTTGCGGGAATGACGATACCCAGGTGAAGGACAGTCGCCCCACCGACGATGGGTCCGCCATCCGCCGCCGTCGTTTCTGCCCGGCCTGCGGTGCCCGCTTCACCACCTTCGAACGGGTGCAGCTGCGTGAACTCTATGTGGTGAAATCGTCCGGCCAGAAGGAACCCTTCGACCGGGAGAAACTGCTGCGCTCCATGCGCATCTCGCTGCGCAAGCGGCCCGTGGATGCCGACCGGGTGGACCGCGTCGTGAACTCCATCGTGCGCCAGCTGGAAAGCAGCGGGGAAACCGAAATCCCCTCCACCCAGATCGGCGAGATGGTGATGAACCAGTTGGCCGGCATCGACAAGGTGGCGTACATCCGCTACGCGTCGGTCTATCGCGACTTCCGCGAGGCCGCCGATTTCAACGAATTTGTCGAGAAGCTGCGGCCCGAGGCCGAGGACTGACGGAGGGCCCGGCTTGACCGACCCCGTTTTCAGCGACACGGATCACGGCCATATGCAGGCGGCACTGGGCTTGGCCCGGCGCAACCTGGGCCGTGTCTGGCCCAACCCGTCGGTGGGCTGCATCGTGGTCAAGGACGGGATCGTGCTGGGTCGTGGCGTCACCGCGCCTGGCGGCCGCCCGCATGGCGAACCCCAGGCCCTGGCCCAGGCCGGCGATGGCGCGCGCGGTGCCACCGCCTATGTCAGCCTGGAACCCTGCAACCACCATGGCAAGACGCCGCCCTGTTCAGAGGCGCTGATCGATGCCGGCCTCAATCGCATCGTGGTCGCGTGCGAGGATCCGGACCCCCGCGTCTCCGGCGGCGGCATAAGGCGACTGCGCGAGGCGGGCATCCGGGTCGATGTCGGCCTGTGTGCCGATGACGCGCTGGACGTCAATTTCGGCTTCATCACCCGCATCCTGCACGGCCGCCCCGGTGTCACCCTGAAACTGGCCACCAGCCTGGATGCGCGGGTCGCCACCTCCACCGGCCACAGCCAATGGATCACCGGCCCGGAAAGCCGTGCACGTGGCCACCTGCTGCGTGCCAACCACGACGCCATCCTGGTCGGCATCGGCACGGCTCTGGCCGACGACCCGGAACTGACCTGCCGGCTGCCCGGCCTGGAAGGCGCCAACCCGGTGCGCATCGTCCTGGACAGTGCGTTGCGGCTGCCCGTCACATCGAAACTGGCCCAGGGGGCGGCAAGCGTGGCGCCGACCTGGGTCGTGACCTTGGCCGGGGCCGACCCGGAGCGTGCCGCGGCACTGGAAGCACACGGCGTCCGCATCCTGCGCGTCGATGCCGACGAGGCTGGCCGCCTGCCCGTGGCGGCCAGCCTGACCGCCATCGCCGGGCAGGGGATCACCCGCCTGCTGATCGAGGGTGGGCCGACGGTGGCCACAGCCTTCCTGAAAGCCGGGTTGGTCGACCGGGTGGAATGGTTCCGCGCACCGATGCTGATCGGCGGCGACGGGCTGCCGGCCGTGGGTGGGCTGGGGGTGGACGTGCTGGACCGGGCGCTGCGGCTGTCCCCCGGTCGCGACAGTGCCGAGCATCACCGCCGATCCGGCTGATCTCCGGTCCCCCGCCATGCGCCCCGCGCATCCATCGCCCTCTCGCGCAAATCCGCGCCAAGCCCTAGGTTATGGCCCATGTTTACCGGAATCATCACCGATGTCGGCCGCGTCGTGGAGATCGAGCGCCGTGGCGACCTGAGACTGACCATCGAGACACGGTTCGACCTGTCGACCGTTGCCATGGGCGCGTCCATTGCTTCCAACGGGGTCTGCCTGACCGTGGTGGAGAAACTGGCCAATGCCTACAAGGTCGATGTGTCCGCCGAAACCATCGCCAAGACCACGGTCGGCGACTGGGTGGTCGGCACGCCGCTGAACCTCGAACGCTCGCTGAAGCTGGGGGACGAGCTGGGCGGCCATCTGGTCTATGGCCATGTCGATGCCGTGGCGGAGGTCGTGTCCGTCACGCCGGACGGCGACAGCCATCGCTGGCGCTTCCGCGTGCCGCAGAAGCTGAAGAACTTCATCGCCGCCAAGGGCTCCGTCGCGCTGAATGGCGTGTCGCTGACGGTGAACGAGGTCGATGACGACGTGTTCGGCGTCAACATCATCCCGCATACGGCGGAACAGACCACCTTCGGCCTGATCGGGCCGGGAGCGAAGATCAATCTGGAAGTGGATATGCTGGCGCGCTATGTCGCGCGGCTGGTGGGGAAGGACGCTTAAACCATGTCGATCACCGAAACCCGCCTG
Organism: Niveispirillum sp. KHB5.9; assembly: GCF_048066115.1. Lineage (NCBI taxonomy): Bacteria > Pseudomonadati > Pseudomonadota > Alphaproteobacteria > Rhodospirillales > Azospirillaceae > Niveispirillum > Niveispirillum sp. KHB5.9. The sequence goes on along the minus strand of NZ_JBLTYX010000022.1, from coordinate 9,872 downwards.
ACGGAGGAAGATCGTCCCGTGCTGTCGAGCACCGAGGAATTGATCGAAGAGGCGCGCCAGGGCCGCATGTTCATCCTGGTCGATGACGAGGACCGGGAGAATGAGGGCGATCTGGTGATCCCCGCTTCCGCCGCCACGCCGGAAGCCATCAATTTCATGGCCCGCTTCGGCCGTGGCCTGATCTGTCTGGCCATCGACAGCCAGCATAATGAGCGTCTGCGCCTGCCGCTGATGGCGCAGCAGAACGGCACCCGGCACCAGACCGCCTTTACCGTCTCCATTGAGGCCCGCACCGGCGTCACCACCGGCATCTCCGCCGCCGATCGCTCGCGCACCATCCAGGTCGCCATCGACGAGAATGTCGACAGCCGCGACATCGTCACGCCCGGCCATGTCTTCCCGCTGCTGGCGCGCGATGGTGGCACCCTGGTCCGCGCGGGCCATACCGAGGCATCGGTGGATTTCTCCCGTCTGGCCGGTCTGCCGGCAGCGGGCGTGATCTGCGAGATCATGAATGATGACGGCACCATGGCCCGCATGCCGGACCTAGTGAAGTTCGCGCAGCTGCACGGGCTGAAGATCGGCACCATCGCCGACCTGATCGCCTATCGCCGCCGCACGGAGACCATCATCGAGCGTTCCTACCGCACCGTGCTGGACAGCCATTTCGGCGGCCGGTTCGAAATGATCGTCTATCGCAACCGCATCAGCGGTGCGGAGCATATCGCGCTGGTCAAGGGCGACATCCATGATGGCGTGCCGGTGCCGGTGCGCATGCATTCGCTGAACATCGTCAAGGACCTGCTGGCCGACAACCGCCATGGCCCCGCCGGCGGCCTGGACGTCGCCATGAAGGCGGTGGGGGAGGAAGGGCGCGGCGTCATCGTCCTGATGCGCGATGCCCAGCCCTTCTCGCTGGCCGACCGGCTGCGCGCCATCGATGACGGCACCACCGACCCGCATGGCGAGCTGCGCGACTATGGCATCGGCGCCCAGATCCTGAACGACCTGGGCGTGAAGCGCATGGTGCTGTTGAGCAATACCAAAAAGACGGTGGTGGGCCTCGAAGGCTATGGGTTGACCATTGTCGGCCAAAGGGCCATACCCACCCCCTTCTGATCCTTTCAACATGACCGGCTGGATGACCCAAATGGCTGACGCACCCCATATCATGATCGTCGAGGCCCGTTTCTATGACGACCTCGCGGACGAGCTGGTGAAGGGTGCAGTGGCGGCACTGGAGGCGGTCGGTGCCACCTACGAGATATTCCAGGTGCCTGGCGCCCTGGAAATCCCCGCCGCCATCCAGTTCTCCGTCAAGTCGATGGATTTCTATTCCGGCCGCCGCCGTTTCGACGGCTATGTGGCGCTGGGCTGCGTGATCCGGGGTGAGACCACCCATTACGACTATGTCTGCCAGGAAAGCGCCCATGGTCTGGCCCAGCTGTCTTTGCAGCACACGCTGGCCATCGGCAATGGCATCCTGACGACCGAGGATTTCAAGCAGGCCTGGGCCCGGGCCGCTGTCGATCAGAAGAACAAGGGCGGTTTCGCCGCCAATGCCTGCCTTCAGATGATCGAGCTGAAGAAGCAGTTCCGTCTCTATTCCCGCTGAGTTTCCAGGTTCCAATATGCCCCCCCGCAAGAAGACCACCGCCCCGGTCGCCGCCAATGAGCCGGCGCCCAAGATCAAGCCCACCGGGTCCGCCAAGGCCCGCCGTTCGGCCGCCCGTCTGGCCGCCGTCCAGGGCCTGTACCAGATCGATCTGGCCGGTGCGTCCAGCGATACCGTCATCCATGAATTTGCCCGCCACCGCATCGGTCAGGAGCAGGATGGCGAGGAATTCGTGACCGCCGACCCGACCCTGTTCGCCGACATCGTGCGCGGCGTGCAGGGGCGCCTGGCGGAGGTGGACCAGCATCTGGGCGGGCTTCTGGACCGGCAATGGTCGCTGGAGCGCATGGAACTGCTGCTGCGCGCCATCCTGCGCGCCGGGTCCTGGGAACTGCTGGCCAACAATTCCGTGCCCCCCTACATCATCATCAACGATTATATCGACGTCACCCACGCCTTCTTCGCCGGCCGTGAACCCGGCATGGTCAATGGTGTGCTGGACAAGCTGGCCCGCATCCTGCGCGCGGCCGAGATGGACGCGAAGGCCAAGGGGTAACGCGTCGTGACATCGCCTGTGGTGGCAATCGCTGGTTTGGGTGAATTCGGCCGGATCGAACGTTTCTTCCGGCCCCTGGCCGTGGGCGTGCCCGGTGCCTTCGACCTGACCGACGATGCCGCCGTGCTGGACGTGCCGTATGATCAGCAGCTGGTGGTCACCACCGACGCCATGGTCAGCGGCGTGCATTTCCTGCCCCAGGACAATCCCGCCGACCTGGGCCACAAGATCCTGGCCGTCAACATGTCGGATCTGGCGGCCAAGGGTGCCGAACCGCTGGCCTATTCCCTGACCACGTCCTTGCCCAAGAGCATCGGCGATGATTGGGTTGAAGCGTTCGCCAAGGGGTTGGGCGAGGCGCAGCGCGAATTCAAGGTCAATCTGGCCGGCGGTGACAGCGTCTCCACCTCCGGCCCCCTGTCGCTGACCATCACCGCGCTCGGCCTGGTGCCGCGCAACCGCATGATCCGCCGCAAGGGCGCCAAGCTGGGCGACGCCCTGTTCGTTACCGGCTCCATCGGCGATGCCGCGCTGGGGCTGAAGCTGGCCCTGGGGGCGCCGACCCAGCCCGTCAGCGACACCGACCGCGCCTATCTGCTCTCCCGTCTGCGCCGGCCCACCCCGCGCCTGGACCTTGTCGCCTCGCTGCGCGTGTTCGGTACGGCGGCGTTGGACGTGTCCGACGGGCTGGTCGCCGATCTGCGCCATCTGGCGCTGGCGAGCAAGGTGCGCTTGCAGCTGGATGCGCAGGCCGTACCCATGTCCGGTGCCGCCCTGCGCCTGCTGCTGAACACGCCGTCCCTGCGCAAGGCGGTGCTGACCGGTGGCGACGATTACGAAATCGCCTTCACCGCCCCGGCCGACAAGGCCGAAGACATCGCCGCCGCCGGCATCAATGCCGGCATCAAGGTCACCCGCATCGGCAAGGTGATCGAAGGCGAACCCGGCCTGGATGTGCTGGGTCTGGAGGGGGCCGAGGCCGACCTGGGCACCGGCGGCTGGCGGCATTTCTAAAACCTACAACACCGCCTTCAGCTCCACATTGTTCCCCTCCGGGTCGGTCAGATAGATCGACAGCCCCTCACCACGCGCGCCATTACGCATCCCCGTGGTGCCGACCTCCACCCTATGCGCCGCCAGATGCGCACGGATCGCCGCATCATCGAACGGCGACACCTCCAGGCAGAAATGCTCCAGGTTGCGCCCCTCCGCCCCCGGCCCGGCCCCGCCCATCCGACCCAGCTTGCCATCCAACGGCACCAGATCGATCAGCTGGCGCCCGGCGCGCAACTGGTAGAGCCCGATCTCCGCCTGGATTTTTTGCAAAGAGCAACCCAGGACCTCTTGATAGAAGCCCATCATCCGCCCGATATCGCGCACTCGCAGCACGATATGGTCCAGGCCCAGCAGGGTGAACGGAACGGCCATCTTTCCCTCCCAATCCCTCTCTCGGGGTAATCCGGATGTGTGGCTGATTGCCGCAGTTTGACGCGGAACAAGGCCCGGATACCCGTTCCAACCCGATACAGTTGGACGGGAAACGACCGCAGATCAAGGCTTTGGCGGCACGGTCAATGACAGCTTAACCGATTGATCCCGGATTTCGCCAAATTGCCGGTTGCCGCCCGGTCCGGCTTTGCGGATACAAGCGCCAGTAAATGTTCTGAATGGTCGTTCAATAATAGAGAAAAACAGGACGGTGGCGAAATGATGCGGTTGGCGAATATTTCAGAATGGTTCCACAATAGTTCTATCTCGAAACGGCTGGGCCTGATCGTGCTGATCTCGCTGCTGGGTCTGGTCTGCTTCGCGGTCCTGACCAGCGAGCAGCAATATGCCCAGTTGCAGGAACGCTATCGCGCCAGCGCCCGCTCGGCGGTGGAGGGGGCGGCCGGTGTCGCCCATGCCTATGCCGCCCAGGAGAAGGCCGGCACTCTGACAAAGGGCGAAGCCCAGGCACGCGCCCTGGCCGCCATCAAGGCCATGCGCTTCTCCGGTGAATATGTCTGGGTGAACGACACCAGCCACCGCATGGTCATGCATCCGATCAAGCCGGAGCTGGACGGACAGGACATGTCCAATTTCAAGGATCCGATCGGTACCCTGATGTTCCGCGACATGGTGCGCGTGGCCACGGGGCCGGACAAGGCCGGCTATGTGCCCTATCAATGGCCCAAAGCCGGTTATGACGAGCCGGTGAGCAAGATCTCCTATGTGGAACTGGTGCCCGAATGGGGCTGGGTGGTGGGCTCCGGCGTCTATACCGATGATGTCGGCCGCAAGCACCGCCAGATGCTGCTGATCCAGGTGATCGCCATGGTCGTGCTGGGCGGCCTGTCGGCGCTCTGCTCCAGCGCGGTGGCCCGCACCCTGGCGCGGCCCCTGTCGGCCCTGACCGCCACCATGCGCGATCTGGCCCAGGGCAGGCTGGAGGTGGAGGTGCCGGAGGCGACGGCTGCCAACGAGGTGGGGGCCATGGCCCGCGCCGTTGCCATCTTCCGCGACAATGCCCTGCGGGCCCGCGCCCTGGAGGCCGAAAAGGCCCAGGAGGAGGAGGCCAAGGAGCGCCGCCGCGCCGCCCTGGAGGTGCTGACCCGCGACTTCAAGCTGGCCGTCGCCGGCAAGCTGAAGACCGTGGCTGCCGCCGCGACGGAGCTGGAAGCCACCTCCGGCGGCCTGCAGCAACAGGCGGAAATGACCGGCCGCCAGTCCGACAGTGTCGCCGACAGCGCCCAGGTCGCCCGCGACAATGCCCAGACCGTGGCTGCCGCGACGGAGGAACTGTCGGCGTCCAGTGCGGAGATCGGCCGTCAGGTCTCCATCACCGCCCAGATCACCGCCGATGCCGTCGACAAGGCCCACAATGCACGGCGCATCATGGACGAGCTGTCGAGCGTGGTCGCCAATGTCCAGGGCGTCGTCGGCCTGATCAGCGACATTGCCAGCCAGACCAACCTGCTGGCCCTGAACGCCACGATCGAGGCGGCTCGGGCGGGGGAGGCCGGCAAGGGCTTCGCCGTGGTGGCCGGGGAGGTGAAGAACCTGTCCGGCCAGACCGCGCGTGCCACGGAGGATATCGCCCATCAGGCCCGCGCCGTGAAGGACGCGGCCGAGGACGCGGCCGGCATGATCGGTGCCATCACCGACATCATCGACAGCATCGGCCAGAATTCCAGCACCATCGCCAGTGCGGTGAACCAGCAGGGTGCCGCCACCGCGGAAATCAGCCGCAACGTGCATGAGGCCGCCCATCGCACCGGCGAGGTATCGGAAAGCATCGTGTCGGTGCGCGAGGGCGCCCAGTTCACCATGTCGGCATCCGCCCAGCTGCACGCCGCGGCCGGCGAGCTGTCCGAACAGGCCGAGCAGCTGCGCCAGGAGGTGGAGGATTTCCTGACCGCCATGGACCATGCCGGTGAGCGCCGTGCCTTCGAACGGCGCGAGGTGGATATGGCCGTGGAACTGTCCGTCAAGGGCGCCAGGGGCGTCAGCGGCAGCCCGCAGGCCGGCCGGGTCATCGACCTGTCCGCCGCCGGTGCCGCCATCCGCACCGGCCTGACGGTGCGTCCGGGGGACGAGGTGGAACTGGCAGGATTGCCCGGCGGCCCCTTGCGCGGCCGCACCGTCAGCTGCACAGACGGCGTGCTGCGCCTGCAGTTCCGCCTGGATCTGGCCACGACGCGGCAGGTGGAGGCGGTGCTGGCGGCGGCGTGACTACTCCGCCAGCTCCCCGCATTCCCCGTCGCCCAGCAGCCGGGCGCTGACCAGCCCGTCGGCATCGGCGGCGTCGCGGTTGCCGGGCGGGGGATCGAACACGCGGACCATGCCCATCACCTGTGCCGGTGGCGCCCCCGGTTCCACCGATACCGGCAGCAGCAGCCGGTTGAACCCGCGCCAGCCGCGGCCCGCCGGCACCAGATAGCCGCGATAGAACATCGGCATTCTGTTATCCAGGCTGTCATGGAACAGGGCGTTGCGGCCGGGTACGGAGGCCGGCACCATCATCTGATCCAGATAAAGCCCCGTGCCATCCACCCCGAACAGCTCGCGCATCCTGGTGCCCGACAGGCGGCAGCGCAGGCGGCGGTCGCCGTCGCGTTCATAGATGAACATGTTGGGCAGGATGGACCGGGGAAAGGCGCAGGGATCCATCTGCCGGCGGGTGGGCAGGACGGTGCCGCCATTGGCCTGTTTCAGGCGCCACCAAAACAGCAGCAGCGCCAGCATGCCGCGATCCTGCACCAGGATCATCCGGTCCGTCGCCCAGCCGCTTTCTTCCGCCTGCATACCCACCCCTGTATGGTTGCTGACACCATAAGCGAGGGGGTGAGGATGGTGAACTATCTTTCGCGTAGCAAGTGACGGCCGCCGCCACCGTGATAGGATGCGGACGATACATCGAAGCCCGAGGCCCTCATGATCCGCCGCCTGCCGTCCGTCTGCCTGGCCCTGTCCTTGCTGGTCGCATTGCCGGGTTGCCTGACGCCGCGCTGGGCCCAACCGGTCAATCCCTTCATGAATGACGACAATGACCGGGGCAAGGCGGCGCTGGCGGCCAAGGATTATGTCATGGCCTTGGAATTCTACGGCCGGCTGGCCGCCAAGGACCCGGAAAACATGCAGGCCCGCTATCAGCTGGCCCTGATCAACCAGGAACTGGGCCGCTATGACGAGGCCTATGGTCATTACCGTGTCGTCTATGTCTCGGCCAGCGAGGAGGGCGCGCCGCGGGCCGACGGGTCGATCAGTGACGAACCGCTTTATGCCGCCGCCGACCGCAACCTGAACCTGCTGGGCGCCCGTCTGGCCAAGAACGACCCGGACCTGCGGGTGATCAAGGAGGACCGTGCCCGCAAGATCGAGGAGGCGAAAGCCAAGCTGAAGGCGGAAGCCGAAGCCGACAAGGCCGAGGAAGCGGCCAAGGACGAGGCGCGCAAGGCCATGCGGGGAGAGCTGAAGAAGGGCCCCTGCAATCCCACCAATCTGAAGGGTTGCTGACGCTTATTCGGCGGCGATGGCGTGCGTCATGCACACGTCGCTGTTGGCGGCACGGCTTTCGCCCACCATGTCACGGATGGTGGTGAAGCAACGACCGCATTGCGGGGTCTTCCCGCAGGACTTGAAAACGCTGGCAACGCTGCCCGCACCGTCATTAACGCTCTTGCGAACCGTCTTGCAGTTGATGGCGTTACAGATGCAGACATACATGATCGGACAGCGACCCCGGTCAGCGTTGGGAATGTCTGGATACTGCAAATCACTCGCATACGCCAGAGTGAAAATGCGAATCCATCGCAAGGGCCCTATGCGGTATCGATGGGGCGATATATCGGCCCCCTGTCGATCCCCGATCCCTGTTATAACCGGGGGCAGGGATCACGAGGGGGACCGGATGACGATCAAGGACGATATCGTGGTGCGCATGGCCCAGCGCCGGGACGTGCCGGAGATGGTGGCGCTGCTGGTGGATGACATGCTGGGGCAGGGGCGGGAGGATACCACCGACCTGGAACCCTATTACGAGGCCTGGGACGAGATCATGCTGGACCCCAGTGCGGAGATCCTGGTCCTGGACCTGGATGGCCGCGTCGTCGGCATGGCCCAGCTGAATTATGCGCGCGGCCTGGGCCGCAAGGGCATGCGCCGCTGCACGATCGAGGCGGTGCGCGTGGCGTCCAATCTGCGCAACAAGGGCCTGGGCGCCATCCTGATCGAGAATTGCCTGGACATGGTGCGGGCGCGCGGCTGCGGACTGGTGCAATTGACCACCGACAAGGGGCGGACCGATGCGCACAGGTTCTACCAGCGCCTTGGCTTTGATGCTTCGCATGAGGGCATGAAGCTGTATTTGTAACGAACGGGTGCGATGGTATCGCCCCTTTCGTTGATCAGGAGCTTGCAGCACATGACCGCCTTTTCCGCCGCCAACCCCGTCCGCGTCGCCATTCTGGGCGCTTCCGGCTATACGGGCGCGGAACTGATGCGATTGCTGCTGCGCCATCCCAATGTCCGCATCACCGCCCTGACGGGGGAGCGTGCCGCCGGCAAACCGGTGTCGGAAGTGTTCCCGCACCTGGCCCCCTATGATCTGCCGGTCCTGACCAAGATCGCCGACGTGAACTGGGACGAGGTCGATTTCGTCTTCTGCGGCCTGCCGCACGGCACGACGCAGGAGGTGATTGCCGGTCTGCCCGCCCATGTCCGCATATGCGACCTGTCGGCCGATTTCCGCCTGTTCAATGTCGATACCTACGCCGAATGGTATGGCCACGCCCACAAGGCCACCGACCTGCAGGCAACCGCCGTGTACGGCCTGGCGGAAGTGGCGCGTGAACAGGTGGCCGCGGCCCGGCTGGTGGCCAATCCCGGCTGCTATCCCACCGCCTCGCTGCTGCCGCTGCTGCCGCTGCTGCGCGACGGGCTGATCCAGGCCGATGACATCATCATCGATGCCAAGTCCGGCGTGTCCGGTGCCGGCCGCGATGCCAAGCAGGGCAGCCTTTATTGCGAGGTGGCGGAAGGCATGCATGCCTATGGCGTCGCATCCCACCGCCACGCGCCGGAGATCGAACAGAGCCTGGGCTGGGCCGCCGGCCGCGATGATGTCCGCATCGCCTTCACCCCGCATCTGATCCCGATGAACCGGGGCATGATGGCCACGACCTATGTCCGCCTGAAGGACGGCGTCACCGCCGCCGACCTGCGCGCCAGCCTGGAAAAGGCCTATGCGGGTGAGGCGTTCGTGAAGCTGCTGGCGCCCGGTGTCGGCCCGCAGACGCGGCATGTCGCCGGCTCCAACTTGGCGCTGATCAATGTTTTCGCCGACCGCATCCCCGGCCGCGCCATCCTGGTTTCCGTCATCGACAATCTGATGAAGGGCGCCTCGGGCCAGGCCGTGCAGAATTTCAACATCATGTACGGCTTTGCCGAAACGCTGGGCCTGGACGTGGTGCCGGTGTTCCCATGATCCATAGCCGCCCCATCCCCACCATCCTGCCCTTCAAGGGCAAGCTGCCCGTGATCGACCCCACGGTGTTCCTGGCCAATGCCACGATCATCGGCGATGTGGAGATCGGGGCGGGCAGCAATATCTGGTTCGGTGTCACCATCCGCGGCGATGTGCATTCCATCCGCATCGGCAGGAACTCCAACATCCAGGATGGCAGCGTCGTCCACTGCACCCGCAACCGTTTCAGCACGACCATCGGCGACAATGTCACCGTCGGCCATCTGGCCCTGCTGCATGGCTGCGTGGTGGAGGATGGGGCCTTCATCGGCATGAAGGCCTGCATCATGGATGGGGTGGTGGTGGAGGCCGGTGCCATGGTGGCGGCCGGCGCCCTGGTCACACCGGGCAAGCGGGTGAAGGCCGGCGAGCTTTGGGGCGGAAGCCCGGCGAAATTCCTGCGCCTGCTGACCGAGGATGACATCAAATCCCAGATGTCCATCGCTCCGCATTACGCGGAAATGGCCAAGGTTTATCTGGAAGAGGTGGGTGGCGGGCCGGTGTGAGGCGGCCAGCCCCCCTCCCGTCATCCCGGCGTGCGCCCATAGGCGCTAACTTAGAAGCCCCTTCCACCGTCACCCCGGCCTTCGCCGGGGTGACGGTGGATGCTGCTGAAGTGAACCCGTAGGTCAGGTCGAGCAAAGCGAGCCCTGACAAGCGACGGTGCCTTTGAGGTGTCAGGGCTCGCTTCGCTC